>CAWCAL010000013.1:0-129160 GCA_963793475.1 uncultured Acidimicrobiales bacterium
GATGTACTGGGCGCTGCGCAAATGGATCAGCGAATTCGCCCTCACGTGGGGTATCACGGTCACCTACGTCGACACCGGCGACCTCGCCGCACTGGAGCGGGCCGTCGATCCGCACCGCACCCGCATCGTCTGGATCGAGACGCCGGCCAACCCCACGTGGGCCGTCACCGACATCGCCTCGGCAGCGCAGATCGCGGACCGGGCGCACGCCCGGCTGGTGGTGGACAGCACCGTGGCGACACCCGTCCACACCCGACCGCTCACCCTGGGCGCCGACCTGGTCGTCCATTCGGCCACCAAATTCCTCAACGGCCACGGTGACGTCCTGGCCGGGGCACTCGTGGCCGCGGCCGACGATCCGTTCGTGCAACGCATCCGCGTCGGCGGCGGAGCAGCGGTGCCGTGCTCGGCGGGTTCGAGGCGTGGCTGCTGCTGCGCGGCATGCGCACGCTCTATCCCCGCTGTCCGGCAGAGCTCGGCCACGGCACTCGCCATCGCCCGGCACTTTCATGGCGACCCGCGGCGGCACTCGGTCCTCTACCCCGGCCTGCCGGATCATCCCGGCCACGAGGTGGCGGCCCGCCAGATGCAGGACGGGTTCAGCGGGATGCTGTCGTTCCGGCTGCGCGACGGCGAGGACGCGGCCGTCGCCACCGCGGCGCGGGTCCGAGTCCTCCACCGGGCCACGTCGCTGGGTGGAACCGAGAGCCTGATCGAGCACCGGTCGTCGGTGGAGGGACCGTCCACCCCCATCCCGGCCGACCTCCTGCGCCTGTCCATCGGACTGGAGGACCCGGACGACCTCATCGCCGACCTGGACCGGGCGTTGGATCACGGCGTGACCGGTCAGCCGGCTGCCACACCGTCGGCCGACGAGCGGGCCACGTTGCGACGCACGATCATCGCCCGGGGCGGGGACCTGGCCGAGGTCGACGGCCGGGACGTTCCCGTCGGGTTACCCGGTGCGGTCGAGCCGGTGCGCGATCAGCTCGCTCTCCCCCGCTCCGGTGCCGTGATGGCAGCGGACGTGCTGGAGCAGGACATCAACCCGATGGTCGCCGCCCACGGGGGCCGGATCGAGCTGGTGGACGAGGACGACGGCGTCGTGTCGGTCAGGCTGACCGGACGATGCCAGGGATGCGCGATGGCGCAGGTCACCATCCGTCAGGGGGTCGAGGCGATGATGACCCGTCAGGTGCCGGGCGTGGCCCGCGTCGTCGACGTCACCGACCACACGGATGGTGCGGACCCGTACTACCCGACGAAGAAGCGCTGACCCGCACGTCGAGGCAGGCCCACGCCTCCCGCAGGGACGCCTCGACCTCGTCGGCAGAGGCGCCGCCGGCGAAGACGAACCCCAGATAGCGATCACCGTCGGGCAGGGGCACGACGTGCTCTCCCGGGCCGATGGTGATGGTCACACCGGCAATCCCTGCGACCCGAGCGGCTCGATCGACGCCGTCGACCGCGTCGAGCCGCCCCTCGACCGGAACCGGCAACATCAGCACCCCGCTGGGGTCCACTGCCGCGAGGGGTCGCACGGGACGCCCGAGGGCCAGTCCGATGACCATCTCCTCGAGGCCCGTGCCCTCGATCCGCAGGGTCCGGCTGCACAATCCGCCGATGGTCCGCGGCGCCAGCTCGAGGAACCAGACGCGGTCGCCGTCGATGATGCACTCGGCGTGGATCGGGCCGTTGACCAGGCCGATCGCCGCCGCAGCCCGTGCGACCACGTCGATCACCCGGGACCGCACGCCCCGGTCGATCCGGGCCGGCTGGATCAGCAGGGTCTCGGCAAAGGTCAGCCCCACGGTCTCGTCCGGCTTGTCGAACATGGCCAGCACGTGCAGCTCGCCGTCGACCAGCAACCCCTCGACCGCCACCTCCAGCCCGGAGACCAGATGCTCGACCAGGATCGGATCGGTTCCCACCAGCGACCGGATCCGATCAACGGCACCGTCGAGCTCGGCCGGTGTCTCCACCGGGACGACCCCCTGGCCTGCGGCCCGGTCGACCGGCTTCACCACCGCAGGGAAGTCGAGCCAGTCCGTCTCGCCCACCACGCCGAACGCGGGCTGGGTCACCCCGGCCGCGGCCAGGGCTCGCCGCTGCCGCAGCTTGTCGTCCGCCGTCATCACCGCATCGACCGGGTTGCCCGGGAGGCCGAGCCGGGCGGCCACCTCGGCTGCCACCGGCAGGGCCGCGCCGTCGGTGCCGACGACACCGTCGTGCCGGTCATCCAGCTGCGCAAGGATCGCGTCGGCGGCGTCAGCCGGCGCAACGAACGACGTCGTCACTGCGGACGCCGGGATGGCCACGGCGGCGTCGGTGGCCACGGTGACCGCACACCCCATCCGGCTCGCCGCATCGAGATAGGCGGTGGTCCGATAGGAATCGTGGGGGGTGACCAGCAACAGCCGCACGCCAGATCATGCCCGGAGAACGAGCATCCGGCGACTCCCATCAGCCCCACCCACCAAACGAGCAAACGGGGGTCAGGCACCAGCTTGCTCGTTTCGATCCATCCCCCGGCGTGGGCTGGGCCGGCGAGGCGAGCACAGCGGTGCCTGACCCCCGTTTGCTCGCTAGCGGGCCAGGCGGCTCAGTCGGGCGACCAGGACCTCGAGCACCAGCTCGCCCGGCCACGCCGACCGGCCCCGCAGGTCGACGTCGGCGTCGGACAGCAGCAGCGCCGCCTCCCGCACGCCCTCGGATCCCAGCTTGCGGCTCTGGGCCAGCGCCTTCTTGGCCGGGAAGGTCGAGCCCTTCATCCCCAGATACTCAGCCGCCGCCTTCTCGCCGCCCACCGCCGCGCCGTCCAGCGCCATCATGCGGCCGAAGTGCGTCTGCAGCGACGCCAGTAGCTGTAGGGGATGACGGCCGCCCGCACCGAGCATGCGTGACAGCTTCTCCAACGCCAGCGGAATGTCGCCCCGATCGATGGCGTCGGTCAGCTCCCACGGCGGGACACTCCCGCCCTCGCCGATGTACGGGGAGATCTCGTCGGGACCGAGCGATTCGTCGGGCCCGTACGTCGACGCCAACACCTCGAGGATCGACCGCAACCGGTTGACGTCGTCACCCAGCGTCGACTCGATGAGCTTGGCCCCCGGCCCGGTCACCGTGACATCGGCGGCAGCGATCTGCTCGTTGACCCACGACGAGCGGCCCTTCCCCGACGGCGCCCCGGTCGCGATGGTCTCGCCGCCCGACTCCTTCACCGCCCCGGCCAAGGACTTCGGCACGTTGCCGACCCGCTGCTGGGCCGGGGCCTTCTCCCACACCACGACGATGCTGGACGTCTCCAGCGGATCGGCCAGGTAGTCGACCATCGGTGCCACCAGATCGGCAGTGGTGAAGCGGCCGGCGTGCCGGGCCAGCACGACCCGTCGGTCGGACAGGAACGGAGGGGTCTGGGCCGAGTTGACCACCGCGGCCAGCTCGTAGTCGTCACCCTCGAACTCGTCGACGATCATCGAGCGGTCACCGTCGCCGACCAGCTCGTGCACCAGATCGCGAGCTCGATCAGCCTGCAGCACGGGGTCGTTGCCCTTGACGAGGTAGACGGGTGCGCTCACGCCGCAGCCCCGCGGCGCTCCAGGATGGCCGCCATCACGTCGGCGACCCGGCGCGATCCCCGCACGTCGTGAGCCCGGAGGACCCGGCAGCCCAGCGCGATACCCAGTGCCTGCGCCGCCTGGGTGGCGTCGCGTCGTTCGTCGACCTCGGTCCCGACCAGCTCACCCAGGAACCGCTTGTTGGAGGCCGACAGGAACACCGGGAATCCGTGGCCGGCGAGATCGTCGCTGTTGCGCAGCAATTCGGTGGACATGGCCTCGGTCTTCCCCAGGTCGAGACCGGCGTCGATCATGATGCGCGCTGCAGGAATGCCGAGCTCGGTGGCCCACCGGGCCCGCTCCAGCAGGAACCCGCGCACGTCGTCGAGCAGGTGGTCGTAGTGCGGGTCGGGGTCGGCGACGCGCGGCGCCAGCCGGATATGCGTTGCCACCACCGAGGCTTCGTGCGGCCGCACACACTGCGAGGTACTCGGGATCGGCGAACCCGCTGATGTCGTTGCCGACGACAGCGCCGGCCTCGAAACACGCCTTCGCCACCGAGGCGCGCCAGGTGTCGATCGAGAGCGGCAGGTCGAACCGGGTCGCCAGTGCCTCGACGGCGGGCACGACGCGGTCCAGCTCCTCCTCCTCGGTGACCTCGTCGCCCGGACCGGCCTTGACACCGCCGACGTCGAGGAAGTCGGCGCCGTCGTCGACCAGTTCCTGCGCCTTGTCGAGAAAGGCGTCGAACTGCCAGTAGCGGCCCCTGTCGTAGAAGCTGTCGGGCGTTCGGTTGAGAATGCCCATCACCACGGCGCGATTCGAGATGTCGTAGCGATGATGCGGGCCCAGCTCCAGCACGTCCACGGTCGGTCAACCTATCCCGGCCCTCCTCCCAACCGCTTCCCGGCGCGGTCCCGGAGCGCCGACCCAACGCCACTACGATCCCGCGACCGCCGCAGGGGAGAGTGATCGAGGATGGGCTACGTCGCCTGGGATGGCCAGACCTACGAGGGAACGCCGCCCGAGGGCTGGTACGAAGCCTCCGACGGCCGGTGGTGGCCCATCGGCCAGGGTCCCGTCGCTCCCGTTGCGCCGCCCCCACCGGCGGCACCCGCTCCCCCTCCGCCACCCCCGGTGGCAGCGCCCGGTGCCTACGGAGCGCCGATGGGTGTCGGCCCGCCGCCGGCCGAGCCACAGAAACGGTCCGGCTGCCTCATGGCGGCCCTGATCGTCGGCCTGATCCTGGCCGGCCTGGTCGTGTTCGGCCTGGTCTTCGCAGTCGTGTTGGCGGACTCCAGCAGCGACCAGGCGGCCGAGATCGTGACCGGGTCGGGCGACGAGAGCGAGTCGCCGGGATCCGCCCCACCCCTCGGATCAGACGACGAATTCGAAGCGTCCGGGGACGCCGATGAGATCGACGACGTCCGTTCCTGTTCCTGGGTGGACGACCGGGTGCTGTTCGAGCTGGTGAACAACTCGTCGAAGACGTCCAACTACGTCATCACCACCGCCTATCTCGACGGCGACGGCAACCGCACCGGTGACGAGGTCCACTTCATCAACTCGGTCCGCACCGACGAAGAAGTGCGTGAGTCCCTGCTCGCATTCGAGGATCCCACCGAGGGGTGCGAGGTCATCGACGTCGAGCGCTTCGCCGGCCAGTCCGACGCCGAGGAGCTCGCCGAAGTCGGCGCCTGCACGCTGGGGCCACCCGATTTCGCCGACGACGCCACCGCGACGCTGACCGCCACCAACTCGTCGTCGAAGATCAGCGACTACCTGATCGAGGTGGCCTTCCTGGACAGTGCCGGCGTGAGGATCGGTCACGGCACCTCGATCATCAACTCGGTCCGGCCTGGTGAGTCCGCCCCCGGCGACGTCACCTCGTTCAGCCCCGCAGCCAACATCACCAGCTGTGAGGTCGCCTCGGTCATGAGAAACGAAGCGACCTGAGCACGCTGGGTGCCTGACCCCCAGAGTGCTCATCGGGGATCGAGGATCGTCACGACCAGCTCGGGATCCACCTCCTCGACCCGGATGCCGACCGTGCCGGTCCTGACCTCCATACCCACCGGTGGCGTCCGGCCGGTGACCACCTGGTGGTGAGCCGGCGCCAGCACCAGCGAGACGGCATGCCGGTCGTGCAGCGCCGCCACCATCCGCCCCTGGGAACGATTGCCACGTTGGGCGAGGACGACGTCGATCCGCTGCACGTCGGCACGCCGAAGGTCCTCGAGCAGCCGCTCGGGTGCGCCGCTCGCCGGTAGCTCGACCACCACCATGGGCTCGCCTCCGGTCTCCAGCAGCCGGATGTCGGCCAGCGGTTCGTCCCGGGGAAGGCCACCGGCGACGGCGGCATGCAGCACGACGCCGGCGGCCATCACCCCGACGACGCGACCGACGGACCGGGCCCGACGGGGCGCCAGCCGACCCGCCATCCACCACAGCGCAGCGAGGAGCGCCGCGGCGAGCAGGTGGGTGCGGCCCAGCGAGCCCAGAGGAAGGTCGGCCGACCGCTCGGCCACCACAGCGATCCAGCCGACCAGGAGCTTCGCCGGCGACAGCAGCACGGTCGCCACCGCGTCACCGGCGAACCCGGCGACGAACCCTGCCGTCATCCCCCATACCATCGACGGTCCCGCAGCCGGACCGGCGAGCAGATTGGCCGGTAGGGACGCCAGCGGCAGGCCGTCGAACACCCAGATCTGGATGGGAGCCACGGCCATCTGGGCGGCGACGGTCACGGCGATGGGCTCGCGCACCCACACCGGCCCGGGGATTCGGTCCGCCAGCGGACCCGAGATCCTGACGATGCCCCAGGTGGCCGCCACCGACAGCTGGAACGCGAGCGACCGGACCAACAGGGGATCGACCAACACGACCGCCACCACCGCGACCCCCAGCAGGCGCGGCGCACTGGCCTCGCGTCCCCACACCGCGCGTCAGCACGGCACCGCCCGCCATGGCGGTGGCGCGAAGGACCGACGGCTCGAGGCGCGTCACCACGGCGAAGAACGCCAGCACCACCAGCGCCACCACCAACCGGGATCGCCCGCCCAGACGGACCAGCAACGGCCCGACCACGGCCAGCACGAAGGCGACATTCTGTCCGGAGACCGCGAGGAGATGGGTGAGGCCGCTGGCCCGGAACGCGTCGGTGAGTCCGGCCGGTTGCTCGCGGTCGTCGCCGACCGTGAGCCCCATCATGAGCGAGCCGTCGCGACGACCCAGTCCGGTCTCGGCCCCCCTCGCGAGGCGGCTGCGATAGGCGTTGGCGGCGCGGGCCACCGGAGCACCGGGCGACCACTCCCCCACCCGCTGCAGGCTGAGTCGGCCCGCGACATGCCGGTGCCGGAGCCACGCCGAGGATCGACCGAGCGGTTCGATCCGTCCCTCCACCGCCAGCCGCTGGCCCGACAGGCGTTGGCCCAGGGCGCCCGCCGACGAACCGCGGGCGACCAACTCGACGTGGTGGTCGCCCGCCCGGGCCACGGCTCGAGTGGCGCCGTAGCCGTCGACCTCCGGATCCTCCAGAAGCGTCACCGTGCCCGCCCATGGCCCGTCGTCGACCCCGTCCAGTCCGTCGAGCGCCGAATCGGCCAGCCCGCCGGCCAGCAGCGCCAGCGCCGGCATCAGCAGCAAGGGTCGGCGGCTCAGGAGCGCGAGCGCGACCAACGCACAGGCGACCGGCACGGGAACGGACCAGGCAATCCACGCTCCGGCCACGACGGCCAGGGCCAGTAGCTGCACCCGACGATCGGTCACCGCCGGTCGCCCTTCACACCACGACCAGCGGCCGGATCGCCTCGAGCTTGGCGGGACCGATCCCCCGCACCTCGATCAGGTCGTCGACCGAGACGAACGGGCCCTGCTCGTCACGATGGGCCAGGATTGCGCCCGCCGTGGCCGGTCCCACGCCCGGGAGGCGCTCCAGGTCGGCGGCGGTGGCGGCGTTGAGATCGACCGGTGCGGTCGGATCGTCGCCGGTTGGTCCCCCAGGATCGCCGGCGCTGGATGGACCGGTGGGGCCCACCACCGACGGCGGGTCCTCGTCCGCACCGGGAACCCAGACCTGCATCCCGTCGGCCAGCGGAGCCGCCAGGTTCAGGCGCTCGAGATCGGCCGTCGGCGAGGGCCCGCCGGCCGCCGCCAGCGCGTCCTGCACCAGTGCCCCCGGTCCCAGCCGGTAGACGCCGGGGACGGTGACCTCCCCGGTGACGTGCACCGCCAGGTCGGGGGCCGACGTGGACGGCGCCACGGTGGCCGTGGTTGCGGGCCGGGCCAGGGGAAGCGACAGCTCAGGGGGCGGAGGTCCGGGCCGAAGGAGCCACCACGCGACCAGACCGGCCACCACCAGGACGACGGCACCTCCGACGACCTGACGTAGCTGGATCCGGCTCCGCAGGTCATCGACGAGATCGGTGAGGCTCGGCGGCGGCTCGGGCCGCAGGCCGTCGGGGTCGTCGTCCACCGGCAACGGCGGAACACGGGACATGGGACACTCCACGGGCGACGGGCGCAGGGGCAGCCCGGTGCGGCGTGCCGAGGAGGGCGCGTCCCGAACGGGACGGCCGAGTCAGAACAGCTGAGAGGTGAGCCTCTTGCGGTAGTCGGCGGTGCGGGGGTCGTCGGGACCCATCACCTCGAGGAGATCGAGGAACTGGGAGCGGGCGTCCTCATCTTCCTTGACCATGGGAAGCAGGGCTTCGAGCTGGGCCGGGATGTCGGCCGGTTGTCCGCCGGTACGGGCCAGGGCCGCCACATGACGGGTCTCGGCCGTCTCGGGGATGCGAGCCAGGATCTGCAGCGCCTCGTCGGCCCTGTCGTCCTGTATCAGGAGGGTGGCGAGCGCCACGATGGCGTCGGCGTGATCGGCCTGGAGCTCGAGGACAGAGCGCAGCGAAGCCTCGTCACCGGCAGCGATCAGTTGGGCGATCTGGTTGTCGGTCTCACTGGGCACCAGCCGCTCGATGAACTCACGCACACCCCGCTCGTCGCGAGCGCCGACGAAGCCGTCCACGCTCTTGCCGTCGCGGAATCCGTACACGGCGGGGATGCCCTGGACCCGAAACTGCTGCGAGGCCTGCGGGTTCTCGTCGACGTTGATCTTGGCCAGGACCACCTTGCCGTCGTACTCGTCGACGACCTTCTCCAAAAGGGGACCCAGGGTCTGACACGGACCGCACCACGGCGCCCAGAGATCGACCACGACGGGAACGGTCTCGGAGCGCTGGATGACTTCGGCCACGAGGGTTGCGTCGGTCACGTCAATGCTCACGCTCTCAATCTATCGCCACGTGCCCACCGCCCGACACGCCGCGAGGCGCGGGCGTCCGCCGGGCTCCGGTACCGTGACCGGGCAGTCGGCAGTGAACTCCGAGGGGAGCACGGATGGGCGAGGACGTCGAAGGGATCCGGCGAGAGCCGGTCACGGCGTGGTTCGCCGACCACATCGCCGACCTGGCGCCGCCACTGGACTTCACACTGATCGCCGGAGGCCATTCCAACCTGACCTTCGATGTCACCGACCAGGCCGGCGGCCACTGGGTCCTGCGCCGCCCCCCGCTGCACCAGGTGCTGGCCACGGCCCATGACATGGCCCGTGAGCACCGCATCATCTCGGCCCTCGCGCCCACCGACGTACCGGTCCCCTCCACCGTCGGGCTCTGCCCCGACGAGCTGGTCAACGACGCCCCGTTCTACGTGATGGATCACGTCGACGGTCTGGTGGTGCGCAACGCCACGATCGCCGAGCCGCTCCCCCACGACGTTCGCCGCCGCGCCGGCGAATCGGTGGTCGACGTGCTGGCCCGGATCCATGCGGTCGACGTCGACGCAGTGGGCTTGGGCGACCTCGGTCGGAAGGACGCCTACATCGAGCGGCAGCTCAAGCGTTGGAACGCACAGTTCGAGAACTCGAAGACCCGCGAGGTGCCGGTGCTGGAGCAGGCGTTCGCCCAGCTGTCGGCCCGCATCCCCCCGCAGGGACCCGCTGCGATCGTCCACGGCGACTACCGCCTGGACAACTGCATGATCGACCCCGCCACCGGCCAGGTCGTCGCGGTGCTCGACTGGGAGATCTGCACCCTGGGCGATCCGCTGGCCGACGCCGGACTGCTCCACGTCTACTGGGGCGACCCAAACGACGAGAACGCGCTGTCGCGTGACTTCCCCACCGTGCTCGACGGATTCCCCACCAGGGACGAGGCCCTCGAACGCTACGCCCAGGCATCGGGGCGTGACCTGTCCGGCATCGACTACTACGTCGCGTTCGGGCACTGGAAGCTGGCGTGCATCATCGAAGGCGTGTACTCCCGCTACGTGGCGGGCGCGATGGGCGGCGACGGCGACGCCGAGGCGTACGAGCCCTTCGCCCGTCAGGTCGAGTACCTGGCCGGCCTGGCTCTGGAATCGGTGGGAAGGTTGTCCTGATGCTCCACGAGCGCATGTCCGAGCCGACCCTGGCCGACCCGATCCTGATCGTCGCCCTGGAGGGGTGGATCGACGCCGGATTCGGTGCCGCGGGAGCGGCCGAGGTGCTCCGCGACCAGCTGATCACCGAGCCGGTCGCCCGCTTCGATACCGATGCCCTCCTGGACCAGCGGGCCCGGCGACCGGTGATGCATCTGATCAACGGCGTCAACACCGGGCTGACATGGCCGTCGATCGAACTGCTCTCGGCCACCGACCGCGACGGGCGCGACGTCCTGCTGCTGATGGGGTCCGAACCCGACCACAAGTGGCAGGCGTTCTGCGACGACGTCGTCACGCTGTCCACCGATCTCGGCGTCAGCCGCGTCCTCGGCCTGGGCGCCTACCCGGCCGGTACGCCCCACACCCGACCGGTACGCATGAGCATCACCGCCAACACCGAGCGGCTGGCCACGCGCCTGCCGCAGTACGCACGCGGCTCCCTCGACGTGCCGGCGGGCGTCGAGGCTGCACTCGAGGAACGCTTCCGCGACGCTGACATCGACGCGGTCGGGCTGTGGGCGCAGGTGCCGCACTACGCATCGGGCATGCCCTACCCGGCCGCCAGCGCCGCGCTCATCGATGCCGCCGGCGACGTGGGCAACCGCCGCTTCAAGGTCGAGTCGCTGCACGACGACGCCTCCGCCACCCGGGTCAAACTCGACCAGTTGGTCAGCCAATCCGCCGAGCACAGCGCCCTACTGGCACAGCTCGAAGAGGCGTACGACCAGGAGACCGAGAACGACGTCGGCTTCGACGTCGAAGAGCCCATCCCCACCGGAGACGAACTGGCCGCCCAGGTCGAGGAATTTCTGCGAGACCAGGACGAGTAGAGCTGCGGGGAAGCCTTCCGACCCGAGCGGGGCGCGCTGGCCTCCGAACGCAGCGTCCCGGCCCAACCGTCCATCGACCATATGGACTACCATATGGGCATGACTCGACGCGAAGTCCTCGTGCAGCTCGACGACGACCTCGTCGAACGACTCGACTCCCTGGCCGCCGACCTCGGCACCAGCCGATCCGAACTCGTGCGGCGAGGCGCCCAGGCCATCCTCGAGGCCGAAGATCTGGCACGCAAGGACCGCCAGCTCCGGATCGGCTACCGGCGCCAGCCGGCCGATCCCGCCGTCGTCGAGTCGGCTCGCCGCCTTGCGGCCCAAACCGCTCCAACGTGGTAGCCAGAAACGACATCTACTGGGTCGACCTCGGACCACCCGCCAGCCGTCGGCCCGTCTGCGTGCTCACCCGCGACGCTGCGATCGACGTGCTGACGACGGTGACGTGCGCGCCGATCACACGGACGATTCGTGGGATCCCGTCGGAGGTCGAACTGGGACCCGATCACGGCCTGCCCGAGGCATGTGTGATCACCTGCGACAACGTCGTCACGATCCCGCAACAGGACTTGGACGACGAGCCTGTCGGTCACCTCGACGAGATCACCCGTTCCCGCCTCGACGCGGCGTTGCGCTACTCGCTCGACATCACCTACTGACCCAGGACGCCGCTCGCTGCGCCATCCGGCCATCAACCCCGCCGCTGCTCCGCCTGGCGGCTCCGCAACCTCACGAACGGTCTTCCTTGGCGCAGCGATAATCCGCTGCGCCGGCTTCGCCATCCGGCCCTCAACCCCGCCGCTGCTCCGCCTGGCGGCTCCGCAACCTCACGAACGGTCTTCCTTGGCGCAGCGATAATCCGCTGCGCCGGCTCCGCCATCCGGCTCTCAACCCCGCCGCTGCTCCGCCTGGCGGCTCCGCAACCTCACGCGTTCGCGGGCCCGCCGGGTTGGTGGCAGGTGGCTTCTTCGCCGGGGGGCGGGGTGTCATAGATGGCGACCGCACCGTCGGGGTCGAAGACCTTGGGTTCGGTGTCGGGCCACTCGTCCGGCAGGTACCGCTCGCCGCCGTCGACGTACTGGTACATCCCGGTAGCCTCCTGGGCCAGCTCGTCGGGGCCGACCAGTTCGGCATCCCACCAGATCTCGGTTGCATCGTCGAACGCCGCCATGTCGAACGAGTCGAAGATGCCCTGCTCGCCGAACGAGATCTGGTAGGTCGTGATGTAGTCGGCGTTCAGCGGCGGCACGTCGCTGAGCACCTCGATCATGGCCTCACGGGTCAGGTTCGGCCCCACCTGCTGCAGGAGCGGGAACACCACCGCCGGCGCCGCGATGAGCACCCCGGCGGTCTGGTCGGCCGCCGCGGGTTCACCGGTGAAGCACTCGTGGACGAAGTAGGCCCCGGCGTTCTCGTTGGGCTGGCGGGCGACCAGGTTGCTGACCCCGAACGCGTGCGCCCACTGCTCCTGGTCGTAGGTGCGGGCGAAGACCGTCGTGTCCACCAGCGCCGATCCGGTGAGGATCCACTCGGGGAAGTACCCCTGCTTGGTCGCCTCCACGGTCAGGATCTGCGGAGCCAACGGGTCGCCGGCGTAGATCACGCTGGTGACCCCGGCCTCCTTCATCTTGGCGATGATGGTCGGGGCTTTCGTCGCCAGGTCGATCACGGGGTCGGCGAAGGTCTGGTCCTCGGCCAGGGTCACGTCGTAGGCGGCCAGGCGGGCGATGAACTGATCGTGCGTGTACTGCGACTCGGGCCCGGTGAGCACCCGGATGGTGCCGAAGCACGCGCTCGGTGTCCTGCAACGCCTCGTCGCCGGCGTGGGCGGCGACCCGTCCGGCCAGGCGGGTCCCCACGTAGGCGGCCGTGTGCTGCTGGCTCTGCTCGCTGACCTTGGCGATGTCCCAGATGTAGGGGAAGTTCTCGTCGTAGAACCGGTCCGACTGCGGAGGGGTGCACGCGAAACACGGCACCTCCCGGGTGGCGAGCTCCTCGGCGAACGCCGGGGTCAGGACGGGACCACCGAAGACCATGAACGGTTCGATGTCCTCGGCGATCGCCGCGGCGTCGGCCCGCGCCGCCGTCGCGTCGACGGCGCTGCCGGTGCCCACGTACGGGATCAGCTCGATCGACCGGCCGTAGGTCTCCATGTACGCCTGGTAGTAGTCGACGAACGCCTGCACCGTCTCGGCGCTCTGGGCGTTGGTGTCGTCGTTGCCGATCTGGTCGTAGATCGAGCGGAGGATGACGTCGTCCTCCGGCCCCTGGTAGAGGACGATGCGCACGGCATCACCGGTGACACCGACATCGACCGCGCCGCCGTTGTCCCCGTCGAACACGGCGAAGCACTCCGACGGGGCGACGCCCGCCATCAGGAGCGTCCCGGTCTCGGTGTCGCACCGATCGCCCCACTCGTACCGGTCGGTCACTCCCTCGGCGGCCGCCAGCCGCCACGGCACCACACCTTCCGGCAGGTCGGCCAGGGTCGTGTCACCCCACGACCCGGTGTCGACGTCGGGGTCAGCAGTGCCACCGGTCTCGCCGGTGTCGACGGCCTCACCCTCCCCCTCCGTGTCGCCCGTCTCCGAAGCTCCGGTCCCCCCGTCCGTCGCAGGGGTCGCAGGGGGGTCGTCGGCGGCCTCGTCGTCGTCACCGCCGCTGACCACGAGCACCACGCCGATGATGGCGACGACCGCCAGGATCGCGGCCAACGGTCCGTACCGACGCATCATCGACCCTCGGTCGGGTCCACCACCGGCTTCCTCGGTCTCAGCCACGCAGATCCCCCCGGAGACGTGTGGCGGCGACGTTAGTGCGAACTCGCGGCCACCGACCCCACTTCCGGGCCGTGCGGCCGCGAGTTGCCTGGCGCTCGCCCGAACTCGCGGCCACCAGGCCCACTTCCGGGCCCTGTGGCCGCGAGATGCTCATCGCTCCCCCGAGCGACCGATCACCGCGGCGTCGGTGCCGAGATACGACGCGACCACGGCCGGATCCGACAGCACGGTGGACGGGTCGCCGGTGGCCACGACCTGGCCCGCGTCCATGGCGATCAGTCGGTCCGCGATGGCGGTCAGGAGCGCCATGTCGTGCTCGATCACCAGTAACGAGGCCCCGAGGTCGCCGCGCACGCGCCGCAGCAGGTCGGCCAGCGCCTCGGCCTCGCGCTGGGCGATACCGGTCGAGGGTTCGTCCAGCATCACCACCTTGGGCCGATGGGCAACCACGCAGGCCAGGTCGACCACCCGTCGCGACCCGGTCGACAACTCGCCGGTGAACTTGTCGGCGAACCTTCCCAGGTTGAACAGCTCGATCAGCTCGTCGACCCGCGACCGGGCCCGGCGTTCGGAGTCGTATGCGGCCGGCATCCGGAGCGCCGCCAGCAACGGGTCCCGCACCTCGAGCGACCCGTCGAGCGCCACCGCCAGGGTCTCGGTCACGGTCAGGGCCGGCCACAGCCGACCGTCCTGGAACGAGCGTCCCAGGCCCGAGCCGGCCCGCTCGTTGGGACTTCGGCCGGTCAGCTCGGTGCCGTCCAGCACGATCCGACCGGCGTCACACGGCGTGAATCCCGAGATGGCATCCATCAGGGTGGTCTTGCCCGCACCGTTCGGGCCGATGAGTCCGACGATCTCGCCCTCGGCCACCGCACCGTCGACCCCGTCGACGGCGCGGACGCCACCGAAGCTGCAGGTGATCCCCGTGACCTCCAGCAGCGGGGCCGGCTCGAGACCTTCCTGCGACACTCCGGCGTCCTCGGACGGGGCGGCGGTACGAACCGGCGCCAGACCCGGTGTTCCGTCACCGCCGACCGGACCGGCCCCCTCGAGGAAGACCGACCGGAGCAGGTCGGGCCGCTCGAGCAGCTCGGCGGTGGGGCCGTGGAAGCGGATCTGCCCCTTCTCCATGAAGTAGGCGGTCTCCGCCACCGTCAGGGCAACGTTGACCGACTGCTCGACCAGGATGATCGTCACCCCCTGCGCGGCCATCTCCCGGAGGATCGGGAGCAGCTGCTCCACCACCACGGGCGCCAATCCCAGCGAGAGCTCGTCGATCATCAAGAGCCGGGGCCGGCAGAGGAACGACATGGCCAGCGCCAGCATCTGCTGCTGCCCGCCGGAGAGGTCCGCCGCAGGCGTGTCGAGCCGCTTCGAGAGCACCGGGAACAACTCGTGCACCCGCCGCAGGGACGCTTCGACCTCGGCCGCCGAGTTGCGCTGGGTCCATGCGCCGGCCCGCAGGTTCTCCTCGACGGTGAGCGAACCGAACACGCCGGCTCCGCCCGGCATCTGGATGACCCCCCGGCGGGCGATCTCCGATGGCGGGGCGTGGGTCACGTCGCGACCGTCGAAGACGACCGCACCGCGATCGGCCTCGGCCAGGCCGCTGATGGCCTTCAGGAGCGTCGACTTGCCCGCGCCGTTCGTGCCCAGGAGCGCGACGATCTCACCCTCGTCGATCTCCAGATTCACCCCGAACAACACCTGCAGGTGGCCGTAGTAGACCTCGAGATCGCGGACCAGGAGGAGCTTGGCCCGCCCCTGACGCCGCTCGTAGAGCACCTCGGATCGCGCCGCCATCGACGTCCACGAGTCCTTGATGTCGCGACCGATGCACGACTGCGCCGACGAGATGATCAGGCCGCCCACCACGAAGATCGGCACCATCATCACCATCCCGGCCCGAATCCCGACGTTGTCGGCGATCCACCCGATCAGCGGGAGCATCAGCAGGCCGGGGATCACCCAGATCGACGCCATCGAGAACCCGACCGAGCGGGCCCGGGCCGGGATGGCCAGGGACAGCACGGCGAGAATGCCGGGCCCGACGATGGCCAGCGAGATGCTGATGCCGGCGTTGGCCACGATGGCCAGTCCCACGTTGGGGGCGAGCGCGAACCCGGCCGCGAACGCCGACGCCACGATCGAGGCGAGGGCGAGGAACCGCATGACCAGCGCCGGGTCGCGGGCGATGAGCCGAGTGCCGATCCGGGCGCCGATCGTCAGTCCCACCAACTGGATCGGTTCGACACAGGCCGCCACCACCCCCCGCTGGTAGGCCTCGAGGCCGAACGCCTCCTCGTAGAGCAGGCCGGCCAGCGAGGCGAAGCCGATCAACGACGCAGCGAGGAACGGCATGGCGAGTGAAGATGCGGCGCAACGTCTCGGTCTTCCAGGTCATGCGCCACGCCTCGCCGAAGGACGGGGGCTCCTCCTCGGTGGCGATCGCCTCGTCCGAGGCTCCCATGGCGCGACGTTCCTGGGCGCCACGGAGCGGCTCGATCAGTCGCAGCGCGAGGAAGAACATGAGCACGCTGGGGACCGCGAAGATCAGGAACGGCAACTGCCACCCCACCCACGACGCCAAGACTCCGGCGACCAGCGGACCGACGAACTGGCCCACCGCGTTGGCGGCTCGGTGGAACGAGTAGACCGTGCGGCCGGACCTCGACCGGGTAGTAGTCGGCCAGCAACGAATTGTGGGTCGGGTCGACGACGGCCCGTCCGATCCCCGAACCCACGCGCACGATGATCAGGAGCCACCAGATCGGCGCCAGGCCGGTCAGGAACGAGAAGATCGCCAGCATCGCCGCCCCACCGGCGGCCATCCGAACGCGGGAGAAACGATCGGCGGCGTACGCGATCGGCACCTGCAGCGACAGCGCCCCGAACGCGACCAGCGCGATCAGGGTCAGGATGCCGGTGTTGGAGAAGCCGTACGAGTCGCGGATCTCGGGCACGAGGATGGCGAAGGCCGTCCGATCCAACTCGTCCACCGCATTGAGTCCGAACAGCACCAGCAGCGCATAGACCGGACCGTCACCCGAGAGGTCGGTGAGCCATCGGTGAGGATGCCGGGCCGCGGCAGTGAACCTCGGCCACCAGGCCCGGAGTTCGCCGGGGCGCGGCGGACGCGTGCGACGACCCGTTCGGCCGCGCCGGTCACGTTGCGACCTCCACGGGCTCGGGCGGTGGCGACGCGGGGTCGGGAGTGGGCCGGGGTTCCGAGGTGTCGTCGCCGGCCACCAGGCTGGGCACGTCGATCCGGCGGGCCGCGGCCACCCACCGCAACCACCCGTCACGGGCTCGGAACAGCAGACCGCCGAGTCCGCCGGGACTGATCAGGAGGAGAGCGAGCACGCCCAGACCACTGACGAGCAGGCGCCAGTTGCCCGAGAGGAAAGAGTGCGCCCGCTCGGAGGAAGACCGCTCCCAGCACCGCTCCCGTCAGGGAACCGAGTCCGCCGATCACGGCGGCGATGAAGACGTTGATGCTCTCGAACGAGGCGTAGGGCCCCGTCTCACCCAGGTCCAGTCCGTGCTGGTGGTGGACGAACAGGCCGCCGGCCATGGCCGCCATCGACCCTGAGATGGCGAAGGCGAGCAGCTTCGAGCGGACGGCCGAGACGCCGTACGCCAGCGTGGCCGGCTCGTTCTCCCGCAGTGCGACGATGACGCGGCCCGTCCGACTCGTGCGCAGGCCACGGACGACCCACGCCGTGAACAGGAAGAGCGCCAGGCTCACGTAGTAGACGCTGGTCGGCGTCTCCCAGTCGATCACGCCCAGGATGGGGAGCCGGTCCACCCGACCCCGGGGGACCCAGCTCGAAGTAGTCCGGGTTCACGAAGTAGGACGAGACGGCGACGCCGAACCCCAACGTGACCACCGCCAGCTGGAGCCCTCGGAGGCGGAGAGCCGGGAGGCCGACCAGGACCGCGACGAGCCCGCCCACCAGTCCGCACGCCAACAGCGTGAGCAGGATGTCGACCTGCCAGGTCGTCGTCAGCTTGGCCCCCACGGCGGCGCCCACCAGCACGAAGCCCATCTGCCCCAGGGACATCTGCCCGGCCCATCCGGTCAGCACGACCAGGGACATCACGATGATGGCGTAGATCACCACCGACGACGCCCGCAGGGAGTTGCTCGTCGACAGGAGGTGCGGCAGCACCAGCACGGCCAGGGCGACGGCACCCCACCACGCAGCTCGGGTCCACCGCACCTCGGGCAGGTCGATCAACTGACGCGGATAGGGCCGCACCTCGTCGGTCAGGTTCCAGCTCGAGGCGTCGGACTTCTCGGCTCTGGTCCGCCCCCGACGCAACAGCAGCATGCCCACCAGCAGCACGGCGGCCAGGATCGGGTCCAGGAGCTGGGTGCTGCTGGTCTCCCAGAAGATCGCCGCCTCCAGGACACCGATCGCCGTTGCGCTCGCAGCGACGGCGGGCAGGTTCGTCATGCGGCCCAGGACCAGGGCGGCCAACGCCCGCAGCATCGTGCCGACGGTGAGAGCGAAGAAGATCGGGAGTCCGAACACACCCGCCCTCAGGAAGATGCCGACGAAGGCGAGGACCGCCGCCATCGACCACACGACGGTCTGCACCCCCTTGACCGGGATGCCCAACAGTGCGGCGCGGTCGGCATTGTCCGCACTGGCTCGCATGGCGACGCCCAACGTCGTGAAGCGGAGCACGGCCGCGACGGCGAGCATGGCGATCGGCGCCACGACGACGGCGATCACGTCGCTCGCGGTGAAGACCAGCGGGTCCAGTGCGAACGTCAGGTCGAACGGCGGATCGAGCCGGACCGGGCGGGCCTTCTCGTTCCAGAGCAGTGGGAGGGCGACGGCTCCCAGCAGCAACAGCTGGGAGATCCCGAGGGTGGCGGCCGTGAGGATCAGTCGCGACGCAATGAAGAACCGGCGGACGAACGCCACCTCGACCAGTGCACCGACCGCCGCCGACGCGATCAGACCGACCGCACCCGCCAGCCAGTAGTTCCATCCGCTGTAGAGCACCAGCAACACGGCGAACGACGCGGGCAGCGCTCCGAGCTCGCCCTGGGCGAAGTTGATGATCCGGTTGGTCCGGTAGACCAGGGCCAGGCCCACGGCCACCATGGCGCTGAGCAGCCCGAGGATGAGGCCCTGGAGGAGCACACCCCAGCCCACCGGGTAGACGATCTGCTGCAGCGCGACGAGTGCGATCGCAGGACCGAACGTGCCCAGCATCCGTCGCACCGAGCGCTCCCCCTTGGATGTCGCTGCAGAGTCCATAGTGTCGCGAACTCGGCCGCCCTTCCGCGCATCCCACCACCAGCGACCCACCCGGGTCCCGATCAGGAGGAGCTCGATGAGGGGTGGTGGATCAGCCCGCGGCGAGGTTGCGGGCCAGGAGCTCCCTGGCCTTGGCCAGCCGGGACCGGACGGTCCCCACGGGCACGTCCAGACGGGCGGCGATCTCCTCGTAGTCCAGCTCGTCGAACTGCCGGAGGGTCATCGTCGTGCGGTACGGCTCGGGCAGCTCGTCGATCGCTCGCTCGATCGATCGGCGGTTGACGATGATCGAGCTCATGTGGCCGACCGGTTGCGCCTCGTCGGAGAGCTCGGCGGTCGGCTTCTTGCGCCGCAGCAGCATCAACGCCTCGTTGCGAGCGACCGTGTAGAGCCAGGTACGGAACGCGGAGCGGCCCTCGTACCGATCGACTCGGCGCTCGACCGCGCTGAGGGCGGCTGCCATCGCATCATCGGCATCCGCGCCCGGTCCGAACACCGTTGCGACACCGGGCCGGGCCAGGCCGAATTGGTGGATCAACGTCAGCAACGCCTCGCTGGCCAGCTCCGAGCCGGCTGCGGCCTCACGGGCCAATCGGTCCACCTCGCGGTTGAACGCCACCGTGTCACCGTCGGACCACAATCGCCCCGCCTCGCGCACCACCCGACGGAGGTCTCCCCGATCGCCGATGGGCGATCCCGTCGATCCGCTCGTCTCCATTCGTCCGGGACCGTACTGCGGCCTCGGGACATGCTCCACCGAACCAACTACCATGCGGGCGATCCGGAGCATGTGTCCGCCAGAGAGAGGTCAGTGAAGATGAACCTGCAACGTGGCACCCGATTGCTCGGCGTGGCCCTCCCGCTGCTCGCCCTCCTGCTCGTGCTCACCGGGTGCGGGGACGACGACGATGACGACACCACCTCGGACGACACCACCTCGGAGGACACCGCTGCCGACACGGCCGAGACCGCCGCAGCCGACACCGGTGCGGACACGGCCGAGACCGACACCGCCGACGAAGCCGCCGGCAACGCCTGCCCGCCCGAGGGCTGCGAGATCACGTTCGTCGGCGTGGCCGCCGACGCTGACGCCGGCGAGCTGGTCGTGACCTTCGACGCCAACTTCTCGCCCGACATCGCCGGCAACCACTTCCACGTGTACTGGGACACCTTCGAGGCCGACCAGGTCAGCAGCGACGCCGCCGAGCGCGGCGTGACCCAGGGCGACTGGCATCCCACCGACGAGTACCCGGACTACACCACCACCGAGGCCATGTCGGTCAGCGAGCGCGGCGATTCCGAAACCATCTGCGTGACCACCGGTGACCGTGACCACGCGGTGGTCGACGCCACGGCCGTGGCCTGCGAGGACGTGAGCGCCCAGCTCGGCGAGCTGGGTTCCTGACCACTCCGGAGTACATCGGGCGGTACCGGATCGACGGCCTGATCGGGCTCGGCGCGTTCGCCGAGGTCTTCGAGGCCATCGACGAGGATCTCGAGGCGCGGGTCGCCATCAAGATCCTGCTCGGTCAGTTCGTCGACAGCGACGACCTGACCGAGCGGTTCACCCGTGAGGGGCGGTTGCTGCGGCGGGTCGACAGCCCGCATGTGGTCGCCGTCCATGACATGGGGGCCCTCGACGACGGGCGGCCCTACCTGGTACTCGACCTGGCCGACCGGGGAACCCTCCAGGACCGGCTGGTCACGATGGACCCTTCGTGTGCGGGCCCGGAGAGCGTGCATGCTCTCATCGACGCCCTCGCCGCGGGTCTCGACGCCATGCACAGCCAGGATGTCGCCCACCGCGACGTCAAGCCGGCCAACCTCCTCATCAGGAGCCACACCCGGGGCCGGCGGCGCTCTGCTCCGCTCGATTCCGCCGCCGGTGACGGCTACCCGCTGGTGGGCGACGACGAGATCCTGCAGCTCGGTGACCTGGGCCTGGCCAAGGACCTGGACCTGAACGATCTGCCCTCCATGCTGGGCGGTACGCCGGGCTACCAGGCGCCCGAGCAGCGCATCGCCGGCGCCAGCATCGGCCCCGCCGTCGACGTCTACGCCGCCACCGTCATCCTCTGGCGGGTCCTGACCTGGTCCCCCATGCCCGATGCCGAGGACCCGCACCGGTTCGACTCGGTCGATCTGGGCTGGGCCCGGTTCTTCGCCAAGGGCGTCGCGGCCGAACCCGGAGACCGCTTCCAGTCGATGACCGAGTGGCGGACCGCCGCCCTCCAGATGCTCGAGCAGGAGCCGTCCGAGCTGTCGATCACCGGGTTCACCGAGATCGATCCGTTGGCCACGCTCGAGTGCCCGTACAAGGGCCTCGCGCCGTTCCAGGTCGGCGACGAGCACCAGTTCGTCGGGCGCGAGGACCTCATCGACGATCTCTACGGTCGCAGCGGCCCGGGCCAGGTCCTGGTGGTCGGCGGGCCGTCGGGCAGCGGCAAGTCCTCGCTCCTGCGAGCCGGACTGATCCCGACCGTCCAGGACCGGATGAAGAGCCGGGCCGCCGGCGGCCGCGTCGTGCTGATGGTGCCGGGCCGTGAACCCGTGGCCGAGCTGGCCTATCGCCTCTCCTCCGGCGAGACCATCCTCAGCGCCGAGGCTCTTCGCGACGAGCCCCGCCACGCTCGCCGGGCGGTGAGCGGCGACGGCTCCGTCCTGCTGGTCATCGACCAGTTCGAGGAGCTCTTCACCCTCTGCCCCGACGAGGACGAACGGGTCGCCTTCCTCTCCGTTCTCGAGACGCTCACCGACACCATCGATACCGCCACCGGCATCGCCATCGGCATCCGTTCGGACTTCTACTCCACCTGCGCCCGGTACCAGTGGCTGGCCGATCGCATCAACGACAACCAGGTGCTGGTCGGTCCGATGAGCAGCGAGGATCTGCGCCGGTCCATCGTCGAGCCGGCCCAGCGCGCCGGCGTGCAGGTCGAGACCGCCCTCGTCGACCGGGTCCTCGCCGACGGCGGCACCGACGTCGGGTCGCTCCCCCTGGTGTCGCACGCGCTGTTCGAGACCTGGTCCCGCCGCTCCGGCAACCGCATGCTGCTCGAGGACTACGAGGCAGTGGGCGGCGTTGCCGGGGCCATCGCCAAGACCGCCGACGACGTGCTCGACCAACGGCTGACCGACGACGAGCGCGCCGCCGCCCGCCGGCTCCTGCTCCGCCTGGTCACCCCGGGTGAGGGAACCAGCGACAGCCGCCGGCGCATCGAGCACGAGGAGTTGGGCCAGGACCCCGAGCCCGAGACGATGCGACGTGTGGCCGGCGAGCTGACCGCCGCCCGTCTCCTCACCGCCGACGACCAGTCCATCGAGATCGCCCATGAAGCGCTCATACGTTCCTGGCCGCGCATGCAGGGATGGCTGGCCGAGGAGCGGGACAACATCCGCAGGCGTGAGCGCATCAGCCGGGCCGCCGACGAGTGGCTCGAAGCCGACCGCAACCCCGATCTGCTCATCCGCGGTACCCGCCTGGCCACCACGGTCGAGTGGGTCGAGGCCCACCCCGGTCAGCTCAACCGTCTCGAGTCGAGCTTCGTCGAGGCGGCCGAGGAGGCGCGACAGCGCGCCGTCGACGCCGAACGCGAGCGTGCCGATCGACTCCGGAAGCTCCGGCGGCGTGGCGCTGCGGCCCTCGGCGTCCTGGCGGCAGCGGCCATGATCGCCTCGGTCGTGGCGTGGAGCGCCCTCGGCGACGCACAGGACTCCGAGGCCGAAGCCCAGGACTCCTTCGCCGCCGCCCTCGGCTCACGGGCCGACGCACTCGCTCCCGAGGACCCGTACCTGGCGCTACGGGTTGCGGCCGAGAGCATCGCCCGATCCAACGACCCCGAACCCGACGCCGACCAGGCGCTCATCCGGGCCCGTCAGGTGCTGGCCGAGGGTCGGGTCTTCCCGGTCGGCGAACCCATCGAGGTCGGCGACGCTCTCAGCGTTGCGGTGACCTCTGACGGGGCGACGTTCGCCATCGGCGGTCGCGACGGATGGGTCCAGCTCTGGGACGTCGCCAGCCGCCAGCCTCAATCCGACCGACGGACCGGACACAACGACGGCGTCAACAAGGTGGTGTTCGGTCCGTTCGACGATCGGCTGTACTCGGTCGGCGGGGAGTCCGGCTCGGCTCGGTTGGTCGAGTGGCCGGTCACTGCGGAGGGACTGGGTGACCCCGTCACCGTCGCCGAGCTCGGCGACGTGATCTGGTCGGTGGCCGTGACCTCCGACGGGACGATCGCCGCCACCGCATCCGAGGACGGCACCGTCCGACTGTGGGACCTGACCCGGGGCGAGGAGTTGGGGAACCACTCGCGGAGCGGACCGGAGACTTCACGGGCGTGGGCATCACCCCCGACGACCGCATCGTCGTCGCCGGAAACGGGGACGGCGAGGTGACGGGGTGGGACCTGGAATCGCGCGAGGAGGTGTTCGGCCCCATCGTCGGTCAGTCGATGGACGGAGTCGGAGCCGACGTGTGGGACATCGTCTTCTCCGACGACGGGATGATGGCCGTTGCCGGCTCGGGGTTCGTCATCGACACGGTCGACCTCGAAGCCCTGCTCGAGGGCACGGAGACGGGGTTCGCCCAACCCTTCGACCCCGCCACACCGATGCGCAGCGTTGCGTTCGACTCCGCCGACGGGCTCCTGATCGGCGGGTCCCGGGGGCGAGGTCGGGTCGTGCCGATCGACCTCACCACCGGCGAACCGCTCGAGCCCACGGTCGCCAACCATCGCGACGACATCCTCGACGTCGCGGTCGGCGGCGACACGTTGGTGACACTGTCCGACGACCAGACGGCCCGCACCTGGTCGCTGGGACCCGTCCCTGCCGGCGTCGAGACCAGGACCGATCTCGGTGTCGTGACCGCTGCCGCCACCCGCGCTGACGCCGGCGTCGCGCTGGGCACGGAAGACGGTCGCGTCCTGCTCACCTTCCCACCGGACGACGCCCTCGAGATCAACACCGGGCCGGAACCGGTCCGGTCAGTGGCCTTCGTCGGCGACGCCGGTCGAACGGTCATGACCGGCTCGGATGCGGGTGCGGTGAGCTTCTGGGACGTCGCCGGCACCCAGCGAGCGCGCGGTCGCGGCCCACGACGGACCCGTCTGGGCTGCAGCGGCCAGTGGCGATGGCAGCGTCGGAGTCACCGCCGGCGACGACCGTCAGCTGGTGATCTGGAATCCGGCCGACCTGACGCCGGCCACCACGGTCCAGCTCCCCGCCACCCCGCGCGCGCTGGCGATCAGTCCCGACGGCGAGGAGATCGCCGTGGCGCACGGCGACGGCGTCGTACGCTTCTTCGCCACCTCCGATGGCGATCCGTCGCGACCCGACCTCCCGGCCGACGACGACGCACTGCTGGCGGTGGCCTACCACCCCGACGGGAGAGTGCTCGCCACCGGCGCGGCCGAGGAGAGGATCCGCGAGTGGGAGCTCGACACCGGCGAACCCCGATCGTGTGCGCTCGGGGCCCACGCCGGCGGTGCCACCTCGCTGGCCTACGCCGACGGGGGACGGCTGTTGCTGGTCGGGGACGGTCAAGGCCAGATCCACGTGTGGAACACCGGATCGACCGTGCAGGTCGGCGTCCTCAACACCCCCACCACGATGGCGAGGGGTGAACCGGTCTTCCTGCTCATCCCCTCCGACGCACAGCGGGTGTTCGCCGCCGCGTCGTCCGAGGGCTGGCAGCGCGAATGGGACGTGCTCGATGTGGGGAAGGCATGCGAGCTCTCCGAGACCCGATTCGACCCGACGTCGGTGGGCACGGAATCGGATCCCGTGGCTTGTTCCGGCTGAGCACCCGACCGATAGGGTCCGACCATGCGCGTCGACGGGGGTGCCGACCCCAACCTCAAGCGGACCGTGGCCGGCGCGGTCGGCGCCGAACAGGCGGGCTACAGCGGTCTGTGGACCGCCGAGACCAACCACGACCCCTTTCTGCCCCTGACCCTGGCGGCCGAGCACACCGAGCAGATCGAGCTGGGCACCGCGATCGCCGTGGCCTTCTCGCGCAACCCCATGACCCTCGCCCAGACCGCGCACGACCTGCAGCGCTACTCCCAGGGCCGGTTCGTCCTGGGGCTCGGAAGCCAGATCAAGCCGCACATCACCCGTCGCTTCTCGATGGAATGGTCCAAACCCGCGGCGCGCATGCGGGAGATGATCGCAGCCATCCGCGCCATCTGGGCCTGCTGGGACGAGGGTGAGAAGCTCGACTTCCGCGGCGACTTCTACCAGCACACGCTCATGACCCCCTTCTTCGACCCGGGCCCCAACCCGCACGGCCCGGCCAAGATCTTCCTCGCCGGCGTCGGCCAGCTCATGACCGAGGTGGCCGGCGAGCTCTGCGACGGGTTCTTCTGCCACGCCTTCACCACCGAGCAGTACCTGCGCGAGGTCACGCTCCCCGCGCTCGAACGAGGAGCCGCGAAGGCCGGTCGGACGCTGGACGACATCGAGATCTCGGGTCCGGCGTTCGTCGCCACCGGCGTCGACGAGGAATCGTTCACCGCCTCGAAGGACGGCGTCCGCCAGCAGATCTCGTTCTACGGATCGACCCCGGCCTACCGCCCCGTGCTCGAGCAGCACGGTTGGGGTGACCTCCAGGACGAGCTCACCACGCTCTCCAAGCGCGGCGAGTGGGAGCAGATGGGCGCACTGATCGACGACGAGGTCCTCGAGACGTTCGCGGTGGTCGCCGAGCCCGGACAGATCGCCGAACGACTCGGTGCCCGCTACGGCGACGTCGTCGACCGAATCTCGTTCTACGCCCCCTACGAAACCGACCCCGACACGTGGCTCCCGGTGATCCGGGCGCTGCACGACGCCTGAACCCCGGAGGAAGAACACCTATGAGCGAACCCAAGTGGGTCTATCGGTACGACCAGCTCGATGCCGCCGAAGCGAAGGTCGACGGCGACTGGGAAGCCGTGCGCAGCCTGATGGGCGGCAAAGGAGCCAACCTGGCCGACATGACCCGTCTGGGTGTCCCGGTGCCACCCGGGTTCACGATCACCACCGAAGCCTGCAACGCCTACGTCGACGCCGGCGGCACGATGCCCGACGGCCTCTGGGTCGAGGTGCTCGAGGCCATGGCCGATCTCGAAGCCAAGACCGGCAAGAAATACGGCGACCCCGACAATCCACTCCTGGTCGCCTGCCGCTCCGGGGCCCGGATCTCCATGCCGGGGATGATGGACACCGTCCTCGACATCGGCCTGAACGACGAGGTGGTCGAGGGCATGGTGTCGCAGAGTGGCGACGCCCGGTTCGTGCTCGACAGCTACCGCCGTCTGATCCAGATGATGGGCACCGTGGTCCTCAGGGTGCGGGACGAACCGTTCGAGGAGGTCCTCACCGAGCACCGTGCCGTCCGCGGGGCCACCAATGACTCCGAGCTCACGGTCGAGGATCTCGACGCCGTGGTGCGCGAGTTCAAGGTCATCGTCGAGAAGCGGGCCAGAACCCCGTTCCCGTCTGATCCCTACGAGCAGCTCCGCCTGGCCGTCACCGCCGTGTTCGACAGCTGGCAGGGCAAGCGGGCCCGCGACTACCGCGAAGCCGCGAACATCCCTCACGACCTGGGCACCGCCGTCAACGTGGTGGCCATGGTGTTCGGCAACACCGGTTCCACATCGGCCACGGGTGTGGCCATGTCCCGCGACGCCACCACCGGCGAGAACCGGCTCGAGGGCGACTACCTGATGAACGCGCAGGGCGAGGACGTCGTGGCGGGGACCCGGCCCACCGAGCGCATCACGCAGCTCGCGGTCGACATGCCCGAGGTGGGCCAGGAGTTCGCCGACATCGCGAAGCGGCTCGAGCAGCACTACCGCGACATGCAGGACATGGAATTCACCGTCGAGCGCGGGAAGCTCTGGCTGCTCCAGACGCGCACCGGAAAACGCACCGCCCAAGCGGCGGTGCGGATCGCGGTCGAGATGGCGAACGAGGGCCTCATCAGTCGGAAGGAGGCCGTCCACCGGGTCACCCCCGAACAGGTCGAGTTCTTCCTCCATCCGCAGTTCTCTCCGGAAGCCGCGGCCGCCACCACCACGATCGCCACCGGGCTCAACGTCTCGCCCGGCGCGGCGTCAGGTGCGATCGCGCTCGATCCGGACCTGGCCGAGCGCTGGGCCGCCGAGGGCCGCCAGGTCCTGTTGGTGCGCCCCGAGACCAAGCCCGACGACGTCCATGGCATGCTCAGCTCGGTCGGCATCCTCACCTCCAGCGGCGGCCGGACCAGCCACGCCGCGCTGGTCGCCCGGCAGTTCGGCAAACCCGCCGTGGTCGGGGCCGCCGAGCTGGACATCGACATGAATCACCACATGCTCCGCGTCGGGGACCTGGAGATCCGCGAGGGCGAGTGGGTGTCGATCGACGGCACCAACGGTGAGGTCTACGCGGGCGAGGTCGAGACGGTGCCACCCGACCTCGACGACGAGTGGCTGGCCACGCTCCTCGACTGGGCGGACGAGTACCGCACGCTCGGGGTGCGGGCCAACGCCGACGAGGGCGGCGACGCCTCGAAGGCGCGGTCGTACGGGGCCGAGGGCATCGGCCTCTGCCGCACCGAGCACATGTTCTTCCATCCCGAGCGCCTGCCGATCGTGCAGCGCATGATCACGGCGCCGTCCGCGAGTGAGCGGCGGGAAGCGGTCGACGCCCTCCTGCCGTTCCAGCGCGAGGACTTCGCGGGCCTGTTCGAGGCCATGGACGGGCTCCCCGTCATCATCCGCCTCCTCGATCCTCCCCTCCACGAGTTCCTGCCCGGGCGGGATGAGTTGGTGCACACGGTGGCCGACCTCCAGATCCGGCTCGTCAACGCCGACTCGATCGACGCGGTCGACTCGTTGGTGGACGAGCTCTCGTCCACCCGCTCGCTGCTCCGCGAGGTCAGCGAGCTCCACGAGTCCAACCCCATGCTGGGTCTGCGCGGCGTCCGACTGGGGCTCAAGATCCCCGACCTCACGCGCATGCAGGCTCGGGCGGTGGCCGAGGCCGCCATCGAGGGGATCCGGCAGGGTCGGGACCCCAGGCCCGAGATCATGATCCCCCTGGTGGGACACGCCAGCGAGATGGCCGCCCAGCGAGAGGTCATCGAGGACGAGATCGCCACGGTTGTCGAGGAGACCGGCGTCGACGTGTCCATCCCCCTCGGATCGATGATCGAGATCCCGCGGGCCGCGCTCACCGCGGGCGAAATCGTCGAACACGCCGAGTTCCTGTCCTTCGGCACCAACGACCTGACCCAGACGACGATGGCGATCAGCCGGGACGACGCCGAGGCGAGCTTCCTGCTGGACTACCTCACCGAGGGCATTCTCGCCACCAACCCGTTCGCCACCATCGACGACACGGGCGTGGGCCGGCTCATGAGGATTGCGTTGGAGGACGCCCGGAGCACTCGTTCCGACATCGTCAGCGGGGTCTGCGGTGAACACGGCGGCGACCCCGAGTCGATCCACCTCTGCCACGCCATGGGCATCAGCTACGTGAGCTGCTCACCACATCGCGTCCCGGTGGCTCGCCTGGCGGCGGCGCAGGCAGCGCTGGTCCAGGACGAAAACTGACGTATCCCGCCCGGCCCGGGCCGGGCGGTGATCAGAGTCGGCGACCGGTGATCTCGTCCGGGGTCACCCGAACCCACAGGGTCCGCCACTCGCCATGGGCCCACGGAACGAGGCCCTGCTGCTCGAGCTGCTCGGCCTCGGCCCACTGCGTGACCTCCTCGGCCCGGCCCTTCACCACCACGCTCCATCCCGCTCGATGATCGGGATCCCAGTCGTCGACCTCGAAGGCCACCCGCTGGCCGATGCTCGCCGCCGAGAGCTTCTGGCCCTCGAGGGTTCGAAAGACGATCGCGCCGTCGACCACGAGGTAGTTGACCGGCAGGGCCATGGGCTGGCCGCCGTCCTCGATGAAGACGATCCGGCCGATCGGCGTCTCTTCCAGCAGCCGGAGACAGGTCATCCGGTCGAGGACGTCCAGGCCGACGGCGTCGAGGGCGGACTCGGGTTGCTCATCGACCATGCCGACCCCATTTCCCTGGCGGTGAAGGCCCTACGATGCCCTCCATCGTGGCGCGGTGCCAACGACCGCGGGACACTGTGAGCCGACAAGGAGGAACCGAGGCGTGACGCGTACCCCGATCACCGTCGACGGCAACGAGGCCGCCGCCCGGATTGCCCACAAGCTCAGCGAAGTGATCGCCATCTATCCGATCACTCCCGCGTCACCCATGGGGGAGCTCTCCGACAGCTGGTCGCAGGCCGGCGCCACCAACTTGTGGGGTGTCGTCCCCGAGGTGGTCGAGATGCAGAGCGAAGCCGGCGCGGCCGGGGCACTGCACGGCTCCCTCCAGGCGGGGGCGCTCACCACGACGTTCACTGCGTCGCAGGGTCTGCTCCTGATGATCCCGAACCTGTACAAGATCGCGGGTGAGCTCCTTCCCGCCGTGATCCATGTGGCGGCCCGCTCGGTGGCCACCCATGCGCTCAGCATCTTCGGCGACCACAGCGATGTCATGGCGGCCCGCCAGACGGGCATGGCGATGCTGGCGTCGGCCTCGGTGCAGGAAGCGCAGGACATGGCGGTGGTCTCCCACTGCGCCACGCTCACCACCCGCGTCCCGTTCCTGCACTTCTTCGACGGGTTCCGCACCAGTCACGAAGTCAACACGATCGATCCCGTCGACGACGAGATGCTCTCGACGCTGATCGACGACCGGCTCGTCCACGGCCATCGCGACCGGGGCCTCGACCCCAACGCGCCGGTCCTGCGGGGAACCGCCCAGAACCCGGACGTCTTCTTCCAGGCCCGGGAAGCAGCCAATCCTTTCCACGACGCCGTCCCCGACGCCGTGCAGCTCGAGATGGACCGCTTCGCCGAGCAGACGGGCCGCCAGTACCGGCTCTTCGACTACTGGGGCGCCCCCGACGCCGAGCGGGTGGTCGTCCTCATGGGGTCAGGCACCACCACGGCACGCGAGGCCGTCGAGTCGGCGGCCGCCGCCGGTGAGAAGGTCGGGGCCGTCGCGGTCAGGCTCTACCGGCCGTTCGCCGCCGAGGCGTTCGTGGCCGCCCTCCCCGCCAGCGTGCGGAACATCGCCGTCCTCGACCGCACCAAAGAACCCGGATCGGTCGGCGAGCCGCTCTACCTCGACGTCGTCGCCGCCCTGGCCGAGCACTGGAACGGCCCGGTCCCGGCAGTGGTCGGCGGCCGCTACGGCCTGTCGTCCAAGGAGTTCACCCCGGCCATGGTCCTGACCGTCCTGGACGAGCTCTCGGCCGACACCCCGAAGAACCACTTCACCGTCGGCATCGCCGACGACGTCACCCACACCAGCCTGACCGTCGACGAGAGCCGCTGGTCCGAGCCGGCCGAGGTCACCCGGGCGCTGTTCTACGGCCTGGGCAGCGACGGGACCGTCGGCGCCAACAAGAACTCGGTGAAGATCATCGGCAAACACACCGACGCCTTCGCCCAGGGCTACTTCGTGTACGACTCGAAGAAGTCCGGGTCGATGACGGTGTCCCACCTGCGGTTCGGCCCCGACCCCATCGGTGCCCCCTACCTGGTCACCGACGCCGGCTTCGTCGCCTGCCACAACGCCGGGTTCCTCGAGCGGGTCGACGTCCTCGATCGCGCCGCCCATGGGGCGACGTTCCTGCTCAACAGCGCCCACGGGCCCGACGAGATCTGGGATCATCTGCCGAGGACGGTGCAGGAACGCATCATCGAGGCGGAGATCGACCTGTGGGTGGTCGACGCCAACCGCGTCGCCACCGACGCCGGTCTGGGCAACCGGGTCAACACCGTCCTGCAGACCTGCTTCCTGTACCTGGCCGACCTGATGCCACACGAGGAGGCCGTCGCCGCGGTCAAGACCGCCGTCGCCGAGACCTACGGACGTCGAGGTCGCGCGGTGCTCCAGCGCAACGAGGACGCCGTCGACGCCGCCGTCGACGCGTTGGCCCAGGTCTCCGTGCCCGACTCCGTCACCAGCGACATCGCCCTGCTGCCACCGGTGCCCAGCGCAGCGCCCGACTTCGTCCAGCGGGTCACCGCCACCATGATCGAAGGCAAGGGTGACCTCCTGCCGGTCAGTGCGCTCCCGGTGGACGGTTCCTTCCCCACCGCCACGTCGCAGTGGGAGAAGCGCAGCATCGCCCGCGAGATTCCCATCTGGGATCCGGACATCTGCATCGACTGCAACCGCTGTGCGCTCGTGTGCCCCCACGCGGCGATCCGGGCCAAGACCGCCGATCCCGACGACCTGACGTCGGCCCCCGACGGATTCGCATCGAAGGACTGGAAGGGCGCCGACGACGGCACCAAGCTGATCATCCAGGTCGCCCCCGACGACTGCACGGGCTGCGGCGTCTGCGTCAGCATCTGCCCGGCCAAGAGCAAGGAAGCCGTCAAACACCGCGCCATCAACATGGAGGCCAAGGATCCCCATCTGGAGCGGGAGCGGGCCAACTACGACTTCTTCCTCGACCTGCCCGAGGCCGACCGCAACGAGCTCAGTCTGGTCTCGGTCAAGGGTTCACAGCTGGCCCAGCCGCTGTTCGAGTACTCGGGCGCCTGCTCGGGCTGCGGTGAGACGCCCTATCTCAAGCTGCTGACGCAGCTGTTCGGCGACCGGATGCTGGTAGCGAACGCCACCGGCTGCTCGTCGATCTACGGCGCCAACCTCCCGACCACCCCCTGGGCCGTCGACTCGGAGGGCCGGGGTCCGGCCTGGGCCAACTCGCTCTTCGAGGACAACGCCGAATTCGGGCTGGGCATGCGCCTGGCCTACGACCACCACCACGGGCTGGCCCGCCTGCTCCTCGGTCAGCTGGCACCCCAGCTGGGCGACCTGGCCACCGAGCTGCTCGAGGCCGACCAGTCCGACGACGCCGGGCTCGCGGCGCAGCGGAAGCGGGTGGAGCAGCTTCGCGCCGCGCTCGCCGGCGTCGACGACCCGCGGGCCGCCGACCTGGCGACCCACGCCGACTACCTGGTCGAGAGCAGCGTGTGGATCGTCGGCGGCGACGGCTGGGCCTACGACATCGGCTTCGGCGGGCTCGACCACGTGTTCGCGTCGGGTCGCAACGTCAACATCCTGGTGCTGGACACCGAGGTCTACTCCAACACCGGCGGGCAGACCTCCAAAGCCACACCACGGGCGGCCATCGCCAAGTTCGCGGCCGGCGGCAAGACGACGGCCAAGAAGGACCTGGGCATGATCGCGATGAGCTACGGCAACGTCTATGTCGCCCAGGTCGCAATGGGCGCCAACATGACCCAAGTGGTCAAGGCGTTCGCCGAGGCCGAAGCCCACGACGGGCCGTCGCTGATCATCGCCTACAGCCCCTGTATCGCCCACGGGATCGACATGAGCGACATGATGGGCCACCAGAAGATGGCCGCCCAGAGCGGCTACTGGCCGCTCTACCGCTACGACCCCGGTCGCGAGGAGCGAGGCGAGCACGGACTCCACCTGGACAGCCGCAAACCCACCACGACCTTCCGGGACTTCGCCATGACCGAGGCCCGGTTCGCCATGCTGGCTCGGGCCAACCCCGCCGTCGCCGATCAGCTCCTCGACGAGGCCCAGGCCGACATCGACAACCGCTGGCATCTGTACGAGCAGATGGTCGAGGTGGAGCGAACGGCCACCTACGGCATCACCGACGAGGAGGACGTCTGATGGCCACCACCCTCACCACCCGGTACGCAGGGTTGGAGCTGCCCCATCCGCTGGTGGCGTCGTCGTCGCCGCTCACCGGTTCGATCGACACCCTCCTGCGGTTGGAGGGAGCCGGTGCCGCCGCGGTGGTGTTGCCGTCGGTGTTCGAGGAGCAGATCGAGCACGAGACGATGGCGATCCATCATGGGCTCGAGGTGGGCGCCGAGCAGTTCGGCGAGGCCGCCGGTGGCTACCTGCCCGAGGTCGACGACCTCCATCCCTCCCCCGACCACCACCTGGAGCTGCTCAAACAGGCCAAACGCGAGCTCTCGATCCCGGTGATCGCCAGCCTCAACGGCGACTCGAACGGAGGCTGGATCTACTACGCCAGCGAGCTCCAGGACGAGGGCGCCGACGCGTTGGAGCTCAACGTGTACCACGTCGCCGCCGACGTCTTCGCCACCGGTGAGGAGGTCGAGGACACCTACCTGCGGCTGGTCGAGCACGTGCGGGCCTCGATCTCGATCCCCCTGACGGTCAAGATCGGGCCGTTCTTCAGCTCGACCGGCCACATGGTGCGGTCCCTGGCGGATGCAGGCGCCGACGGGCTGGTGCTGTTCAACCGCTTCTACCAGCCCGACATCGATCTGGACGACCTGACGGTCAGCCCCAACCTCATCCTGAGCACCTCCGACGAGATGCGCCTCGTGCTCCGCTGGATGGCCATCCTCCGCGGCCGCGTCCATGCGTCGCTGGCGGCCAGCACCGGGGTCCACACCGGCCCCGATGCGACCAAGCTCATCCTGGCCGGCGCCGACGTCGTGATGATGACCTCGGCCCTGCTCCAGCACGGCCCGGACCACGTGGCCACGGTGCTGGCCGATCTGCGGGCGTGGTTCGACGAGCGGTCGTACGAGTCGCTCGACCAGGCCCGCGGCAGCCTCAGCCAGGAGTCATCCCCGGATCCCGACGCGTTCGAGCGGGCCAACTACATGAAGACCCTGCGCAGCTACTCGGCCTGAGTTCGGCTCAGCCCAGCTCAGCTGGTTTTGGGGTCGATCGTGCACCGTGGCGGTGCACGATCGACCCCAGAACGCCTCAGGCCAGTTGGGAGGTGGCAGCCAGCTCGAGCTCGCCGTCGAGGTAGCGCTGCTTGCACAGCACCCGCTGGAGTTTGCCCGACGACGTCTTGGGCAACGTGCCCGGAGCGACCAGGCACACCTCCTTGACCGGGAGCCCCACGGCCTCGCGGGCGTGTTCGGCGACCCGCTTGCGGGTGAGGGCCAGATCCTCCGAGCGGGTCTCGGCCACGACGACGACGGTCTGCTTGCCTCGCCGACCGTCGACTCCGAAGGCGATGACGTTGCCCGTCCGCACGCCCTCGATCTCGCCGGCGGCCCGCTCGATGTCCTGCGGGTAGACATTGCGCCCTCCGACGATGATGACGTCCTTGATCCGGCCGCACAGCACCAGCTGCCCATCGACCAGATAGGCCAGGTCGCCGGTGCGGAACCAGTCGTCGTGGAACGCTTCGCGGGTGCGCTGCCGATCGTTGTAGTACTGCGCGGTCACCGAGCTGCCCCGGATCTCGAGCTCGCCGACATCGCGTTCGGCCAGCACCCGACCCGACTCACTGTCGGTGACGCGGAACTCCAGCCCGGTCATGGCCCGACCGAGCATGACCAGCTCGCGAGCGCTGGGGTGATCGGGAGGCACCGATGCGGCGTAGCGCTCGTTCTCGAGCACCGTGGCGTCCACCACATCGACGCGGAGGCCCTGGCCCGGATCGGGAAACGAGCCGGCGATCGTGGTCTCGGCCATGCCGAAGGCGGGGAACACGGCGCCGGGATCGAGCTGGTGGCGGGCGCCGGCATCGATGAAGGAGCGCATGGCACCCGGGTCGATGGGCTCGGCGCCGTTGAGTGCGACCCGAAGCGAGGAGAGGTCGAGTGGTTCCTCGGCGTTCCTCATCCCGCGGGTGGCGAGGACGTATGCGAAGTTGGGGCCGGCGGTGGCGGTGCCCTGATATTCGGAGATCCACTGCATCCAGCGGGCGGGATGGGCCATGAAGTCCTGCGGTGCGGCCAGCACCATGCCGGCGCCCGAGTACATGGTGAGGCCGAGCACCCCGATGAGACCCATGTCGTGGTACAGCGGCAGCCAGGAGACGAGACGGTCGGTGTCGGGATCGAACCTGGTGCGCTCCTGGATGGCGTCGAGGTTGGCGACGAGGTTCCGCTGGAGCACCGTCACCCCCTTGGGAGAGTCCGTGGAGCCCGACGTGAACTGGAGGATGGCGAGCCGGTCGGGATCGTCGTCCGGACGGCGGAAGGCTCCCGATCCGAGCCGGGCAGCGTCGGCGGTGATCTCCTCGAAGCCCACCATCGGTGGGTCGGCCCGCTCGGGGGTGATGAACCCGGCGAGGTCGGCGTCGATCAGGGTGAGGACCGACTCGGAAGCCCGGAGCCGCACCCGGGTCTGCGCGATGAACTCCTCGATGGACGAGAGCCGCATGGGCAACGGGAGGACCACGGTGGCGGCTCCGGCCAGCCACGTGGCTTGCAGGGCGGTCACCAGCGCACGGCTGGTGGGACCGATCAGCGCAACGTGATCGCCGGGACGCACCCCCGATCCTGCAGCGCCGCGGCCATGGCGCGTCGCCTCGTCGTGGAGCTGTGACCACGGAATCCGATCGGCCTCGTCTCCATTGAGGAACACGATGTCACCGTGGCCTCGGGCCGCAGCGGATTCGATGCGTTGCGTGAAAGTGTCCATCGGGGGTTGGACTCTCCGGGGGATCGACGGGTTACAACACTATGACGCCGCCATGACCCGTGTCACACGACGATGTTGACCAAGCGGGGCGGACGGACGATGACCTTCTTCGGGGCTCCGGTCAAATGGCGCTGGACGCCGTCGGCGGCCAGTGCGAGCGCTTCCGCGTCGGCCTCCGAGACATCGGTCGGGACCTCCATCCGGTCCCGGACCTTTCCGTTGACCTGGACGACCATGGTGACCGTGTCGTCGACCAGCAGATCGGGGTCGGCGACCGGCCACGACCGCTCGTGGACGTGGTCACCGTGGCGCTGCTCCCACAGCTCGCCGGTGATGTGCGGGACCGGCGGTGCGAGGACGAGAAGGAGCGCGTCGACGGCGTCGCCCAGGGTGACACCGTGGGGTCCTTCGTCGGACTGGACGTACCGGTAGAGCTCGTTGGTGAACTCCATCGCAGCGGCCACCGCGGTGTTGAACGACCACCGGTCGTAGTCGGATCTGATGCGGTCGAGCATCTTGTGGGTCGAGCGGTGGATCGCCTGGTCGGCCTGGGTGCGCTCGCCGTGACGGGCCAGCGGAACGAGGTCGCTGTCGGGGATCGCCAGCCGCCACAGTCGGGACAGGAAGCGACCCGCTCCCTCGATGGCGAAGTCCTCCCAGTCGACGTCCTCGGCCGGCGGCTTCGCCTGCAGGATCGCCAGGCGGAGTGCGTCGGCGCCGTGTTCGGCGACGGCGTCCTCCGGCGCGACCAGGTTGCCCTGGGACTTGCTCATCTTGCCGCCACCCAGCCGGACCATGCCCTGGGTGAAGAGACGCTTGAACGGCTCACGCAGGTCCTTGGGAACGTAGCCCAGGTCGGACAGGGCCTTGGTGAAGAACCGGGCGTACATCAGGTGGAGGATGGCGTGCTCGATGCCACCGATGTACTGGTCGACCGGCAGCCAGCGCGCCACCGCCTCGGGCGTGAAGGGAGCGTCGTGGTTGAACGCGTCGGCGAAGCGCAGGAAGTACCAGGACGAGTCGACGAACGTGTCCATCGTGTCGGTCTCGCGGCGGGCGGGCTCACCGCACGAGGGGCAGGTCGTGTGCAGGAATCCCTCGTGGGACAGCAGCGGTGACTGACCGGTGGGGACGAACTCGACGTCGTCGGGCGCCAGGATCGGCAGCTGGTCGTCGGGCACCGGCTGAGCGCCGCACGACTCGCAGTACACGATGGGGATGGGGCAGCCCCAGAAGCGTTGGCGCGACAGCAGCCAGTCACGCAGGCGGAAGTTGATCCGCTTCTCCCCCAGCCCCTGCCGGCCGAGCCACTCGATGGCCTTGTCGATGGCGGGCTCCACGTCGAGCCCGTCGAGCCACTCGCTGTTGATGGCGGGGCCGTCGCCGACGTACGCCTCGCCCTCCCAGCCCTCGGGGGGCTGGACGGTGCGCACGATGTCCAGGTCGTAGGCCGTGGCGAAGTCCCAGTCGCGCTGGTCCTGACCCGGTACGGCCATGATGGCGCCCGTGCCGTAGCCCATGAGCACGTAGTCGGCCAGGAACAGGGGGATGGGCTGTTCGGTGAACGGATTCACCACGTTGGTGCCGGTGAAGACCCCCCGCTTGTCCAGGTCGCCGCCGGCCGCCAACCGGTCGATCTCGCTGCGCTGGGCCACCTCGGCCCGGAAGGCTGCCACCGCGTCGCGCTGGACGTCGGAGGTGAGCTCGTCGACCCGGGGATGCTCGGGCGACATCACCGCGAACGTCATGCCGAACGAGGTGTCGGGGCGCGTCGTGTAGATCGAGAGGCCGTCGATGTCGGTGCGGGGTTGGCCGGCCTCGTCGGCGATGGGCAGCGAGAACTCGGCGCCCTCGGATCGGCCGATCCAGTTGCGCTGCATGATCTTGACCCGTTCGGGCCACTCGAGGTCGTCCAGGTCGTCGAGCAGCTCCTGGGCGTAGTCGGTGATCTTGTAGAACCACTGCTCGAGGTCGCGCCGCTCGACCGGGTCGCCCGAGCGCTCGCAGGTGCCGTCGGCGAGGACCTGCTCGTTGGCCAGCACGGTCTGGCAGCCAGGGCACCAGTTGACGGGCGACTCGGCCCGGTAGACCAGACCGGCCTCGTAGAAGCGCAGGAAGATCCACTGACTCCACTTGATGAACTCGGGGTCGTGGCTCTTGACCATGCGACGCCAGTCGTAGACCGCTCCGATGTGCCGCAGCGACGAGGACAGCTCCTCGATACGGGCGTCGGTGTAGGGGCGGGGGTGCTCCCCACTCTTCAGGGCCGCGTTCTCGGCCGGAAGCCCGAAGCTGTCGAACCCGATCGGCGACAGGACCCCCTGGCCGTTCATCGTCCGGTAGCGGACCAGCAGATCGCCGAAGGTGTAGTTCCGCACATGGCCGATGTGGGCCGGGCCGCTGGGATAGGGATACATCGACAGGACGTATCCTTTGGGGCGCGGATCGTCGTTGTCGATCTCGTAGGTGCCCTCGTCGTGCCAGCGCTGTTGCCAGCGCGGCTCGATGGCTCGGGGGGAGTAGGCATCGGCCATGGCCGGAGAGGTTACGCGACTTCGCGCCGCACCCAGGTGGTAGATCGACAGCCCACGGCCTCGTCCGTTTCCGGACATCTCATTGGTGAGCCGAAGTGCTAGCCTCACGGGCTCCCGGGGCTATAGCTCAGTTGGTAGAGCGCTTCCATGGCATGGAAGAGGTCAGGGGTTCAATTCCCCTTAGCTCCACGGGAACCCTCGGGTTCCGGGAACCCTGCGGGTTCCTTTCGAGTTTCGGCTTCGCCGAAACATCGGCGCCTGCTGCTGCGAGCTAGCTTCCTCGGATGGCTCCCGACCATCTGCTCCCGCCCGACGGCCTCTCCGGGAAGGGCCGCCTCGGTCGGCGCACGCTGAAGCGGTTCCTGTACTCGCAGCTGCAGTTCCGCAACGCGCTCATGATCGCCACCGGCAAAGAGCAGCCGTTGATGAAGTTCACGGTCGAGGCCGAGCCCCCGTCGGTGTACTTCAACTTCCGGGTCAAGGACTCCCACGCGACAGCGGCGGCCTTCGGTCTGCCCCGCCGCTTCGAGCTGGCCCCGATGGCGCACCTCGCGGACGACGAGCCGGTCCCGATGTTGACCCTCAACGTGTACCGGGTGTCCGGCATCGCCCGCGGGATCCGGGCCGAGTGGTCCACGTTCATCACCGACCGAGGGGGCATCCCCCGCTTCATGGTGGTGGCCGCCCAGAGTGCCACCACCTCCATGGACCCGATCGACGTCATCACCAAGGCCGGACGGGTCGAGCACGAACGCACCGGCAACTCGCTTCGTACGGTGGTGGACACCTTCAACGGGCTCTTCGAGGCGATGGTCCAGCTCGACCCCGACCACGCCGAACCGGCCGCTGCCGCGCCTGACTGGATCCGGGCCAACGACTTCATCTACTGGAAGAACGGGGTCTGCGACCGCACCTTCTACGACGCCGGCCTCACGTCATCGCCGCTCGAGGTGGCGCCTTCCGACCGAGTCGAGATCTCGCACGCCACCGAGTGGGCCGAGTTCGTCGAACCCGACCCGCAGGTCGTCGTCTTCCCCGGTGCCATCGAGTTCGTGATCATGCCCTGGTGCAACATCGACATGACCCCGGGCAGCTAGGAGCGCTCGCCTACGCCGTACCCTCGACGGGGACGCTCCACTCGATCCGCTCCATGTCCGCCCAGAGCCGGTCGAGCGAGTAGAACTCGCGCACGTCGCCGCGGAAGACGTGCACCACCAGATCGCCGTAGTCGAGCAACACCCATTGCCGAGTGTCGAGGCCCTCGCTGTTGATGGGCCGGACGCCACCCACCTCGGCGACTCGGGCCTCGATCTCGTCCGCGATGGCCTTGACCTGACGATCGTTGGCGCCGGTCGTGATCACGAAGAACTCGGCGATCCCCAGGACCGGACCGACCTGGAGCACGACCGTGTCGGTCCCTTTCTTGTCGTCGGCGGCACGCGCCGCTTCGACCGCCAACGCGGTCGGATCGGGGAACTCGGCCTCGTCCGCCGTCACCGGCTACTCCCCCTGCGCCGCGACGAAGTCGGCGCCCACGACGACCGTCAGGTCCATCTCCGACGTGGGATTGGCTCGCAGTTCGATTGCGCCGACGCCCAGGGCGTCGCGCACGTTCTCGGCCTGCTCGGCCATGTCCGGGTCGTGGTAGATGATGACCGTCTCCTCGTAGTCGTAGCTGCGGGCGTTGCCGATTCGTTGGAGACTGATTCCCAACGGCACCATGCGATCGGCGGCGACGAACTCGATGTCCGGCTCCCCGACGCCGTCGAGGATACGCATCGCGACCCGGTCCCCACCCGTGCCGACCGCGAACGGGACCATGCGGACCATCAGTTCGTCCAGGGCGCGCGGGCTCGGGCGAGTCGAACTCGGTGACCTCGTCCACCTCGACCCGGTACAGGGGAAAGTCCGGAAAGGTCACGTCGCCGGCCGCCATCAGCCGCACCACCGCGCCGAGGCCACGATCGGCCTCGCCGGGGATCGATTCGGGTCCGGCGTCGCCGGCCGCCGCGAGCCAGGCCTTCCACAGTTCCTCCTGCCGGGCCATGACGTCGAGCCGGTTCTCGGCCTCGGACGGCGCCGAGACCCAGGCCGCCGCCTCGGCGGCGCTGAGATCGAGCTCTCCGACCGGGTAGGTCGTGTCCCCGACGGTCACTTCCCTGCGATTCTGGACGGTGATGGGCGCCACACCCGCCAGCAGCGATTCCCATTCGACCGGACCGACCTGGGTGACGCTGTCCGCCACGACGCCGAGCATCTCCTCGGTCACGGCACGAAGCCCGTCCAGCCCGGCGTCCTCGTAGGCCAGGTCGTACACGACCCCGACGTTCTCGGCTCCATCGGGAGCCGCCATCCATGGTGCGGCGACGCTGGGCACGGTGACCACCATGCGTTGCGGGACCAACAGCGCCGCGCCGCCGCCCGACTCACCGGCGGCCAGGAAGGTCGTTCCCAGATGCCGACCCTGGGCATCAACCCCCACCACGATGGCCGTCGGCGTCGGTGTGGTGAACGCCTCGTACCCCGGCGCATCGGGATCGTTGGGGACGATGCGGGCATCCTCGCTCTTCAGCTCGTCCACCGTGCGGAGGCCTTCCAGCGCCAACAGCGGCAGTGTCGCCAGGATGGCCAGGCCGAGAAGGGCGAGGAGCCATGTGACCCGATGGCTCCGCTTCTCGCGCCGACGGCGCCGCTGGGCCCGCTGACCGGTTCCGTGGTCGGGGAGGGTCACGATCTCGTCGATCGACGGCGGCCGGGTCTCGTCCTCGCCTCCGGCGACCGCCCCGGCCGGAGGGTCGATCGGCGCGTGTTCGACGGCGTCGCCGGGACTCGGGACGTCGCCGGCCTCGCCGTCCGGAAGGGGCCCCTCGTGACGCGGTGTCTCGTCGATCTCGTCGGGTGTCGTGTCCCGTCCCACGGTGGTCATCGCCGGTCAACCATAGAGCCGCTCATCCACGATCATGACAGCGGCTCGGGCCGGCGTGAGGCCATGGATGGGCTCGCCGGCCGCCACCCGACGTCGCAGGTCGGTCCCGGAGATCTCCAGTCCCGGGATCTCCACCGAACGGCAGGACCACCCCGGCGGCACCCCTGCGGACGCGTACCCCGGTCGGTTGACCACCACGATGTCCACCATGTGCCGAAGTTCGTCCGCTCGGTGCCAGGTGTCCAGACCCGCGGCGGCGTCCGCGCCCACGATGAGCGACACCTCGACCGTCGACCGATCTCGCCGCATCTGCTCGACCGTGTCGATCGTGTAGGTGGGACCCTCACGGTGGAGCTCGAGGTCGGAGGCGACAAGACCGTCGATTCCCTCGATCGCCGCCTCGACCAGGCGCAGCCGGACGGCGGGATCGGTGATGGGGCGGGACCCCTCCTTCTGCCAGGGTTCCCGGGCCACGACCATCCAGACCTCGTCGAGCCCCGCGGCCCATCCGGCGTGACAGGCTGCAACGATGTGACCGACGTGGGGCGGATCGAACGTTCCTCCGAAAATGCCGAGCTTCATCGGCTCATCCCATCCACAATGGTCCGCCACGCCGCCCGATCATGCCCCAGCCGGCGACGGTCGCGGCGGTCCCCACCAAGATTTCGCCTCAACACGTCGAATTCCTCGCCGATGTGAAGAGCACGCACCACCGACCGCACGTGACATTGGTCACGTCATCCCCCGGAACATCTCGCACCGTATACATGTTGAAGTCACATTGGTTGCCAAAAGGCCCGCTGAACAGAACCAGGAATTGGGAACAACCCCGGCTCCCGGTTCGTTGAATGGAATACGATGAGCGATTCGGTTGGACAGTATCTCAATGAAATCGGGGCCGTGGCCCTGCTGACAGCGCAGGAAGAGCGCGAGTTGGCCCAAGTGATCGAACGTGGGGTCGAGGCCCGAGCGGAGATCGAAGCGGGCAACAACGACCGCAAGTTGCGCAAGGCCGCCGCCGATGCGGCGCGAGCGAAAGACCGCTTCATCCGGGCGAACCTCCGGCTCGTGGTCAGCGTCGCCCGCCGCTATCCCCTTCCCCCCGGCATGGAGCTCCTCGACCTGATCCAGGAAGGAAATCTGGGCCTCGAGCACGCCGTCGACAAGTTCGACTGGCGCAAGGGCTTCAAGTTCTCGACCTATGCCACCTTCTGGATCCGCCAGGCCATCGGACGGGCCCTGGATCAGAAGGCCAGCCTGGTCCGGCTCCCCGGCGACCGTTCTGCCAGCCTCCGAGCGGCCCTCCGTCGGGTCTCGGGCGACGGCGACGGCCTCGACGACGAGCACGCCCGGCTCCATCGACTCACCACCCCGACCTCGCTCGATCGCACCGTCGGCGACGACGACAGCAACGAGCTGGTCGACCTGCTGCCCGACAGCAACCCCGGGCCCGAAATGCTGGTGATGGCCGCAGCCCACGACGAGATGGTCCACGACCTGCTCGAGGTGCTCGAGCCACGAGCCCGCTACGCGGTCGAGCAACGGTTCGGACTCCTCGACGGCCAGCGTCGCAGCTACCGCGAGGTCGGCGAGGAACTGGGCGTGACCGCCGAGGCGGCCCGCCGGTTGGTCAAGCGAGCGGTCACCACCGTCCGCGACACCGCCGATGAGGCCACCATCGACGCCGCCTGACGGCATCCCTCCGGCGCTCCGCCTCCGGGATACCTGGAAGTTCAGCAATGCTGAACCCTCACCCTGGAGTGCCGTTCGTTCAACCCCGGCCGCTGGGCCTAGCCTGAGATCCCACCCCGGCGAGACTCGGAGGAACGGGTGAGCGAACAGACCTGGACACCCGCGAGCTGGCGTGAGCACCCCGCTCTGCAGCAGCCCCACTGGCCCGACACCGCCGAGCTCGCTCGCGTCGAAGCGACGCTGGCGTCCCTCCCGCCCCTCGTGTTCGCTGGTGAGGCACGGGCGCTGACCACCCAGCTGTCCAGGGTTGCCGCCGGCGAGGCCTTCCTGCTGCAGGCCGGAGACTGTGCCGAGTCGTTCGGCGAGTTCTCGGCCGACGCCATTCGCGACAAGCTGCGGGTCATCCTCCAGATGGCCGTCGTCCTGGCGTACTCGGCCGGCGTGCCCGTGGTGAAGGTGGGCCGAATCGCAGGTCAGTTCGCCAAACCGCGCTCCTCCGACACCGAGATCCGCGAATGGCGTCGAGCTGCCCAGCTTCCGGGGCCACATGGTGAACGACGAGGCCTTCGACGGGTTGGCACGCGCCGCCGACCCCAACCGGCTCCTCGACGCCTACCACCAATCCGCGGCCACGATGAACCTGCTCCGATCCTTCACCAAGGGAGGGTTCGCCGACCTGTCCCGAGTGCACCAGTGGAACCAGGAGTTCGTCGCCTCCAGCCCGGCGGGCAAGCGGTACGACGAGTTGGCGGCGGGGATCGATCGGGCGCTGCGGTTCATGGAGGCCTGCGGAATCAGCACCGAGACCCAGCCCGATCTCCACGCGGTCGACTTCTACACCAGCCACGAGGCCCTGATCCTGGGCTACGAGGAACCGCTCACCCGCCTCGACAGCCTGACCGACGAGTGGTACGACTGCTCGGCCCACATGCTCTGGATCGGCGAGCGCACCCGCCAGATCGACGGTGCCCACATGGCGTTTCTCGCCGGGGTGCGCAACCCGATCGGGTGCAAGATCGGTCCGACCGTGACCCCCGACGAGGTGCTCGCCATCTGCCAGCGCCTCAATCCCGACCGCGAGCCGGGTCGGCTCACCCTCATCACCCGCATGGGGGCCGAGCAGGTCGACGAGCACCTGCCGCCCCTCCTCGAGGCGGTCCGGGACTCGGGTCATCCGGTGGTCTGGGTCTGCGACCCCATGCACGGCAACACGTACACCACCGAGGACGGCACCAAGACGCGTCACTTCGATGCGATCCTCCAAGAGATCGGCGGCTTCTTCCGGGCCCACGACGCGGCCGGCACCTGGCCCGGCGGGGTGCACTGCGAACTGACCGGCGCCGATGTCACCGAGTGCCTGGGCGGCGCCCAGGAGCTGGTCGACGCCGACCTCGGCACCCGGTACGAGACCATGTGCGACCCGCGGCTCAACGCCAGGCAGTCTCTGGACCTGGCCTTCCGCGTGGCCGAGCTCCTGCACCACCGGTAGCCGGCCCGGACCGGCGGGTGGGCCGGCCGAGCCAGGGTCCGGCCGGCCCACATGCTGGGATCCGCGCCCCTCTCCATCGTCCGAAGGCGGCGAAGGATGAGGTCCGTCGGGCCGGCCTGCAATTCCGATAAAGCCGATCAGATTGGTCAGGTATCGGCCGGGACCGACTAAAGTCGACCAGGTCAGTCAGGTATTGCCGCCCAGGTCGAGGTGCACCATGTCGTCGCTCACGCTCGATGCCGGAATCGCTTCCGACATCGCCAAGTTCGAGGATCAGCTGAAGCGCTACCAGAACGGGGACCTCGACGAGGACGTGTTCCGGGTCTTCCGGCTGACCAACGGGGTCTACGGACAGCGGCAGGGTGGCACCAACCAGATGCTGCGGGTCAAGGTCCCCTACGGGTCGCTGACCGCCGACCAGCTCGACCGGCTCGGCGACATCGCCGAGCGGTACTCCCGGGGCTGGGGCCACATCACGACCCGGCAGAACCTCCAGTTCCACTACGTCGAACTGAGCCAGGTGCCCGACGTGATGCGAGACCTGGCCGAGGTGGGCATGACCACCCGCGAGGCATGCGGCGACACCGTGCGCAACGTGCAGGGCTGCCACCTGGCCGGCGCCTGCCCCCACGAGGTGCTCGACATCACCCAATGGGCCGAGGCCGCGCACCGCCACTTCCTCCGCAACCCCCTGGGTCAGCGCCTCCCCCGCAAGTTCAAGATCAACTTCTCGGGCTGCGAGACCGACTGCGGCCAGGCCATGTTCAACGACGCCGGCGTCATCGCCACCACCCGTACCCTCGCCAACGGCGCCGTCGAAGCCGGGTTCCGGGTATTCATCGCGGGCGGCCTGGGCGCCAACCCCCACGCGGCACTGGCGCTGGAGGAATTCACGCCCCGCGAGGAGCTCCTTCCCACCCTCGAGGCGATCCTGCGGGTGTTCGACCAGACCGGCAACCGCGACAACAAGCTGCGGGCCCGCATGAAGTGGGTGGTGGACGAGCTGGGCTTCGACGAGGTCCAGCGCCGGATCCTGAAACAGCGGTCGTTCCTGCTCGCCAGCGCCACCTGGCCCGGAGGGATCCCCGAGACGGTGCGCCGCTTCGGTGACCTGCCGGCCGGGACCGACACCTCCACCCCCACCCCGATGGGACAGGGCACGCCGGTCAGCCTGGTCGCCACCACGGCGTTCAGCCGATGGGAATCGGCCAACGTCGTCCGAGGAACGGCCAACGGGACCGTCTCGGCGTACGCGTGGGCCCGCCTGGGTGACGTCACGGCGGCGCAGTTCCACGCCCTGGCCACCATCCAGCGCGAGCTCGACGCCGAAGTGCGCGTCACCAACCGGCAGAACTTCGTGTTCCGGGGCCTGTCGGAGCAGCAGCTGCCCCGACTCTTCGAGGCCCTCACCACCATCGACATGGCCGAGGCCGGGGCCGAGTTGTCCCGTGACGTGGTGGCCTGCCCCGGGGCCGACACCTGCAACCTGGCCGTCACCCAGTCGCGAGGGCTCGCCGACGCCATCGGGGCCCGGCTCGAGGAGGAGGGCCTGGCCGATGTCGGCGGGGTGCGCACCAACATCAGTGGCTGCACCAACTCGTGCGGCCAGCACCACATCGCCGACATCGGCTTCTTCGGCGCCGAGCGACGGGCCCACGGGCGTTCGGCCCCGGGCTACCAGCTGTTGCTCGGTGGCTACGTCGGCCAGGAACGGATCCACTTCGGACAGAAGACCATGCGTCTTCCGGCCAAGAGCGCAGCCGAAGCCGCCGTGCGCGTCGTGCGCCGCTTCGCCGGCGAGCGCACCGCGGGTGAGTCCTTCCGCTCGTGGTTGCATCGCGCCGGCGGGCCCGGGGCGATCGCCGACGAGCTGCGGGACCTGGAACGGTTCCCCGAGCCCGAGACCGCCCCCGACTTCTACGTCGACTACGACGAGACCGGCCCCTATGAGGCCGAGACCGGGGAGTCGGAATGCGCGACCTGATCCCCCCGGTGCTGCCGGACCGGTCGACCCCGGCGTTCACCGACGCCGAGCTCGCCGAGCTGAACGAGAAGTTCGAGCTGGCCGACGCCACCGAGATCGTCGCATGGGCGGCCGAGCAGTTCGCTCCCCACCTCTGCCTGACGGCATCGATGTCCGACGCCGTGCTCATCGACCTGGCGGTGAAGGTCGACCCCGCCATCGAGGTCGTCTTCATCGACACCGGCTACCACTTCCCCGAGACGCTCCAGACGCTCGAGGACGTGCGCCGGCACTACGGGCTCAACCTCAGGATCATGACCGTCGCACCCCACGACGAGGCGCTGTGGCAGGCCGATCCCGAGAACTGCTGCTCGGCGGTCAAGGTCGGGCAGCTCGATCGGGCGCTCGCCGGCAAGGCCGCCTGGATGAGCGGGCTGCGGCGGGCCGAGGCCGAGACGTGGGCCGGCGCCCCGATCGTGGTCCGGGATCTCCGCGGTCTGGTCAAGGTCAATCCCCTGGCCACGTGGAGCGACGACGACGTCGCCACCTACTCGCTGCTGCATCAGGTGCCCCGCAACCCGCTGCTGGATCAGGGCTACCTGTCGATCGGGTGCCAGCCGTGCACCCAGCCGGCCGCCGACCCCGACGACCCACGCTCGGGTCGCTGGTCGGGCCGGCCCAAGACCGAGTGCGGCCTGCACGGCTGACCGAGAGGCAGCGTCACAAGCGAGAGCCCGATGGCGAAGCCCAGCCCGGCGGATGATCGCCGGGCCATGTGAGAGTATCCTTCACGGTCGTGAGCGAAACGACCGACCGACCGAGCGACCAGGGCGAGCGCTCGGTCGCCCGGGACATGCTGGGCCCGATGGTGGACGACCTCGCCTCGTTGCCCACCCGGGTCCTCGTCCAGGGCATGGCCCACCACGACGGCACCATCGTCAGCGCCGAGGTCCTCCCCGTCGCCGATGCGTGTGGGCAGACCCGCGAACAGGTGCGATCGTGCCTGCGGCGCCTGGTCAGCGAGGGGCTCTACCTTCGCGAGGGTGAAGGTCGCGAATCGGTTTTCCGGGCCACCGACGCCGGGTTGGCGTCGATGGGTACCCAGCTGGATCGCCATCGACTCGCCTTCGCCCAGGACGCCGCCGGTCGCGGGTGGGACCGCAGCTGGCATCTGGTGGCCTTCGCCATCCCCGAGACGAAACGAGCCGCGCGTGACGGGCTCCGGGATCATCTCCGGAGCCTCGGCGGAGCGCTGCTCCAGAACGGCATCTACGTGTCGCCGCACGCCTGGGAGCCCGAGGTGCGGTCTGCGGCCGAACGGCTCGATGTGACCGAGCACCTCACCACCGCGACGACCGACGACCTCCACATGGGCGACGAGCGCGACCCCCGCGAGCTGGCGCGCCAACTGTGGAACATCGACGAGCTGGCCCAGCGGTACGAACACTTCGTCACCATGTATCAGGACGTGCCCGAGCGACTCGAAGACATGCGAAACCACCGCGAGCGGCTCACCGACGCCGACTTCCAACCCGGGGCCCTCTGGATCGGGGTGCAGTTCGGCGAGTGTTTCGCCAACGATCCGCTCCTGCCCCCGGAACTTCTGCCCCGACCGTGGCCGGGACGGAAGGCCCGTGACGTCCTGGCCAAGTGTCGCCGGCTCGGCATGCTGATCCGCGAGGAGAACCAGGCGCCGCCCCTGTTCGCCATTTGGGACGACGTCATCCGGGCTCTCCCATGACCATCGGCCCGGTCGACCTCTTCGCCCGCGACACGCCACTGCATCGCGTCGACCGTCTCGGCGACGCGCTCGGCTTCGCTCCGGGCCGGTTGTGGATGAAGCGGGACGACCTCACCGGACTCGCGGGCGGAGGCAACAAGGCCCGCAAGCTCGAATGGCTGGTCGCCGACGCCCGGGCCCGGGGCTGCGACACCCTGATCACCAGCGGCGCCCTGCAGAGCAACCACGTGCGCATGACCGCCGCTGCGGCCGCTCGCCACGGCCTGGTCTGCCACGGCGTGATCTACGGCCCGCCGCCCGAGCGACCGCAGGGCAACCTGGTGCTCGACGACCTCCTGGGCCTCACCGCCCATGTCGTGGTCGACCGGGAGGACGTGCCGGACGGAATCGCCGGCGTCACCGACCTGGTGACCGGAGCCGGCGGTGTTCCCTACGTGATCCCCGGCGGTGGCTCGTCCGCGGTCGGGGCCCAGGGCTACGTCGTCGCGGCCGACGAGATTCGCTCCGAGTTCACCGTGTCGCCGCAGCTGGTGTGTGCGGTGGGCACCGCCGGGACCTACGCGGGGCTGGTGGTCGGCTGCGGCGACCACGCCGACGTCATGGGGGTCGACGTCCACGCGGTGCCGGGCATCGTCGCCCTGATCCCCGAGCTGGTCGCGGCCACCGCCTCGCTGGCCGGACGACCGGTCCCGGTCGAGGACGGCGCCGTCGACCCCGGCCAGCCCGAACCGTACGGCCAGCCGACCCAGCCGACGATGGACGCCCTGCGTCTCGTGGCCACCACCGAGGGCATCGTGCTCGACCCCGTGTACACCGGCCGGGCCATGGCCGGACTGATCGGCGCGGCGCAGAGCGGCTCGATCGACCCGGAACGGCCGACCGTCTTCGTCCACACCGGCGGTCTCCCCGGCCTGTTCGTGGACTCCGTCGTACCGTGGATCGAGTCGCCAGCCCACTGAGTGCGAGATCTGGGGTCGATGGTGTACCTCTGCGGTCGACTATCGACCCCAGATCACCGAGAGATCACACGAGGTGGTCGACGAAGCCCTCGAGTTGGCGGAGGTTGCGGCACTCGAACACGCCGTCGCAGTGGACGCCGTACTCCCCCACGATCGAGTCGCCGGTGTTCCAGTAGCTGCGGGGCTCGGGATTCAGCCAGTAGACGTGGCGGGCCCGATGCTCCATCTCCTTGATGATCCAGCTCTGCGACGAGTGGTAGTTGTTGCGGGCATCGCCCAGGATCATGACCGTGGTCTTGGGGCCGACGTCCTTGCCGTACTCCTGCCAGAACACCTCGAAGGCGTGGCCGTAGTCGCTGTGGCCGTCCACCCAGACCACGTCGGCCTCGGTGTTGACCCGATGCACGGCGTCGGCGATGTCCTCGGTCTGCTCGAAGAACCGGGTGACCTCGTCCAGGCCGTCGATGAACACGAACGCCCGCACCTTGGAGAACTGATTGGAGATGGCGTAGACGAGATGCAACGTGAACCGGGCGAACGCAGCCACCGACCCGGAGATGTCGGCGATGACGAAGATCTCGGGCTTGGACGGCTTGGGATAGCGGAACTTGGGTTCGGCCGGGACCCCGCCGTACGACAGCGAGTGACGGACCGTGTTGCGGAAGTCCAGCGGCCCCTTCCGACCGTGCCGGCGTTTGCGGGCCAGCCGCACGGCCAGCCGCCGGGTGAGCGGGTAGATGGCCCGGCGCAGGTTGGCCATCTCCTCGCGCGACGCGTGCATGAAGTCGACGTCCTCGGGCAGGGGTTTCCGCAGCGTCTTGGCCATGGCCTCGACCCCGCGATCGGCCACCAGCCGCCGACGGATCTCGGCCTCGATCTCCTTCTTCAGCTCGTCGATGCGGTGCTCGTACTCGTCCTTCTCCAACCGCTCCTCGAGCGGTGACAGGTCCTCGGGTGCATCGTCGTGGGCCTGCTGCATGAGCCGGTCCATGACCGAGTCCAGATCGAGTTGCCGCAGCGTGCGATAGAGGTAGTAGGTGCCGCCGACGGGCCGGCCCGGCTCCATGCCGGCGAACCGTTTCACCGACTGGCGGGCCACGGCGCGCATCATGCCCTGGTCGCCCTTCATGAGCGACTGGTACAGCATCTCGGCCAGTTCCTCGGGCGACATCTGGCTGCCACCCGCCCCGTCCTGTCCGGTGCCCGGCAATTCGGGGGTCTCCCCCTCCTCGAGCTGCTCGAGCAGCTCGTCCAGTTGGTCGGGATCGAGGGCGTATTCCTTGCCACGCAGCGAGAAGTAGACCTCGAACAGGGTTTCGAAGGCCCGCCAATGGGCGTGGTTCTTGACCAGGGTGGCGGCGAGCGCGTACTTGAACGCGTCCCGATCCTCGATGGGGATGTGCTGCACGGCCTCCATGGCGTCGAGGTTCTCGGTGAGGCTGACCGGCAACCCGGCCTCGCGCAGCTCCTGGATGAACCCCGACAGCAGCTCCAGCATGGGGAGCGTCGGTTGGGCCGTGGTCACGAGCCCGAGCCGGCCTCGTCGAAGGGCGAGTTCTGGGTGAACTCCTTCTGGGCCTTGGCGATGTCGGTCTGGTACTTCAGCAGGATGTTGATCGTGTCGGTGGCTTCCTGTTCGCCGACGGTCTCGACCCCCAGCAGCAGCAGCGTCTTGGCCCAGTCCAGCGTTTCGGACACCGACGGGCTCTTCTTCAGTTCGAGCTGACGGATCGACCGGACGATCCGGGCGACCTGGTCGGCCAGATTGTCGGAGATCTCCGGCACCTTGGTGAGCACGATCTCCTTCTCGCGTTCGAGGTCCGGGTAGTCGATGTGGAGGAACAGGCAACGACGCTTGAGCGCCTCGGAGAGCTCGCGGGTGTTGTTCGACGTGAGGAAGACCAGCGGCACCTGCGTGGCTTCGACCGTGCCCAACTCGGGGATGGAGACCTGGTAGTCGCTGAGGATCTCCAGCAGGAGCGCCTCGGTCTCGAGCTCGACCCGATCGACCTCGTCGATCAGCAGCACGACCGGATCCTCGGCCCGGATCGCCTCGAGCAATGGCCGCGTCAGGAGGAACTCGTCGGAGAAGATGTCCTCCTCGAGATCCTGCCAGGTGCCGTCCTTGTTCCGTTCGGCCTGGATGCGGAGCAGCTGCTTCTTGTAGTTCCACTCGTACAACGCCTTGGACTCGTCCAGGCCTTCGTAGCACTGGAGCCGGATCAGGCGGCTGTTGGTGACCTCGGCCACCGACTTGGCCAGCTGGGTCTTCCCGGTGCCCGCCGGCCCCTCGACCAGGACCGGCTTCTGCAGCCGGTCGGCCAGGTACACGATGCCGGCGATCCCCTCGTCAGCGAGGTAGTCGACCTTGCGCAGGCCGTCTCGCACTCCAGGGACGGAATCGAAGCGGAAATCCATCGACCAACCTTACCGGCGGCCGCGAGCCGCCGATCAATCGCCGGTACCGGGCGCGACCGGGACCAACTGCAGCCCGTCAGGGGACGTGCCCCAGAGCTCCTCGGGCAACGGCACCACCACCTTGCCCGACTCCGCAGCCATCCCGACCGCGAGCAGCTCGCCGTCACGGAGCAGCCCGAGCCCCTCGACTCCGTCGGGTGCCATGGCCAGGAGCGTATCCTCCAGCGGACCGGAGACCGGGATCGGTTCTCCGCCGGTGAGCACCACCGCCTGGTTCGGAGCCATGCCGGCGTCGGTGAGCAGACGCTCGGGGCTCTGATCGAGCCTGGTCGCTGCGGCGAGGTCGCTCATCAACCACTCGTGGTCGACACGCATCGGCCCGCTCTCCAGGCCCGAGTAGAACGTTTCGCCGTCGCGCTCGCCGACCGCAACGCTGTCGACCTCCCACGGAATCCCCACCCCGACCTGCTCTTCGACCAGTCCGGCGATGTCCACCAGCTCGACCTGCTCGTCGCTGACCTCACCGTCCACCCCACCGGGCGGCTTCACGAGGAGCGGCGTCGGCAGGATCTCGGCCTCGTTGCCGTCACCGACCGCTCGCTGCGCGGTTCCCGGGACGAACGAGACGCCGTGATCGGCGGCGATCACCACCATGGCCTCGTCGTAGATCCCGATCTCCTGGAGTCGGCCGAGGAACGAGCCGACCAGCGCGTCGGTGTACGCCGTCTGGTCCAGATGGAGGCGACGACCCACCGAGACGGCGAACGGCTCGTCGAGGACGGCGACCGGCGGCGTAACCGATGTAGGAGGCGTCGACCTCCTCCCGTTGTGTGCCGTCCGCCCGGAACAGCCAAGGCTGGTGCGGAAGGACGAGATGGAAGATGTAGGCGGGCGGTCGACCGGCCTCGCCGGGTTCCATCGACTCGAGGAACTCGGCGAAGCGCCCGGGCTGAGCCGACGAGGCCAGACCGAAGAACTTCGCGATCGGGTCGAGCACGTCGACCGCCCCCTGGGCCTGGAAGGTCGGGAATCCGCCATCGGTGTCGGCGAAGCGGTCGAGGCCGATGGGCTGGGGATCGCTCCACGGCCAGGCCCGCTGGAGGACCACGTCCCTGGCGTCGCCGAGCAGACGTCGCCAGGCCGGTTCCGTCGCTGCTGCGTCGCCACTGTCCGCGTCGTCCGAGACGCGACAGATGGTGGGCGGGCAGAGCTGGGTGATGGCCTCGCTGGCATGGACCGAGTGGGTCGACGCCAGCAGCCGGAAGAGGTTCTCCGGATGGTCGAACCAGAGCGCGTCCTGGCCGGTCGATTCGACATAGCGGCCGGTGAACAGTGCCGGTATCGCCTGCGTCGTGTGGTCCGCCACGGTCGTGTGGCCTCGGTACCAGGTCGCTTCCTCGGCGAACGACGCGAGGTTGGGCACGATCGACTCGTCGAGCGTCAGCCCGTCGTTCACGATCGATCGCGACGGGAGCTCGTCGAGGACGAGGATCGCCAACGGGGCCACGTCATCGGCGACCGACGCCGGGGGGATCGGATCGGACGCCTCGGCGGCGCCATCGATGGCTCGGGCTGGCGCAGACGTCAGGAGGAACAGCCCGGCGAAGACCAGGCCGGCGGGAGCGATCAGCATCGCCCACTCGCGGACTGCGGGGACACGGGAAAGCGCGAACCAGGCGACCAGGCCGGCGAGACCGCCCGCGGCCGCCAGGAGGAATGACCGCTCGACCCCGAGGACGCGGGCCACCTGGACACCCAGCGACGCCGCGAGGAGGCTCGCTCCGGCCAGATACACGAGTGAGCCGGCGCGTCGATGCACCCGCCCGACGAGCGACCCGGTGATCCAGATGAGTCCCGGGACGACCACGACGCCGACGATGGCGAGGATCCAGAGATCCGCCGTGTCCGCTCCGTAGAAGACGAAGAGCTCGGGGGCGGCGCCGAACACGTTGAACAGCGGCTGGGCGATGGCGAGCGCGCCCAGGCCGAGCAGGATCAGGAGCCACTGGATCGGGGTGGAACTCCTCGCCGGTGCGTGTCGTCTCACGATGGGCGGGTCACCGACCCGGTGCGGGCTCGACCGCGACCATCCGGAGCCCGTCGGGGGAGGTGCCCCAGAGCTCCTCGGGCAACGGCACCACCACCTTGCCCGACCGGGCCGCCATGCCGACCGCCAGCAGCTCGTCACCCCGGAGCAGGCCCAGCGCGGCCACGCCGTCCGGAGCCGTCGCCAGGACGTTGTCGTCGAGTGGCACCTCGACCGGGATCGGGTCGGACCCGGGTACCACCACGGCCTGTTCGGGGCTCAGACCAGCGTCGACCAGGATGGTGTCGGGGCGCTCGTCGACCCTTGCCGCAGCGTCGAGATCGGCCATCAGCTGCTCGTGGTCGATGCTGGCCATCCCCCGGTCCTCGTCGAGGTAGCGGGTGGCGCCGGTCCGCTCGCCGATGGGGACACCGTCGGTCTCCCAGGGAACGCCCACCCCGATGCTCTCGGCCACCAACGGGAGGATGTCCACGAGCTCGACCTGGGCGTCACTGATCTCGGCTTCGTTCTGGCCCGGCAACTTGACGAGCAGCGGCGTCGGCAGGATCTCGGTGTCGTTGCCGTCGTCGATGGAGCGCTGGGGGGTCTCGGGCATGAACGAGATGCCATGATCGGCCACGATGACGATGGTGGCGCCCTCGTAGATGCCCAGTTCGTCGAGGCGGGCCAGGAACGAGCCGACCAGCCCGTCGGCGTACCGGGTCTGCTGGAGGTGATGGGACCGTCCCACCGAGAGGGCGAACGGCTCGTCCAGGACCCGGCCGTTCTCGTATCCCAGATAGCTGGCGTCGACCTCGGCCCGGCGCTGGGTGCCGTCACCCCTGAAGAGCCAGGGCTGGTGGGGAAAAACCAGATGGAAGATGCTCGCCGGAGGACGGTCGGCGCCACCCGGCTGCATCGGGCCAGGAAGTCGCTGAACCGACCGGGCTGTGCCGCGCCGACGAAGCCGAAGAACCGCGCCACCGGATCGAGCATCTCGACCGCACCCTGGGCCTCGAACGTCGGGACTCCGCCGTCGAGATCAGCGAAGCGGTCGAGGCCGATGGTCTCGGGTTCGGTCCAGGGCCAGACCCGCTGGGACACCACCTCGCGGGCGTCGGTCCACAGCCGACGCCAGGCCGGCGGCGACGCGTCCTCGACCGGGGCGCGGTCGGCTTCGGTCCGGTCGGTGGCATCCGGTGAGAGGCTGCACAGATCGGGCGGGCACACCTGGGTGAGGGCCTCGCTCACGTGGAGGTCGTGGGTGGAGTCCAGCAGGCGGAAGATGTTGTCAGGGTGGTCGAACCAGAGCGCCTGCTGGTCGGCGGTCTCGGTATAGCGCCCACTGAACAGCGCCGGGACGGCCTGGGTCGTCTGTTCGGCGACGGTCGTGTGGCGGCGGTACCAGGTGGCGTTGTCGGCGAAGGCGGCCAGGTTGGGCATCACCGCCGCGTCGATCTCCATCTCCTCGGTGACGATCGAGCGGGTCGGTAGCTCGTCGAGGATCAGGATGGCGAGAGGAGCGAGGTCGTCGGCGACCGAGGCCGGTTCGATCGGCTCGGTCGACTCGGACGCCCCGGCGATGGCCCGAGCCGGCGAGGAGGTGAACAGGAACAGCCCGGCGAAGATCAGGCCGGCCGGGGCGAGCACCATCGCCCACTCCCGGCCGGTCGAGCGGGGAGAGACCGAATGCCGCCAGCCCACCGGCACCCAGGCCGGCCAGGGCGAGCAGGAGCGACCGTTCGACGCCCAGGGTTCGGGCGACCTGCACGCCGAGTGCCGCGGCCAGGATCGTGGCGCCCGCCAAGTGGACGAGCGCCCCGGCCCGGGTGTCGAGCCGGCCGACCAGCCAGCCGAGGCCCCAGATCGCGATGGGCACCAGAAACACCGCCAGGGCCGCCAGGATCCAGAGATCGGCGGTGTCGGCGCCGTAGAAGACGAACAGCTCGGGAGCGTCGCCGAACACGGTGAACAGGGGCTGGGCGATGGCCAGCGCCCCGAAACCGAGCAGGATGAAGAGCCACTGGATCGACGTGGGGCCCGTTGTCGACGCCGCTTCGGTCAAGACCGAATCTGTCCTTCGCCGCGGACCACGTACTTGGCCGTCGTCAACTGGCGCAGCCCCATCGGACCCCGGGCGTGCAGCTTCTGGGTGCTGATGCCGATCTCGGCTCCGAAGCCGAACTCCTCGCCATCCACGAACCGCGTCGACGCGTTGACGAGCACGGCCGCGGCATCCACCCGATCGAGGAACGCGTCGGCCGCACCCAGATCGGCGGTGACGATGGCCTCGCTGTGGCCCGAGCTGTGCTCGTTCACGTGCTGGATGGCCTCGTCGAGGGAGTCGACCACCCGGACCGATGCCTTCAGCTCGAGGAACTCACGGCTGAAGTCGCCCTCCTCGAGCGGGCCGATTGCAGGGACGATCTCCCGAGCCCGATCGTCGCCCACCAGCTCGACCCCGTCGAGGGCGTCGGCGACCCTGGGCAGGAAGGCGGGTGCGACGTCGGCGTGGACCACCAGCGATTCCATCGCATTGCAGACCGACGGCCGCTGCATCTTGGCGTTGACGACGATGTCGGTCGCCATCGCGAGATCGGCGGCCCGGTCGACGTACACGTGGCAGTTGCCGTCGCCGTCGATCACGTACGGCACAGTGGCGTGGTCGAGAATCGATTGGATCAGTGCCGGGCCGCCCCGCGGGATGAGGCAGTCGACGAACCCCCGTTGTTGCATGAAGGTCACCGCACCCTCGCGGCTGGTGTCGGGCACCAAGACCAACGCATCGGCGGGCAGGCCGACCTTCTCGTAGGCCGAGCGGAGGATCGACTCGATCGCCGTGTTCGAGGCGATGGCGGCCGAGGAGCCCCGGAGAAACGCGGCATTGCCGGACTTGAGACAGAGCGCCGCCGCGTCACTGGTGACGTTGGGCCGCATCTCGTAGATGATGGCGACGACCCCGAGGGGCGTCCTGACCCGGCTGATCCTGAGCCCGTTGGGGCGGACCCACCCGTCGAGCACCTCGCCGACCGGGTCCGGAAGTGTGGCCACCTGCCGAAGGCCGGCGGCCATGCCGGCGATCTTGGCCGAGGTCAGCTGCAGCCGATCCAGCAGCGTGGCGGCGACACCGTTGGCCCGGGCGGTGGCCAGATCCCGTTCATTGGCGTCGAGGACGGCCGATTCGTCGGCGACGAGCAGGTCGGCTGCAGTCACCAGCGCGTCGTTGCGCACATCGGTCGACGAGCGAGCAACCAGGCGACTGGCCGCCTTGGCCCGGCGGGCCAGTTCGGGGATGGCGGGATCGGTGGACATCGAGCGAAGCGTACCGCCGTTCTTCGCGCCGGACCGTCCGGGCCGGTATCGTCCGGCGAGGATGAACGCGGACAAGGGCCTCAAGGCCGCCGTCGACACCTACGTCGACACACTCAGCAACGTACTCGACGTGATCGTCGACCGGCTCGAGGGCTTCGACCGGTCCTCGCTCCGTCGCGACGTCGCGCTGGAGTCGTTCAAGCTGTCCTCGGCCTTCATCGACGCCGACGACGTGCACACCAACGAGGAGATCGACGCCTTCCTCCTCGCCTACGTCGATCTCATCCCCCAGCTGGCCGGCGTCGACCGGACCCGCCTGCGGGCCGAGGGAACGTTGCGTGGCGCCAAGGACTGGCTCAAGGAGCCCTCGGTCCTGTTCGACATCCTGGTCAAGACCGACACCAGGGAGGGCAGCAACTACTCGTACGTGTACTACGAGCAGGCGATGGCCGTGGCCCACACCGTCGTCTCCCTCGATCCGTACACCTCGGCCGCAGAGCTCGCCGCCATCCAGAAGTTCCGCTCGCTGCTCCTGGGGACCATCCGCGGTCGCGGGGTCGTCGCCAGCCGGGCCGCGACGGCCGATCCCGGCGACCCGCGGGTCGCCGACGACGCGGAGATGGGCGAGCCGCGACCCATCGAGGAGCTGCTCGACGAGCTCGACGAGCTGATCGGCCTCGACGGCGTCAAACGCGAGGTGAAGCTGGTCAGCGACCTCCTCCAGGTCCAGAGGTTGCGGGAGGAGCGCGATCTCCCGGTGATGGACCAATCCCGGCACCTCGTGTTCACCGGAAACCCGGGGACCGGCAAGACCACCGTGGCCCGGCTCCTGGCCCAGATCTATCGCACGCTCGGCGTCGTCGACCGCGGGCACCTGATCGAGACCGACCGGAGCGGGCTGGTGGCCCGTTACGTCGGCCACACCGCCGTCAAGGTGCGCGAGGTGTTCGACCAGGCGGACGAGGGTGTGCTCCTGATCGACGAGGCGTACGCGCTGGCCCGCGGCGGGGAGAACGACTTCGGTATGGAGGCGATCGACGCCATCGTCAAGCTGGTCGAGGATCGCCGGAAATCCATGGTCTGCATCGCCGCCGGCTACCCGGTCGAGATGAAGGAGTTCATCGACGCCAACCCCGGACTGCGGTCCCGCTTCCCGAAGGTCATCGAGTTCCCCGACTACGAGACCGACGAGCTGGTCGAGATCTTCGGACTCATCGCCGACAAATCCCACTACGAGGCCGACGACGAGGCCGACGAGGCGATTCGCGCCTGGCTCGAGGCTCAGCCCCGGGAGAAGGGGTTCGGCAACGGCCGGTTGGCTCGCAATCTCTTCGAATCGGCGGTCGCTCGTCAGGCGACACGGATCGTCAGGATCGACGACCCCAGCGACGACGACCTCATCACGCTCACCTCTCAGGACATCCCCGGCCCCGGTGAGTCTCTCGATCACCGGGAGGAGCCACCCGAATGATCCGGTACCGCCGATTCCTCCATCCCCTCATCCTCGTCATCGCCGTGCTGGTGGGCGCGCTCGGCCTGGCCTCCGCCGGGCTCGCCGGCCTGATCCTGGGCCTGCTCGTCGGGTACGCGCTCGGCTTCACCACCGCGGTCATCCTCCGACACCGTGACACCGAACGAATCGATCCCTTCGCTCTCAACGAACCGTGGCGCTTCTTCGTCCGGGACGCCCTGCAGGCCCGCAATCGCTTCCGCTCGACCATCGAGACCCTGGACGACGGGCCCATCGCCGACCGACTCCGGGCGATGGGCGCGCAGATCGACGCGGGCGTCGAGGAATCCTGGAGGATCGCCCGCCGGGGCCAGGCCATCGCCGACTCCCGTCGCACCATCAAGCGGGACAAGGTCGAGCGGCAGATCGCCGAACTCGAGGCCGAAGGCGCCGATGCGAGCACCGACCGGCGCCTCGAGTCTCTCGAGAGTCAGCTGGCGTCCAGCAACCGCCTGGGCGACGTGCTCGCCGATGCCGAGCGGCGACTGAAGATCCTCGACACCCGGCTCGAACAGTCGGTGACCCGGGCCATCGACGTGTCCGCCAGCCTCGGTGACGATCTCGCCCTCTCGACGGTCGAAGAGGACATGACCTTCCTGGTCGACGAGCTGGAGGCTCTCCGCGAAGCGCTCGACGACACCGAAGGCCCGACGCTCGGGACCGGGTGACCACCGACCCCACGGCCGGTCCGGACTCCGGACGATCACAGCGAGCGGCCACGCTCGTCTCCGCCGGCATCTTCCTCTCCCGTATCTCGGGACTGATCCGGACCCAGCTGACGGCGGCCGTGCTGGGCGGTGGAGGTGTGGCGGACGCCTTCGTCGCTGCGTTCCGGATCCCGAACCTGCTCCAGAACCTGCTGGGCGAGGGCGTGCTGTCGGCTTCGTTCATCCCGGTCTACTCCCAGTCGTTGGAGGCCGGCGACCGGAAGCGATCGAGCCAGCTCGCCGGCGCAATCGGCGGGCTCCTGGGTCTGGCGTCGACGGTCATCGTGGTCGTCGGCATCGTGGCGGCACGGCCGATCGCCAGCCTGCTCGTGTGGGGGTTCGAGGGTGAGACCTTCGAGCTGACGGTCAGCCTGATCCGGATCATGTTCATCGGCACCGGGTTTCTCGTGCTGTCGGCCTGGTGCCTCGGGATCCTCAACAGCCACCGGAAGTTCTTCCTCTCCTACGTCGCTCCCACCATCTGGAACGGGGCGCAGATCGTCGTGCTCGGCATGGTGGCCATCCTCGGGTGGTCGACGCGGTCGGCGGCCGAGGCGCTGGCCTGGGGTGTCGTCATCGGGGGAATCCTCCAGTTCGCGATCCAGCTGCCGTCGGTGCGGGCGGTGGCCCCCGACCTCCGGCTCTCGATCAGCCGCGCCTATCCCGGCGTCGACGAAGTCCTGTCCCGCTTCGGCCCGGCCGTACTGGGTCGGGGCGTCGTCCAGCTGGCGGCGTATCTCGATCTCCTCCTGGCCTCGTTCCTGTTCACCGGGGCGGTGGCCGCCCTCGGCTACGCCCAGGTGCTGTACCTGCTGCCGATCAGTCTCTTCGCGATGAGCGTGGCCGCGGCCGAGCTGCCCGAGCTGTCCCGATCCGCAGAGGACGATCCCGCCGTGATCCGTCGGGTCCAGATCGGGCTCGAGCGGGTCGGGTTCTTCGTGGCCTTCGTGGTCGCCGCCTACCTGGCCGCAGGGCGCACGATCGTCGAGGCGCTGTTCGAACGGGGCGAATTCGGGCCGTCGGACACGACCGTCGTCACCCTCGTCCTCGGCGCCTACTCGCTCGGGCTCCTGGGCATCTCGGCCAGCCGGCTGGTGCAGAACGCCCTGTACGCCAAGGGCGACGTCCGCGGCCCGGCCCGCATCGCCGCGATCCGCGTGGCGGTGGCGGCCGCCATCGGCCTGGCGCTGATGTTGCCGCTCGACGGCGTCACCGTGGCGCCCGACGGCACCATCGGAGGCACCATCCCGGACGTGGACCAGGGCGTCGCCGCCGACCTCGGATGGCGCACGCTGGGCGCTGTCGGTCTGGCGTTGGGATCCGCCGTAGGTGCCTGGCTCGAGTTCGGGCTGCTCCGGCACCGGCTCCGCGCCGCCCTCTCCGACGGGATCAGGATCTGGCGGAGCGTGGCCCGCTCCCTGCCCGCCGCGGCGGTCGGTCTGGGGACCATGGCCATCCTGGGCGAGCTGACCGAAGGGTGGCCCGCGTTGGTGGCCGTCGTCGCCGTCGTCGGGCTCGGTGGCGTCGTCTACGTGGGGGTCAGCCTGGTGAAGGGCCCGCCCCAGGCCGCGCAGACCCTCGACGCGGTCCGCGGGCGCCTCTCCCGGCACTGACCGCTCGATGGGCCCCGTCGACCGCTCGACGGGCCCCGTCGCCAACTCCTCCACCCGGCACTAGAGTCCTCCGCATGATCAAGGCATTGAAGCGCTGGTGGAAGTACCTCGGAGCCAAGCTCGGCGGCACGCTGGAGGAGCGGGCCGACCCGAAGGTCCAGCTCGAGCAGGCGATCCAGGAGGCGCAGGAACAGCACCGCCGCCTCAAGGAGCAGGCCGCGTCGGTCATCGCGAATCAGAAGCAGACCGAGATGCGCCTCAACCGGGCCATGGAGCAGTACGAGAAGCTCAACGCCAACGCCCGCCAGGCGGTCATGATGGCGGACGAGGCCCAGAAGAAGGGCGATGCCGCCAAGGCCACCGAGTACACCAACGCGGCCGAGTCGTTCGCCAACCGGCTCATCGCCATCGAGGGCGAGGTCGAGGACCTCAAGCAGCTCCAGCTCCAGGCCACCCAGGCCGCCGACCAGGCCAAGGCCGCGGTGAGCCAGAACTCCATGGCCCTGCAGAAGAAGCTGGCCGAGCGTCAGCAGCTCCTGAGCCAGCTCGATCAGGCCAAGATGCAGGAACAGATGAACACCGCCATGAGCAGCCTGCAGGAGACGGTGGGCGAGGACGTGCCGACCTTCAGCGAGGTGCGCGACAAGATCGAGCGGCGATACGCCAAGGCCCAGGGAGCCTCCGAGCTGGAGGGCGCCACCGTCGAGTCCAAGATGATCGAGGTCGAGCAGCAGGCGCTCAACATCGAGGCCAAGACCCGGCTCGAGGAGATCCGCTCGCAGCTCGGGCTGGACACCGAGGCCGCCGAGGTGGCGACCGCCACCGAGCCGGCATCGGAGCCCGCTGCTGAAGGCGGCGGCGAGACCGCTACGAGCTAGTCAACGTCGGGCTTTGCTGTCCTTTCCGGGAGGGGACACGGCACCGTCTCGTTCGCTGGTCTGCGCCAACCGCTCACTCCGCCGGCACCGTCCCCCCTCCCTGTCGCGTCCTGTCTTCCGCCTGACCGTGTCTCCGCAGGCGGCGGCGACCTGACAGAGGCTGAGGGCGCATCCGGCTCGGTGGGTGGGTTTGGGGAGTCCTACGGCAGGACGACGAGGTCGTCTCGGTGGACGACGTAGCGGGCTACTCCGTCGGGGAGGTCGGCGCTGTGGCGGCCGCGGAGGCCGTCGAGCACCGTCGAGCCGACCCGGACCATCCCCTTGGCGCACACTGCGCCGTCGGGTCCCACGATCTCCACTGCGTCGTCGATCTCGAACGAGCCCCGCACCCCGGTCACGCCGGCCGCGAGCAGCGATCGCTGGTGGTCGACCAAGGCCGCCCTCGCCCCGTCGTCGACCTCGATCGTCCCACTCGACGCCACCGCGAAGGCGATCCAGAGCTTGCGGGCCGACATCCGCGACTCGCGGGGCCGCACGACCGTGCCCACGCCGGCTTCGCCCGCTGCGGCTGCCGCCAGGACGCCCGTGCGGCCCGCGTCGGCGATGACGGCGGTGACCCCGGACCAACTGGCGATCTTGGCGGCGGCCAGCTTGGCCGCCATGCCACCGCTGCCGCGGTCGGAACCGCTGCGGCCGGCGACCGCCTCGAGCTCCTGGTCGATCTCGACGATCTCCTCGATGAGCGACGCCGTCTCGTCGAACCGCGGATCGGCCGTGAGCACGCCGGGGGTGTCGGTGAGCAGCACCAGCACGTGGGCGCCCACGAGATGGGCGACCAGGGCGGAGAGGCGGTCGTTGTCACCGAAACGGATCTCGTCGTCGGCGATTGCGTCGTTCTCGTTGACCACGGGCACGACGTCGAGCTCCAGGAGACGTTCGAGCGTGCCCCGAGCGTGGAGGTACTGCGACCGGATCCCGAAATCCAGGGGCGCGAGCAGAACCTGGCCCGACACGATGCCGAGCTCCCCGAACGCCTCGTTGTAGACCTGCATGAGACGCGACTGGCCGATGGCCGAGACCGCTTGGAGGGTCACCGCATCGCGGGGGCGCTGCGGGCCGTGCAGATCCACCACCGGAAGGCCCGCCGAGATGGCCCCCGAGGTGACCACCACGACCCGGGTCCCGTTGCGGCGCAGCTGCGCCACTTCGTGGCAGAACTTGACCACCGCGGCCGGATCGATGTTGCCGTGCTCGTCGGTGATCGAGGACGTTCCGATCTTGGCCACCACGGTCATGGCGTCTGATTTCACCGGCTCAGAGTAGTGGCCGGCTCTGGTCAGGACGGTGGTTCGTCGGCCTCGTAGTCGAACTCGAGGTCACCGATTCGGACGGTGTCGCCGGGCCGGGCCCCGGCCCGGGCCAGGGCGCGGTCCACCCCCACCTTCTTCAGCTGCTTGCGCATGTAGATCTGCGCGTCGCCGTCGGTCAGGTCTGACAGCGCCACGGCTCGGCGAGCCGCCCGGCCGTGGACCACGAAGGCGGCGTCGTCGGCCCGGTCGACCCAGACCCCGGGCACGTGGGGACGGATCACCGGCAGCTCCTCGGCGGCCACGGGGTCGGCCTCCCGTGCGCCGGCCACCAGTGCGGCCATGGCGCCGACCAGTTCGGGGATCCCCTCCCCCGTCACCGCCGAGATGGCCAGCGGCCGCCGGGGCGGCCGATCGACCAGGTCGACCCGGGACTCGACCACGAGGCGGGGGCGGTCGAGGAGATCGGCCCGGAATCGTCCCAACTCGTCGAGCAAGATCCGTTCCTGGTCATCCATCGACGTGCCGTCCCACTCGGCGGCGTCGAGGAGAACGACCAGCGCACGGGCCCGCTCGACATGGCGCAGGAACTGGTGCCCGAGCCCCCGGCCGTCGGCGGCTCCCTGGATGAGACCGGGGATGTCGGCCACGATGATGGAGGCGCCGTCGTCCAGATCGACCACACCGAGATTGGGCTCCAGCGTCGTGAACGGATAGTCGGCGATCTTGGGGCGGGCCGCGCTGATCCGGGCGATGAGTGTGCTCTTTCCCACGTTGGGGAACCCGACCAGTGCGACATCGGCGAAGAGCTTGAGCTCGAGCCGAAGCCACTGTTCGGCGACGACTTCACCCTGCTCGGCGAAGCTCGGCGCTCGCATCGAGTTGGACAGGAATCGGGCGTTGCCCCGGCCGCCCGTCCCCCCTTGGAAGCCAGCCAGCGCTGACCATCGACGCTGAGATCGGCCACGACGGCACCGTCCGGATCGCGCACCACCGTCCCGACGGGAACGTGCACGATCAGGTCGTCCGCGCCGGCTCCGTGGCGGCGCTTGCCCTGCCCATGCGCGCCGCTGTCCGCCCGACGGTGCGGGTGATCGCGGAACGCGAGCAGCGATGCGACGTTGTGGTCGGCCTGGAGCCAGACCGTTCCGCCGTGCCCGCCGTCGCCGCCGTCGGGTCCACCTTTGGCCACGTGGGCCTCGCGTCGCATCGAGACCGCGCCGGCTCCGCCGTCGCCGCCCTTCACACACAGACCACACTCGTCGACGAACCCGGACACGCGGTGAGCATACGGGGAACCCGCCGGATGGTGGGGCTCGCACGTCCCAGGAGTTCCGCAGGAACTCCCGGGGAACCCGCCGAAGGCGGGTTCCCGGTTACTCGACTAGGCGGATGGGGTCTCCGGAGAGGCCGGCGCTCCAGACGGTGTGGTCGAAGACGTCGGCGCCGGCATCCCACTGGAAGCGCAGCTTCACCCAGCACCCGAGGTTGCTGGCGACCGCGCAGTCGTAGTCGGACGGCAGGGGTACGTACACCGTCACCAGGTCACCGTTGAAGCTCCCGTTCACGTTGTCCAGCGTGCAGTTGTCGGCCGGGTTGGGTGTCCCGTTCGTCGTCCCGATGGTGTCCTCCCAGATGCAGCCGCTGAACACGTTGGTTCCGGCAGGACCGTACGTCCCGTCGCTGTTCATGTACTCGATGGGGGGCAGCACCTGGATGTGCCCGTTGCCGCTACCGTCGCCGACGTCCCAGAACGAGACCTCGATGAAGCTCCCGCTGGTGGCCGGTGGCACCCGGGTGAGGAAGAACTCGGTGTTGGCGGCGACGGCGCCGACGAACATCGGCAACCGACCGGTGGCTGCGATGCTGACGTCGGTTCCGTCCAGCGTCTCGACGCCGGCGGTGCCGAACCCGACGCGCAGCGAGTACTTGTTGATCCCGCTCCCGCCGCCGCCGGTCGTGGACGTGGGGCTCCCCCAGCCCGAGTTGGTCCGGACCTGGAGGATGTACTGGCCGACCTCGACCAGACCGTTCGGAATCGTGCACAGGGTCACCCACTGTCGGAACTGGCCGGCGAACTCAGCGTGGTCGCCGTCCCTCCAACCGTCGTCGGGGTCGAGATACCTGTGGATGTTGCTGCCACCGGTGTCGGAGAAGCCCCGGTACTGGCGGGGGGCGCACGTTCCGGTGGTGATGATCGGGTTGTCCAGGTCGTTCTGCGGGGTCAGGTCAGGGGCCCGCAGGATGAAGGTCGTGACGTTGACCGATCCGTTGTCGGCCGTGCAGTAGATGTGATCGGAAGGAGAGGTGACCACGCCGCCGACGACGACGTTGGGCTCCCACCGGCCGCGCTCGTAGCGCTCCCGGGCGTTCTCGCCGGGTTTCGTGTAGGTGCCGCCGTCGCCATAGAGGGCGGGATGGTCGTTGACCAGCTCCTGGTTGTCCGAGTCGGTCGGCAGGCGCCCACAGCTGGTGAATCCGACGTCCACATGGCCGGGATCGAACGCTTCCAGGACGAGGTCGCCGCTTGCGGGTACCGACTTGACATCGAGCTTGTAGGTGTACCCGTTGGGGTCGTATTCGCTCGACCCGTTGCTGGCCTGGAACCGGTCGCCCGCGGACGGACTGGACCCGGGTCCGGCGTTCATCAGCCAGTACTCGGGTTGAGGATGGGCGAGGCTCGTGCTGTTGCCCAGCCAGTTGTTGGGCGACCCCATGATCGACGGGCCCTGGAACTCGGCCAGGGCGGTGCGGGTGACGGTGGTCTGCGTCACACCGAACAGACCGGCGAAGAAGTTGTCGACGGTCCGTTCGACCGTGACACGAAGCTGGTTGGCGCGGTTGCCGTCCTCGACGGTGATGTCGGTGGAGCTGAATCCGTTGGCGCCGGCTGCCTCGACGGCGGTGACGCGCGAGCCCGGCACGTCGAGGGGCAGCTTGGTCACGCCGGCCAGTGCGCCGGCGTCGGCCGCCTGCTGGGCCCGGTTGGCGGTCAGGTACCAGTGACCGACGTCGATTGCGAAGCCGGCCGCACCGAGCATCACGATCAGGAGGATCATGGTGGTGGGGAGCGCGACCCCGCTGCTCACCGTCGGGCATCCACGCCGGTCGCCGGACACGACCCAAGCAGCCCATTTGCGGGGTCCCTAAGGCTCGCACGTCAGACCTCCTGAGGTGGGCACCGGCTCGAGGCGCATGACCGTGTGGGCGGTGAGCGTCTTGCTCGACCCGAACGCGGCGGTGAGGAAGTTGTGCCTCGCCCGCACGTACACCCCGATGTAGTCCGTGCTGCCATCGGCACCACAGGCGGCTTGGGTCAACGGTGGCCACGTTCCGGCCACATAGGCCCAGTCGCCCTCCCCCCCCGAGGCGGTATCGTCCCACGCGTAGCGGTAGCACTCGGTGCAGGTCTCGAAGTCGCTGCCGTCGGACGGCTCACCGGTGACGGGATCGGCCTTGTAGATCGAGAGGTACTCGATCTCGCCCGACTGGAACGCATTGAGCAGCGCACCACGCACCGCGGCAGCGGTGTTGATCTCGTAGGCGGTCTGGCGGGGAAGCGCGGAGGCGACCCGAGCGCCGCTGCGGGTGGCCGACGTGAGCGTGAGGGAGTTCTTGAACGCGAACCCGAACTCGAACACGCCGAAGACGACGAGGAGCAGCACGGGCAGGACGATGGCCGCTTCGATCAGCGCCGCCCCGCGCTCGCTGCGCTTTCGCAGGCGGCGCGTGAAGGGGAAGAGCCCCCGACAGCGGAGACGTGCGGTGGTGTCGTGGGTCACGGCTTCTCCAGAGTCATGCTGGCCCCGACGCCATCCCACCCGGGGGAGGAGGAGACGTTGTCGACGGTGAACGTGGTGGGATCGTCGTTGTCCTTGCGGTTACCCCAGACCAGCTGGCACCGGCCGCTGCTGTTGGTGGTGCAGCTCCGGGTCCGGGTGTTCCCGTCGGCGGTGACGAAGGTGCCCGTCACGCTTGCGCCCTGGACGTTGCCGCCCGTATCGCTGCGATCGATGTTGACCCGCACTCGAGCCCGCCAGTCGCCGTCCCCTTCGATGTACGACCTGTCCTCCAGGAGCCCGATGTAGGAGAACACCGGCGGCAGGGTCGTGGTCGTGGCGGGCAGCGTGGTGGGGGTGGTCGTGATCGTCGTCGACGTGGTGGACGTGCTGGTCGAGGTCGTCGACGTCGTGGTCGCCGGGATCGTGGTCGTCGTCGTGGTGGTCGTCGTCGTGGTCGGGATCGTCACCGGCAGCGTCGTGGTGGGGCTCCACCCCAGCGTGGTCTTCGACACCTCGTACTCGGGAACCGCGCCGATACCCGAGCTGGAGCCCTGGTAGAAGTCGGTCGTCCGCTCGTGGATGACACCGACGACGCCCATGAGCACCATCGTGAAGGCCGCGAACACGAGCGCGTACTCGGGTAGGAAAGCGCCTCGCTCGTCTCTTCTCCGACCCGACATCTCGTCCTCGCCATGGCTCCGGTTGCAGCACGGAGGGCCCGTGACGCAATCCACCCACAGCTCGTCTTTCGACAGGGTCGGTCGGCATCTTGAGCACTTGTACCCAAAAGGCCTACCGCTTGGGTAGGTCTACCTACGGATGCAGCGCGGATCGGCGGCGGGCGAGCGCCCTCGCCGGTCGGCCGGGATCAGCTCGCGGGAACGATATCGACGAGTTTGCGGCCCCGGCGGCTGCCGAACCGCACCTGGCCGTCGCTGGTGGCGAAGAGGGTGTCGTCGCCACCCTTGCCCACGTTCTCACCGGGGTGGATCCGGGTGCCGCGCTGGCGCACGATGATGGCGCCGGCCTGGACGACGGTGCCGTCGCTGGCCTTGACGCCCAGTCGCTTGCTCTGTGAATCGCGGCCGTTCCGGGTGGAGCCGCCGCCCTTGGTCTTGGACATGCTGGATCAGCCCTTCGAGATCTCGGTGATACGGATGGTGTTGAGCTCCTGGCGGTGGCCCCACCGGCGCCGCTGGTTGCTCTTGTTCTTGTAGGTGAAGCCGGTGATCTTCGGGCCCTCGGTGGTGATCGACCACCTCGGCCCGACACGGACGCGCCGCTGAGCTGGTCGGGCGTGGCCAGGACGGTGTCACCGTCGACGACCATGACCGGGGCCAGCTCGACCGACGGCGTCGGGCTCGCCGACGAGCTCGACCTCGAGCTCCTGGCCCTCTTCGACTCGGTACTGCTTGCCACCGGTGTGAACGACTGCGTACATGATGTGTGCGACCTCTGGGACGAAACCATGTGACTCTAGCGGTCGGGGAGCGGTCTCCAAGGACCGCCGGTCCGGGACGCGTCGCTCAGATCCGGTCGAGCAGCTCGGCGGCGACCTGCACGCCCCGCCCCTCGCACGGCTCACAGGGCGTCGACAGCGACTCGAGCAGACCCTCGCCGATGCGTTTGCGGGTCATCTCGACCAGGCCGAGCTCGGAGATCTCGAACACCTGGGTGCGGGTCTTGTCGCGGGCCAGCGCATCCTTGAAGCCCTTCAGCACCTCCTCGCGGTTCTTCTTGACCTCCATGTCGACGAAGTCGATGACGATGATGCCGCCGATGTCGCGCAGCCGCAGCTGGCGGGCGATCTCATCGGCCGCCTCCTTGTTGTTGGCGGTGACCGTCTCCTCGAGGCTGGAGGAGCCGACGTTCTTGCCCGGTGTTGACGTCGATGACCGTCAGGGCCTCGGTGTGCTCGATGATGAGCGAGCCGCCGGAGGGCAACCAGACCTTGCGGTCCAGCGCCTTCGCCAGCTGCTCGTGCACGTGGTACCGCTCGAAGAGCGGACATCTGCTCGGCCTCGGGGTCGTAGAGCGTGACCCGCTCGGCCAGCGCCGGCATGATGCTGGCCACGTAGCGCCTGGACCTCTTCGTGCAGGGTCGGGTCGTCGAGCACGACCGCCCGGTAGTCCTTGTTGAACTCCTCGCGGATGACCCGCAGCGCCATCTCGGGCTCGCGGTACAGCAGGCTGGGGGCCTTGGCCTTGGATGCCAGCTTCTTGATCTGGATCCACTGCTGTTCGAGCCGGCGGACGTCGTTGGTGATCTCCTCGGCGGTGATGCCCTCGGCGGCGGTGCGCACGATGAGGCCGTGGCCCTTCGGCCGGGCCTTGTCGAGGATCTTGCGCAGCCGCTTGCGCTCTTCGTCGGGGAGGCGCTTGGAGATCCCGTAGGTGTCGCTGTTGGGCACCAGCACGACGAACCGGCCCGGGAGCGACACCTCCTGGGTGAGCCGGGCGCCCTTGTGGGCGATGGGGTTCTTGGTGACCTGGCAGAGGATGGCCTGCTTGGCCTTGAGGAGCTCCTCGATCGGCGGCTTGCCGCCCTCGACGATGTCCTCCTGGTCGTACTGCACGTCGCCCCGGTACAGGACGGCGTTCTTCGGGGTGCCGATGTCGACGAAGGCCGCCTCCATCCCGGGCAGCACGTTCTGTACCCGGCCCAGATAGATGTTGCCGTGGATCTGGTTGACGTCGTCGGTGGGTCGGGCGACGTAGTGCTCGACCAGCGAGCGGCCCTCGAGCACGGCGATGTGGGTCCCCTCGGGCTGCTGGCTGACACACATCTGGTAGCGACCGATGGGCCGGCCCTTGCGGCGGCGACCCCGACGACGCTTGATGTCGGATTCGTCGAGATCGACCGGACCGTCGGGGGTGACGGCCTCGACCGGGCGCACCTTGCTCTGGCGGCCGCCGCCGCCCTGCTTGCGCTGCTTCGCCGCCGCCGCTTGCGGTCACGGTCCTGCCGCCGCCGCCGCCCTGGTTCTGACCGCCCCCCTGGCCGCCGCCGGCCCTTGGCCGCCCGCGGCCGCCGGCCGCCGCGATGCCGACGCACCGCCTCCGTTGCCGCCGCCTCCCACCACCGCTGGCCACCGCCTCCGCCGTCTGGCTCTTGCCGCCGGGCGGCGGATGACCGGGCGCGGGTCGGCTGTCGCCGATCTGCGGTTTCTTGGGGATCAGCGCCTTCTCAGCGGCTTCCCTGCTCTTGGGTCGGCCCTCGATGTGGCGGTCGGGGAGTTCGGGCTGGCGGTCCCGTCCCTCGGATTCGGACATGGTGGACGTTCCTTCCTCATGACGCACGCAACGTTGCGGGCGCGGTCCATGTCGCACGGACGAGGTCGTCGCTGGTCCCGGCCGCGGAGGGCGGGGACTCGAGCGGTGCTCGTCGGGCGCCAGTGGACCCGGTCCATTGGTGAATGCGTCGGACTCGGACCTCGTCTACCGGTTCATCGGGGAGCTGGAGCAGCTCGATGAACTCGGCGGGTCGGAGCGAACGCGGTTGGGTGGCGAGCTCGACGTGGAGCGTGCCCCCGTTGGGATCCCGTTCGTCGGTGCTCGAGCCGCAAGAATGGCGGGGCGAGCGTCATCGACACGCTCGCGGCCCTTGCGGACCCGACGGAGGGGAAGCTGGTCGGCAGCGAGGATCCCGGCGACCCGCTGCCGGAGCAGATCCGGCGGGGTGACGAGAAGGTCATCTGCCATGTGCAGTGGGTCACGGCCGCTTGCAGCGACGGTGCTCCACGTTCGACACTGCCGCACGCCGTGGCGCGGATCCCGTTGGGGAGCACGGCCGAGAGGCGGTCGGGCAGTGTGTCGAGCTGAAGGGAGTTCGGCGATCCGCGCTGAACGTCCAGGTCGATGTCGATGTACTCGGCCTCGGATTCGTGGCCGTTGGAGAGCGCCAGGCCGAAGTGCATCTTCGGGCGGGGCGAGAACCCCTCGGTGTAGGCGATGGGCAGCTCGGCCCGACGGAAGGCCCGCTCCCAGAGCTCGGGCGGTGTCGCGGTGGCGAGATGAACCGCACCTTGCCCTGTTTGGCGTAGCGGATCCGCACCCTCACGATGCGGCTCCCATGGTGGACCGGATGCCGACCGGACATCGGGCGCTGCCTGCGCTCTGCGAGATCCTGGCCGGTGCCCTGGCTGCCACCGGCGGGCGGCACCGCCGAGGCGACGATGTGCTCGATGCCGTAGCCGGTGCAGGCGCCACAGTCGTAGCACGGGCGTCCACCGGCAGTCCTCGAGCCCGACCTCGGCCGAGGGCGTCCCGCCAGTCCTGCCAGAGGAAGTCCTTGTGCAGCCCGACCGACAGGTGATCCCAGGGGAGCACCTCGTCCTCGGTGCGGTGGCGGTGGGTGTACCAGTCCATCGACAGCCCGGCCCGCTCGATGGCGTCGATCCAGAGGTCGCGATCGAAGTGTTCGCTCCACTCCTGGAAGATGCCGCCGCGGCGCCAGACGTCCTCGATGACGGCACCGAGCCGGCGGTCGCCCCGACTGAGCAGCCCCTCGACGAGGGTGGCCTTGGGGTCGTGCCACTTGAACTGCACGCCGCGGTCACGCCGGAGGTCGTCGCGCAGCAGTCCGATCTTGCGCCGGAGCTCGGCCTCGGTGTTCTGGCCGAACCACTGGAACGGGGTGAACGCCTTGGGGACGAACCCACCGAGCGACACGGTCACCGACGGGTTCTTGTGGTGGGCCTTGCCCAGCTCGACGCAGCGGCGGGCCAGCTCGGCGATGCCCAGGGTGTCCTCGTCGGTCTCGGTGGGCAGGCCGGTGAGGAAGTAGAGCTTCATCCGCCGCCAGCCCTGCGAGTACGCCGATTCGACCGCGCCGTAGAGGTCGTCCTCGCTGATCAGCTTGTTGATCACCTGGCGCATCCGCCACGAGCCGGCCTCGGGGGCGAAGGTGAGTCCGGTGCGGCGGGCCCGCTGGATACTGGCCGCGATGCCGACGGTGAAGGCGTCGACCCGCAGGCTGGGCAGCGCCACCGACACCCGGCTGCAGTCGGCGCCGTCGCCGTCGCCCGGTGGCGCCGACGGTCGACGTCGACGACCTGGCCGATGCCGGAGAAGTCGGCGGTGGACAGCGAGGTGAGGGCCACCTCGTCGTAGCCGGTGCGGCGCAGCCCCGCGGTCGATCATGCTGCGCACCTGCTCGGCCGGGCGCTCGCGCACCGGGCGGGTGATCATGCCGGCCTGACAGAACCGGCAGCCGCGGGTGCAGCCCCGGAACACCTCGACGTTGAGCCGGTCGTGCACCACCTCGGTGAGCGGCACGAGCTGGTTCTTGGGGTAGGGCCACTCGGCCAGGTCGGCGATGGTGGCCTTCTCGACCACGGCCGGGACGTCGGCGTACCGGGGCTGGACCGAGACCAGACGGGCCCGTCGTAGGCCGACGTCGTACAGGCTGGGGCACGTAGACACCCCGGCATGCCGGCCAGGGCCCGCAGGAGCACCCTCGCGGTCGACGTCGCGCTGCGGCCCGGCCTTCCAGTCGGCGATGACCTCGGTCATGGCGCCGACGACCTCTTCGCCGTCGCCGATCACGAAGGCGTCGACGAAGTCGGCCAGCGGCTCGGGGTTGGACGTGCAGTGCCCGCCGGCCACCACCAGGGGTGCGTCGCCGTGGCGGTCGGCGGCGCGGACCGGGAACCCGGCCAGGTCGATGCAGTTGAGCAGGTTGGTGAACACCAGCTCGGCCGAGAGGTTGAACGCCAGGACGTCGAAGTCGGCGGCGGGCCGATGGGTGTCGACCGAGAACAGCGGGAGTCCGGCGGTGCGGAGGATGGCCTCGAGATCGGTCCACGGCGCATAGGCCCGCTCGGCGACGGCGTCGTCGCGCTCGTTGAGGATCTCGTAGAGGATCTGCAGGCCCTGGTTGGGCAGGCCGATCTCGTAGGTGTCGGGATAGATCAGCAGCCAGGCGGCGGCTTCGGGGTGGTGCTGGGGCGTCTGGGCGCCGCCTTCACCGCCGATGTAGCGCGCCGGCTTCTGGACTTTGCCCAGCAGCGGTTCGAGCTGGGGCCAGAGGGTGGACATGTTCCGGCCACTGTACCCGTTCACCCGCGGTTCACCCCGTGTTCACCACCAGCAATCATTCGACCACCCAACGTGAACCTGCACCCTCTGGGGGTCAGGCACCATCAGGGTTCACTTTCCGGATTCCCCGGCGCACCGAACCTGAACCCTCTCGGTGCCTGACCCCCAGAGGGTTCAGCGGTAGCGGCGCATTCTCACGTTGAGCACCAGGCCCAGCAGGGCGAACCACGCCAGCGTCGACGAACCGCCGGCGGACATCAGCGGCAGCGGGATGCCGGTGATGGGCATGATGCCCATACTCATGCCGATGTTCTGGAACACGTGGAAGGCCAAGACGCAGAGTGCACCCGTGGCCAGCAACATCCCGAAGCGATCGCGGGCCAACTGCGCCGCCCGCAGGATCCGCATCGACAACACGCCGTACAGCAACAGCAGCAACCCGGCGCCCACGAACCCGAGCTCCTCCCCCACCGCGGTGAAGATGAAGTCGGTCTGCTGCTCGGGGACGAAGTCGAGCTGCGTCTGTGAGCCCTCACCCCAGCCCTGACCGAGCATGCCACCCGAGCTGATGGCGATCTGGGCCTGGGCGAGGTTGTACCGCACCTGCTCGTCCACACCCTCGGGATCGACGAACACCTTCAACCGGTCGGTCTGGTAGTCCTCGAGCGTGCCGGAGCTGAGGATGGCGGTGACCCCGATGGCGCCGAGCAGCAGCAGCACGACCATGTGCTTCGGTCGGATCCCACCGACGAGCAGCATGCCCATGACCGTCACGACGAAGACGAGCATGGTCCCGAGGTCGGGCTGGAGCAGGATCAGCACCATCGGCGCCGCGGCCAGCGCCGCGCGACCGCGACCGACCGGAACGGGAGCACCGCCGGTTGTCGGGAGATGTACCAGGCCAGCACGATCACCAGCCCCACCTTGGCCAGCTCTGACGGCTGCAACTGGACGGGACCGATGAGGAACCAGGCCTTGATGCCCTTGACCTCGGCCCCCACCACCAGCACCCCGGCCAGCAGCACCAGAACGCCCCCGTAGATGGCGAGCGCCCAGTGACGCAACAGTTCGTAGTCGATCAGGGCGGTCACTGCCATGACCCCGACGCCGATGAGCACGAAGATCGCCTGGCGCTGCGCGGCCGACGCATCGGCGATGGGGCCCGACCCCTTGGTGGCCGAGTAGACGGTCAACACACCCAGCGTGGCGATCGTGCCCGCGCAGAAGAGCAGCACCAGATCGAGGTACCGCCATGGTGCGGACGGGTCCTTGCGCAGTGTCGACCCCGGGGGCGCGGCCAGCGTCACGGCTCGGTCCCGTCGGTGTCGGCATCCGGGTCGAGCTCGTCGATCGGGTTGCCGTCGGCGTCGAGCTCCGGTTCGTCGATCGGGTTGCCGTCGGCATCCAGCTCGGGCCCGAGGTTCCAGAGGTCGGCCCACATGCGGTCGTAGGCGGCGGCGGGATCGGCGACCTCGCCGGCGGTGGGGTGGACGGGCAGCTCCTTCTGATCCGACGCCAGCTCGAGCAGCCGGCGTGCGACCGGGGCTGCGGCCTCGGAGCCGAACCCGGCCTCCTCGAGGACCACGGTGGTCACCACCCGCGGCGTCTCGACGGGTCCGAAGCCGACGAACAGCGAAGTGTCGTCCTTGTTGACCACCTGGGCCGTTCCCGTCTTGCCCGCCACCGGCCAGAGAGGATCGAAGCCGAGGAACGCGTCGAAGGCGGTGCCCTCCTCATCGATGGTCACCCCGCGCAGGCCCTCCATGATGGGGTCGCGGTGGGCGGCCGGCAGTTCGACGGTGGACGTCTCGCGCGGCCCGAACTCCTGGAGGATGGTCTGCTCACCGGTCTGCCGGTCGATCTCGACCACCGCATCGGCGATGTTGGGCTGGAACCTGGTGCCGCCGTTGGCAACGATGGCGTACACGTTGGTGAGCTGCAACGGGGTCACCAACAGATCGCCCTGCCCGATGGCCAGGTTGACGTTGTCGCCCGCACGCCAGCCCGGGATGAAGGGACCGGGTGGGTCCATCGCCGCATTCTCGTCCTTGAGCGCCTGGCGCTCCTCGGGGGTGGGCACAGCGCCGGACGCCTCGGGCAGCGGCACCCCGGTCTCCTCGCCGAACCCGAATCGGGTAGCGGTCTCCTGGATCCCGTTGGCCGGCAGCGACTCCTCGCGCCACAACGTCTCGCCGATCCAGTAGAAGAACACGTCGCTCGACACGGTCAGGGCGCGTCGCACGTCGACCGTGCCGTTGGCGACGCCGCCGGCGTTGGTGCGCACGCACTTGCTGCCGGTGCAGTCGGTGAGCGTGTACGACCCCTCGTCTTCGAACGTGGTCTCCGGGGTGATCATGCCGCTGTCGAGCGCTGCGAAGGCGGTGACGAGCTTGAACGTGGACGCCGGGGCGTAGGTGCCCTGGATGGCCCGGCTGAACAACGGCGCGCCGTTCTCCTCGCTGTTCAGGACGTTGAATCGTTCCTGCGAGATGCCGCCCAGGAACTCCGTCGGGTCGTAGGTCGGGTAGGAGGCGACGGCCAGGAGGTCGCCGTCGCGGGGATCCTCCATGACGACCGCGCCGGCCGGTGCCGGGAAGAGCAGGCCGTCGTCGTTGGTGACCTCCTGGCGCTCCAGCAGTTGCTCCTCGAGCGCCTCCTCGGCTGCGGCCTGCAGGTCGATGTCGATCGTCAGCCGCACGTCGCTGCCGGGCCGAGCGTCGACCGCTTCGCTCTCGACCTGGCCGACCACACGATTGGCCGAGTCGACCTGGACCACCCGCTCGCCCGGGGTGCCGCGCAGCCAGGTCTCGAACACCCGCTCGACGCCGGTCTTCCCGATCTCGTCGTCGACCTGGTACGGCTTGTCGGTCTCGACCCCCGACTCCCGGTCGTACTCCTCTTCGTTCAGCGCCCCGACGTACCCCAGGATGTGTGCGGCCAGCTTCCCGTACGGGTAGGTGCGGACCGTGCGGCGTTCGACCGCCGCGGCCGGAAACTCGGCCGCATGCTCGCCCAGGAAGATCTCGACCTCCTCGGGGACGTCCTCCGCTATCGGGCGGGGGCTGAGCGGGCTGTACTGCTGATCGTCCAGCCGCTCGTTGATCTCGGGTGCGGTCACCGGCACCCCGAACGAGCGCAGCTCGCCGGCCAACCGGCCGATGTAACGGCTGCGCTCGGCGGGCTCGGAGAACTCGTCGTCCAGGATCTGTGGGTCCAGCGTGACGACGACCGAGACACGATTGTCGACCAGCACCTTCCCGTTGCGATCCAGGATGCGTCCACGGGGCGCCCGCACGGGGAGGGTCTCGTAGCGGTTCTCGGTGGCGGCCACCTCGTAGTCCTCGACGCTGATCACCTGGAGCGACCACAGCCGCACGAACAGCGTGGCGAACATCGAGAACACGACCAGGCCCAGGACCGCGAGCCGGATCAATGACCCTTCGGGTGCCTCCTCGCTCATCCGATGGCCTCGGCCACGAGCGACGTCGTCGACCACGGCCCACGACAGCACCCGGTTCCCCAGCGGAGCCAGGAGCCCGTTGAGCACGCCGACCACGAGCGCGATGCGCGCGACGTCCAGCGAGAGGTAGTCCTTGCCCAGCATCTCGCCCACCATCGCATAGGCGAGCACCGCTGCGGCACTCACCCCCGCGCAGGCGAATATCTGGAGCCAGCGCACGGACCGGTCGACCAGCGACGGCACCGATCCGACGCCGAAGCCGACCAGCGCCCCGATCAGCGCCGACAGCCCGAACGGCGACTCGAGGACCAGATCGTGGGTCAGCCCCGCGGTAAATCCGATGACCGCGCCCCGCTGCGCCCCGGCGACGACCCCGGCGGAGAAGGCCACCAGGATGACCAGATCGACCGTGACACCCAAGACCGTGAAGTTGGCCATGACCGTGGTCTGCAGGATCAGCATCACGAAGACGACGAAGAGCACGCGGGACGCGGCCATCAGCGCACGTCCTCGGGCACCAGCACCGACACGAACGAGAGGCGCGACAGGTCGACGATCAGATCGACCTCGGCCGTGGGCACCCCGAGCTGATTCCGGTCGACATCGGTGACCTTCCCGACCGGCACGCCCGACGGGAACGAGCTACGCGCCCCGCCGTTGGTGACCACGTTCTCGCCCGTCTCCATCTCGCTGTCCACTTCGAGCGATTCGATGCGCAGCGGGTTGCCCTCGCCCTGGCCGTTGGCCAGCCCGATGTCCCGGCTGGTGACCAGCCGCACGCCCACGGCGAAGTCGATGTCGTTGGCCAACTGGATGACCGAGCGGTCCGCAGAGACGCGGTCGACCCGGCCCGCCAGTCCGGCACCGGTGACGACGGACATGTTCTCGCCGATGCCGTCATCGGAGCCCACGTCGATCTCGATCGTGCGATCGAAGTTGGACGAGGGTTGGGAGATCACGCGGCCCGCCACCGCCCGGAATCCGGCGGGGGGACTGAGGTCGACCTCCTCCTGCAGCGCCTCGAGCTCGGCCGTCACCTCCTCGAGCGCGACCTCGTCACCGGCGACCTCCTCGAGCTGGCCCCGGAGCCGCTCGTTCTCGGCCTCGAGCTCGTCGTAGGTGAACGCACCGTTCCACGCGTCCCGGAACGGGTCGATGACGGCGTCGGCCGCCGACTCGACCGGCCCGAACACCGTCCGGGCGCCGTCGCGGGCGGTGTCGACGATGGCCACCCCCTGCAGGTCGAGGGTGAGGAGCGTGATCGAGGCCAGCGCCAGGATGATGATCGTGGAGCGTGACCGGCCTGAGCCACCCACGTGGCGCTGGGTCAACCGCTCGTCGAGGAGTACAGAAGACCCTTCAGAGCGTCGAACTCCTCGAGCGACTGGCCCGAACCCAACGCCACGGCGTCGAGCGGGTTGGATGCGATCACGATGGGCATCCCGGTCTCGTGGTGCAGGCGGGCGTCGATACCGGTCAGCAGAGCGCCACCACCGGCGAGGACGATGCCGTGCTCCATGATGTCGGCCGCCAGCTCGGGCGGCGTCTTGTCGAGGGTGAACTTGACCGCGTCGACGACGGCCGTGACCGGTTCCTCGATGGCATCACGGATCTCGCCGGTACTGGTGACGATGGTCTTGGGCAGACCGGTGACCAGATCGCGGCCGCGGATCTCGGCGTAGATCTCCTCTTCCAGGGGCCACGCCGAGCCGAGCTGCATCTTCACGTGTTCGGCGGTGCGCTCGCCGAGCGCGACGCTGTATTCCTTCTTGATGAACTGGACGATGGCGTCGTCCAGCTCATCGCCACCCACCCGCGCCGACTGGCTGGCCACCACGCCGCCCAGCGAGATGACCGCCACCTCGGTGGTGCCACCGCCGATGTCGACGATCATGTTCCCGGCCGGTTCCTGCACCGGCATGCCGGCTCCGATGGCCGCGGCCATGGGCTCTTCGATGATGTAGGCGGGCTTGCGGGCGCCGGCGTACTCGGCGGCCTCCTGCACGGCCCGTTGCTCGACCCCGGTGATCCCGGAGGGAACACAGATGACCATCCGCGGGCTTGGCGAAGCGTCGGTGATGCACCTTCTGGATGAAGTAGCGCAGCATCTTCTCGCAGATGTCGAAGTCGGCGATGACGCCGTCCTTGAGGGGCCGGATGGCCTGGATGTGGGCCGGTGTGCGACCGATCATGCGCTTGGCCTCGATGCCGACCGCGAGGGGTCGGCCGTCGTCGGGCATTGACCGCCACCACCGACGGCTCGTTGAGCACGATGCCCTCGCCCCGGACGTACACCAGCGTGTTGGCGGTGCCGAGATCGACCGCCATGTCGCGCCCGAGCATTCCGGTGAACGAGTGGAGGCTTCGAGCCATGACATCTCCTGCGGCGTAGGAGGGGCGGGGTGACAGAACCGGTAGATCCTGGCAGGTTCCACGTCGCCGGTCAGAGCGCGCGGAGTGAGGACCCTTAGAGCTTATGCCCCGTCATCGAAACGCAACCAAATGGCGACGCCCCGTGGTCGGCCGACCACAGCGGGATGGAAGGCACGATCGGGAGGCAGACGGCCTGCGTGGCCGGGGAACGCAGAGTCAGACGGCCTGCGTGGCCGGGGAACGCAGAGTCAGAACTCCGGGAAGAACAGGGCGATCTCGCGGGCCGCGCTCTCGGGGCCATCGGAGCCGTGGACCAGGTTCTCGGTGAACTCGATCCCCAGGTCGCCGCGGATGGTGCCGGGGGCGGCCTCACGCGGGTTGGTGGCGCCCATCATGGTCCGGACCACCTGCCAGGTGTCCTCGGGGCCCTCGACCACCATGGGGACGACAGGGCCGCGAGTGATGAACGAGAGCAGGTCGGCGAAGAAGGGTTTGCCCTCGTGCTCGGCGTAGTGCTGGGTGGCGGTGGCCTCGTCGATGGTCCGCAGCTGAAGGGCGACGATGCGCAGGTCGCGCTGTTCGATGCGGCGGATGATCTCGCCGACCAGCCCCCGTTCGACGGCGTCGGGCTTGCACATGACAAAGGTTCGATCCATGGCCGGCGACCCTAGCGCCCACCTCTCGGAATCTCGGCCTCGTCGACCGGACTCGATCAGGTTGCGGAGGCCGAGATTCCTGGGGGTCGGGGTGCGCCAAATCTCGGCCTCGCTAGCCGGACTCAGTCCGGTTCCGGAGGCCGAGATTCCGGAGGAGTGGTCGGGAGGAGGTGGGTGCGGGCTTCGCCGGCGACGTAGAGGGAGCCGCTGACCAGGATGGCGTCCTCTTCGGCGGCCACGGCGAAGGCGCGGGCGATGGCGGCTTCGACCGAGCCGCACGACTCGGCGGCCAACCCCATCCCGGCGGCCAGGTCGGCCAGCTCGGTGCTGGGCACGCCCCGGGGCGAGGGCGCCGTGACCGTCAGGACGATGTCGGGATTGATGGCGGCGAAGGCCCTGAGCACCTCCTCCGGATCCCGACCCGACAACATGCCGAACACCAGGATGCGCGAACCGGCGGGATCGAAATCCTGGACGAGGGTCCTTGCGGTCGCAGTCGCGCCGGCCGGGTTGTGGGCACCGTCGATGACGACGAGCGGATCCCGGCCGACGATCTCGAACCGGCCGGGAATGGTGACGTTGGCGAGGCCGTCGCGCACGATCTCGTCGGCCAGCGGCCGGTCGAAGAACGCCTCGCATGCGGCGAGGGCCAGCGCGGCATTGTCGGCCTGGTGGGCGCCGTGGAGCGGGAGGAAGACCTCCTCGTAGGTGGCCTCGGGCGTGCGCAGGTCGACGAGCCGGCCGCCGACGGCGAGCCGGTCGTTCTCGCACCCGAAGTCGCGGTCGCGAAGCACGACGGTCTCGGCCCGCTCCCAGAGATCGGCCAGCGAGGGGTCGGTCTCGCCGACGACGAGGGTGGCGCCGGGCTTGATGATGCCCGCCTTCTCGGTGGCGATCTTGCGCCGCCAGTCGCCCTGGCCGTCGGTGTGGTCGCGGCTGATATTGGTGATGACGGCCACCTGGCCGTCGGCCACATTGGTTGCGTCCCACTCCCCCAGCAGCCCGACCTCGATCACAGCGACGTCCACGGCGATGTCCGCGAACCACCGGTAGGCGGCCGCTGTGGTCAGCTCGAACCAGGACAGTGGCGCGTCCACCAGTGGCGCCAGCGCCTGGAGCTGCTCGAGCACAGCGGCCAGCTCGTCGTCCTCGATCTCGCGCTGGTTCCAGGTGAAGCGTTCGTTGATGCGCTGCAGGTGCGGACTGCCGTAGGTGCCCACGGAGAGCCCGGCCGCCACCAGGAGCGAGCTGATGATGCGGGCCGTCGAACCCTTGCCGTTGGTGCCGGTCAGGTGGATCACCGGCGCCGCGTCCTGCGGGTCGCCGAGCACGCGCATCAGCTCTTCCATCGGAGCGAGCGAGAGGCCCTCGGTGAGGCCGGCCGTGGCTTCGCGATTGAGGTGCGAGTCGAGCCACCGCAGTGCGGTGTCGATGTTCAAGGTGAGGTCAGATCAGGAAGCGGCGCGGCGCGGGCGATCCTGCTGCCGGGCGTCCTTGGGCACGAGGGTCGGGTTGACCTTGTCGTTGACCACCGCGGCGTCGACGACGCAACTGCCCACGTCGTCGCGGCTGGGCAGGTCGTACATCACGTGGAGGAGCACCTCTTCGAGGATGGCACGCAGGCCACGGGCGCCGGTGCCGCGCAGCAGCGCCTGGTCGGCCACGGCCTCGAGGGCGTCCTCGGTGAAGTCGAGCTCGACGTCTTCGAGCTCGAAGAACTTCTTGTACTGCTTGATGAGCGCGTTGCGGGGCTCGATGAGGATGCGCACCAACGCCTCTTGGTCGAGGTGGGTCACCGCGCCGATCACCGGAAGCCGGCCGATGAACTCGGGGATCAGCCCGAACTTGAGCAGGTCCTCGGGCAGCACCCGGGTGTAGGTGGCCTCGTCGCGCTCGGCGGTGGTCTTGACGTCGGCACCGAAGCCGACGCCGCCCGCGCCCTCGCGACTCTCGATGAGCTGATCGATCCCGGCGAACGCACCACCGCAGATGAAGAGGATGTTGGTGGTGTCGATCTGGATGAATTCCTGGTGCGGGTGCTTGCGGCCGCCCTGGGGCGGAACCGAGGCGACCGTGCCCTCGAGGATCTTGAGCAACGCCTGCTGCACACCCTCGCCCGAGACGTCGCGGGTGATCGACGGGTTCTCGCTCTTGCGGGCGATCTTGTCGATCTCGTCGATGTAGATGATGCCGGCCTCGGCCTTCTTCACATCGAAGTCGGCGGCCTGGATGAGCTTGAGCAGGATGTTCTCGACGTCCTCACCCACGTAGCCGGCTTCGGTGAGGGCGGTGGCATCGGCGATGGCGAAGGGCACGTTGAGCATGCGGGCCAGGGTCTGGGCCAGCAGGGTCTTGCCGCAGCCGGTGGGGCCGATGAGCATGATGTTGCTCTTGGCCAGTTCGACGTCGGGATCGTCGCCGACGCCGTACTGCACCCGCTTGTAGTGGTTGTAGACGGCGACCGAGAGGATCTTCTTGGCGTGCTCCTGGCCGATGATGTAGTCGTTCAGGAATTCGTAGATCTCGGCGGGCTTGGGGAGCTCCTCGAACCGGGGTTCGGTGGTCTCGGCCAGCTCCTCCTCGATGATCTCGTTGCAGAGGTCGATGCACTCGTCACAGATGTACACACCGGGGCCGGCGATGAGCTTCTTGACCTGCTTCTGCGACTTCCCGCAGAACGAGCACTTCAGGAGCTCGCCCCCCTCGCCGAATTTTGCCACGTTGTTCTCCCCTGCTTCGTCGGTTCAGGAACCGACGGCCTTGATGGGCCCTGAGGTGTCGACCGAGTCGCGCGCCATGATGACCTCGTCGATGATGCCGTACTCGACGGCTTCGTCGGCGGTCATCACGAAATCGCGATCCGTGTCGGTATGGATCTTCTCGACATCCTTGCCGGTGTGCTGGGCCAGGATCTCCTCGAGGGCGGTCTTGAGCCGCTGGATCTCCTGCGACGCCAGCTCGATGTCGGATACCTGGCCCTGGGCGCCGGCGTATGGCTGGTGGATCAGGACCCGGGCGTGCGGCAGGGCGAAACGTTTGCCCTTGGCACCGGCGGCGAGCAGCACGGCGGCGGCGGAGGCCGCCTGGCCGTAACAGATGGTGGCCACGTCGGGCCGGATGTACGTCATCGTGTCGTAGATGGCGAAGAGAGCGTTGATGTCGCCACCGGGCGAGTTGATGTAGAGGTTGATGTCCTTCTCGGGGTTGTCCGACTCGAGGTGGAGCAGCTGGGCGCACACGAGGTTGGCCACGGTGTCGTCGATGGGCGTGCCAAGGAAGACGATGTTCTCCTTGAGCAGCTTCGAGTAGAGGTCGTAGCCGCGCTCGCCGCGGTTGGTCTGCTCGACGACGGTCGGTACCAGGTAGTTCCAGGCCTGCATCAGTCGGTGTCCTTCTCGAGCTCAGAATCGGGGGCTTCGGCGGTCTCGGTGTCGGACTCGGTCGAGTCCTCCTCCGCAGCTGCGCTCTCGTCCGAGTCCTCGGTCGGGAACTCGAGATCGCCACGGTCGACGGGGTTGCCATCTTCGTCGATGATCTCGCACCGTTCGAGGACCCACTCGAGAGCGCTGCGTTTCCTGAGGTCCGAGCGTATCGTCCCCAGCCCGCGGTGGTGCTCGAACTCGTGGCGTACCGTCTCGACGTCCTGCTCGAGCTGGGCGGCGATGGAGACGAACTCGGCCTCCAGGTCCTCGTCGGTGGGGTCGAGCTCCTCGGCGGCGGCGATGGCCCGCAGGGCGAGATCGACCCGGGCGGATTGTTCAGCGGTCTCGCGCAACTCGGCGGTGAGCGCGTTGCGGTCCTGCGAGGCGAAGAACTGCTCGGGGTCGATGCCCTGCTGGGCCAGGCGCATGGCCATCTCCTGGAGCCGCTGCTCCATCTCGCCCGAGAGCAGCGCCTCGGGGATGTCGATGTGGACGAGCGTGGCCACTGCCTCGGCGGTCTTCTCGCGCAGCGCCATGTTGGCCTGCATCCGCTTGCTCATCGCCAGGCGCTGCTCGAAGTCGGCGCGCAACTCCTCGACGGTCTCGAACTCGGAGGCCTCGGCGGCCCACTCGTCGTCGACATCGGGCAGCACGGTCTGTTGCACCTCCTTGACCAGGATGCGGAACTGAAGGTCGTCCTCGTCGGCGTCGGGATCGGGATAGTCGGCCTCGAACTCGACGACGTCGCCGGGCTTCTTGCCGTGGAGGTTCTCGTCGATCTCCGGAACGATGGCACCCTTGCCGACCTCGTAGACGTAGCCGTCGGCGGTGAGCCCTTCGAGCGGCTCGCCGCCCTGGGTGGTGGCGATGTTCATCGTGACGTGGTCGCCGTCGATGATGGGACGGTCGACGGTCTCGAGGGAGCCGAACGTGGCGCGGAGCCGTTCGACCTGCTCGTCGATGTCGGCCTCGGCCACGGTGGGCGCAGGGATCTCGACGGTGAGCTCCTCGTAGCCGAACACCCTGACCTCGGGTCGGGTCTCGACCACTGCGTCGAAGAGGATGGGCCCGCTCTCGTGGCCGTCGGTGATGTCGATATCGGGAGGAGCGATCACGTCGAGGTCGAGCTCGCGCACGGCGCGCACGTAGTACTCGGGCAGGGCTTCGCGCAGTGCCTCCTCGCGGGCGACGGCGATGCCGATGCGGGACTCGAGGATCTTCCGGGGCGCCTTGCCGGGCCGGAAGCCGGGGATGCGCACCTCGCGGGCGATGCGGCGGAAGGCGTCGTCGACGGCCTCCTCGAATTCGGCCTCGTCGACCTCGACCGAGACCTTCACCAGATTCTCGTTGGCCGCCGCGTCGCCATCCTCGGCGTCGGAGTCTTCGGATACGGGCACGGGGGCAAGTGTCGACTTCACGGCGGCCGAGTGTACTGGCGGGGACCGGATCGAGACGCACCCGGTGATCGGACGCTCCGACCCGATTGCGGCTCCGACGCCCGGGCGGGACCCGGTAGCCTTGCCGGGTCACGGGATGTGGCGCAGCTCGGTAGCGCACCTGCTTTGGGAGCAGGGGGTCGCTGGTTCAAATCCAGTCATCCCGACACGGCAAGCGACCGATTCCTTGGGCCGCTGTGGCGGGTCGGCGGGAGACGCTGATCAGCAACAACGAGTGCCGTGTCAGGACGAACCCAGGAGGACTCGAAACACGAGCTCTGCGTAGGCGGGCACGGCGAGCAGCAGGAAAGACGCTGCCACGACACTGCCGAGAACCTCACGTGCCGGTGGGGCACGCCCGGGAATCGAACGAGCGTGAGCCCGCAACCACACCGTGGCGACAAGACCCACGTTCACGAGCAGCAGGACGAACGCGATGTCGTCCGTCACCAACCAGACAGATACCCAAGCCAGGACACCGAGGCAGAGAGACTCGACCGGCAGCCGCCAGGCACTGAGGCGGATCGGGTTCTTCGTGGCCCCATCACTCATCTCACAAGGATGCACGACGGCCGCGGGCGTCCGGCACTCCCGGACGGGTGGCCCAAATCGCTTGGTCGGCAGGCACCGACCAGACGTCGGGTTCAACGGTCGTCAGACGCAAGGAGTGCTTCGTTCGACTACGTCGGGACAGATCATTCGAAACCCGACGTCATCAGTTGCCCTGTCTGTCAGGGTGGGGTGAGGCACCGGCGTAGCCGGATCTTCTGACCCGACAGGGCTGGGTCCGCAGCACGTAGCGGCGACGGTTGTCTCGAAACCCTTCAGCTCCTGGTTGTGCAGGAGGCGACGTGACAACAGAAGAACGGAATCAGTGGATCTACGCCGGTGTCGCCAGCGTGCAGGGCGACCCGGCCCTCGTGGGATACCTGGTCGATCATGGTGCGAATCCATGCGCTCCGCTGTCGGATGAGTTGGCTGATCTCTTTGGCGTCACCTCGTTGGTGGAACTGGCACGAGCGGAGGGCAGCGATGGGATGGCCGACGCCTTCGAGGTGGTGACAGCCGACTGCAAGTGAGTGAAGCGCCCAGATGATGTGGCGGCACGTCGACCAGCCCGCCACGGCGCAGACGAGAGGAGCCGACCGAATGGCCTCATGGCGGCTCGTCGCAAAGTCACCATGACCGATCAAGGCTCCGGCAGACATGGCCCTACGCCTCACGCTCGGCTCGGCGTCGTCGGAGTTCGAGGAGCTCCGGCAGTGCTTCTCTGTCCTTCACCCGGTCGGCGTTCGTTTTCGAATCGATGATGTCGTCGAGTGAGGCGACCGGAATCCGGAGTTCGTCCGTCGGCGCAAACGTGACCCGGGACCGAAGGTCGCGGTACGGGACGGGCTCACCGTCGAGCCCGGGGATGTCGCTGAGAATGTCGACACTGCCGCAGTCGGTTCGCCACGTCGATGCCGCGGTGCGCCCGAAGAAGTCCGGGTGGAGCAGCTGCTTCGATAGTTCGGCGGCCGCCCCGTCGTCCACACCCTCGATTCGTAGCCGCGGATTCCCCATCTGGGCGAGCGCCTTGCAGAGCCGCCCGTGGTTCTCCTCCGACTCTTCAGCGACGCAATCAACATCCCGGGTCGCTCGCTGGGATCCCCAGAGAATCGCCGCGCTCCTACCAACCACGACGTATTCGACGTCATGGTCGTCGAGCGCCCGGAAGATCCCTGTCTCGTCCAGCCCGCCGTACTCGCCGTCGATCGGGCCACTCACCGTGCGAGATGACCTTCACGACGAAGCTCCGCGGCGAACGCCTCAAGGTCGGCCACGGTGCGTAGTTCTCGACCGTCTCTCGTGCGGGTCACATCGTCGGCCGTCGGCTCGGCTCGCCCCTCGAACACCGCTGCGACCTCGGCCGCTGACGATGGCAAGCCCACGGGCTGGGCCCGAAGCTCCTGACCACATGCCCGTAGCAGGCGACTCAGCGTCTCCGCTCCAGGATCGACCAGGCCGTTCTCATACCTCGACACGGTCGGCTTCGACGTCCCTGCCCGCTCAGCCAGCTCAGCCATCGTCAAGCCCGCCAACATGCGAGCTTCACGAATGAGTTCAGCGGCGACACCCACAGATGAAGGTTATCAGATACGACAACTCGACGGTAGGTCTCCTGCCGGCCACTCTCGTTGCCAGGCGGGCAGCGGAACAGGCATCAACGAGCATCGGCCACACCCTCTTGATGGCGCGAGACGCCGGCGACGAGGCCACCGTGGCCGCGATCGACCAGGCGCTCGGCTTCCCCGCGGGCCAGTCCGCCCACGAGGAGTGGGAAGCCATCGACGAGGCCCTCATCGCCGCCGCGGACGCCGAAGACGAGATCACCGTCACGCTGGCCAACCGGATCTGGCCCCGTCTGGACGCCACGCCCGATCCGACGTGGGTCGTACTCCTCGAGGACTTCCACGGCTCCGATGTCGAGCCTCTGGACTTCGCCGGCGACTCCGACGGGAGCCGAGACGTCATCAACGGCTGGGTCGACGAGCAGACCGAGGGCCTGATCCCCGACTTGCTTCCCTCGGGTTTCCTGACCGGCGACACCGTCCTCGTGCTGACCGACGCGCTCTACTTCAAAGCTCCCTGGGCGCAACCGTTCGGCAAGTACGGACCGGTGGATGCTCCGTTCACCCGACTCGACGGATCGACGGTGGACGTCGAGTTCATGCAGGAGCTCGAGCTCGAGAGCGCGCGGGGAAGCAGTGATGGCTACGTCGGCGCGGAGATTCCCTCTGCCGGCGGCGAGTACTCGATGCTGGTGATCGTTCCCGACGAGGGTCGCTTCCCCGAGATCCGGGAACGCTTGGCGGAGGACCTCCTCGACGAGGTCGACAGCTCCTTCGCTCCGGGGCCCCTCGAGCTGCTGCTCCCGCCGTGGGAGGACAAGACCGAACAGTTGGATCTACTTCCATGGCTCGAAGCCATCGGCGCCGCCCCGGGCAGCGACCCCGGCATCTCTCCCGACGCGTTCTCGGCGCGGCGGTCCATGGCGCAGACATCACCGTCGACGAGTGGGGCACCGTGGCGGCCGCCGCCACAGCGTTCGGGTTCCTCGAATCCGCCGGACCCGAACCGGAGCTCACCGTCGCCGCCGACCAGCCGTTCCTCTACCTGATCCGCCACGTCGACAGCGGGTTGGTGCTGTTCCTCGGCCAGGTCACCGACCCGACCACCTGACAAGGCGAGATCTGGGGTCGATAGTGCACCGCCACGGTGGACTATCGACCCCAGAACCGGCCGAGATCGACGTCGAGGAGCGAGGCGACCACCAGGTCGGCGTGACTGACATCGAGGTCCCGACTCACGCCGTTGGGAACGGCGATACAGGTCATTCCCGCGGCCTTGGCCGCCCGCACACCGTTGGGTGAGTCCTCGAGGGCGACGGAGTGGGCAGGATCCGCGTCGAGGCGACCGCAGGCGAGCGCGTAGGTGGCCGGGTCGGGCTTGCCCCGCACCCCGTCGCCCGCGCACGAGACGACGGCGAACCGGTCGAGCATGCCCCTCGGCCCGAGGTGCCGCTCGATCCAGCTGACAGGGGAGCTGGACGCAATCCCGACGGGCACACCAAGCCGCTCGGCCTGATCCAACAACGCTTCGACACCCGGACGAATCGGCTCGGCGTCGACGATCTCGTTGCGGATCCGCCTTCGTTCCGCCTGTAGCTCGTCGGACAACGGTCGTCCCATCGCTCGCTCCAGGCGACCGAGCGGATCGAGCTTGGCCGGATCCTGATCATCAAGGCCCAGCGACCCGGCCCACTCCTCGATGGTGAGCGGCTCGACACCGCAGCGGGCATAGATGACCCGCCACGACTCGACCAGCGGCCCCTCGGTGTCGAGCATCAGCCCGTCGAAGTCGAACACCAGCGCCCGGATCATGCGCCGAGTCTGGCGCAGACGGGCAGCGATCCGAGCCCTATCCACCGAACCTTGGGGAGGATACCCGGACATGGGTGGGGTGGTTGCCCAAAGTTCGTGCGGATGGGACGGGACGGGCTGGCCGGGGGCGGGCGGGGCGGACCGCCGACGCTCAGCAGATGCGGGGGAGCTGTTCGCCCAGGGGGCGGTCGACGATGCGGGATGCCCCCAGCGGGGTGCGGCACACCACCGTGCCGGGGTGTTCGTCGGTGACCGTGCCGATCGCGACGGCGCCCTTTCCGTGCGGGTGCGCCCGCATCGCCGCCATCACGGCGTCGGCATCGATGGCCGGCACGAGGGCCATCAGCTTGCCTTCGTTGGCCACGTGGGTCGGGTCGAGGCCGAGGAACCCACACGCCGCTGCAACCGGGCCCGGCACGGGCAGCAACGCCTCTTCGAACGACAGGCCAACCGCGGCGGTCAGGGCGATCTCGCACAATGCCGCGGCCAGCCCGCCGCGGGTCAGGTCCCGCAGCACGTGGACCTCGGGGCACGCGGCGAGCATGGCCGCCACCAGTCCGTTGAGCGCGGCGCTGTCCGACTCCAGCTCCGTCCCGAACTCGAGTCCGTCGCGCTGGCTCAACACCGTGATCCCGTGCACGCCGATGTCGCCGCTGACGATGATCACGTCGCCCGCCATCGCCCGCGCCGGTCGGATGTCCACCCCGTCCGGCACGACCCCGACCCCGGCGGTGGTGATGTACATCCCGTCGGCGTTGCCCGCCTCGACCACCTTCGTGTCGCCCGCCTCGATCGTGACGCCGGCCGCCGTCGCAGCCCGGCCCATCGACGTGGCGATCCGGTGCAGCGTGGCCACCTCCAGTCCCTCCTCCAGCACGAACCCGGCCGACAGTGCCAGCGGCTGGGCCCCCGCCATGGCCAGGTCGTTGACCGTGCCGTTGACGGCCAGCGACCCGATGTCGCCGCCGGGAAAGACCAACGGTCGAACGACGTACGCATCGGTCGTGAACGCCAACTTGGCACGATCCTGATCAGGGGGCGATCCGAGTCCTGCCAACTTCGGGGGATTTGGTCCGGGGGGTGGACGGGAGCCCCCGGAGTTGGCCGGTGGGGCGGGGCCGCGAGCGCGGATGGGGAGCTCGAGCACCGCCGCGTCGACGGTGGCATCGCCCGCAGCATCGCCGAAGCCGGGGAGGATCACGTGCTCGACCAGTTCGGCCGTGAGCACTCCCCCGCCACCGTGACCGAGCGTCACCCGGTCGTGGTCGCGGAACGGCAGCGGGCAGGTCCAGCCGTCAGCCACGAGGCACCGGCCCCGGCTCCACGCTGCGGTACTGGTGATACGCCGCGCACGCACCCTCGCTGGACACCATCGGCGCCCCGAGCGGGTGCCGTGGCGTGCAGTCGGTCCCGAACGCCCCGCACTGGTCGGGCCTGATCAGTCCCTGGAGCACATCACCGGCCCGGCAGGCCGACGGCTCCTCGCGCCGGATCTCACCGACGCCGAACCGTTCCTCGGCGTCGAAGGCCCGGTACTCGGCCGTCAGACGCCACCCGCTGGCGCTGATGGCGCCGATGCCGCGCCAACGCCGATCGGTTGGCTCGAACACCTCGGCCAGCAGATCCTGCGCCGCCCGGTTGCCCTCACGTCGGACGGCGCGGGGATAGGCGTTCTCCACCCGGGCCCGCCCCTCCTCCAGCTGCTGCACCGCCCGGCGGATGCCGTCCAGCACGTCCAGCGCCTCGAACCCGGTGACCACGATGGGCACGCCGTGCACGGCTGCGATGGGCTCGTACTGGGCGGTGCCCATCACCGTGCACACGTGCCCGGCGGCGAGGAAGGCGTCGATCCGGCAGTCAGGCGCCGTCATGATCGACTCCAGCGCAGGTGGCACCAGCACATGACTGACCAGCAGCGAGAAGTTGGTGAGACCCCGCTCCTTCGCCTGGTGGACCGCCATGGCGTTGGCCGGCGCGGTGGTCTCGAAGCCGACGGCGAAGAACACCACCTCGCGGTCGGGATGCTGCTCGGCCAGGGCGACCGCGTCGAGCGGCGAGTAGACGACCCGGACGTCGCCTCCCCGGGCCCGCACCCGGAACAGGTCGCCGTCGCTGCCCGGCACCCGCAGCATGTCGCCGAACGAGCAGAAGATGACCCCCGGCCGCGCCGCGATCTCCAGCGCCCGATCGATGATCTCCAGCGGCGTCACACAGACCGGACAGCCCGGCCCGTGGATCAACTCGACGCCGTCGGGCAACAGCTGGTCGATGCCGTTCCGGATGATGGCGTGGGTCTGGCCGCCGCAGACCTCCATGATCGCCCAAGGACGCGTGACGGTCCGCTCGATCTCGCGCAGGAGGCCGCGAGCCAGCTCCGGATCGCCGAACTGGTCCATGCGGTCGGTCACCCCGCACCTTCACCCGGCTCGATGCCCTCGTCAGAATCGACCATGCCCAGCTCGGCGAACAGGGCCAGCGACTCCTGCGCCGCCGCCTCGTCGAGGGTGGCGATGGCGAAACCGGCGTGCACGATGACCCAGTCGTCCGTTCCGCTGTCGGGAGCGAAGGCCAGGCACACGGTCTTGCGGGCTCCACCGAAGTCGACCGTCGCCATCGGTGTGCCCCGGTCGTCGTGGGTCTCGGTGATGCGGCCGGGGATGCCGAGGCACATCAGGCGCCACCGACCTCGGCCGGCGCGCCGTCCGCCTGCGCGCCGGCGACGGCCACCTGGCCCAGCGCGATGCCACCGTCGTTGGGTGGCACGAGCCGGTGGGTGAGCACCTCGAAACCCTCGTCCACCAAGCACCTCGTCGCAAGGTCGGTGAGCAGTGCGTTCTGGAAGCAGCCACCCGTGAGCCCCACCACCCGAACCGGGCGCTCGGACCGCACCTCGCCGGCAACCTGGACGATCGCGTCGACGACGGCATGGTGGAACGCCAGGGCCAGCGACGCTCGATCGGTGCCCGCTCGGATGCCGTCGACGATGGCGTGCAGGACCGGGGCCGGGTCGATCCGGCCGTCGTCCAGACCGAAGGCAACGCCGTCGGCCGGGACGGAAGTGGAGGCGGCCAGGAACTCCAGCTGGATCGCCGCTTGGGCCTCGTACGTGATCCGGTGCCGGAGTCCGAGCAGGGAGGCGACCGCGTCGAAGAGCCGGCCCATGCTGGTGGTGCGGGGCTCGGCGCCATCCTCCCGTACCTGCTGCTCGAGGATCCGCAGCTCGGTGGGGTCACACGCCACGACCGGCGCCAGATCCCGTCCCCAGCCGATGCCGGCCGCAGCAAGATGGGCCAAGGCGACCCGGCACGGATTCTGCACCGCCGCATCGCCCCCGGGCAGCGGCACCGGGACGAGCGAGCCCAGCCGATGGGCGTGGCCGTAGTCGGCCAGGAGGACCTCGCCACCCCACAGGTCGCCGTCCGTCCCGTAGCCGGTGCCGTCGAACACGAATCCCAACAGCGGCTGAGCCTCCGACCATCGGTGCTCGACCATCAGGGCGGCCAGATGGGCGTGATGGTGCTGCACCTCGATCAACCGCCGACCATTCGTATGCTGCGCCGCCCACCGGCGGGTGTGGTAGCCGGGGTGGGCGTCCGCCGCGATCGCACTGGGCTGGATGCGATGGAAGGACTGGAGGTCCTCGACCGAGCGCTCGAACGCGCGCAGGGTCTCGAGGTTCCCCATGTCGCCGATGTGCTGGCTGATCCACGCGTGGCGGCCATGCGCCAGGCAGAACGTGTTCTTCATCTCGCCGCCGACCGCCAGCGTGGAGCCGACGGCGAACGGGAGTCCAAACGCCGCGGGCGCGTAGCCGCGACTGCGGCGGATCGGCACGGCCGTCCCGCCGATCACGCGAACCACCGAGTCGTCGCACGGCACATGGATGGGTCGATCGTGATCGCAGAAGCCGTCTGCGATCGCGCCCAGGCGTTCTCGGACCTCGTCGTCGCGGTAGCAGATGGGCTCTTCCACGAGATTGCCGCTGGTCATCACCAGCGCGGCGGGCACCTCGGCGGGGCGGCTGGGCGAGAGCCGGAAGAGCAGATGGTGGAGCGGCGTCGACGGCAGCATCAGCCCGACCATCGGGTTGTCCGGCGCCACGCCTGGCGCCACGGCGGCGTCGGGCCGCCGGCGCAGCAGCACGATCGGCGCAGCGGGAGAGCACAGCGCTTCGGCTTCGATGGGATCGATGTCGGCGAGTGAGCGGGCGGCGTCGAGATCGGGCACCATCACTGCGAGGGGCTTGTCGGGCCGCTCCTTTCGCTGCCGCAGCCTGGTCACGGCCCGTTCGTCGGCGGCGTCACAGGCCAGGTGGTAACCACCCAGTCCCTTGATCGCCACGGTCTTTCCCGCCGCCAGATCAGCCTGGACCGCAGCGATCACGGCGTCAGACCCTGCGGTGGTGAACCCGCCACCGTTCTCGTAGCGCAACCGGGGCCCACAGGCCGGGCAGGCCAGCGGTTGAGCATGGAACCTGCGGTCGGCCGGATCGTGATACTCCGCGGAGCACGTCGGGCAGAGCTCGAAGCGCGTCATCGTGGTGTTGGGCCGGTCGTAGGGGAGCTCGGTGATGATCGTGAATCGCGGCCCGCAGTTGGTGCACGTGATGAAGGGATGGCGGTAGCGCCGATCGGCGGGATCGAACAGCTCGGCGAGACAGTCATCACAGGTCGCCACGTCGGACGGGACGACGCGCACGGGCGGTTCGACGTCGGGGGATCCATCTGCGCTGGCCTCGATGCGGAAGCTCGCCTCTCCGTGGGGCGCCATGACCTCGGCGACGATGGTGTCGATTGCCGCGAGCGGAGGCGACTGCTCCCGGAGCAACGCTCTGAAGAGCGTGACCGACGACTCGGGACCCTCGACCTCGATGTGCACCCGCCCGACGTCGTTGCGCACGAAGCCACCGAGCTGAAGGTCGCAGGCCAGACGATGGACGAAGGGTCGGAAGCCCACGCCCTGGACGACGCCGGTCACCTCGAGCCGCCGCCGGGTCCTCACGATGCCCTCCCCGCCGCTCGATCTGGGGTCGATAATCGACCGTCAGGGTGCACGATCGACCCCAAATCCAGCTCGGCGTGCAGGAGGCGGACCACGTCGGGCAGCGCGGTCGCCACCGCGGGCGACAGGCCCTCGCCGGGAGACACGTCCGCCACCTCGACCGCGTAGATCACCAGGTGATCGGGCAGTCGGTCCAGCGCCCGACCCAGGTCGACGGCCTCGGCCAGCCCCGCATGGTGCGAACTGGCCAGCGGCGCCCAGGCCGGCAGGGCGTCCCGCCCGACCTCGATGCGGCGGACCGACCCCGCGGGTTCGCCGGAGCGCATCGCGTCGACCACGACGGCGCGGTCGACGCCGGTCCACGCTTCGATCAACCGCGTGCTCTCGCCGTCCATCGTGGTGAGGTCGGCGGCGTCGGGCGGGATCCGGTTCGCCAGCTCCTCGACGGCGAGAATGCCGACCCCGTCGTCGCGCCGCATAGTGTTGCCGATGCCGATGACCATCACCGGACCGTGGCTCCCCCGCCGCTCGCACCGTGACCGGTCAAGAGCGCACGACCGTCAGATCGAGGAAGTGGGTGGCGCAACTGATGCAGGGGTCGTGGTTGCGGATGGTGACCTCGGCGTTGCGCCGCAGCTCGTCGTCGGGAAGATCGAGGTGGCGCTCGACGTAGTGCCACAGGTCGTGCTCGATGGTGGCCTGGTTCTGCGAGGTCGGCGGGATGATCACCGCGTCGCGGATCAGCCCGGCGTCGTCGATCTCGTAGCGGTGGTAGAGCAGGCCCCGGGGCGCCTCGGTCACGCCGTGGCCGACACCCGCTCGGGCTTCGACCGCGAACCGACGGGCGCGTCGGGCTGCTCGTAGCGGTCGATCAGCGCGATGGCGGTGTCGAAGGCGTGCACGACCTCGACCGCCCGTACCACGATGCTCCGGAACGGGTTGCGGCAGGTCGGCCCGAGCCCGGCGGCCCGGGCGGCATCGGCGGCTGCCGGGCTGAGCTTGTCGGCGCTGAAGGGAGTAGCGGGCCAGCGGACCGACGAGGTACTCGCCTCGCTCGAGGAGGCGTGCGTGCAGCGCGGTCGAGTGTTCGACGTGGTGCTCCTCGACGTGGTCGAGGAACTCGGCCACGCCGATGTCGAGGCCCCGGTCGGACACGACCCGCTCGCCCAGCATCGGGTACTCGTCGGGTGGTCGACCGAGACGAGCTCGTAGGACATCTCCTGATCGGGGAAGTCGAGCGTGGCGACCAGCTCGACCACCTCGATCGAGAGCTCGCGGCCCCGCTCCAGCCGGTCGCGCAAGCGGCTGCAGCTCACGACGGGTCGGCACCCGGTAGAAGCCACCCGACCTTGACGTTGACGGGGTGGATGGCGCGGCCGCCGAGTGTCTCGAGGATCTCGTTGCCGATCTTCTTCACCTCGAGCCCGCGCTCGACCACGGCACGATGGTCGACCGCCATCTCGACTGCGCTGTCGTAGCCCAGGAAGTCCGGCGCATGGAGGAAGTGGATGTGCAGCGTGTGGCTCTCGATCCACTCGCCGCAGTAGAGGAGCTGGCGCAGGGCCCGCAGCTGCCCGTCGACCGTGACCCCGACGGCATCCTCGATCGCCGCGCAGGCACTCATCTGGTAGGCGACCGGGCAGATGCCACAGATCCGGGCGGTGATGTCGGGCGGCTCGGTGAAGCCGCGACCCCGGAGGAACCCCTCGAAGAATCGGGGCGGTTCGTAGATGTTGAGCTGCACGTCGACCAGTTCGCCGTCGCGGATCTCGACCCGCATGGCCCCCTCGCCCTCGACCCGGGCCAGGGCGCCGGTGCTGAGGGCGCGGCCGCCGGTGGCTCGATGGGTCATGGGGTGCGCCTCCGCGGTGGATCGACCGGCACGGCCGCGGAAGGGCTCGGACCAGGCGTTGAAGGTGTGGAACAGACGGCCGATGGCGTCCTCGTCCATGTCCATGGCCGACAGCGCGCCGACCATCGCCTCGGTGTTCGGGGTCTCCATGGGCCCGAAGCAGCCGTAGCAGCCGCGGTGGAACGTGGGGCAGAGGGCGCCGCAGCCGGCGTGGGTGACCGGGCCGAGGCAGGGCGTGCCGTGGGCGACCATCACGCAGATGTTGCCCTTCTGCTTGCACTCGACGCAGACGCTGTGGTGCGGGCACGACCGGCTGGCGGCCGGCGAGGAACGCGCTGATGACCTCGAGGAGCTGGCTGCGGTCGATCGGGCAGCCGCGCAGCTCGAAGTCGACCTCGACGTGGTCGGAGATGGGCGTGGAGGTGTCCAGGGTGGAGAGGAACGACGGGCGTGGCGTAGACGATCCGCATCAGCTCCTCGACGTCGCCGAAGTTGCGCAGCGCCTGGATGCCCCCGGCGGTGGCGCAGGCGCCGATGGTGACCAGGAAGCGCGACTGGCGCCGCACCTCCTGGATGCGTTCGACGTCCTCGGGCGTGGTGATCGATCCCTCGACCAGCGAGAGGTCGTAGGGCCCGGCGACCGTCGCGCTGGAGGCCTCGAGGAAGTAGGCGATCTCGAGCTGCTCGGCCACGGCCAGCAGCTCGTCCTCGCAGTCGAGCAGGGTGAGCTGGCATCCGTCGCAGCTGGCGAACTTCCACACGGCGAGGGACGGCTTGGCGGCGCTCATCGCTGCCTCACCCGCATCAGCGGTTCGACCGTGGGCCAGGCGCAGGACCGGTCCGTCCTTGCAGACGAACGCCGGGCCGAGCTGGCAGTGCCCGCAGTGGCCGACCGCGCAGTGCATGTTGCGCTCGAGCGACACGAAGATCTGGTCGCAGTGGCACGCCACGGGCGGCGGCGGCCTGGGCGGCGAACCGCATCATGACCTCGGGACCGCAGACGAAGGCGGTGGTCTTGCTCGGGGTCGACGGGGGCCGGTTCGATGAGCTTGGTGACCACGCCCACGTCGCCGCGCCAGCTGGGCGGCGCGGAGTCGACGGTGACCTCGACCTCGATGTCGAGCCGGCTGCGCCAGGACTCGAGCTGGTCGCGGTAGAGCAGGCTGTCGGGCGAGCGGGCGCCGACGAGCAGACGCGGCCCGGCCGTAGTCGCTCGCGGTCGGCCGAGCAGCTCGCTCGATCAGCGGGCGCAACGGCGCCATGCCGATGCCGCCGGCCACGATGAGGATGTCGCGGCCCGTCGGCGGCGTCGAGGTCCCAGCCCGGTGCCGAAGGGCCCGCGGACGCCGATCAGGTCGCCCTCGCTGGCGGCCCAGAGCGCGGTGGTGACCGCGCCGACCCGGCGGACGGTGTGGCGCAGCACGTCGCCGTCGGCACCGGCCAGCGAGATGGGCGCCTCGCCGACCCCGAACGCCCACAGCATGTTGAACTGCCCTGCGACCGGTGGCCGGAGCGGGCGCGTCGACCGGCGCCAGCCACAGGGTGACGGTGTCGTCCAGATCCTGACGGTCCGCGCCACGACCCGGTACATGACCGGCGTCATCGGCGCGCCGGCACGGCGAGGCACGGTCATGGCCGACCCCGCCCGACCGGCGATCGGACTGAACCCTCTGGGCCTGACCCAGGATTCAGTCGGTGCCGTAGAGGTCGAGCAGCTGGAGGCGGGCGGCCTGGAGGCGGTCGCGGAACAGGCCGGCGAATCGCTTGAAGAACTCGTAGCCCAGGACCGGATCCTCCTCGCACTTGCCCCGCAGACATGCGCCGTCGATGGACGATCGGCGCTCGTGGACTCGACCGCCCGGGCGTCGAAGGTCCACGTGTACGGCGGCAGCAGCCACGACACGCCGAGGATCTCGCCGGGCGCCGATCGTCTCGATCACCAGCGGCCCCCGGCGTGGATCGTCGACCTCGATGGCGACCTGCCCCGAACGCAGCACGTAGAAGTGGTCGGCTGGCGCACCCTCGGTGAGGATGCGCTCGTCGTCGGTCGAAGTGCACGTTGAAGGCGCACCCGGCGATGAGTCGACTGGGCCTCGGGCGAGAACGGCCGGAAGAAGCGGTGCTCGCCCAGCAGATCGGCGATGGACTTCACGAGGAGTCCTCCTCCGATGGTCGACGCCGGTCCTGTGCCAGGGCCGCGATCTCCGCGGTCAGGTCGATCCCGACCGGGCACCAGGTGATGCAGCGCCCGCAGCCCGACGCAGCCCGACGTGCCGAACTGGTCGTGCCAGGTGACCAGCTTGTGCAGGAGCCACTGGCGGTAGCGGGCCTTGGTACTGGTGCGGACCGAGCCGCCGTGCAGGTGGCTGAAGTCGATGGTGAAGCAGGAGTCCCAGACCCGCCACCGCTCGGCCTCGTCGCCGGCCAGATCGGTGCGGTCCTCGGTCGTGCTGCAGAAGCACGTGGGGCACGACCATGGTGCAGTTGCCGCAGGCCAGGCAGCGCTCGGCCACGTCGTCCCAGCGCGGGTGGTCGACGTGCTGCGCCGCCACCGGCGGATCGGCCGGGTCCAGATGGCGGCCCATCGCTGCGACCGCCTCGGCGTGCCGCTCGATCGGCCAGCGACTGGTCGGCCGCCGACGCCGGCTCGGGCCGAGACGCGAGCCAGCAGGGCCGCGCCGCGCTCGCTGCCGGCGTCGACCAGGAACACTGGTGACCGTCGGCGTACAGCTCGGCGACGGCCAGGTCGTAGCCCGAGCGTGGGCTGGGCCCGGTGTCCATCGACGCGCAGAAGCAGGTGTTGCCCGGGTGTGCTGCATGCCGCCGCGACGATGAACACGTCAGCCCGATTGGCGGCGTAGGTGGGATCGGTGGCGGTGGGATCGAGGAAGACCTCGATCGAGTACGCCCGAACGCCGCCAGGTCGCAGGAACGGATGCCGAAGAACGCCACCGACGGTGCCTCGGGTTCGGGCTCGATCGACCTGCACCGCGTCGGCCGCTTCGGCTGGCCCGGATGAGCAGGGTGCGCTCGGGATACAGGTAGCGCTTCCACGCCGTGGCCGGGCTGGAAAAGGCGAAGATCTCGTCGGTTCCGGTCGGGGCCAGCCGGTAGCGGCCGCCGTCCTGCTCCTCGGTCCAGCCGGCCGGGAGATCGCCGACGGAGTCGATCACGTCGTGGGTGATCACCCCGTCCTGGACGCGTGGACCGACGACTTGGCGCCCCTCCGCTCGGAGGGCGCGGATCACCTCATCGAGCCCTTCGGCCGTCAGGACCTGGCCCACGTTCGGACCCTAGACCCCGGATGACCGCCGAGCCCACGAGGAGAGGACATTGGCCCCTACCGGGCCCCGAAACCGCAGGGGTACGGTCGCATCCATGCGCAACGTTGAGTGGTTCGAACAGATCGGGATCGACGACGTCCCCCACGTCGGCGGCAAGAACGCCTCGCTGGGCGAGATGTACCAGGAGCTGGACGGCAAGGGGGTGAAGGTCCCGAACGGGTTCGCCACGACCGCCGAGGCGTTCCGCGAGTTCCTGCGCGTCAACGACCTCGAAGCCGAGATCGCGACGCATCGTCGACGGCTGGGACCGCTCGCGACGTCGACGATCTCGCCGCCCGCGCGAGGCAGATCCGCTCGCTGATCCTCGAGCGGCTCGCTGCCCGAGGACTTCCAGGCCGACGTCCTCGCCGCCTACCAGCGGCTCTCGGACGAGGCCGGCGTCGCGCCACGTCGACGTCGCCGTCCGGTCGAGCGCCACCGCCGAGGACCTGCCCGAGGCGTCGTTCGCCGGCCAGCAGGAGACCTATCTCGATGGTGCACGGCGACGCCGACGTGCTCGACTCGATCCGTCGGTGCTTCGCCAGCCTGTTCACGGCACGGGCGGTCAGCTACCGCGAGGACATGGACATCGGGCAGACCGATGTCGCCCTCTCGGCCTGCATCCAGCGCATGGTGCGGTCCGACCTGGCCAGCTCGCGGCGTCATGTTCACGCTCGACACCGACTCGGGGTTCCGCGACGTGGTGTACGTGACCTCGGCGTGGGGTCTCGGCGAGAACGTCGTCCAGGGTCGGGTCATCCCCGACGGATATCTTCGTTCACAAGCCGCGCCTGCGGGACGGCTTCCGGCCGGCTGGTCGGCAAGCAGGTCGGGGCCAAGGAGCTGCGCATGGTCTACGACCCGCAGAACCACCGGGTCACCAACGTGCGCACCACCGACGACGAGCGGGCCACGCTTGTGCCTGACCGACGACGAGGTGCTCGACCTGGCCCGCTGGGCGATGGTCGATCGAGGACCACTACTCCGCGCAAGCGCGGCACAGCCGACACCGATGGACATCGAGTGGGCCAAGGACGGCATCACCGGCGAGCTGTTCATCGTCCAGGCCCGGCCCGAGACGGTGCACAGCCAGAAGTCGACCACGTCCACCACCGTGTTCCGGCTGACCGGCACCGGTGACGCGCTGCGTCGAGGGCCTGGCCGTCGGCGAGCGCATCGCCACCGGCCGGGTGCGCCGCATCGAGGACCCGCGCGACATGAATCAGCTGCTGGACGGCGAGGTGCTGGTCACCGAGATCACCGACCCCGACTGGGAGCCGATCCTCAAGCGGGCCGCCGCCCTGGTCACCGAGCGCGGTGGGCGCACCTCCCACGCCGCGATCGTCGCCCGCGAGCTCGGCATCCCGGCCATCGTCGGCGCCGGCGACATCGAGGACCGGACTCACCGACGCACCAGACCGTCACCGTGTCGTGCGCCGAGGGCGAGGTCGGCATGGTCTACGACGGCGCGGTGCCGTTCGAGGTCGAGGAGTTCGACCTCTCGACGCTGCCCGAGACCGAGACCGAGATCATGCTCAACATCGGCGACCCGTCGATGGCCTACAAGCACGCACAGCTGCCGACGGCGGGCATCGGGCTGGCCCGGATGGAGTTCATCTTCGCCAGCCACGTCGGCGTGCACCCGCTGGCGCTGACCCGGCGCGACACGCTCAGATGCCGCGAGTCCGGCGCGAGGTCGACGCGGCGACACGTCGGCTACGACGACCCGACCGAGTTCCTGGTCGACCGGGTCGCCCACGGGGTCGGCACGCTGGCGGCCGCGTTCTGGCCCCGACCGGTCATCCTGCGGTTCAGCGACTTCAAGACCAACGAGTACGCCCGCCTGCTCGGTGGCGAGGGCTTCGAACCGACCGAACCGAACCCGATGATCGGCTGGCGCGGCGCGAGCCGCTACTACCACCCCGACTACCGCGAAGGCTTCGAGCTGGAGATCCAGGCCGTCGAGCGGGTCCGCGAGGACTTCGGCCTCACCAACCTCAAGGTCATGATCCCGTTCTGTCGCACGCCCGCAGGAGGGGCGGCCGGTCATCGACGTGATGCACGAGGGCGGTCTGGTGCAGGGCGAGGACGGTCTCGAGGTCTACGTGATGGCCGAGATCCCGGCCAACGTGCTCCAGGCCGAGGAGTTCGCCGAGGTGTTCGACGGCTTCTCGATCGGCTCGAACGATCTGACCCAGCTGACGCTCGGCGTCGACCGGGACTCCGAGTCGGTGGCCCGCCTGTTCAACGAGCAGGACCCGGCGGTCGAAGCGGGCGTGCTCGATGGTGATCGCAGTCGGCCAAGGCGTGCCGGCCGCAAGATCGGCATCTGCGGCCAGGCGCCCTCGGACTATCCCGAGTTCGCCGCGTTCCTCGTCGAAGAGGGCATCGACATCGATCAGCGTCACCCCCGACGCGCTGGCCCGAACCATTCGGCGGGTGGCCGAAGCCGAAGCCGAGGTGAAAGGCAGCTGACGGTGCCCGCCCCTCCCCCCCAACTCGCGGCCATCGAGCCCAGTTCCGGGTCCTGTGGCCGCGAGTTCGGCGTGGGGAGGTCGACGGAGCGGTAACGTGCGGAGTCCCGCGGGTGTAGCTCAACGGCTAGAGCCCCAGCCTTCCAAGCTGGTTATGAGGGTTCGATTCCCTTCACCCGCTCAGATGCAGGACCCTCGACGAGCGCGCGGGGGTCTGTAGCCCCTGGTGACCACTCCCGGGTCGACCACTACCATTTCGGCATGCCGATGCCCCCAAGCGCCCGATCGTCAGCAGCTGATTCCCGTCTGCTGCGGTGTGCCGAGGCGACGCTTCGTGCCCTCGCCGTGGCGTCGCTCGTGTTCGTGAGCGCGTGCGGTGACAGTTCCCCGGCGGAGCCTTCCACCGACACCCAGTTCGAACTGGTGACAACGACGACGACGCCCGAACAGCTGCTCGAGCTCCCCGACATCACGGGCTCGCTGGAAACCCTGGTTGCGTTCATCGGCTACGAACCCAAGTTCACCAACGTGAACCTCGGCCAGTTCCGCATCAATGTCACGATTCAGCAGGAGGATGATCCGATAAAGCTCGACGCCTACGCGTCGTCAGCTGATCCGTTGACCGGCGAGTTGCTGTGGACCGGTCCGACGCCTGTGGAAGTGGATGCGGACGAGATACCCAGAATCCCCGCGCAGCTCTTCGAGCGGAGCGAATTCCGCTGGGAGGCGGTCCCGATGCTGGCCGAGGCCGCCGTCGAGGGCTTGGTCGCCATTGAGCCGACCCAAGTGGTCGGCGCCAGCGCGTCCCGCAGTTTCATCCAGGACCGTAGCTCGCCAGAACCGAAGTTCATCGATCAGGGCCTCAGTTTCAGGCTCAGCGTCGAGGGCCTTCGAGGAGCGGGCTCTCTGGTTGCCGACGCGCAAGGCAATGTCCTCGACGTGGCGCGTTCCTGATCGGCGGTCGCCAGCGGCGCCGTAATGCATCCGGCGGCGAGGCCCGAAGCGATCACCAGAACTGACACGAGTTTCCGCATGACTCGGCGCAGTTGATCCTGCGTTCTTGGCTGCCTCTGGCTCGCCGTGAGGCGGCACCGATTCCGCCGAGTCGGACGACGAGCGAAGGCTCTAGGGTGCTGGTCACACCCGGGAATCGCCATGACCGAGACCACCGTCCCCAAGCGTCCGCTCGGCAGCCACCACGTACCCGACGCAGCCGTGCCGTGGATCCGACGTCTGGCCAGACTGGGCGGCTTGGGGGGCCTGGCCTGGCTCGGCTGGCGCCTGAGCGAGGGAATCCCCGCCCTGGGAGAGGAGGGCTTCGCCGAGGCCGCCACCGAGATCGGCCTGTGGTTCATCGCCGCGATCGGGTTCGTGCTGGCCCTCGAATGGGAGATCCAGGGGGCCACGGTCATGGCCGCCGCCGGGGCCGGCCTGGCGCTCTGGTCGGCGCAGTTCCACGACCCGCTCTACTCGTTCCTCGTGCTGTTCCTGTTCTTCGGACCCGCAGCCCTCTACTGGCTGTTGTGGCAGCGCTACAAGCCCCTGTGGGAGGTCTTCGGCCTGCTCGCCGTGCTCGTCACGATCCTGGTCGGCAGCGCCATCGGTGCCGTGCGGATCAACGACGCGCTCCTGGGGCCCACCCACCCCGACAGCGCGGCGCCAAACCTCCCCGACAGTGCCGTCGAGTGGCTCTGGTCCGGCGGGCTGACCACCGACCGGGCCGAGGTGCGGGCGCGCGTCCTCGACGGAGCGTCGACTCGGCTCGCGGTCTCCGAGAACGGTGACCTGAGCGATCCCGCCTGGTTCGAGGGTCGACCGTCCTCGGTCGACGACCCCGGGTTGGTGGCCTTCACTGTCGACGGCCTCGATCCGGCCACCACCTATCACTACGGCGTCGAAGTCGATGGTTCTCTCGACACGACCCGCACCGGCACGTTCGCCACCTTCGACGAAGGCCCGTGGTCGTTCGACCTGGTGGCCGCATCGTGCGCCCGCATCGGCTCCAACGGCGCGGTGTTCGACACGATCCGCGAGCTGGAACCGGACCTCTTCCTCATGACGGGCGACCTCCACTACGGCGACGTCGCCAGCAATGACCGGCAGCGGTTCCGCGAGCTCTACGACGGGGTGTTGGCCCAACCGGGACCGGCCGCGATGTATCGCTCGGTGCCCGTCGACTACGTCTGGGACGACCACGACTTCGGCCCCAACGACGCCAACTCCACCTCGGACAGCCGGCCTGCGGCTCAAACCGTCTACCGCGAGGTCGTCCCGTCCCATCCGCTCGAACGCGACGGTCAGCAGCCCATCTACCGGGCCTTCACCATGGGTCGGGTCCGCGTGATCGTGACCGACACTCGATCGGCATCGGAGCCCGCAGAAGGACCCTGATGGTCCCGGACAAGACCATGCTCGGCGCCGATCAGCTGGACTGGTTCCTGGACGAGCTGGATGCCGCCGATGAGACCCACCCGCTCATCATCTGGGTCAACTCCGTGCCCTGGATCGCCGACGCCGAGTCCGGCGCCGACCACTGGGGTGGCTACGACCACGAGCGACGGCTGATCGCCGACTTCATCGCCGGGAACGAGATCGACGAACTCCTGATGCTGGCCGGTGATGCCCACATGGTGGCGGCCGACGACGGCACCAACAGCGACTACTCCAGTTCGGGCGGGCGCGGCTTTCCCGGTCCTCCACGGTGCATCGCTGGACCGGCCGGGGTCGGACAAGGGCGGCCCCTACAGCGAGGGCACGTTCCCCGGTGGCGGACGGTTCTCGACCGTCGATGTCGAGGACGACGGCACCGCGATGACCATCACCATCGCGGGCCAGACCTGGGACGGGACCAAACTGCTCTCGCACACCTTCGCGGTGGATGGCGAAGAGGAAGCCGCCGCCTGGCGGTGACGGGAACGCGCCGCGATCCTCGGCCCATGGAGTTCTGCGTTCGCTGAACGACTGAGGAACGCGCAGCGTTCCCCCTCAGTCGTCGAGCAGCTCGAGATCGCCGAGCGCGACTCGCTCGGTGGACACGACATCGGCGTTCACCCGATCGATGGTGGCGTCCTCGAGACAACCGACGAAGCGTCGTTCGGACGTGCGCCCCAGCGCGGGAGCGACCACCAGACGGCCGAGCGCACCCGGGGCCTCGGCCGACTCGATCAGCTGCGTGTCGTCCGGCAGGCGGACCCGGCAGGCCACGTAGAGCGCCTCGGCAAGGTCGTCGACGGAACCGAACGCCTCACGCGTGTCGACGTCGAGGGTCAGCACCATGACGGCGTCGGGGTCGGCCGGGTCCGGCGTGCTCATCGTGGCGTCGCGCAGGGCCGCGATCCCGATCGCCACCGCTGCCACCGCCACCACGACCGTGACCCAGAGCGCGACACGGTGGAGGGGGTCTCGCTGACGTGGGGCGCTGGCATCGGCCGCGACGAGCGCCGGTCCGTGGGTGGCGCCGGGCGGCGGTACCAACCCCTCGGCGGGCGGGTTCAGCGTCGCCAAACGGGCGGCCAGGTCGTGCTCGGCCACCGGCGCCGCGGTGAAGCGCGCGATCCGTTCGACCAGGTAGGCGAGGGTCGAGAGGATCACCCCCGCGCCGAGCAGCACCGGGATGAAGACCCCCATTCGAGTGGGGTCCGGCTCGAGCCAGGCGAACGGGGACCGCCGTTCCGGAGGGGCCGCTGCCGCCACGGGCGCGGTGCCGCCGCGGGCCAGATGGTCCTCGATGGCCCGGAGGCGGGAGAGGATGATCCCCGAGGCGATCGCCACCTCGGCGCTGACGAAGAAGATCCCGGCGACGAGGGCGCGGTTCCACTCCCACCGGTAGAGGTAGATCAGCAGGTAGGCGCCGGAGACGACCAGGACGACCAGCCCGACCAGGCGGCCCGCCAGGCGGGCCAGGCGCGCCGCGGTCATGACGTCACCTCCTCCGGATGGTCGAGCGGAGCACCATCGTCGCGCGTGACGACGCACCGTCGGCCGCGGCTGGTCGGACCTCACCGGTGTCGCCATCCACCAGGACCGAGCCGCCCACCGGGTATCGCTCCAAGGCGTCGGGAACGGCCACCACGGTGGGGACGCCGAACTCGCGGGCCAGGATCGCCAGGTGCGACAGCGTGCTGCCCGTCTCGGACACCAGGCCGGCCAGATCGGGAAGCAGGCTGGCCAGCTCGGGGTCGAGGGTCTGTACCACCAGCACACTCCCCGCCGGGGGCGGGTCCTCGGGCGTGCCGTGCGCCACCCGACCCTCACCCCGACCGCCGCCGGCGCCCCGCCCATCGGCCCGATCACCGGGACGGGCGACCGCCGCGATGTCGCCCGACTCGGTCAGCCGGAACACGGTGGGCAACGGCGCTCCCGGCTCGGCGGGACGCGTCGGGGGGAGGTCGGCGCCGCCGGGGGCCACCAGCCGGTCGAGATCGTCCAGCCGGAGCCAGGCGACCGCGGCCGGACTGGGGATCCGACCCGCCTCGTGCAGCCGCCGACCCAGTTCCCGGGCGGCGCGCACCGTCAGTTCTTGCCCCCACCGGGCGCGCAGGCGAAGACCCTCGCGCGGCGACAGATCGGGCACGTCGGCCGGCTCGGTCGTGCGAACCGGGAGCTTCGGAAGCGACGGCAGCCGCCCGATCCGGGGAGCGAGTAGGGCCAGCGCCACCGGCGACCGGGCGACGATCTGCTCGTCGGTCCAGCCCAGGTCCTGACCCGACGCCACGGCGGCCAACGCCAGGCCGGCGCCGGTCAGGGGGCGTTCGTTCGCCGACAGCAACGTGCCGGCGAGCACCTCGTGCCCGTGGATACTGACCAGCAACGAGCGGGTCCGACGGAGCAGACCGACGAGCTGATCGTCGGTCAGGCCGTCGAGTGGCGGGACATCGGCCAACTTCGCATCGACGCGCTGCAACTCCTGCCGGGCGACCTGCGGGAGCATGGCCCGCAGTCGGCCCACCCGCCAGGATGCCCGCACCCGTCGGGCTGGTTCCCGAGGATCGAGCCAGTGCCAGGCCGAGCGCTCCTCGGGATCGACGCCGAGCAGCTGGAGGTCACAGGCAACGCGCCGCCCGACGGTGAGCACGACCGGCGAGTTGCGGATCCGCCGTTCGGTCGCCACCCCGGTGACCCGGAGCGCGGCGATGATCCCGTCGCGCAGTGGCGCGATCCAGAGATCCTCCTCCAACGGTTCGAGCGGATCGGGGAAGGTCTCGCCGACGGGCCCGGGTCCGAGCACCGGGCCGAACGCAGTGTGGAGGGAGCCGGTCGCGGTGACCGGGCGGCTCTGGAGAAGCCACAGGCGGCCGTCGCGGTCGTAGGCCCACTCGACGTCCTGGGGTCGGTCGAACACCTCACCGGCCCGCCGCGACAGGGCCGCCAGCTCGTGACGTTGATGGCGATCCAACCGGTTCGACCGGTCGGGATCATCGGTGTCCAGCAACCTGCCCCGCCGACCCAGGTGATAGGACGCCGCCGTGGCGGCGCCGCTGACGAGCTTCTCCGGCCCGCCCGGGACGACCTCGACCGTGACCTGGTCCGGATCACCCGAGACGGGGTCGAGCCCGAAGAGCACGCCGCCGCACCGGGCGTCGAGCTGGCGCTGCACGAGCACCGCCATCGGGAGCGGAGGCTGCCCCGGGGTCGCCGTTCGCGCCGACGCCAGCACGGCGAGCACCGCGTCGAGGAACGACTCCCACCCGGACACGTCGAGTACCGACGTGAACTGGCCCGCCATCGAGGACTCGCCGACGTCCTCGATGGTGGAGGAGGAACGGACGACCAGCGGCTCGCCGTGTTCCTCGTTCAGGCGCTCCCACGCACGGCGCAGGCCGTCCACGACGGCCGGATCCAGTTGCGCACCGTCCGGACCCACCGCAGGAGGCCGGAACGAGCGAGTGGTGAGCGCGAACCCGGGCAGCACCGGCATCCCCCCGACCGCGGCACGGGCAAGGTTGGCGGCTTTGGCACCGGCCAGTTCGGGGTCGAGCGCCCGAGGATCGTCGAGCGTGACCAGATCGGGCCTCGTCGTGGCGATGGCCTCGTCCCCCCTTTGGGCCCCGCTCGACGCGGGCTTGGTGTGGTCGCCCATCGGCGCAGCTCTTCGTCCGGCGCGAACTCGGTCGAGTCGGCACACGAGCGTACCGCGATCCAGCCACCGGGGCCGAGGGCTCCGACCCACCGAATCGGCCCGAACCTGTGGTAGGGACGTAGTCCTCTATTCGTTCCGGTTCCCAACCGATAGGACAGAGACGTGAAGATTGCACTGGTCCTCGGCGCGGGCGGAATCGTCGGCCACGCGTACCACTCCGCGGTGCTGGCGGCCATCAACCGCGCCACCAAGTGGGAACCCAACGATGCGGACGTCATCATCGGCACGTCGGCGGGATCGGGAATCGGCGCCGTCGTCCGCGGCGGCGCCGAGCCGACCGAGCTGATCTCCCGCGTGCTCGAGGCCCCATCCAACCCCGAGGTGATGGAACGACTCGAGCGGATGACCACCCCCGAGCCCCGCTCGTCGATCACCTCGCTCCTGCCGCTGCCGGCGTCGGTTCCGCTCGCCCTGAAGAGCCTGATCCCACCCTGGGACATCCAGGTGGGGCCGTTCCTGGCCGGCGTGCTGTGGGAGGGCCGCGTCCACACCTCGGTCATGGGAGAACACGCTCGGGCCCTCCATGGCTCGGAGTGGCCGGACAAGGAGCTCTGGATCTGCGCCACCCGCCTGAGCGACGGCGAGCTGGTGGTCTTCGGGACCGACGGCGCTCCGCCCACCGATGTCGGCACGGCGGTCGAGGCCTCCTGCGCCATCCCCACCTACTTCCGCCAGGTGGAGATCGACGGCGAGCGCTACGTCGATGGCGGCGTCATCTCCCCGACCAACGCCGACCTGCTGGCGGGGCGCGATCTCGACCTGGTGGTGGCCATCGCCCCGCTGTCGGGCACGACCGGAGCCGCCCGGGCGTTCCCGCCCATGGGCCGGGGCTTCTTCGCCCGCCGACTCCGCGCCGAGCTGGAACCCGTCGAGGACGCAGGGATCCCGACGCTGATCTTCGAGCCCACCCTCGATGAGACCCGGGTCATGGGCTTCAACCCCATGGACCCGGGCAAACGGGTGCAGGTCATGCTCCAGTCCGGGGCCTCGGCGCTGCGCCACCTCTCCAGCCCGTCGATCGAAGCCCAGGTCGACATCCTGAAACGGGCGGCGACCGAACAGACCGCAGCATCCCCGTCCGACCAGAACGGTGACGGCACGGTGGTCCCGATCCCGTCGGCGAGCGAGGCCCCCACCGATCCGGCCGCCGGCTGGAACTGAAGGTCGGCCCCGTGGAGCGGATGACCCCCACCGACGCCCAGTTCCTCGCTCTGGAGGACGGTGTCCACCACATGCACCTGGCCTCGATCGGGATCTTCGACGGGCCGGCACCCTCCTTCGACGCCGTCCTGGCCTACGTCGCCACCCTGCTGCCGCGCGTGCCCCGCTACCGACGCAAGATCCGGCGCGTGCCCCTCGACATCCAACGGCCGGTCTGGGTCGACGACGGTCACTTCAACATCCAGTACCACCTCCGCCACGCCGCCCTCCCCGAGCCAGGAAGCGACGAGCAGCTGCGCAACCTCATGGGGCGACTCATGTCCCAGCAGCTCGATCGGACGAAGCCGCTCTGGGAGCTCTGGCTCGTCGAGAACCTGAGCGGCGGGCGGTGGGCCCTCGTGTCGAAGGTGCACCAGGCCCTGGTCGACGGCATCGAGGGCAGCGACATCCTCACCCTGATGCTCACCCGCGAGCCCCACACCAACGGGGTCGAGCCCGAGCCCTGGAACCCGCGGCCCGAGCCATCCGATCTCGACCTGACCCTCGCAGCCGGACGAGACCTGGTCACGAGCCCGATGGAGCAGTACCGAGCCGTCACCGGCGTGCTCGACCGCCCGCGTCGGCGCCGTCGACCAGGTGGGCCATACGCTCTACCAGTTCAGCGCTCTCGCGCCGCCCGAGCGGGCCGCCGGAAGCCTGACCGGCCCGCTCGGCCCCCACCGCCGCTGGCACGACGTCAGTGTGCCGTTGTCATCGGTCAAGCGGATCCGAGCCGCCCTCCAGGGTTCGGTCAACGACGTGGTGCTGGCCGCCATCGCCCATGGCTTCCGCAACCTGCTCCTCGATCGGGGCGAGACCGTCGAGCGGCGCTACGTCCGGACCTTCGTACCGGTCTCGGTCCACAGCACCGACGATCAGGACGAGTACGACAACACCGTGTCGGCGACGTTCACCGATCTCCCGGTCGGGGTCGACCATCCGCTGGACGCCCTCGAGCTGATCACGCGACAGCTCGAGCGGCTGAAGGACACCGACCAGGCGGTTGCGGGCGAGATCCTCACCTCGCTCTCCGGTTTCTCCCCGCCGCTCCTCCTGGCGCTGGGGACCCGGGCGGCGACCAGCGCCGTCGGTGAGCTGGAGGGGATCCACACGATCAGCGCCAACCTGCCCGGACCGCAGACCACCCTCTACCTCCTGGATCGGCCGATGGTCGAGGCGTACCCGTACCTTCCGCTCCGCAACGACCTCCGCCTCACGGTCGCGGTCTTCTCCTACAACCACCAGCTCTTCTTCGGTCTCACCGGCGACTACGACACCAGCGAGGACCTCGATGTGTTCGCCGCAGGGATCGAAGAGGGCGTCGCCGAGCTCCTCGAAGCCGCCGATGCCGCCGAGCAGGCCGGTTCCGCCTCGCCGGCCTGAGCCCTACTCCTCCGTCTGAGGTACGTCCTCGATCGGGCGCAGATCGACGCCGGAGGCTCGGCCCGCAACGCCGGCCCACCACCGGGTCAGGCGATACCGGCCGCCGGACAGGATCCAGAGCAGCACGATGCCGACCACCTCGACCACATGGGTCGCCTCGGACAGTGCATCGCTCCGGCGCATGGCCACGTCGATCACGGCGGTCGCCGCCAGCAGGACACCGAGCACGCCGGCCAGCGGCATGAGCCCGAGCGCGCGCTCGGGTCGCCAGGCCGCGTAGACGAGCCCGATCGCGAGAGCGGCGCCGAAGGCCCCCAGGTGTCGGGCCACGTGCTCGCTGGCGCCGTCGAGGTCGCCGGTGACGATCAGGACGATCCCTCGCAGGAGCAACGTGAGGCCCACCGCAGCCAGGGCGATCCGGACCCACGCCCCCTTGCCCACGTCGGGGACCGAGACGGCCTGCACCGTGGGCTCGGACGAGGGGGCCGGCGGTGGAACGTGCAGCCCGGTGAGCCGGCGGACCCGGTGGGCGCCCTCGGCGAAGTCGATGCAGGCCGGGCAGTGTGCGAGGTGGGCCTCGACGAGCGGTGCGAGCTCGGGTGTCAGCTCGCCATCGGCGTCGGCCGAGATCAGCTCGCGCATGACCCCACAGGTCGTCGAGTCCATGTCTTTCTGGTCGTTCCCGCGTGGCCGTGGGTTCCCGGGGCCGGGCAAGCTGGCAGCGTGATCGACCGCTGGACCGAGCTTGCCCTCGCCGCCCGTGACGGCAACGTGCACGCCATGGACCAGTTTGTCCGGGAGACCCACGACAGCGTCCAGCGGCTCTGCCGGCTGCTCGGCGACCCCGACACGGTGGACGATCTGGTCCAGGACACCTACCTGCGAGCGCTCCGGTCACTCCCCCGCTTCCGGCGCGACGGATCGGCCCGCAGCTGGCTGCTGGCCATCGCCCGCAACACCTGCGCCGACGCCACCCGCTCCAGGGTGCGGGCGCGCAAACATCTGCGAGCGCTGCAACCCGAGGCCGAGCACGCGTCCTCGCTCGACGGCCCCTGGGCCGAGGTCGACGACCTGCTGCGCCCCCTCGATGCCGACCGGCGCGAGGCGTTCGTGCTCACCCAGATGCTGGGGCTTCCCTACGCCGAGGCGGCCGAGGTGGCGGGTTGCCCCGTGGGCACGATCCGGTCCCGGGTGTCGCGGGCGCGGGCCGACCTGCTGGACGCCCTCGACGACGACGACCGCCAGGCCGGCGCCGCCTCCCACCTCTCGTAGCGAGCAACCCGGGGGTCAGGCACCCAGCGTGCTCACGTTCGCCCTGCGTGACCCTTGTCACAGCGGGAACCAGGGTGCGGGACGGACCGACCCCAGGGGGGAACCACGATCGCTCCGAGGAGAGTCATGCACCACCCCCACGCCGCTTCTGCCCGACCGACCCGCCGCTCCTGGGGGCTGCTGGCCCTGGTGGCGGTGCTGGCCCTCGTCGCTGCCGCTTGCGGTGACGACGATGCCGAAGCACTGAGCACGTCCGACGTCTGGGCCCGGACCAGCCCGGCCATGGCGGACGCCGGTGCCGTCTACATGACCGTCGAGAGCGATGACGGCGTGTCCATCGTCGGTGCGACGGTCGACGAGTCCGTGGCCGCCCGGGTCGAGCTCCACGAGACCTCCATGGCCGACGGTGCCATGGACGACGGTGCGATGAACGACGGCGAGATGGCCGACACCGACGACATGACCGACACGGATGACATGGCCATGGACGACGGCGAGATGGCCGAGACGGACGACATGGCCATGGACGACGACATGGCCGAGACCGATGACATGGCCGACACCGACGACATGGCCATGGACGACGACGAGATGGCCGACACCGACGACATGGCCATGGAGGACGGCGACCACGGCGGTGGCGCCATGATGATGCAGCAGGTCGAGGCCATCGAGGTGCCGGCCGGCGGGTCGGTGAGCCTCGAGCCGGGCGGGCTCCATATCATGCTGCTGGAACTGGCCGAGCCACTGGAGGCGGGAACCTCATTCGACCTCACCCTGATACTGGACGACGGTGAAGAGCATCAGGTCTCGGTCGAGGTCCGCGACGCGTAGGCGACACCGCACCAAGGGACTGCTGCTCGCCCTCCTCGTGACGGCGGGCGCCTGCAGCAGTTCCGGTGCGGACGCCCTCCCCGACCTCGAGCTGGAGACGCTCGACGGGGCCACCGTCGATCTCGCAGACGAGTGGGAGACTCCTCTCGTGCTCAACCTGTGGGCCACATGGTGTGCCCCGTGCCGTCGCGAGTTGCCGGCGTTCGATCAGGTCAGCGGAGCAACGGCGGGTGAGGTCACCATTGTGGGGGTGAACCAGGGCGACGACATCGATGCCGCCGCCGCGATGATCGACGAGCTCGGTATCGGCTTCCCGCAGGCGGTGGACTCGAGCTCGGAGCTCAGCCGGGAGCTGGCCATCACCAGCATGCCGTCGACCGTCTTCGTGTCCGCCTCGGGCGAGGTCGTCGAGACCCACGCCGGCGAACTGGACGTGGATCAGCTCACGGCCCTCATCGAGGAGCACTTGGGCGTCACGACGACGGCGCCGGCGTAGCGGGAGACGCAACCGGGCGGCTCGACTGGAGGAGCCGCCGAGCGCCGGCGGCGAGACTGCCGAGCCCCACCACCAGCGCGGCCGTGATGACCGCCCGGTCCAAGGCTTCGGGGGCGTCGGTGGGAACGATGGCGCGCAACAGGGCGTCCCAACGGGTCCAGGCCCAGAGGACCAGCTCGAGACCGCCGGCGGCCACCAGCCCCGCCCCCATGAACGATGGTCCCCGAGCCAGCGCAACTGCACCGGCGACGGCGACGGCGAGTCCGGTGGCCGGGAGCGCCCACAGCAGGATCGACGCACCCGCCTCGGACGGCACCGACGAGTACGCCAGCCATCCCATGGCCAGGGCCGCCGCGGCGGTCAGCACCAGTGGCACGCCGACGAACCGGCCCCGGGCGAGCAGGAGGCCGGCCGCCACCAACGCCGCTCCCACCAGCCCGCCCAGCACCGCCGGCCAGATCGACGGGGCCGGAAGCCAGGTGGACTGGACCGTCACCGCCACCGGCACGCCGTCCACCTCGATCGGGACGACCGCCTCGAGGATCTGATCGCCCGGTGATCGACCCACGGGGCGGGACGGGTTCATCCAGTGCGCCCGGTGATCGTGCCACGCGTAGTGGGCGTCGCCGTCGACCCGCTGCCACTCGGGTTCGGCGTCGGCCGACGCGTCGGCCGGTATCTCCCTGGCGCCGTACCGGTCCTCGTTCAGATAGCGGGTGGGAGATCGCAGGTTCTCGTAGACGGTTCCGTCCGCGTCGAACCGGAGATAGGGCTCGGCCTCGTACCCCAGCACCACCACGTCGACGGGCGCCATCACCGTCAGTTCGAGAAAGCTGTCGCCGCCGATCACCCCCACCTCGATCTGGGCGGGAGGCTCGATCGAGACCACTGCGGTCTGGTAGTCGGTGGGACCGGGTGGGTCGGCGGCCGCCGGGTCGGCCGCCAGCAGGACCATTGCGGCCAGCGACGCCAGGAGCACCCCGGCGAAGCGGACGCCGAGACCACCCACCTCCGCCGAACTGCCTGGGGTCATACGACGGTGAGCACGATCTCGCCGCTCGGATGCACGGTACAGATGCCGATGTACTCGCCCGGCGACGTGAACTGCTGGCGCAGGGTCTCGTTCCCGCCCACGAAGAACGGGCCGACCGTGTGACCTCGAACGTCCTCGTTGCGGATCTCGATCACCTCACCCTGCATCACCTCGAGCTCGGCGGGAAGGACCTCGAGTGGCTCTCCCCGATCCAGCGCCTCGCCGGCCCCGATCGGAATGACGTACTCGTAGTCGGCGGGCACTTCACCGGCCTCGTCCACGTCGAGCGCGGCGTCGTCGCCGCCACACGCCACGGCCACCAGGACCAGGACCGCCACGAGCAGCACCAGCGGGCGGATCGACCGGGTCACACCGGTGCCGCCATCAGGAGACGGAGGTCCTTGACGAGATCGTCCACCGGCGTGCCGAACGGCCAGGTCAGCACCAGCTGGCCCTGGTCGTCGACGACGTAGAGCGAGCCGCTGTGGATCACCTCGACCTCGCCTTCGTCGTTGGTGTCGACGCTGTACTCCACGCCGAAGGCGTCGGCGGCGGCACGCAGCTCGGCATCGTCGGTGGTGCGCAAGCCGGAGGCGTCGGGCACGAACGACTGCACGTAGCCACCGATGACCTCGTCGACATCCCGGTCCGGATCGACGGTGGCCATCGCCAGGCCGACGGTGGCGGCATCGTCCTCGCCGAGCTCGGCCAGGGCGGTGCGGACATCGGACAGGGTGGTCGGACACACGTCCGGGCAGGAGGTGTAGCCGAAGTAGACGAGCAGGAGCTCACCGGCGGGGGCCTGGAAGGCCAGGGGCTCACCTGCGTTGGTGACGTCGGGCAGCGACAGCTGACTCACCACGGGGGTGGGTTCGCGCACGAACCCCGACAGCGTGCCGGATACGGCGTCGTCGTCGTCACCGCACGCCGAGGTGAAGGCGAGCACGGCGATCAACAGGATGGAACCGAGGGGTCGAATCGTCATCAGAGGGATTCAATGTAGGCAACGATGTCATCGATCTCCGACGCAGACAGATCATTCTCGGGCATCTCGATCGTGTATCCCTCGACGATCTCGGCGCTCGGGTCGTCGATCGACCGCCGGAGGTACGGGCCGTCGGCGACGACGACGTCGCCGGACTCGAGCCTGCGCTCCGATCCGAAGAGACCGGTCCACGCCGGGCCCACGCCCCCGACGCCGCCGATCCCGTGGCATGCCGCACACCCGTTGTCCTCGGACACCTGCTCGCCGCGGCCCTCCGGCGTGTCGGCGGCGCTGCCGTCGTCCCCGCCGCAGGACCCGGCCACCATCGCCACGGCCAGGGCCAGCGCCACGAGGGTCGGCCATCGAGTGGGGAGCCAGGGGGCGCGGGTGTCCATACCCGAGTGGTCGTCGTTCCCGCCGCCCTGGTTCCCGCCGGTTTCGCGGGTTCCCGCTGGGTCCCGCAGCCCGCGCCCACCCACCCCACGAACCTCGGGGGATGCGGTCCGACCGGTGGACGAAATCCCCCGAAGTTCGGGGCGCGAGGCGTCGCGTTGGCCCTCCTCCGTCCTGCGCACCACGATGCACCCAGGGAGCACCATGGCCAAGAAGTCGGTCGACATCGAGATCTCGTGCCCGTCGCTCGCGGGGGCCGACCGTGACGCCGTCGTGGACGCCATCCTCGGCGCAGCCGACCGCCAGGGCCTGCTGCTGACGCTCACGACGACCCACTCGTCGTACCCCGGCTCGATCCACTGGCACTTCAAGCCCGAGCGGAGGATCCGCGGCGTCCTCGACCTGACCTACTGGCCCGACGGGGGCCGCCTCTGGCTCAGCGTGCGGGCCCAGGACGCCGACTGGATCGGCCCCGCCGCCGAGTCCCTGGCCGACTCGCTGACCGATGTGCTCGCCGGTCCACCCGCCCGCCCGACGAACTCGGGAGGATCCTGACCGACAGGTGATCAGAATCCTGCCAAGTTCAGGTGAAGAAGAGGAGCCCGTCATGACCGATCTCTCCGGCCTGGTTGCCGTCGTCAGCGGCGGCAACGACGGCATCGGCTTCGGCATCGCCGAGGCGCTGGCCCGAGCGGGTGCCGACATCGCCGTGTGGGGCCGCCGGACCGAGCGCAACGAGACCGCCGCCACATCGCTGGCCGAACTGGGCGCCACGACCGCCGCCGCCACCTGCGACGTCACCGACGAGGCCCAAGTTCGAGCGGCCATGGCCCACACCGTCGACACCCTGGGCAAGGTCGACATCCTGGTCGCCAACGCCGGGCGCGGCGGCAGCGGCGCTTCCGTCCTGGACGTCGGCCTGGACGAGTGGCGGGCCGTGACGGCGGTCAACCTCGACGGCGCGTTCCTCTGCCTGCAGGCCGCCGCTCGCCACATGGTCGAGCGAGGCGAGGGCGGATCCCTCATCACCGTCGCATCGACGTCAGCCTTTCACGGCGCCCCCCACAACGCCGCCTACGGCGCGTCGAAGGCGGGCGTCCTGGCGCTGACCCGTTCGATGGCGGTCGGCCTGGCCCGCCACCGCATCCGGGTGAACGCCCTCTGCCCCGGCTGGACCCGGACCGATCTGTCCGAGCTCGGCTACCAGAACGAGGCGTTCCGGGAGGTCACCATCCGACGGACACCGGCACGGCGCTGGGCCGACCCCTCCGAAATGGGTCCCGCCGCGGTCTATCTGGCCGACCCGCGGGCGACGTTCCACACCGGCGACCACCTCATCGTCGACGGCGGCTACACGGTCTTCTGAGGCGCCCGGAACCGGCGCCCGGGAAAGGTCTCTCCAAATGGCCGGACCAATACCCAGTGGGGGTATCGTCAGACGATATCCCCCATGGAGGTCCGATGAACCGATTGGTCATCCTCGGAGCAGGAACCGCCGGCACCATGTTGGCCCACAAGCTCCACCACCAGCTGCACGACGAGTGGGAGATCACGCTGGTCGACGAGCACGAGACCCACATCTACCAACCGGGTCTCCTGTTCGTTCCGTTCGGCGAGAATCCCGACGACCTGGTGAAAGAACGCACCAGCACCCTTCCCAAGGGCGTGCACTACGTCCAGACCTCGATCGAAGAGGTCAAGCCCGACGACAACACCGTCGTCCTCGGCAGCGGTCAGACGCTGGAGTACGACCAGCTGATCATCGCCACCGGGGCGGACGTCGTCCCCGACGAGACCCCCGGCACCACCGGGCCCGGCTGGCGCGAGACCGTCCACGAGTTCTACACGCTCGAAGGAGCCAAGGCGCTGGCCGCTTCGCTCGCCGACTTCCACCAGGGTCGCCTCGTCGTGCACATCACCGAGATGCCCATCAAGTGCCCCGTCGCCCCGCTCGAGTTCTCGTTCCTGGCCGACGCCCACTTCAAGAAGCTGGGCATCCGCGACGCCATCGACATCACCTACGTCACGCCCCTGTCCGGCGCGTTCACCAAGCCCGTTGCCACCAAGGTGCTGGGCGGCATGCTGGACGAGCGCAACATCTCGATCGTCCCCGACTTCGTCGTCGAGTCCATCGACGGCGAGGCCGGCACCATCACCGCCTACGACGAGACCGTCGTCCCGTTCGATCTCCTGGTGACCGTGCCGCTCAACATGGGCGCCGAGTACATCGAGCGGTCGGGCCTGGGCGACGAGCTCAACTACGTCCCCGTCGACAAGCACACCTTCCTGGCCGACGGCTACACCAACATCTTCGCCATCGGCGACGCATCCAACATCCCCACGTCGAAGGCCGGCTCGGTTGCCCACTTCTCGGTGGACGTGTTCTGCGACAACTTCGCGGCCCACATCGCCGGCAAGCCGCTGCCCGAGAAGTTCGACGGTCACGCCAACTGCTTCGTCGAGAGCGGCGCCGGCAAGGCCATGCTCATCGACTTCAACTACGAGACCGAGCCCCTGCCCGGGACCTACCCGGTCCCCGCGGTCGGCCCGTTCTGGCTGATGAAGGAGACCCGGGCCAACCACTTCGGCAAGCTGGCCTTCGAGAAGATCTACTGGTCGATGCTGCTGCCGGGTCACAAGTTGCCGGTCCCCAACCACATGCAGAAGGTCGGCAAGGATTTCTCCGCTGCCGAGAACGTCTAGCCATCCCGAAAGAGAGCCAACCATGCCCACCGCAACCATCGCCGGGTCCGAGGTGGACCTGAACGACGAGGGGTTCATGACCGACCCCCAGCAATGGAACGAGGACATCGCCAACGAGCTGGCCGCCAACATCGGCATCGAGCTCACGGACGCCCACTGGGGTCCCCTCCGGTTCATCCGTGAGCAGCAGGCCGAATCAGGTGTCACGCCCACGCTGCGCAAGGTGTCGAAGACCGGTGGGTTCCCCACCAAGGAACTGTTCCAGCTGTTCCCCAAGAAGCCCGCAAAGAAGATGTCGTACATCGCCGGCGTTCCCAAGCCGGTCGGTTGCGTCTGAGAGAGGTACCCCCCAATGACTGACCTGCAATCCGCACCCGTCCCCAGCTTCGCCGAGGACGAGGACACCGATCGCAAGCTGGCGATCATCTGCTCCAAGGGTTCGCTGGACATGGCGTACCCCGGCCTGATCCTGGCCTACGCCGCCTTGGAGGAAGGGGTGGAGTGCCACATCTTCTTCACCTTCTGGGGCTTCGAGATGATCAACAAGGAGACGATGAACGACCTCAAGTTCTCCGCCGTCGGCAACCCCGCCACCCATATGCCCACCTGGCTCTCGGGCCTGCCCGGCATGCAGGGCATGGCCACGAAGATGATGAAGAAGCAGATCGACGCCATCGAGATCCCCGAGGTGCCCGAGATGATCGACATGGTCGAGGAGATGGGCGGCCACCTGTGGGCCTGCCGGATGTCGGCCGACATGCAGGACCTCACCGAGGACGATCTGTACGAGGGCGTCGAGGGCATCATCTCGGCCGCCGAGTTCATCGGTCTGTCCGAGGGCGCCCAGACCATCTTCATCTAGACGGCGCTCGACTCCCCTTGGGTCAGACCCCGCGGGGTCTGACCCCCATCCGACTCGGTCTTGGGGTCTGACCCCCGTTCATCCCGTTCAACAGCGGAGGAGGCGGCGGGCGTTGGCGCTGCACGCCCCGGCCCGGTCGCCCAGGGGGTGATGGTCAGGGTCGTCGTCCCAGCCCGCGAAATTGGTGCCGGGCACCAGGCGGGCCCAACCGACCTGCGAGGCCAGCAGGTCGATGGCGGAGCGGTCCCCCAAGTGGGTGTCGAACCAGAGGCGGCCCAGCCGCTCGTCGACCCCATCGGCCGAGTCGATCCCCGCGTCGGCGGCCCACGCCCGGGCCTCGCCGATGCGGCGGAGCCGGCCGGCCAACACGGCCGTGGCCCCGCCGCCGTGGGACACGCAGACGTCCAGCTGCGGGTGCCGGTCGAGCACGCCGCCGAACACCAGCTCGGCGACCGCCACGGACTCTCCGAGCGTGAATGCCACGGTCAGGTCCATGTCCAGCCGCTGGAGCCGGGCCAGCGGCGCCCGCCCGTCCACGCCCGGCGGGGCCGGGTGGATCATGAGCGGCACGTCGTGGCGGACGAGGGCGGCATAGAGCTCTTCCAGCGCGGGCGCGTCGAAAGGCTGGCCGAAGTCGGTCCCCACGTAGGCGCCGGCCAGGCCCAGCTCACCGACCGACCGGTCCAGTTCGGTCACGGCGGCGGCGGGGTCCTGCATCGGCAGCTGGGCGAACCCGACCAACCGATCGGGAGCGCGGGCCACCAGCTCGGCCATCGCATCGTTGTGCCAGCGGCAGAACTCGGCCGCCAGCGGCGCCTCGATGCCGTGGAAGTAGGTCAGCGGGTTGGGTGAGAGCGCCTGGAGTTCGATACCGCGGCGGTCCATCGCCTCGAGCCGCAGGTCCAAATCCATGAACGGGCTCTCGCGGTAGCGCACGCCTTCGAGCACGTAGTCGCAGACCCGGAATGACGGGGTGCCGTCGGCCAGCTCGGACAGCTCGGGACCGTGGCGCCCGGCGCGCCCGAACGCACCCTCCAGCACCACGTGGGCGTGGACATCGACCAGACCCTCGGCGCCGTCACCCACCGGTCACCCCTGGCCGAAGAGCACCGGATAGCGCCCGAAGTAGGGGCGGGTGGTGGACGGGTCCATCTCGGGCGGGTCGTCAGGGTCGGGCCGGCACCCCTCGTCGAACAACCGCTGGACGGCCACCGGCACCAGCCCGAAGAGATGGTCCTCGGCGTCGTCGCTGCCGGCCACCACGCCCGCGGCCAGGTCCTGGCCGATGCACGCGTGCATGCCCAGGCCGAACGACAGACCCCAGGGGGCCACACCCTCGGGGAAGGTGTGGTCGGGATCGAACTCGTCGGCCTTCGTCGCCGAAGACCGCACGGGTCCCGGTTGACTTCCAGCAGATCGATGACCACCTTGTCGCCCTTCGCCACCGTGCGTGCCGTCGGCGAACTCGATGTCGGCCAGCGCCCAGCGTTCGCGACCGGCGACGACGGCTGGAGCCGGACGGTCTCGTGGGTCGCCCGCTGCACGAACAGACGGTCGTCGTGGATACGCGCCGCGTCCTCGGGATGGTCCTCCAACCAGGCGAACAGGTTGTGCATGACGCGGGTGAACGCGGTGGCCGACGTGTGGGCGCCGGCGAGCAGGTAGAACGAGATCTCACGCCGGAGGACCTCGTGGGGGAGGTGGAGCTTGTCCTCGTTGCGCAGCAGCACGGTGAGCACGTCGCGGGGTAGCTCCGACTCGTCGATCTCGCCCGCCTCCAGCTGGGCCAGCAGCGCGATCCGACGGTCGATGCTAGGTCGGAGGAAGTCGGCGTCGAACGCCTCGAGCGCGGCGCGCGACCTCGGCCGCCTTGGCCTCGCGATCGCCCGTGTAGTGGGCCAGGGTGGCGCCTTCGATGAAGACCTTCAGGAACTCGTAGAGCTCGGCGGTCTCCTCGGGCGTGCCCAGCGGGCGGTCGACGCCGGCGGTGTAGGCGGCCAGGTTCATCATCAACTGGTGACCCAGGTCGACCAGCTCGGCCCGGCCCGCCGCCAGGTGGGGCGCCAACGTGGTCTCGAAGATCGCGGGAAACAGGTCGTATTCGTACTCGTGGAAGGTGTCCCGTCGGTAGAGCCGGTTTTCCAGGCGCCGCCGATCCCGGTGGTCGGTGCCGTGCAGGTTGACCACCACGTCGCCCATGATCACCTCACCCGCGTCGTAGAGCGCCTGGCGCAGGTCCTTCGTCCGGTAGGCCTCCCGGGCCATCTCGTAGGTGGTGATCGTCAGCACGTTCGGTTCGTCGGTCATCGCGGTGCCTCCTGCGGTCGAGTACTCATTCGCCGCGTCCTTCGGTGAGCCACGAGACGATCCGGCCGAGCATCCGCTGGTGCGCAGGCGCGTCGAACGAGCGCCGATTGTGTCCCAGCGCGCCGTAGGCGACCCGGGTCGAGCCTTCCTCCCGGGTCCAGCCCAGCGTGTGGGTCCGACCGTCGACCGTCCCGGTGAGGAAAGGGCTGGCGTCCGACGCAACGGCAAGGTGCTCGTAGCACTCGTCCTCGACGGTGAAGGCGTCGATGCCGTCGGTGACCGGATGATCGTTCCGTGGCGTTACGCCGAACGGAGCGACCGGACCGTGACCCGACTCGGGCCACTGCCACCCTCCGCCCAACAGCTCGGCCCAACCGGGCCAGTCGTCGAAACAGATCGCCGCCGCGTGCAGGCCGAGCAGCGGCCGACCGGCGCCGACGTGGTCGAGCACCGCTCGCCGCACCAACGGGGTGGCCTCGACCGCCCACTCGTCGCGCTGCTCGACCGTGTAGCGCTCGTCGAGCATGCGGAACCGACAGGCGTTGACGACCAGGAGGTCGGCGCCATCGGCCAGCAGGGGCGGCAACGCCTCGACGGCTTCGGTCATCGTCGTGTCGAACCCGGCTGCGCCCAGCAGGTCGACCAGCGGCTCGAACGTCGCCTCGGCCGGGTGGGCCCAGCCGCCGGTCAGGAGCACGGCGTTCACCCGCCGTCGTCCCCATGGCCCACGGAATCCTCTTCTCGGCCCCCATGGCCGACGGAATCCCCTTCTCGGCCCCCATGGCCGACGGTGTCCCCTTCTCGGCCCCCATGGCCGACGGTGTCCACCGACTGCGGGCGGGGCAGGTTGGCGATCATCGCCATCGTCACGCCGCCGTCCACCAGCAGGTTCTGACCCGTCACGTACGCGGCATCATCCGATGCCAGGAACCGGACCGCTCCGCAGATGTCGGACTCGGTGCCCAATCGACCCAGCGGGACCTTGCCCTCGCGGGCCTGCCGGGTGGCGGGGTCGGCGTAGATCGGCTCGCTCATACCGGCGTCGATCAGTCCGGGGGCGACCGCGTTGACCCGGATCCCGTCACCGCCCCACTCCAGCGCCATCTGCTGGGTCAGCAGCGCGATGGCCGCCTTGGTCGACCCGTAGGCTCCGGCGTTGGGGCCGGGGGCGACCCCGTTCATGCTGGTGACGTTGACGATGCACCCGGCTCGACCCTCGGCCCGCAGGCGCGCCGCGACCGCCCGCGACACCACGAAGGTTCCGGTCAGGTTCACGTCGACCACCGCCCGCCAGTCCTCGACCGACAGATCGACCAGCGGCCCGAAGCGCACGATCCCCGCGTTGTTCACCACCACGTCGGGGGTGCCCAGGGTGTCGAGCGCGGCAGCGACCGCACGCTCGTCGTTGGTCGAGGCCACCAGCGCCACGCCGTCGGCAAGATCGGCTGCGACGGCGGCCGCACCGTCAGCGTCCACGTCGAGCACGCCGACGCGCGCTCCTTCCGCTCCGAACATGCGAGCCAGTGCCGCCCCGATCCCCCGAGCCGCGCCCGTGACCAACACCGTCCGCGTCACCGCAACCACCCTCCGCAGCCCCGATCCCAAACTTCGGCAGAAACCCGCGTATGCGTGGGTTGATTGCCAAGATTTCGGAAAGGGGTGGACGTGCGGTCGGGGACAGGGGCGAAAGCAGGTGCGGGCGCGGCCAGCGGCGACGGGGCCATCGCACTCACGGCTGGGCGCGGTCCCAGGTGAGGATCTCGTCGGCCCAGTTGGCCACCTTCTCCCCCGCCATCGGCTTGCGGGAGGGCCACGGGCGGTCGAGGTCGACCGGGACACCCCGGCTGATGACGTGCCGGAGATTGGAGCGATCCTGCAGCACGGTGACGTCGGCGCTGGGGTCGCCGTCGACGACGATGACGTCGGCGAGTCGTCCGGTCTCGATCGTGCCCAGGCGCCCCTCGAGCCTCATGGCCAGGGCGTTGTTGGCGGTGGCACAGGTGATGGCCTCGAGCGGGGTGAGCTGCAGGTCGCGCACGAACACCTCGAGCTCGCGAGCGTGCCAGTGGCCGTAGGGGGTGAGGGCGAAACCGCTCTCCGATCCGCACAGCAGCGGCACGCCCAGGTCGTAGGCCTTCCGCATGATCGCAGCGGTGGCCTCGATCTCGCCCCGGAAGATGTCGCGCATGCCGACGCCGGCGCCCACGGCCGGGCCGTGGTCGGCGAGGTTGGCCAGGAACGTGAACGTGGGACACATGGCCGCCCCGGCCTCGACCACCGCATCGAGCGCCGGCTCGTCCATGAACGACCCGTGCAGGATCAGGTCGACCCCGGCGCGGGCCGAGTCCAGCGTGCTGCTGGCGTTGCGGCAGTGGGCGGTGACCGGCACTTCGAGCTCGTGGGCGGTGTCGCACACGGCCTTGAGCTCCTCGAACGACCAGACCTGGAGCTCGCCGGGCCGGGTGGGGATGGAGCCGGTGGCGTGGATCTTGATCCAGTCGGCGCCCTGCTTGATGTGGCGCCGGGTCCAGGTGACCATCTCGTCGCGGGTGTTCACCACCTGCGCGTATCCCACCTGGCCGTCGTCGGGGATGAGGCGCCCGGCGGTCCCGCCGACCGACGTGAGCAGCGCTTGGACCCCGGTGGCCATCCGGGGTCCTTCGACCACGCCCGCCTCGATGGCGTCGCGCAGCGCCGGACCCATCCCGTGGGCGGTGTCGGGGTCCATGATCGACGTGACGCCGGCCATCAGGAACTTGGGCATGTTGTGAGCTGCCAGCAGGGTGGTGCGGACCGGCTCGCGGTGGAAGAAGAGCTCGTCGTTGCTCTGGACGTCGTCGAAGGTGGCGTGGCAGTGGGCGTCGATGAGGCCGGGCATGACGGTGAGCCCGGTGGCGTCGATCCGGGTGGCGTCGGCGGGTGCCGCGGCACCCGCGTCGGCCCCGAGCGCGATGATCTCGTCGCCCTCGATGAGCACGGCCGTGCCGGGCGCGGGACCGGCCCCGGTGCCGTCGATCACGGTGCCGTGTTCGATGAGCGTTGCGCCCATGAGCCAGGTCCCCCTCGTGGGTCCGATCCGCCAGCCGGACCGGTCGTGGCGCGCTTCCACGCCATGTCCGACCCTATCGGATTCCGACCTTTGCCTGAACGGCGTTCACTGGCGGTGCCGGGCTACTCTGTCGCCCCGTGGACCTGGGCCTGACGGACAAACGAGCCGCGATCGGCGGCGTCATCGGCGGGCCTCGGGCTCTCGGCGTCGAAGGCGCTGGCCGGCGAGGGGTGCCGGGTCGTGATGTGCGGTCGCGGACGCGGACCGGATCGACGCGGCGGCAGCCGAGGTCGGCCACGAAGCCGTCGGACTGGTGGCCGACGTCGGCACGCCCGACGGCGCGGCGGACTTCGTCACCCGGGCGATCGAGCGATTGGGCGGCCTCGACGTCCTGGTCACCAACGCCGGCGGCCCACCCCCGGGTACCTTCGCCACGACCCCGGTCGACGCCTACGCCGCCGCCCTCGACCTGAACCTCACCTCGGTCGTGGCCATGTGCCAGGCGGCCGTGCCCGCCATGCAGGCGCAGGGGTGGGGCCGGGTCGTGGCCATCACCTCCATCAGCGTGCGCCAGCCCATCGCCAATCTGATCCTCTCCAACACCGCCCGCGCCGGCGTGACCGGCTTCCTCAAGACGCTGGCCCGTGAGGTGGCCGGCGACGGGGTCACGGTCAACTCGATCCAACCCGGCTACCACGAGACCGCCCGGCTGACCGCCGCGATGGGGCACGACCTGGAACAGCTGGCCGCCGACGTGCCGGCCGGCACCATCGGTGATCCCGACGACTTCGGTCGGGTGATTGCGTTCCTGTGCTCGACCTCAGCGGCCTACATCACCGGGGCGGCGCTCCCGGTCGACGGCGGGGTGTACGGCGGGCTTCAATGAGAACGACCGAAGGGGAGCGACCATGATCCGCCACTGCGTGATGCTGACCTGGGCCGACGGCGTGCCCGACGACCTCAAGGAAGAGGTGTCCCAGCAGCTGGACACGCTGCCCGGCCTCATCCCCGAGATCCGGAACTACGCCCACGGCCCCGACGCCGGTCTGTCCGAGGGGAACCACGACTACTGCGTGGTGGCCGACTTCGCCGACGAGGACGCCTACCGGGTCTACGCGGCCCACGGCGACCACCAGCGTGTGATCGCCGACCACATCCGACCCATCCTCGCCGGCCGCGCTGCGGTCCAGTACCGGATCGACGGCTGACCGAGCGTGAAGATCCTCATCGATCGCGACGAGTGCCTCAGCTCGGGCAAGTGTGTGGCCGACGTGCCCGAGGCGTTCGCCTTCGACGACGAGGAGTTGGTCGTCGCACTGCCGGGCCTGGGCGACCTGGCCGACGACCGGGCCCTGACGATCGTGCGGAACTGCCCCAGCGGTGCGCTGCGAGCGGCCGACGAAGATGCCTGAGGAGCGGCCCGAATCGCGCCTGCGGTTCTTCTTCGGGACGATGGGCTCGGGGAAGAGCACCCAGGCGCTGCAGATCCACCACAACCTCTCCAGCGGTGGGTTGCGTGGGCGGCTGATCACCCAGCTCGATCGGCAGGCCGGGGTGGTGTCGAGCCGCCTGGGAGTGAGCAAGGAGGCGGCCGAGGTCCGGCCGGGCACCAGCGTCATCGAGCTGGTACTGGAAGGTCGGCCGGCGGCCGCCATCGACTACGTCGTCGCCGACGAGAGCAACTTCTACGAGCTGGAGCAGATCGAGGAGCTGGCGCAGTTGGTCGACGAGTACGACGTCGACGTGTACGCCTTCGGGCTGCTGACGAGCTTCCAGGGCAAGCTGTTCCCGGCGTCGGCCCGTCTTCTCGAGCTGGCCGACGAGAGCTCGGAGCTCCAGGTCGAGGCCCGCTGCTGGTGCGGCCGGCGGGCCACCCACAACGCCCGCCTGATCGACGGCAAGCAGGTCTACGACGGCGCGCTGATCGTGATCGGCGACACCGCCGACGCCGACGCGGGCGAGGCCCAGCTGGACCTGACCGGCGGCGAGCCCGAGGTCACCTACGAGCTGCTGTGCCGCTACCACTGGCACCGCGCCGAACCCCGCCCCCAACCTGAACCCTCTTGGGGTCAGGCACCGGGAGGGTTCAGGTTGCCGGCGCTGGCGCCTGTGTTCGCGCTCGAACACGCCGTGCCGAGGCCGGTTGCCCTGATCGGTAGGACATGCGATGCTGGGCGGCCACTTGGCGGGGGCCTGGAGCCAGCAACTGTGCGTTCATCGTTTCTCGTCCGCGTCTTCGGCGTCGTCGCCTTGCTCGTTCTCGTGGGCAGCGCGTGTACGCCACCACCACCGGGCCCGACCGACCAGCTGATCCAGATCTACGGCCTCGCCGGCAATGAAATCAATGCCGACCCGCCGGTCTCCCTGCCCGGCACCACCCCCTACAGCCCCCCGTTTGGTGGCGTCTGGGAGGTCGACGGCTCGGTGGTCACGACTGCGGGCTCGAACTGGTTCGACATCACGGCCCATCTCGAGCTCAGCGGCGCGACCTTCGACCTCCGCTGGCAGTCCAATCTCACCTGCGTGCGCCCGGCCGCCGATGGTTGGTGCCCGGCCACCGGCACGTTCGTGGAAACCGTGACCCAGACCTCGGCCGGCTACCCGCCTGACGTTCTGGTCGGCGACACCAACCTGACCGGGGCGCTGTTCTTCGCCGGCGGCCGGGCGCGGTTCACCGGCGAGGCGGTTGGCACGTTCGGTGGCAGTCCCATCCAGACCGACGTCCTCCTCGACGTCGTCGACAACGGCTGACACCCGGCCGAGCGGGACCCGCGGGCTCGGTCAGACCACCATGCAGTGAGCACGCTGGGTGCCTGACCCCGAGCGTGCTCACTAACTCGAGTCGGGAGGTCGGCCGGACGTGTGGCGCTCGCTCGTCGTTCTGGTTCTGGTCGTGATCGTCGCCTCGGCTCTGGCGGTGGTGCGATTCCGGGAGGACGAGACCAAGGAGTTCTTCGCGTAGTGGTCTGGCGGCCGAGCTGCGACAATGGACCCATGGACCGCAAGGTCGAGGACGAAGTGGAGATCCCCGAGCGCAGCCGGGCGGAGCGCGGCATGTGGACCGGGATCGGGCTCGTGTCGGTGGGCATGGGCGGTCTCGGTGCCGTCGTTCCGGGCCTGCCGACGACGGTGTTCTTCGTCATCGCCGCCTCGTGCTTCTCGAAATCCAGCCCCCGGCTCGAGCGATGGGTCCTCGATCTGCCGACGATCGGCCCGATGGTGCGCGACTACCGCGCCGGGCTCGGCATGCCGCGCCGCACCAAGGCCTTCGCCGTCGCCGTTGTGGTGGTCGTCGTGTCGATCAGCGCCGGGCTCCTCATCGACGCCACGCTGCTCCGGCTCGTCGTCGCGGCCGCCGGCGTGGTCGGCGTGCTGACGATCCTGTTCTACGTCCCGACGCGTGAGCAGGTCGTGGCCGAACGAGCGGCGCCGGTCAACCAGCAGTTGCGCCCCCGGCAGGATTCGAACCCGCGGCCCACGGGGTAGAAACCCGTCGCTCTATCCGGACTGAGCTACAGGGGCAGTCCGAGGGTCAAGCTTACCGATCCGCCAGCGCCGGGTCGCTGCCAATCGGGTGACGCCCGACCGGGCCGCTCTTCACCGGCCAAACGATGCGCGTGCGCCAGCGAGCCGGGTCGGGCTCCTCGTCGGGACCGGTGAGATAGACCTCCCACATGCCGGGCGACGGGTCGTAGCCGTGGTCCGCCATCCAGGACCGGATCAGTGCGTAGGTCTCCTCCATCGTGTCGTAGGGCCCGAAATGGGTGGTCATGACCGCGGTGCCGCCGGGGAGCTCGAACGCGTCGACGGTGCCGTCCGGATACACCGCGTCCGAGGCGGGAAAGCCAGCCTCGAGATGGATCACGGTGGTCGGTGCGGCCGGGAAGTAGGCGAAGGGCGGTCCGGTGGCCTCCAGGCCCTGCCGTTCGATGGTGGACATGGTCGCCTGGAACGCTTCGCCGAAGAAGTCGGGCAGCTCGTCGAAGCCGACGTGCGCCTTCACGACGGCGGCCTTCTGCGGTCTGAGGTCGATCACCTCGCAGTCGATCATGATGTGCTCCAGTCTCGGGGGTCCTCGCAGGTCGGGGAAGCAACCTGGCGAGGCCGAAACCTCATGGGCGCAGCGGAATCGCTCATGACCGGATCATCGCCCGGGCGATCGGGCGCTCACCAGGGTCTTCGGTCCCAACCGCGGGTGCCATCCCCTGCACGCCGGCAACCCCGGCAGCAGGATCGGACCGGATGGGTATACCGCGGGCTTCCTGGTGGTCGTAGCTCAGTTGGTTAGAGCGCCGCGTTGTGGTCGCGGAGGCCGGGGGTTCGAATCCCCTCGATCACCCTCACCGAATGTCGAGTATCCTCGATCGTTCGCGCGCCTCTAGCTCAATTGGCAGAGCATCGGACTCTTAATCCGCAGGTTCTGGGTTCAAGTCCCAGGGGGCGTACCAAGAAAACGAAGGGATTCCGGGCAATCCAACCCGATCCGAGCAGCCTGGCAAGAGCCACTTCGGCACCTCAGGTGTCTTAGACTCCTGCCAGACTTGCCATGCCAGTCGATCTCAACCCCTTCGAAGCGAAGGTTGACCGATCCGGCAAGCACCACCTCTGGCTGGGTTCCAGCACGACTCGCTGCTCCGGCCAGATCCGCCGGTGGACCGACCTCAAGGGGTCGCGCCACTCGTGGTGAAGCCACCAGGCTTCCGTTTCGACAGTGAGGTCGGGCCCACGCACGATCGCCGGTGAGACAGACCAAACCGCTCGCGTGTGCTTCTCTCAGCGACCCTCAGCTTGCGGCACGGGGACGATCACCGTCGGCACCCGCGCCCGGTGAGCAGCGTAGTTCGCGACCGACCCCAACAGCGCCGAGCCGACAGCGCCAAGGCCTTGCTCGCCGACCGCCACAAGGTCGAACTCGCTCGACGCCTCGACCAGGACCCGACCCGCTGATGCCGTCTTGACGAACTCGTGATGTAACCGCCGACCGGTCGCTGAGCCGACCTCGTCCGCCAGGCGCTTCAGCTCAGCTTCCTGCTCCTCGACGAGCTGGTGGATCTCATCGGCGACGAGGGTGTGCCCGAAGCCGGGAAGGTCCCCCGCCCTGAGCACTGTGATCTCGGCGCTCGGAGCGAAAGCCAGGGCCCAATCCAAAGCAAGCCTCGATCTCTCGGATCCATCAACTCCCACCAAGACCCGCTCCACCCGTTGGCACCGACTCTCGGTGGGAACGATGACGGTGGGGATTCGCGCGTGCGTTGCACACTGATGACTCACCGAGCCGAGCAGCAACCGAGTGAAGCCACCACGCCCTCGCGAACCAACGACCAACAGCCGAGCGTCGTCTGAGCGGCGGAGGAGCTCACGCGCAGGGCGGCCGTCAGCGATGACCAGCTCGACTGGCGCGTCGCTTCCCTGGCGTTCGGTCTCGATCGCGTCTTCCAGATCAGATCGTGCCTGAGCTTTCTCGTCCGCCGTGACCTGGGTGACGGTGGCGTCCACCACGTATGCATCCGTGTAGCTCGCGATCGTGGCTTCGAGCACCGTGACAGCCCGGATCACGACGTCGCACGTCGACGCGGTCGCGAGAGCCCAACACAATGCGTTACGAGACGAACTCGATCCGTCGTAGCCCACCGTCCACGTATCAGACATCAGATCGTCCTCGCAGAATCGCTCAAGGGAAACGGGACCAACCTGCGCTCGGAGCTACTCTCGGAGCTTCGCATGAGGCGCTAGCCGGAAGCGGATCCTACCGCGAACCCATGAGCTCACCGTCACGGCCGCCGGCTCGGAACGTGTCAAACTGACCGACCCTGCAATCCCTCAGGCATCCACTGGTCCCGATGCGGGTTGAGGACCAACTCGACGAACTTGTCGATCGCTCCGACACCACGCGTCCGATCGCCAGTTCTCGGCGCCCTGGAGCGGCACGAACAGCCGGATCCTCTCCGCGCAGGCCACCTTGGGACCGTGAAGAACACGATCCGATACTTCGTGTCCACGCGCACCTGGCGCATCACCCTGGCGGCGACGGCTTCCACATCTCGGGTTGGCCTGGTCACCCGACAACCGAGTGGAGAGAGTGACTTGGCACGGCGCGGCGTGACTCTGAGACCACCACGACCGGAGGTTCCAGGCGCCATTGCCGCCGTCCCCAACGCCGGCATCCGTGTCCTGGGTGGTCACCGGTACCACCCAGCAACCGCGGGATCCATCGCCGCACAGCTCGGCCAGCAGGCGTTCACCGGCGACGACCTCGACCAACCGGGCCAGCGGAACTGGATTGTCGCGCTCAGCCTGCTTCTC
>CAWCAL010000014.1:0-104588 GCA_963793475.1 uncultured Acidimicrobiales bacterium
ACGGCGGGCCGCCTTGGCTGGTCTCTCGACCGTGGCCGTCACGGCTGGGTGTCGTCGGGCGCGTCCGAAAGCGCAGTGGTGGGCGCGATCACGGGGGCGCTGGTGGGAGGAACCGTGGTGTCAGAACCGGTCGAGGCCGCCCCGCCGTCGCAGGGCTCGTCGGTGAGCCGGCCGGCCTCGGCGGCCTGGCGGCTGATGGTGTCGATGAGGGTCTCGGCCTCGGCGATGGTGCCGTACTCGATCCCGTCCTCGATCGGCGTGAGCCAGCTGACACCGATCTCGTTGCGACAGAGCCCGGTCGATTCCTCCAGCGTCGGCTCGATCCAGAGCACCCCTCCGGGACGGCCCCGGAAAATGGCGACCTCGTCGCCGTCGAACCCGACGAAGTAGGAGCCCCCGGAGAAGACGCTGAGCGCCAGCGCCGCGATCCCCCCGATGAGGGCCAGCGCCACGATGAGGGCCAGGACCCGCCAGGTGAACCGGGCTCGGCGGGTCTTCCGCACGCTGGGTTCGGGTGGGATGAGGGGACGTCCCGAGGCGAGCTGGGCGACCTCGGGTTCGGCGTCGGCTTCGGTCGTTCCGCCATGCGCGTCGCCGTCGGCGATCGCGTCGGTCGCCGCCGGGTCGTCTCCGTCGCGCGGCACGGTGTCGTCGGTCGCCGCGTCATCGGTGGCCAACCCGTCGGCGGCCGCGTCTGCGGCGGCTGCATCGAGCGCGGCGGCCGATGCGAACCCGGCCGGATCGGGCTCCACGCCGGAGCGACGGGTGATCCGTGATCCGACCACACCCTTTCCTTCGTCGCCGGGGCCCTCTTCGACATCGACGATGACGACCGTGATGTTGTCCCGGCCACCGTGCTCGACGGCGAGGCGGACCAGTTCCTGCGCGGCTTCGTCGGGGTCGGCGAGCCGTCGCATGACCGAAGCGATCTGGTCCTCGCTGACCTCGTTGAACAGACCGTCGGTGCAGAGCAGGTAGCGGTCGCCCTGGCGGATCTGGATCTCGAACCAGTCGACCTCGACCTCGGAGTCGACGCCCAGCGCCCGGGTGAGGATGTTGCGCTGCGGATGATCGAGGGCTTCTTCCTTGGTGAGCTGGCCCGAGCGCAGCATCTCGCCGACCAACGAGTGGTCGTCGGTGAGCTGGACCAGCTCGTCCTGGTCGACGACATAGGTGCGGGAGTCGCCGACGTTGACCACGCCGAGCCGCTCACCCTCGTCGTCGCTGATCAGCGCCATGGCGGTGACGGTGGTGCCCATGCCGGACAGCTCGGCCTCGTCGCGCGACCGGTTGTTGATCTTCCGATTGGCCGAGATGACAGCGGCCACCAATGCGTCGACGGTGGGTTCGACCACCTCGTCGCCCATCACGGTGACGGCAATCTCGGAGGCGACCTCGCCGCCCCGGTGACCACCCATGCCGTCGGCCACGACGAAGAGGTCGTCGGCGACGAGCGCGGCGTCCTGGTTGACCGCACGCACCCGTCCCAGGTCCGACACCGAGCCGTAGCTGAAGCGCGTCACACCAGCTCCATCACGACGCTGCCGGCCTGGACCCGGTCGCCCCGATCCACGATGACGGGGGCGCCGACCTTGGCCCGGTTGTGATAGGTGCCGTTGGTGGAGCCGAGGTCCTCGATCATGACCTTGCCGTCCCGCACGAAGACCCGAGCGTGCACCTGCGAGACGTACGTGTCGTCCAGCGTGATGTGGCACCCGGGCGCCCGACCGATGGTCAGCTCGTCGGTCAGGCCATAGGTGGTGCCGGCCAGACCCTTCGGTTCCCGCACGACCAGCGACACCGGGGTGGGAGCGGATCGACGCTTGGTGGCCGCCGCTGCCGGAGCGGCGGCGGCTCGGGGCGCCGGTGCCGGAGCGACCGGCGCTGCCGCCGCCAGTTCGGGTTCACGCAGCTGGGCCCACACCGCCCGGAGCACGCGGAAGAAGAACACGTACACGAGCGCCAGCAGGCAGAACTTGAGGACGATCAGCAGTTGCTCGGGCACCGGGCCGAGCCTACTGGTCGACCCGCGCGCGCTGAGGGCGCACGGGAGTCCGGCGATGGTCATCGGCATTGGTCGAGGGGCCATCGCGGCGCGGGGCGTCAACATCGGTCGGGGGCCGTCGCGGCGTCGGCCGGGATCGCGGTGACCCGCTTCGTGCGGGAGTGATCGGGTGGCACGCGCAGCGGCGGAGCCGAGGGCGACCGTTCCCGGTCGGGACGGGGTGGCGGCGGAGACGCATCCCGCAGTCGGTTCTCCCGAGTCGACCGGTCCGGCCGCGGCTCGTCCTGTTGCGACGTCGGCGCCGCATCCGCCTCGGCGCTCGGTCCGGCCCCATCCGCCGTTGCCCCTTCCCGGTGCAAGGTGCCGACGCGCCGCTGGTCGAGCCGCAACTCCCACCCGTGATCGTGGATGAGGTGGTGGTGCTTGCTGCACACCGGCGCCAGATTGGCCAGGTCGGATCGCCCGCCACTTCCCCACCACTGGATGTGGTGGAGCTCGCAGTAGTCGAACGGGGTGTCACAGCCGTCGATGCAGCACGTGTCATGGACGGCTCGGGCCGCGGCGCGCTGGGCGCCGGTGGCGAGCCGACGGCTGCGGCCCACATCGAGCGGCAGACTGCCTCCACCCATGACGACCGGGATGATCCGAGCCTCACAGGCCAGCCGGCGAGCCTCTGATGCGGGCAACGGGGTCCCGTCGCCCAGCTCGCACCGGCCGGCCAGCGAGAGTTGGCCGATCAGGGTCTGGTAGTCGATCAGGACGAGGACGTCGGCGGCGGCTCGTGTGCCCTCCGGCGCAGCATGTCCGGCGCGGATGAGCTCGACCATGGCTTGGGCCCGGAGCCGCTCGTCGGACAGCGCGCCGCGCGGCACCGGACCGTCGTGGTCGCGGTGCTCAGCTCCGCCAGAGCTGCTCGACCTTGCGGTCGATGCACGCACGCACCTGCGATGCGGCCACCGGGTCGAGGTGGCTGAAGAAGGTGGAGGTGCCGTCGCCGTGCTTACGCTCTCGATGGGAGTTCTGCGCCCGTTGGCGCTCGTGCTTGCTGGCCCCGTCGTCGTCCAGGAGGTCGTGTTCGAAGCGGGCCAATCGCTTGCGGGCCTGGGTCGGCGACAGGTCGAGGAGGTCGGCCACCAGCGCTTTCTCGTGCCGGGCCAGCACCGGCCGCTGTTCGGGTTCCAGCCGATCGGCCAGCCCACACATCTCATCGGCCTGCGCGCTCCCCAGTCGCCCGGCGGAGAGCGCGCCTTGCGTCGCGGGCAGGTCGGGAAGGCGATGGGCCCGCCGAGCGCGCCGCTTGGCCTCGCCGTAGCCCACCTTTCCTGCCTGCTGGCACAGCTGGGCCAGATCCCGCGCCCCCGAGTTGACGTCGTCGGCCTCGCGATGGGCGACGGCCAGCAGGGCAGCCTCGCGAGCGTCGAGCCAGGACCGCAGCCGCTCGACCTCGCGGAGCGCACCGACTCGCTCGGGTCGGCTCCACGAGGACGAATCGGACGCAAGTCGATCGAGCAGCTCGTGATGCGCCGGCGGTGCGGTCATCGCCACAACGGGAACCTCCCTCGATCAACAGGCGCGACCGCTCGGCGGTTGCGCAACTCATCGGATGTCGAAAGGGGAAGTGGCCGATCCGGGCGAGGCCCTGACCAGCACCCACCATCCTAGTCGAGGGGTACATACGTTCGCAACCCCGAAGGCGCAGGAAATTCTCGAGAACGCTCGAAGCTCACCGCCGATCGCACGCACGCCGGCCGCGAGGCCACCGCCCTCCGGACCGGCTCAGCTGGCCTCGAACCGCACCACCGTGTTGCCGAAGTTGAGCTCGTCGCCGTCGGCCAGCCGATGCCGGTCGATGCGACCCCCGTTGACCCGGGTGCCGTTGGTGGAGCCCAGGTCGACCACGATGAAGCCGTCGCCGTCGGGTCGGATCTCGGCGTGGGTGCGGCTGACGTTGGGATCGGCGACGGTCACGGTGCACTCGGGCAGCCGACCGATGGTGGCGATGGATTCGGTCAGCACCAGTCGCTTGCCCGAGGGAAGAAGGAGGGACCCGGCGCCCACACCCCCGTCGGCCTCGCGGAAGTGAGGGATGATCCGGAACGTTCCCGTGCGGCGGGATTCATCGAGCATCAGCCGGACACGGACGGGCCCCATGAAGCCGTAGTCCTCCGAGCGAGCGTGGTCGCGGGCGGCATCGCACAGCTCCCGGACCAACACGTCATCGACCTCTTCGAAACGATCGAAGTCGGGTTGGCTGAGCTGGACATCGAAGTCGTTGGGCACGACCGTTCGGCCGCTGACACCGACCGAGCGGCCGTCATCCATCTCTCGCACCAGACGCCGACCGATCTCGACGGGGCGCAGACCACTGCGAAACACGCGGGCGAAGACCCCCTCGACCATCCCCTCCAGTCGCTTCTCGAAACCGCGTAGCACCACGCGTCGGAGCGTAGTGGTCCGGTGCCGATCCGCCCCGGCGATCTCCGTGGGGCATGGCAGGTCCTACGCGCTAGCCTCACGGGGCTCACTCGCGCGAGTGGCGGAATTGGCAGACGCGCAGGATTCAGGTTCCTGTGTCCCAAAAGGACGTGAGGGTTCAAGTCCCTCCTCGCGCACCAGCATCGTGGCGTCCTCCCCGGCCGGAGTCGCCCCTGGATGATCCCTTCCGCCCTGGCACCGGCGGCGCTCGCAGCCCGGCGACCGAGCCGACGAGCGCCGCGTCATCGAACGGTGAGCGGCGCCGCCTCTGTCGACCTCACCATTCGCGGCGCAAGCTGCCCGAATCCCGCCGCTCAACTTCGGGCTGCGCCGGGACGATGAGGCAGTATCGAACCGAGACCGACACCGAAGGCACGAGACCGCCGAGCAGGACGGGCCTGCCTCGGCTCGGGAGCCGTCGGCACCGCGTTGCTACTCGCCTGCGTCGGCTGCGGGACCGACGATGCGTCGGCGGGATCATCCGACGAGCGAACTAGCGTGTTCGAGGTATCGCCGGCGGAAGTTCAGCCTGGTGCACCGTTCCAGGTGATCGTTCCGGCGGACACAAGTATTGGCGTGGACCTGGTCCTCCGGCGCGGCGACGAGCCGTTGTACGTGTTTCACGGGCACAGTGGCCCGGACGGCGCGGTGGGAGCAGAACGAGTGCAGGACGGAATGGTCATCACGCACCCGGCGCTGATCCTCTCGGATGGAGAAGAGCGCATCATCGATATCAAGCTCCCGGACGACGTCGAACCCGGACAGGTTCGGATCTGCTCCGAGGATGACTGCACCGGGTTTCAGGTCACCGAACCCTGAGCGGAGCGACCGTCCGCCCGATTCCCGGTACGAACCTCCCGACCTGCGCCCGGTAGGCCGCGTACTCGTCGCCGTGGAGCCGTCGGAGGTGGGGCTCCTCGACGAACCTGACCTCGAGCTCGACCGAGGCCACCAACAGGAGCAAGGCCACGATGGCCACCCAGTTGGGCACCATCAGCACGAGCCCGACCGCAGTACCGAACATCGCCGTGTAGATCGGGTTGCGGACGATGGCGAACGCACCACCGGTGACCAGGTCGGTGCGCTCCTCGGCGTCGACGCCGATCCGCCATTCCTTCCCCATCGCCGACTGCGCCACGGAGGTCAGCACGATGCCAACGACGGCAACGATCATCCCGACCACCCGCATGGGGTCGGACGCGACGATCGGACCGAGCCCGAGCAGCTCGGCCACCGGCGCCATCGCGCCCGACAGGAACGCCAACACCAGCATCCAACCCGCGACCCACTCGATGGACCCGACCGGTTCCGACAAGGCTCCCGTGCGCACGCCGCTATCGCCGGTGGTCCTCCGCTGCTTGACCGTCCGCGCCACGAAGACCACGAGGAACCACACCACGAACAACCCGAGCGCCAGAAGCGCCATCAGGGCCTGCCGTCCAGATCGGTGTGGCCGGCATCGATGTCCAGCTCGATCCACATGAGGTCCTCGAGCGCGTGGGCCAGCCGGGGCGACGACAGCTCGTAGCGCACCCGCCGCCCCTCCCGTTCCGCGGTCACCAACCCGCACCCTCGCAGGCACGCGAGGTGATTCGACAGATTGGGCTGCGTGGTGTCCAGCCCCTCGAGCAGCTCGCTGGGATACGACGGGCCGGACAGCAGCGTCAGCAGGATGCGCCGCCGGATCGGGTCGGCCAGTGCCGTCCCGAACCGTTCCAGCGTGTCGTGGGCAGGTGCTGACATGGCACCGTTATATCAGTCATTCCTTATATCATCAACTACTGATGCATACCCGGGCTCTGCTCGGGACGGGGCGACTACCGTCGGTCCATGACGGTCACGGCCAGGGCCAGCGCCCACGTCGACGCCGACCCGCAAGCGGTCCTGGAGTTCGTCCTCGATCTCGACCGCTACCGGCAGGCCGACCGCAAGATCCTGCGCGTCGGCCGCGTCGAAGGACCTGACCAGGCCGGCCACGGCTCGGTCAGGATGTGGGGCCGCGTGCGGGGCCTCCCGCCGGCACCCGACCGCCAGAACTTCACGCTGGATCGGTGGGAGAAGCTGACCTTCGTCGGGGCACCCCGCCAGCCGGCCCGGTCTGGTCTTCGACTTCGTCGGGACCTTCGACTGCCTGCCCGACGACGACGGCACGACGATCACCCACGCCTACGAGTTCACGTTCAAAGGGCCCTTCCGCCGGGTCGAGCGCACCCTCGGGGACTGGCTCCAGGACGAGATCGAGGACGAGGTCATGACGATCGGGGCCATCGTCGGCAGCTCCGACCGCCCCCGCTGAGCGGAGCGGACCGCAACCCGACCCATCGAGCTCAGCCGCCCGCCCCACCGTCCCGGTAGAGGTCGCGCAGCAGCGCCACCTCGGCGCCGTGATGCGCGATCTCGTGCTGCGCATGCAACGCCAGATCGGCGACCGAGTGCCGGGACCACGGCCCGAATTCCTCGCCGATCTCCTTCCACCACTGCTCGGCCGTGAGCTCACCCAGGCCACCTCGGAAACACTGCCAGGACCGATCCAGGTCCTCGATGGCCGCCGCCACATCGAGGTGCCACTCGTCGCCCGACACGGACGCGCCCGTTCCGCCGAGGAATCGCTCGGAGTAGGCGTCGAGACAGTCCGTCCCGATGTGCCACAGCCGCCAGGCGATCGTCGTGAAGGGCGCCGGGTCCCGATCGCGTTCGCCTTCGCCGTCGACCCTCACCGAACCGTCCGTTCGGGCCCGCACGCTCCAGCACCCGTCGACGGGTTCCCACAGGAACTCGGCGTCGGACAGCCCGTCGAGCCGCTCCACCATCTGCGCCCACGTGTCGTCCAGCACGTCGAGTACGACGACCTCGAGATCGGTGGTCGGGCGTTCGCTCACGGGCTTGCGTTCGTCATGCCGTCCGCAGCGCGTGGAGGTAGAGACGGTCGCCGTGCTGGTCGATCGGGCCGTCGACCCGCCAACCGGTCGCCTCGAGCATGCCGACCAGGCCGGCCCGATTCGGCGCCCACCAGTTGGTCGGGTCCCCGCCCAGCTCGTCGTTGGGGAAGTACCACCACTTGGGCTTGCGGTCCAGATCGAAGCCGTACGGACGGCCCCGCACCCACACCCGCACGTCGTTGCGGAAGATCGTCTTCAGCACCATGCGCCCACCCGGCTGCGTCACCGCGGCCAGCGCGCGCAACGCCCGCTGCGGGTTCTGCACGTGGTAGAGCACGTTGACGAAGAGCACCAGATCGAAGGGCCCCAGATCCGAGTCGGCCAGGGTCTCCACATCGGCCACCCGGTAGGCGACCTGCGACCCGAGCAGCTCCTTCGCCACGGTGAAGCCGTTGCCCTCCCCGGCCAGCAGCGACGACTCGTCGTCCAGCGCCACCACGTCAGCACCCCGTTGCTCGCAGGTGAACGAGTAGAAGCCGTCCGAGCAGCCGACATCGAGCACCCGCTGCCCGACCAGATCGGCGGGAAGCCGAAGGCGGCCCAGCTCGGTCCGGTTGTCGACCGTGCCCTCGGTCACGACCCCCGGCGCCACTTCGATCGAGTGACGCCACGTCGCCACCGACGCGATTCGCTCCCGCGCGTCGGCGGGATCGACGGGGACCGACGACGCGCTCAGCGCTCGTCCTTCCACTCGCACCATTCGTCCACCTCGGGGTTGCGCACCATCTCGGCCTCCAGCGTTCGGACCGGATCCTAGAGCTGGGGCTTGACCAACACCTTGGCATCGTCGTTTGGACGCTTCAGCGACTCGAACCGGCCGGGAAGGTCCTCCAGCGACGTCTCGCCGGTGATGAGCGTCGCCGGGTCGAAGGTCCCCTCGTCGATCGCCGCGATCGTGGCCAGGTAGTCCTGAGCCCGGTAGTAGAGCGCGAAGTTGAGGTCCAGCTCCTTGCTGATGGAGGTGTACGGCACGAACCTGTCCTCGGCCATGCAGACCCCGACCACCGACACCCGGCCGCCGTCGCCGGCCGCCGTCGCGGCCTGCTCGATCAGCCCGGGCAGGCCCACGCACTCGATCACCACGTCCGGGCGGCGGCCAACCTGTGCGGCGAACAGCTCACCCACCTCGCCCTCGGTCGGGTCGAGGAGCACGTCGGCCCCGACGCCGTCCGCCCGGGCCAGGCGGGCCGCCTGCGGATCGCTCACAGCCACCGCGTTCGCGCCGAACGACTCCAACCAGACCGCGGTGGCCAGCCCGACGGGGCCGGCGCCCATCACGAGCACATCGTCGCCCGGCTGCACGGCACCGCGCTCGACGCCGTGGCGGGCGACGGCCAGCGGTTCGATCAGCGCGCCGAGCTCGACGGTGACCGAGCCGGGGAGGCGACGGGCGTCGTGGGCCGGCACCCGCACGTACTCGGCGTAGGCACCGGGTACCTCGATACCGATCATCTGGACCGCGACGCACTGCCGGATGCGGCCCTCGCGGCACGCGTCGCAGCTGCCGCACGTGGCCAGCGACAGGGCCGTGGCGCGGTCGCCGGTCGACCAGCCGTCGACGTCAGCGCCGACCGCGGCCACCTCGCCGCAGAACTCGTGGCCCAAGACCAGGCCCGGGACGTCGAAGACGTCCACCAGGTGCAGGTCCGACCCGCAGATCCCGCACGAGTCGATCCGCAGGACCAGGTCACCCGGTCCCGGTTCGGGATCGGGCACCTCGACCACCTCGAGCGGCTGCCCGATCCCCGTCATCGCTGCGGCCCGCATACGCGCTCCCTTTCGGTGGTCCGTGGACCTCAGTCGATGCCGATGACGTTGGGGGTGCCCTTCCCCTGGTCCTCACACATCATCAGGTAGCCATCGCGCACCATCTCGGCGTCGATGATGGACTCGATGTTGCCCTCGGCGTCCAGGTTGAGGTTGGCGCCGTAGATGGCGAACCAGACGTCGGCGATCTCGGTGGCATCCTCGGGCACGATCAGCGTGTGGACCGAGTGGGCCGGCTCGTAGAGATACGACCCTCCCGTCATCACCTCGGGGTACTCCTCGTACTTCCATGCGCCCGAGATGGTGAAGGCGAACACCTGACCGGTGTGCTTGTGCGTCGGCACCCGGTAGCCGGGCTGGAAGCGGGTGCGGATGACCCACAGGCCGTTCGGGACGTCCACCTGCAACAGCTGCAGTTCGCTGCCGTCGCCCAGGTCGACGAACGGGCAGTCGTCCTCGCTGCGGAGGACGGCTCTCGGTGTCTCGATCACGGTCATGGCGTGTCTCCTTCTCGCTCAGGCGGTGGCGGCGAAGCCCTTGTCCAGGTCGTCAATGATGTCGTCGATCGTCTCGATTCCCACCGAGAGTCGGACCAGCCCGGCTTCGACGCCGGCGGTGCGCTGCTCGTCCTCGGACAGCTGCTGGTGCGTGGTGCTGGCCGGGTGGATCACCAGGCTGCGCACATCGCCGATGTTGGCCAGCTGGCTGTGGAGCTCCAGGGCGTTGGCGAACGTTTCGCCGGCCTCGCGGCCGCCCTTGATGACGAAGGCGGGAACGGAACCCGCCCCCTTCGGCATGTAGGTGGCGACACGGTCGTTCCACTTGCTGGAGGCGAGCCCGGCGTAGGCGACCGACTCGACCTGCGTCGTGACCCTCGAGGTACTCGGCCACCGCCTGGGCGTTCTGAACATGGCGCTCCATGCGGATGCTGAGCGTCTCCAGCCCCTGGAGGAACAGGAACGAGTTGAACGGGCTGACCGCCGAGCCGAGGTCGCGCAGCATCTGGAGCCGGGCCTTCAGGATGAAGCAGCCGTGGCCGAGCATCGGCCAGTACTCCATGCCGTGGTAGCTGGGATCGGGCTCGGTGAAGTTGGGGAACCGGCCGTTGCCGAAGTCGAACGATCCGCCGTCGACGATGACCCCACCGATCGAGGTGCCGTGGCCGCCGATGAACTTGGTGGCCGAGTGCACGACGATGTCGGCCCCGTGCTCGAGCGGCCGGCACAGGTACGGCGTGGCCACCGTGTTGTCCGCGACCAGCGGCACGCCGACGTCGTGGGCCACACCGGCGACGCCGGCGATGTCGAAGATGTCGTTCTTCGGGATTGCCGATGGTCTCGCCGAAGAAGGCCTTGGTGTTGTCGCGGGCGGCGGCGCGCCAGGCGTCGAGGTCGTCGGGATCCTCGACGAAGCTGACCTCGATGCCCAGCTTGGGCAGGGTGTAGTGGAAGAGGTTGTAGGTGCCGCCGTAGAGCGAGGTGCTGGACACGATGTGATCGCCGGCCTGGGCCAGGGTCAGCATGGTCATCGTCTCGGCGGCCTGGCCCGATGCCACCGCGAGCGCACCGGGGATACCGACGGCCGTCTCGGTGCCACCCTCGAGGTCGGCCATCCGCGCCTCGAACACGCCCTGCGTGGGGTTCATGATCCGCGTGTACGATGTTGCCCATCTCTTCCAGGGCGAACAGCGCGGCGCCGTGTGACGAATCGCGGAACTGGTACGCGGTGGTCTGGTAGATGGGCACCGCCCGCGCCCCGGTGGTGGGATCCGGCTCCTGGCCGGCATGGATCATGCGTGTCTCGAAGCCCTGCTCAGTCATGCGCGCAGCGTAGGCGCGACCCCCCGGCTCCCACCCAACGAACTCGTGAACTCAGGCGACACACACGCTCGCATGAGTTCACGAGTTCGACAGCGGGGCGGATGGGGGGCCACGGTGGGGGCGCAGCTGCGACAGGAGGCCCCCCATGACCAGAGACTGGGTGCTGATCGACGACCCCGCCCCGGGGGTGCGTCGCATCACGTTGAACCGACCCGAGAAGCGCAACGCGCTCAACCACGCGCTTCGGGGCGCCCTCGTCGAGGCGCTCATCACCAACGACCAGGACCCCGACGTGCGGGTCAGCATCGTCTGCGGCGCCGGTCCGTCGTTCTGCGCCGGCTACGACCTGATGGGCAGCGAGGGTGACCTCCCCGTCTACACCCCCGCCGGAGAGGGACAGTGGCCCCGCCACGTCACCGAGCTCTGGATGGGCATCTGGGACCTGGCCAAGCCGGTGATCGCCCAGGTCCACGGCTACTGCCTGGCCGGCGGTAGCGAGCTGGCCACCGGCTGCGACCTGGTCTACATGGCCGAGGACGCCCAGATGGGCTACCCGGCCGTGCGCTTCGGCGTGCCCGACATGCACTTCCACCCCTGGATCCTGGGGATGCGCAAGGCCATGGAGATGATGCTCACCGGCGACTCGCTCTCGGGACCTCAGGCGGTCGAGGCCGGTTGGGCCAACGCCGCCGTCCCCGCCGACGAGCTGAACGACACGGTCATCGACGTGGCCGGCCGTATCGCCAAGCTGCCGCCCGAGATCGTCCAGTTGAACAAGCGCGTCGTCCACCGGCAGATGGAGGTGATGGGCATGCGGGCCGGGATCAGGTCCGGCACCGAGCTCTGCGCCCTCGGCGTCCACACCGACGCCCTGCAGGAGTTCATGTCCAAGGTGCACGACAAGGGGCTCACCGAGGCGCTGAGCGAGCGCGATCAGCCCTTCGGCGACTACCGGACAGGCGACTGAGACCCCACGGCAGGCCCGCCCTCTCGGTGGACCACTGGATCCAGGGCTTCTCGATCAGCCGCCAGGAGACCCAGGCCCCGAAGATGGTGATGGCGAGCATCACGACGAACGCGATCGAGCTGCGGACGACCCCCGAGACCGCCTCGACCCGCAGGGCCAGCAGGAAGTGCCCGACGTAGAACGAGTACGAGATCATCCCGAGAAAGAGCACCGGCCGCGACGCCACCACCGGGAGGGGCCGGGCGTCGTGCCGGCGGGAGACGATCCCACCGATCAGCAGCGCCGAACCCAGCGCGGCGAGCACCGACTGATACTGCATCCAGACCTGCAGATTCCGCTCGGCCGACAGTTCGACGGCCAACGCAGTCGCCGGAATCGTGCTCACGAGGAGCAGCGCCGTTCCTGCGCCGAGCGCTCGACCCGGTCGGCGGAGGCGGCCACGACGGTGGAGCACGATGGCGACCGCCACGCCCAGCAACAGGGCATCGATACGGGTGTCGAAACCCACGTAGGCGCGCTGAGCCTCACGCAGACCGTCGGTCGACGAGAGCGCCAGGTACCAGCGCACGCCGCTGGACACGACGAATCCGAGGAGGCAGAACCGAAGGAGGAGGCGCCGATCGTCGGCGGCGCCGAATCGTTTGGCCGCCATGAAGAGCAACGGGAGGAGCAGGTAGAACTGCATCTCCAACGAGACCGTCCAGAGGTGGCCCATGGTCCCGTGGTAGACCCAGCCGGCAGCGGCGAACAGGTTGAGCACGAAGCCCACCGTGGCCGCTCCGGTCACCAGGGCCGCTTCGGGCCCCGGACGGTCGAAGATCTCGCCCTCGAGCTCCACCGTCGGATCGCCGTCGCCCGAGAGCGTGCGGTACATCAGGATGGTTGCGAAGAACACGTAGACGAAGAGCACCGGCGCGACGCGGCCGATGCGCCGCCGGAAGTAGCGCCGGCGATTGTTGGTCCCGGAGGTGCTCTCCTCGTGGATCCACAGGTGGGCCAGGAGGAACCCGCTCAGGACGAAGAAGACCGTGACCCCCGAGAACCCGGCGTGGGACACCCGGTTGGTGCCCACGGCATGGAGGACGAAGACCGACAGAGCGGCGAGTCCCCGCACGCCGTTGAGAGCCGGCCACATACGCGCCTCGAGTGGTTCCTCGCTGAAGACACCGACCGCAGCCTTCCGAACCAGTCCCACGTGGATCCACCTTCCCCGCCCCGATGAGCGATGGCGAGACGACCAGCCCAACCCCCAAAGCTGTCAGACCTCCCGCGATGGCGGACCGTACACCGCCCGCCACTCAGTCAGCGGCACCCGGCCCGCCGACCGCGGCGTGCTGGCGGATCCATGCGTGCATGGCGATCCCCGACGCCACCCCCGCGTTGATCGAGCGGGTCGAACCGAACTGCGCGATCGAGCACACCGAGGTCGCGGCCCGGCGGGCGGCGGCCGAGAGCCCGGGCCCTTCCTGACCGAACAGCATCACGCACCGCTCGGGGATGGCGAACGTCTCGAGCGGCACCGATCCCGGCAGATTGTCGATCCCGATCAGCGGGAGGTCCTGCCCGTCCGCCCAACCGATCAGGTCCTCGATCGTCGGATGGTGGCTCACGGAGAGGTAGCGGTCGGTGACCATGGCGCCGCGGCGGTTCCACCGGCGCCGTCCCACGATGTGGACCCCGGCCGCCGCGAAGGCGTTTGCGTTCCGGACGACGGTGCCGATGTTGAAGTCGTGCTCCCAGTTCTCGATCGCCACGTGGAACCCGTGTCGGCGTCGGGCCAGGTCGGCGATGATCGCTTCACGGCTCCAGTAGCGGTAGCGGTCGACCACGTTGCGGTGATCGCCGGCGGCCAGCAGCTCCGGGTCGAGCCGGTCGTCGTCGGGCCAGGGCGCTGCATGCGGGCCGACGCCGGGTCCGTCCACGATCGGGTCCGGTGGGTCGGGGGTGCTCACGCCAGGAGATGCTGCCAGAGCGACGAGCCCCGACGCTCCGTCGCCGGTGGCAGGGCATCGATCGGTAGGCTTCGCGCATGACCAGGCCCGACACCCCGGACGGCCACTGGTGGCAGGTTCCGCTGGTGCTCGGCCTCCTGGGCCTCGTCACCCTGGGCGGAGCCGGGGTCGCAACACTCTCGGACGATGCCACCGCGGTCGAAACCGCCGCAGCCCCGACCACACTCGACGACGCCGCAACGACGGCGGTCGAGGCGACGATCCCCGCCGCGCCCACGACCACCACCTCGACGACGACCACGGTGCCGCTGCCCCCTTCGGACCAGCGGACGCTCGAGCCGCTGGAGGTGATCGGTGGCGACATCGCCCCGAAGTCGGTGGTGCACTCGGGTGACGGCTACTTCATCGCCAACAACATGATGTACCGGCACACGATGACCCTCTACGACCGCGACATGAACCTGGTCGCCACCATCCCCGACACCGTCGACCTCGGTGAGTTCGGCTTCGACTACGAGGGGGAGTACCAGGGCGCCCCGGTCGAGGCCGCCTTCACCTCCGACGGGGCCTACGCCTACGTGTCCAACTACCAGATGTACGGTCCGGGCTTCGGCAATCCGGGGGACGACGGCTGCAGCGACGGCGACTGGGACCAGTCCTTCCTGTATCGGGTGAACATCGCCGACGCCGAGGTCGACCAGGTCATCCAGGTGGGAGCGGTGCCCAAGTACGTCGCGGTGACCCCGGACGACAGCACGGTGCTGGTCACCAACTGGTGCTCCTATGACCTGAGCGTGGTGGACACCGAGACCGGCGTCGAGGAGCGACGGATCGACATCGGACGCTTCCCGCGGGGCATCGCCGTCACCCAGGACGGCTCCCGGGCGTACATCGCGGTCATGGGATCCACCGACATCGCCGTCGTCTCGCTGGAGGACTACTCGCTGTCCTGGTTCAACGGAGTGGGCGGCAGCCCCCGCCACGTCGTCCTGTCCCCCGACGACGCGTACCTCTACGTGACGCTCAACCGCGACGGAAACATCGCCAAGGTCGACACCGCCACCGGCCAGGTGGTGGCCACGGTCGCCACCGGGGCCAAGCCCCGCAGCATGACCATCGCCGACGACGGCGGCGCGCTGTACGTCGTCAACTACGACGATGACACCGTCAGCAAGGTCACCACCGCCGACATGGTCGAGGTGCAGGAGCTGGCGGTCGGCCACCACCCCATCGGCATCACCTACGACGCCGCAGAGGGCAACGTCTGGGTCGCCAACTACGGAGGCTCCATCAACGTCCTGGCCGACCGATAGGTCACCTTGACCGACAGCACCGAGGACCGCCCCTCGAGCGCCCAGTGGCGTGAGCACCTCGTGCCGGCCGCGGTGGTCGTGGCGGCTGCCGTCGGGGGAGCACTCGCCGAGTCCGCCCCCACCGGCGGCGAGACGATCGACCTGGTCGAACGCACCCTGGCGGCGGCGCTGGTCACCCTGGCCGGCACGGGCGCGCGCCGCCTCCCGCTCATCCTGTTCGCCACCCTGCCGACCATGCTGGCCTCACCGCCGTGGCTGTTCGTCGGGATCGCCGCCATCGCCATCGTCATCGTCGAACTGGCCCTCCGCCGCCGCCCCGACCCCGTCGTGGGCGCCGTCGTCGCCGGGTTGTCGGTACAGGTCGCCCTCCGGCTCGGAGACGTGGGGTTCACCGGGCTCACCGCGGTGGTCGGCATCACCACCGGCGCCCTGGTGGTCGGCTCGGCCATCCAGCAGCGGGCGCCGCGCACGCGACGTCTCGCCTGGGCCGGCGTCGGCGCAGTCGCCGCCGTCGCGCTCGTCGTCGGCGGATTCACCCTGGCGGGCGCCGTGCAGGCGGCCCCGCGGGCCGACGATGCGTTCGCCCTGTCCAACCATGGCCTCCGCCTGGCTCGAGACGGCGACGTCGAGGGCGCCCGCCCTCTCCTCGAGGAGGCGGGTGCGTCGTTGGCACTCGCCGGCGAGGAACTGGACGGTTGGTGGTCGGGGCCCGCCGGAGCGCTCCCCATCGTGGCGCAGCACCAGCGAGCAGCGGTCGAGCTCAGCGCTGCCGGTGGAGACCTCACCTCGCTGGCGGGCGACGTGACCAGCCTGGTCGATTCCGATGCGCTCCGAGGCGAAGACGGCCGGATCGATCTCGACCAGATCCGCTCGCTCCAGGAGCCCACCCGGAGGGCGCAGGAGGACGTGAACCGCACCCTCGAGGTGGCCGCGTCGGTCCGCTCACCCTGGCTCGTCGGTCTGCTGCAGGATCGCATCACCGACCTCGAGGAACGGCTGACCGACGTCCAACCCTCCACCGACCTCGCCGCCGAGGTGGTGGACCTGCTCCCCGGCCTGCTCGGAGCGGACGGGCGGCGCAGCTACTTCCTCATGCTGCTCACGCCATCGGAAGCACGCGAGCTGGGCGGACTGTCGGGCAGCTGGGCGCAGATCGGGGCCGACGACGGCCAGATCGAACTGGAGGACCGGGGCCGGTCCGACGATCTCGTCGACCTGGACATGCGGCTCGACGAGACCTACCCGGCGTCGTATCGCGAGTCGTTGCCCGGACCGAATCCGCAGAACTACAGCTCGACGCCCGACATGGCCGTGGCGACGCGGGGTGCCGACGAGCTCTACCGGGCCGCAAAGGGTCGAGCGGTCGACGGGGTCATCTCGGTCGACACCGACGCGCTGACCGGAGTGATCGAACTGACCGGGCCGGTTGCCGTCCCGGGGTACCCCTTCGTCCTCGACCCGGAGAACACGCGCCAGTTCCTGCTCTACGACCAGTACGACGTCTTCCCCGACCGCGACGAGCGGGGTGACTATCTCAACGCCCTCATCGACACCACCTTCGAGCAGCTCACCGACGGTGCGTTGCCACGGCCCGAACAGCTGCTCAGCACGCTGGGCCCGCTGGTCGAAGAGGACCACATCCGCGTGCTGACGTTCGACGAACGGGAGAACGAACTGTTCGAGCGCCTCGGCCTGGACGGCAGGCTCGAGGTCGCCGAAGGATCCGACGTCGTCGGCGTCTTCCACTCCAACACCGGGCAGAACAAGCTGGACGCCTACCTCGAACGGCAGATCGACCACGACGTGCTGATCGACTGGGACGCGCAGGCCGTCTCCTCCACGATCACGGTGCGCCTCACCTCGACCGAACCGCCCGACGGGAAGCCGCCCATCGTCACCGCCAACCGGCAGGGGCATCCGCCGGGCACCAATTCGAGCAACCTGTTCGTCCTCACCCCTCTCGAAGTCGACGCGATCCGCGTCGATGACCAGGAGCAGGAGACCTGGGTGGCCCAGGACGAGGGCACACTGAACCGACGCGGGCTCCCGGTGGTGATCCCGCCGGGCGAGACCGTCACCGTCCAGTTCGAGCTCGCCGGTCCGCTCGACATGGAGGAGGGCTACCGACTGACCGTGCTGCACCAGCCCGTCGTCGTGGACGACCAACTCACCCTCGCGGTCGCCGACACCGACGGCGTCACCTGGATCGAGCAGCTCGATGCCGACGTTCAGGCCGATCCGGAGCAACCGCTGACCGTGTCACGCACCTTCGAGACCATCTTCCTGGCCGATGAGTGACACGGGCCTCGCACGGCAGTTTCGTGACGATCGGAGGCCGAGCATTGACCGCAGTCCCTGCGGACCCTTACTCTGGGTGGTCATACGTCACGTGGGCGGTACCGTGTCGTCAGCTGGCACGGCCGGGCCGGCGCGGCGGAAGTCGAGGGAGCAATCATGCGCAAGATCTTCAGTGTCGTCGCCATCATCGTGGCCGCAGTGTTCCTCCTGGCCCCGGCGGCCGGTGCGGGCACCGCGCAGGACGACGACTGTGATATCTACGTCACCCCGGTGATCAGCGCCGGCGGTTCGGTCACGCAGGGTGCCAGCCTGACGGTGTCCGGCTCCGGGTTCGCCGGCGGCGCCACCATCACCATCTCGATCAACGGCACGGCCGTCGGCACCACCACCGCCACCGCCGGCGGCAGCTTCTCCACCAGCGTGACGGTCCCCGCCAGCACTCCGGTGGGCCCTGCCAGCGTCGTGGCCAGCTCCGACAGCTGCAACCACTCGGCGTCGACCACCACCGAGATCCTCTCCGCCGGCGGCACCACCTCCACCAACGTGGGAGGCACCTCCGCCACCGCCAAACCGACCGCTGCGGTCGCCACGACCAGCTCGACGCTCCCCCGCACCGGCAGCAACACCGGGTCGCTCGTGGCCGTCGCCGTCGGCCTCACCGGCCTCGGCGCCGTCGCTCTGCTCGCCGCTCGCCGGCGCAGCGCCGACATCACCTGACCCACCCTGCGCACAACGTAGGGAACGAAAGCCTGCCGGCCGCGCGCCGGTAGGCTTTCTCTCTTCCCGCTCCCTGTTCCGCCGGACCCCATCATGCGAGACGAGCCCGCCGCCACCCCGTACCCTGCCGTTCCCACCCGCGCCGACTATCCCGCCATCGAGCGGTCGGTCCTCGACCGCTGGGAGCAGGACCGGACCTTCGAGCGCTCGATCCAGCAGCGGGCCGATCGCGACGAGTACGTCTTCAACGACGGTCCCCCGTTCGCCAACGGTCTTCCCCACTACGGCCACCTGCTGACGGGGTACGTCAAGGACGTCGTCCCCCGCTACCAGACCATGCGCGGCCACCGGGTCGAGCGACAGTTCGGATGGGACTGCCACGGCCTGCCCGTCGAGATGGAGGTCGAGAAGGACCTCGGGGTGGGCGGCCGTCAGAAGATCACCGAGTTCGGCATCGACCGGTTCAACGACGCCTGCCGCACCTCGGTCATGCGGTACACGTCCGAGTGGCAGGAGTACGTCAGGCGCCAGGCCCGCTGGGTCGACTTCCAGCACGACTACAAGACCATGGATCTCTCCTACATGGAGAGCGTCATGTGGGCGTTCAAGCAGCTCTGGAACCAGGGCCTGGTGTACGAGGACTATCGGGTCATGCCCTACTCGTGGGGGGCCGAGACACCGCTGTCCAACTTCGAGATCCGTATCGACGACGCCACCCGACCTCGCCAGGATCCGGCCATCACCATCGCCTTCAGCCTCGAGCCCGACGGTGACGGCGACACACCCCCCGAGCGCATCCTGGCCTGGACCACCACGCCGTGGACCCTCCCGTCCAACCTGGCGCTGGCCGTGGGTCCCGACATCACCTACCAGGCCATGGACCAGGACGGGATCCGGTACTACCTGGCCGAGGCCACGGTCGAGCGCTACGCCCCCCAGCTGGACGGCGCCGTTCCCGCCGGCACCGTGCAGGGCCGCGATCTGATCGGCCGCACCTACGAGCCGCTGTTCCCGTACTTCCGAGACGAACCCAACGCGTTCCGCGTGATCGGCGCCGACTTCGTCGAGATCGACGAAGGCACGGGTGTCGTCCACATCGCGCCGGGGTTCGGCGAGGACGACCAGCGGGTCGGCGTCGAGCACGGCATCGGACTGGTGGTCCCGGTCGACGACAGTGGCCGCTTCACCGCCGACGTCCCCGAGTGGGCCGGCCAGAACGTGCTCGAGGCCAACCCCAGCATCATCGACGACCTCAAGGCCCGTGGCGTGCTGGTGCGCCACGACACGTACACGCACAACTACCCCCACTGCTGGCGCACCGACACGCCCATCATCTACCGGGCCCTGTCCTCCTGGTACGTCGAGGTCACCGCCATCCGCGACCGGATGGTGGCGGCCAACCAGGAGATCAACTGGATCCCCGAGCACATCCGCGACGGCCAGTTCGGCAAGTGGATCGAGGGCGCACGCGACTGGTCCATCTCCCGCAACCGGTTCTGGGGTGCCCCCATCCCGGTGTGGAAGAGCGACAACCCCGAGTACCCGCGCACCGACGTGTACGGCTCGCTCGACGAGCTCGAAGCCGACTTCGGGGTCCGCCCCGACGACCTCCACCGGCCCGGCATCGACCAGCTGGTACGACCCAATCCCGACGACCCCACCGGGCAGTCGATGATGCGTCGCGTGCCCGAGGTGCTCGACTGCTGGTTCGAGAGCGGATCGTCGCCCTTCGCCAGCGTGCACTACCCGTTCGAGAACACCGAGTGGTTCGAGGAGCACAACCCCGCCGACTTCATCGTCGAGTACATCCCGCAGACGCGCGGCTGGTTCTACACGATGCATGTGCTGGGGGTGGCGCTGTTCGACAAGCCGGCGTTCGCCAACGTGATCTGCCACGGCACCCTCCTGGCCGAGGACGGCCGCAAGCTCTCCAAACGCCTCCGCAACTACGCCGAACCCGACGTGGTGTTCAAGGAGGTGGGCAGCGACGCGCTCCGCTGGTACCTGATGCGCTCCCCCATCCTGCGCGGCCTGGATTTCCGGATCGACAGCGGGGCCAGCGGGATCGCCGAGACGGCGCGCCGGGTCCTCGATCCCATCTGGAACGCCTTCTACTTCTTCACGCTCTACGCCAACGCCGACGGATACACGGCGCAGGTGCGCACCGACAGTCCCGAGCTGCTCGACCGGTACCTGCTGGCCAAGACGCACGACCTGGTGGTGCAGGTCACCGAAGCGCTGGACCGCTACGACCTGGCCCAGGCGTGCCACACCATCGAGGCGTATGTCGACGCGTTGACCAACTGGTACATCCGCGGAAGCCGCGAACGGTTCTGGGCCGCCTCCGGGGGTGACGCCACCGTCTCGGCCGAATCGAAGGCACACGCCTACGACACCCTCTACACCGCGCTGGTCACCCTCGGCCAGGTGGCGGCGCCGCTGTTGCCCATGCTGGCCGAGGAGATCCACACCACCCTCACCGGCGGGGACAGCGTGCACCTCACCGATTGGCCGGATCCCGGCACACTTCCCGACGACCCCACGCTGGTCGCCGACATGGATCTGGTCCGCGACGCCACCCGCGCCGCGCTGTCGCTTCGAGAGGATCACGGGCTGAGGGCCCGGCTCCCACTCCAGACCCTCACCATCGTCGGCCGTGACAGTGAGCGGCTCGAGCCGCTGGTGCACCTCATCCGACGCGAGGTCAACGTCAAGGAGATCGCGTTCGACGACGATGTCGAGGCGTACGGCAGCTTCCTCCTCCGGCCCGACGGCCGCACGCTGGGTCCCCGCCTGGGCAAGGACATGAAGGCGGTCATGGCCGCGGCTCGCAGCGGTGAGTGGGAACAGCAGCCCGACGGGACGGTCATCGCCGCAGGTGTCACGCTGGCCGAGGGTGAGTTCGAGCTGGGACTCGAGCCCAGCTCCGAGGGTGCGGTCGCCGCCCTGCCCGGCAACCGCACGGTGGTGCATCTCGACACCACGGTCACCCCCGAGCTGGCCGCCGAGGGAGCGGCGCGCGATCTGGTGCGGCACGTCCAGCAGGCGCGCAAGACCGCAGACCTGGCCATCACCGACCGCATCGAGCTGCAGCTCCGTCTGCCCGACGGCCCGGTCGGCGACGGCATCCGCCGCCACCTGGACACCGTCGCCGAGCAGGTCCTGGCCTCGACGATCATCGAGACCGTCGACGGGCCGCTCGGCCACCACCGTCACCATCGACGGCGCCGAGGTGTCCTTCACCCTCGAGGTCGCCCCGGGCTGACGCCTGCTCTTCGTCACCGCCGCCGCACCTTCCCCGCCGAAACTTGGGCAACGGGCCCACCTCTGTGCGGATGGATGCCCAAGTTTCGGATCGAGGGGCGCTCAGGTGCCGGTGAAGTCGGGGCGGCGCTTCTCCATGAACGCCCGCGGGCCCTCGCGGGCGTCCTTCGACATCATCACCTCGGCCGCCAGATCGTTCTCGATGGCGTGGGCCTCGTCGATGGGCAGGCCGCTGGTGCGCCAGGCGGCCTCCTTGATCTTCTGCACTGCGAGCGGTCCGTTGGCCGCGAGTCGCTCGGCGTAGTCGTGCGCCGAGGCCATCACCTGGTCGGGAGCGACCACGGCGTTGATCAACCCGATGTCGAGCGCCTCGTCGGCGGTGATGGTCTCGCCCAGGAGCAGAATCTCCATCGCCCGGGCCCACGGGATCTGGCGACACAGCCGGACCATCGACCCACCACCGGGCACCAGGCCGCGCTGCGCCTCGGTCAGGCCGAAGACGGCAGCGGACGACGCCACCCGGATGTCGGTGGCCTGGAGCAGCTCCATCCCGCCCGCCAGCGCACGACCGTTCACCGCGGCCACGATCGGCTTGTACAGCTCGAACCCCTTGAGCAACGACGTCATCGTCATCATGGGGTCGTCCTTGATCCGGCGATCCCACTCGTCCTCGGGCTCACGGGCTCCGGTGAACAGGGGCATGAGCTTGCCCAGGTCGCCACCGGCGCAGAACGTCTCGTCGCCCGCCCCGGTCAGGATGGCCACCCGCACGTCGGGGTCGTCGCGCACCTCGGTCCAGGCGTCGAAGAGACGCACCATCATCTCGGGGCTGATCGCGTTGTGTCGCTCGGGACGGTTGAACGTGACGACGGCGACGTGGCCCTGCTTCTCGTACGCCAGATGGCTCATGGTGGCGGCGCCGGGCCGGCGGGTCAGATGCGTCGGAAGGCGAGGACGCGCTGACCGGCCACGGCGAGCATGCCGAAGCCCATCAGGATCAGCGCCACACCCGAGAGGGTGATGGACTCGGCCCCGGTCGTCGCCATTGCGGTTGGCGATGCGGTGGCCGGGGTGGCCGTCGCCCCCGCGGTGGCCGTGGCGGAAGATGTCTGGACGCTGGGCGCCGCCGTCTGGGTCGCACCGGCGACGTCGGTGACCGACACCGTGAGCAGCGTGGCGGGTGCCCCGGCGGCGCACGACGCCGTGATCGGGATGGGTGCAGCGTCCGGGGTGAGCTTCGCTTCTGCTTCCAGGACCGCGGTAGCACCCTCGGTGGTCGTGACGATCTCGCCGACCTGGGTGGCCTTGACGTCGATCGAGACGGTGAGCGATGGCAGCTCGGCTCCGCCACCGAACGGGATGGGCCCGGGGATGGTCACCTCGGCCTGATCACCGTTGATGGCGACCGTGGCGCCCTCGACACCGGTGACCGTGGCGGTTGCGGGATCGACGTCGACGCCCGCAGGAAGCGTGAGCGTTGCGACGGCCTTGGTCGCCGTCCCGGTCAGCGCCGAGAATTCGGGCGGGATGACCCCGCCGAGGTCGAGGTCGATGTTGTACCGGTTGGTCTCACCGACGACGACCGTGGCCGGACCGGACGCCGCGATCGGGATGTCGACGGTGACCGTGGCCAGGCCGGCCACGTCACACGTGAAGTCGGCCGCCGATGCGGGCGCAGCCATGAACACGGTGCCGGCAGCCACCAGCACCGCCGAGATCACTACCTTGCGGATTCGCTGCATCGCCATTGGCCCCCGGGCTCGAAGATGCCAAGAGCATGCCAGTTGAACACGGACCGCGGCAAGAGAGCCGCCATCCGGTCACCGAGCGCGAGTAGACACGCTCCGGACCGCTTCCACCCGCCGGAACAACGAAGGTCTGGCGCTACTCGATCTCGATGAAGATGCACTCACCGGGGCACTCTTCGGCCGACTCGATGACACGCTCTTCGCCCCCATCGGGGATTCGGGCCATGCCCTCGGCACCGCCCGGGTTGGCCTTGCCGTCGAACAACTTCTCTTCGCCGAAGTTCTCCGAGGACTCCTTGACGTAGAAGAGACCGTCGTCCTGCCCGAAGAACACATCGGGGGCGATTTCCTCGCACAGGCCATCGCCCGTGCACAGATCCTGGTCGATCCAAACCTTCATGGTGCTGCCGATACCTCTGGGGTCAGGGGTGGACGCCTCCGATCGTACCTGAGATCGAAGGCGCTCCCACCAGTTCGGCCCTGGAACAGGTGCGTCAGCTGGACGCGGCGGCCACGAACGCGGCATGTTGGGGTCGCGCGACTCTGGAGGGAGTCGCAGCGGAGGCGAGATGAACAGCACGGTCTCCCGCGCGTTGCGCGTCGCGGGAGCGATCACGGCATGCGGCCTGCTGATGGCCAACCTGCAGTCCGATCCGGGCGGCGCCGGAGAACCTCCCGCGCACCTGAGCCAGCAGGGCCGGTTCGCCCCCTCGCTGGTCGCCGCGCCGCCTGCGATCCCCCCTGACGCCCGTTCGGTTCCGACCACTGAGCTCGAACTGGTCATCCCCACCTTCGAGGTGCCCAGCGCTGCCGCCCCGACGCCCACCACCCTTCCCCCGCCGGCTCCCACCACCGCGCCGCCATCGGCCACGACCACGACGGCACCACCGCCGCGGGCCACCTTCGAGCTGCCGGCCGGTCCCGCAGCCGAGCCCGCGACGCCGGGGATCACCCCGGAACAACAGGTCGGGGCCGACGCGCTCCGGCAGCTGTCCTACCCGTGGCAGCAGAGCCTGCCGGGCTGGGAGATCCGGTTCCTTCCCGGCCGGACCGGACTCCTGGGAGCGACCTGGCCCGAGGACGAGCAGATCGACCTCTACGTGCGCGCCGAGCACTCCGCCGACGACCTCGCGCACGTCCTGGCCCACGAGATGGGACACGCCGTCGATGTCACCTGGTTCGGCGCGGACGACCGGGCGGCATGGCGGGCGGCCCGCGGGTTCGCTCCCGACCGGGCGTGGTTCGGCCAGGCCGGCGAATCGGACTACGCCATCCCCTCGGGCGACTTCGCGGAGGCCTTTGCCGTCTGGCAGGTGGGCCCCGCCCGCTACCGCGGGGTGGCGGGCCCACCCCCGACCGCCGAGCAACTGGCGCTCGTGGCTCAGCTCGCCACCCGTTAGGCCCGGCGCGGCTCCGCTGGGTCCGCCCTCGGCAAAGAAGGCGCGCACGTCGTCCACGAAGACCTCCGGCACCTCGAGCGTGGGGAAGTGCCCACCGCGCTCCATCTCGGTGTACTGCGTCACGTGGTACAGCTGCTCGGCCCACCGCCGGGGTGGGCGCATGATCTCGCGGGGGTAGATGGCACAACCGGTGGGCGCTTCCACCCTGGGCCCGAGCCCGAAGCTGTCGGCGTGTTGGCTCTCGTAGTACAGACGAGCCGACGATCCGGCCGACTCGGTGACCCAGTACAGCGTGATGGTGGCCAGCAGCTCGTCACGGCTGACCGCGGCCTCGACGTCTCCGTCGCAGTCGGTCCACTCGCGGAACTTCTCCGCGATCCACGCCGCCTGACCGGCCGGTGAGTCGTTGAGGCCGTAGCTGAGGGTCTGCGGTCGGGTGCCCTGGATCTTGGCGTAGCCCGATCCGTCGTCCAGGTACGTGGCCATGTCGGCCATCGCCGCCTGCTCCTTCTCACTCGGCTCGTCGGGCTCGTCGTCGCCGGGCATCCCCAGGACGAGGTTGAGGTGGAGAGCGGCACAGTGCTCGGGGTCGTGGGCGGCGAGACGACTGCTGACCATCGAGCCCCAGTCTCCTCCCTGAGCCACGTAGTGGTCGTAGCCGAGCCGCTCCATCAGGACGGCCCACGCTTCGGCGATCCGCTGAACGTCCCAGCCCGGCTCGGTCGGCTTCCCCGAGAACCCGTACCCGGGCAGCGACGGGATGACGAGGTGGAAGGCGTCGCCCGGGTCGCCGCCCTCGGCCACGGGATCGGTCAGACGGTCGATGACCGGGAGGAAGTTGAGGATCGAGCCCGGCCAGCCGTGAGTCATGATCATCGGGAGGGCGTCGTCGGCGTACGACCGCTCGTGGACGAAGTGGATGTCGACGCCATCGATCCGCGTGACGAACTGGTCCCAATGGTTGAGCCGCTCCTCCCACGAACGCCAGTCGAAGTCGTCGGCCCATGTGGCGCAGAGCTCCTGCAGGTAGGTCCGATCGGTGCCGTACGTCCAGCCCGACGCATCGATCTGGTCGGGCCAGCGGGTGCGGCGCAGACGGTCGCGCAGGTCGGTCAGCACCTCGTCGCCGACGTGCACCTCGAAGGGTCGGATCTCGTCGGTCATGAGCTCGGTTCCTCCTCGCCGCCGCCGAGGCGGCCGGCCGCTTCCTCGGACTCCCGGCTGGCCCATCCGTAGATGCCCTTCGCCATGAGCGAGCGTTCGGCCCGGCGGCGGCGCCGGTAGATCTCGGCCCGCGCCTCGTGGGTCGCACCGTCGTCGGGTCCGGCCATCACCGCCCACTCGATCAGCTGGCATGCCAGCCGATGATCGCCGTCGTCGCTGCACGCCTGGGCCCGGGCGGTGAGATGATCGGCACCACCAGCCAGGGCCGCGACCTCGGCGGAGAGCACGTCATCGGCCGGCGGTTTGAGCCGGGCCGGGTTGCCGTCGTACCAGCCGCCGTACATTCGCCAGATGCTCCGGACGACGAACTCGGGCTCGTCGTAGATGGGTATGAGGTACGGCCGGGCCAGACGATCCGGGTCGACGGCGACCGTGTTGACGATCGTGTCGAGCCTGGCGCCCTCGTTCATCAGCTGGAGGACGTCGGCGACGAGCCTTTCGAGCACGTCGGCTACGTCCTCGAGGACCTCACCCACGAGAGCGGCGCCCCCGACGGGGAGGCCGTGGGCCGGGAGCAGCAACTTGGGCTTGCGCGCCGCCATGTCCCGGAGCGCAGCCGCCCACTCCAGCGGGTAGCGCTGCACCTTCTGCGGGTTGCCGGCGTTGGGGAACACCCAGGTGATGAAGTCGCCGGCCAGCACCGCCTCGAGATCGGGGATCCAGCCCCAGAGATGATCGTCGGTCTCTCCGAGGGCGTGGTGGAGCTCGATGTCGAGGTCTCCGACGTCGGGTGGTGGCCTGCTCGCGGACGATGGTGGTGGGCCGGATCCAGTCGTGGGGCCAGAGCGGGTTGTCGTCCCGATCGATGAGACCGGAGCGGCCGAACTGCCGGGCGTTGATGGTTGCGTTGTAGCCGTGGGTCAGGTCGTACCGGTCGAATCGGTGTTCGACGTTGGCGTGGCCGACGACCCCGGGTCGTGGGTCGCCACGCTCGCTCGCGTCGTCGAGGAAGGTCTGCGCTCCACCGACATGGTCGAAGTGGCCGTGGGTGTAGACGATCGTGTCGACCGGGTCGTCCGACCAGGCGCGCAACGAGGTCAGGCAGGCCGGTGCCATCAGCGACGTCGAGGTGTCGACCAGGCCCAGCACCCCTGCCGACCGGAGGACGACCACGTGCGAGAACGCCTCGATGACGGCGACGTCGTCGCCGATCTCGGAGAGCTCGCCGGTGAGCCGGTTGGACGGCGTCTCGGTGTCGCCGTCGGCGATCAGTCGCTCGGACAGTGCCAACAGATCGGCCATGAACCAGTCCCCCGGATGGTCGTTGGGCGGCACCGCGCCGCTGCGTTGGCGATGCTACCGGTGGCGCGGACCGTGGATCGGCGGCGGGGGTCATGTCACCATGGCGTCGTGGCAGGACGCGCGACGTCGATGGTCTGGTACGTGAGCTACGGCTCCAATCTCGATCCGAACCGGCTCGGCACCTACCTGGCCGGCGGGACACCCGAGGGCGGGCACTACACCTACCGCGGCGCGAGGGATGCATCGCCGCCGCAGGCGCAGCGGCCGTGCCGGGTCCCCCACCACCTCTACTTCGCGGGCGAGTCGCGGACCTGGGGTGGCGGGGTCGCATTCCTGGACCACGAGCACGTTGCGCCCGCTCCGACCCTCGGCCACGCCTACCTGGTCACGGCCGGACAGTTCGAGGACGTGGCGGCCCAGGAGACCGGACGGGCGCACGCCGAAGTCGAGGTCGCCGAGGTGCGAGCCTCCGGTTCGGTCACGCTGGGAACGGGCCGCTACGACCGTGTGGTCTGGCTCGGCGACGAGGACGGCATCCCCCAGCTGACGTTCACGTCGCCCGAACCCTCGTCGGCCGCCGAACCGGCCGCGCCGCGAACCGCGCTACCTCCACCGCATCCTGGTGGGACTGGCGGCGGCGCACGGCATGACGGCGGCGGAGAGTGCCGCCTACCTGAAACGCTCGTCCGGCGTGGCCGAGCACTGGTCGGTGGAGGCCCTGATCAGTCTGGCCTCGGACGGACCGGAATAGTGCCGATGGAACCCCGGTTGGCACCACTGACCCGAGAGGACTCCTCGTGAAGATCGAAGTCACCGACGACGCTGCAACGCTCCTACGCAAGAAGGGCGGCACCCTCACCGTCGACTACATCAGGCCCACCGGCTGAGGCAAGGTTGCCGAGGTGTCGGTCGACACCAACACGAAGGGGAAGAACCTCAGCCCGTACAAGGCGCTGCGCGCCGGCGACGATCTGAAGGTGCTGATCACTCCGACGCTGGCCGGGCTGGCGTCACGGATGCGGGTCACCACCCACGGCGGATTGCGCAAGAAGCTGGCCGTCGAACTCAGCGACGGCCGCCCCCAGTCCGACGACAGCTGCGAGATCTAGGAATCTCGGCCTCCGCACCCTGACCCAGTCCGCATTCCGAGGCCGAGATTCCGCAAGGGAGTGTCGATCAGCTCGCCGGGGCCGGTTCGGTGTCGGTGAGGTCGACGGTCTCGCTGGTTCCCGGCTGCCAGGTGCGCCAGCCGACGACCAGGTTGAAGACCACGATGGCCAGCCGCTCGTCGCGGAGAACGCCGATCCCCGGATCGATGATGGCGATCACCGCGCCGATGGTTCCCAGGGCGCCCAGCCCGATTGCGACCATCGCGAGGCCGGAGCCGAACGCCGGTGCCTTCCGCATGGCGATGCCGAGCAGGACGATCCCGATCGGGACGAGCAGCACGCCGGTCGCCAGCATGGTGTCGAACACGCTCTGGGCGCCGTGCCAGGCGTACTCGATCGACTGCAGCTCCTGGGCGGCGTCGCCCCTGATCGGTGTAGAGCTCTGCGAGGGGCGAGGTAGACACGTGCAGCACGGAGCTGGCCGCCATGATGACGAAACCGAACTCGGGCGACGGCCGTTCCGAAGAGCGCGGCCGCCGGTTGGGCCCTATCGAGCAGCCGGCGCAGCACCAGGATGTGGAGGGCGAACAGGACCAGCGCAGCGAGGTAGAGGAAGTGCTCGGCGATGCGGCCCGACTCGATGTCCGCGAAGTCGGTGAGGGTCTCCAGGTCGGACGCATCCGGGAGCCCCATGGCTCCGATGACGACGACCGTGACGATCATGCAGAACACGCCGGCCAGGCCGGCCGCACCGCCCCAGCGGCTGAGCTGGCGATCGGCGGTCGGTCCGTCCGGTGCCGGGGCGACCTCGGCCCCACCAGCCGCTCGGCTCGACGACCCGTTGTGTCGGAATGAGATGGACATGCGCCTACCTCTCGATGGAGTGGGACCTGATCGATCCCCCACACCGAAAGCCTCACTCTCGGACGGGGAGATCCTCACCCCGATGCTGCCCGCCGTCGCAGCGCTGTACTAGAGCCCGAACGTCACGTTCAGGTCGACGGCACGCTCTGAGAATCTCGGCCTCCGCACCCTGATCCCGTCCGCATTTCGAGGCCGAGATTCCGTGGTACGCCGTCGGTCAGCTGAACATCCGGAGGAACTCGTCGACATTTCACAGCAACCATGTTGGTCTTCCGGTCATTGCCCATCGAGGCCGACGGCTGGGGCGAATAGAGGTGGCCGGGAAACAAGGTGGCGTCGTCGGGACCCGCGCCAGCCGTTGGGTGATCGACCGGTAGATCTCGGGGGGGGTCGCCGCCGGGAGGTCGGTGCGACCGCAGCCCTCGAGGAACAGCGTGTCTCCCGCCACCAGACGGTTGTCGACCAGAAGCACTGGCTGCCCGGCGTGTGGCCCGGGGTGTGGATCAGCTCGACGGGAATGGATCCCACGAAGACATCGCCGCGGGCGGTGGCGCACCAGGTCGGTTTCGGTTACACCCGTGACCTTGCGGACGTGGTCGGCCTCGTCGGCCCTGAATGTGGATGGGGACGGACATGACATCGAGCAGCTCCGCGACGCCCGGCGATGGGAATCCCATCATGTCGCCGAGTGATCGGGTGATAGTGGGTGGGGAGGACTCCCTTCAGCGGTCATGTCATCCGCGGCCAGGGCGTCGACGATGCCCGGCAACGTCGTAGGGGGATCGACGACCAGCGCCTCGCCCGTCGTTCGGTCACCGACGGCGTACGTGAAGTTGACCATCTGACCGGCGATGGGGTCGGTGGCGGCGGAGTCGCGAGCCGGACGGCAGCTCGCGGAAGTAGAGCGGATCGTTCGCCGTTCCGGTCTGGCGGATGCGGTCACGGCCCGCGCACCCGGGTCGGTAACCTGCTTCGGTGACGTCATCCGCCGCCTCCACCCGTCTCGCCTACCTGGGACCCGAGGGGACGTTCACCGAGCACGCTCTGCTCAGCCAGCCCGACCTGGCCGAGATGGATCTGATGCCGCTGGAGTCCATCCCCGGCGTACTCGCCGCCACCGCGGCGGCACGGCCGACATGGGATTCGCGCCGATCGAGAACTCATCGAGGGCAGCGTCAACGTCACGCTGGACACCTCGGCGTTCGAGGCCGATCTCCTGATCCAGCGCGAGGTCGTGATCGACATCGACTCACCTCCTGGCCCGCCCGGGTGTCGATCTGGCCGGCATCGAGTCGGGTCCTGTCCTATGCCGGTGGCGACTCGCCCAGTGTCGCCAGTACCTCGACGCGGAGCTGCCCGGTGTCGAGACGCGGGCCCCGAAGTCGGGCCGAGCGGCCCGCACGTCAGCGAGGGACGACGTCCCACGCGCGGGGCGATCGGGACGGAGCTGGCGGCCAAGGTGCACGGGCTCAAGGTGCTGGCCACCCACATCGAGGATCACCCCGAGAACCAGACCCGCTTCGTCCTGGTCGCTCCCAAGCTGGTGCCGGCGCCGACCGGTCACGACAAGACGTCGATCGTCGTGTTCCAGCGGGCCGACGTGCCCGGTTCGCTGCTGTCGATCCTGCAGGAGTTCGCCGCCCAGGCCGTCAACCTCACCGGCTCGAGTCCCGGCCCACCAAGAAGGGGCTGGGTGACTATCTTCGTCCAGGACCTCGAGGGTCACATCGGCGACGAGGTCGTCGCCGACTGCCTCCGCGAACTCCGCAGCAAGCAAAGGACGTGAAGTTCCTCGGTCGTTCCCGCGGCCGGTGAACATCTCGAGTCGGCCCGACACGACACCGACGCCGCCTGGATAGGGGGCCGACGACTGGCTGGCCGAGATCCGCAACCTCGTACAGCCGGACGGGGACTGAGCGGTAGCCTACCCCGTGGAGGGATGGCAGAGCGGACGATTGCGACGGTCTTGAAAACCGTTGAGGCTTCACGGTCTCCGGGGGTTCGAATCCCCCTCCCTCCGCTCAACCGAAATTCCGTCCCGAAGGTTCGCTTTCCAACCCTTTCTCGGGGTGAGAATCGGCGACTCGCCCCGCCTCGATCACCGGAGTGGGGCCCTGGGTGCCATCGGCGCGCCAGGGTGCGTGCCGTCGACACCGGCGCCCGGCCCCGTGCCTTGTCCGGCGAGCGCATCTGCAGGAGGGAGACGCCGACCCCGTACGTGACGAAGCTCTTCTCCGGGACGACTTCGATGGCGCACCAGCCGGACCGTTCCTCGTCGTGGCGGTAGAGCTTCTCGAACAGGCCGGCGGCCAGTTCACTGCGATGAGCACCGTCGCCGTGCCCGAGAAGGTGATGGTCGCCGCCGGGATCCCGATCCACGGCATGAACGGCACACGCTTGGGGATGGCAATGGTGAGCGGGACGTGAGGAATCTGCGCGACGTGCTTCGTCTTCCAAGCGGTCTTGTTGGTCGCGATGTACAGCTTCTGGTGCTTCACCACGTACACGATGCCGACCGTCCCCGACTCCCCCACGGAGGTGACCATCCCGAGTACCCCGAAGTTGTTCCGGTCGATCTCGTCCCACACCTGTGCCGATGACAGCTGCCGCGTCATGGTCGCCTCCAATGCGATCGGGAATCGAGCTGCGACCGGAACCTCTACGTCGTTCGAGGGCGACCCCACCGCTGACATCCAGTCCAGTCGATCGACCCTCCGGCGCCTAGGGCCGGAGGTCACTGGTCAGAACATCCCGTTGTCGTTGGCCGACGTCTCGGGGATCACCTGGAGCACGTCCCAGTGCTCGACGATCTTGCCGTCGTCGTCGAGCCGGAAGATGTCGATGCCGGCGTCTCGAGGTAGCCGGGCCACGTCTGGTGGCAGTGCAACGCCACGAACGCTCAGTCGGCCAGCCACGCTCAACCGGACCCGCTTGCCCGGATACTCCTCGGCCATCCGCTCGAAGTAGTCGATGAACGCCTGCGTGCCGTCACCCACATCGGGGTTGTGCTGCCGGTACTCGGCACCGACGAATCGCTCGACCGCCTCGGCCGGTCGGCACTGGTTGAACATGAGGTCGTAGAAGGCGACGACGTCGGCCTTCCTGCGTTCGGTGTCACCATCTGCCATGCACCTCGAAACGCTGGAGTCGAGGTCGCCATTCCCGCCCCGGGGCTCGCCGGTCCGTCAGCCGTCGTCGAGTGCGGACGGCCGCTCGCCCGAAGAACTTCGACCGGCCACGTCGTCGAGGGTGGGGAGCCGTTCGTGGGCGATCGTGACCTTGCTTCGACCTTCGGGCTTCGATTCGATCGAGATCAGCGCTACGCCGTTCCCGACCCCGAGGCGAATGGCCTTCGACGCCGTCTTCGACCTGAGCTCGGTGACGTCGCCCCCGAACAGATCCTGCCGGTCGTCGTCGTCGAGCAGGAGCGCCCGCAGACGATCGGCCTCGATCGAGATCGTCATCGACTTGTCCGCCGTGAAGGTCCCGTCCGGTCGCTGGTGGGGCAGGCGCCGGCCGGTGATGCGCTCGTATCCCCCGGTGACGGCCTGCGACCACCATGCGTCCACGCCCAGCTCGTCACCGCACGTACGTGGCGATCGCCGTGTGCCCGTCGTCGCGACCCGGCCAGGCATCGATGGTGTCGCACGAGTCGTCCCGTCCGCGCCCGGTGTTGGCCCTGATCACGTCGTCGGTGTGCTCCGGTTCTGAGCGCCAGTCTCGCCGACGCGAGGCCGCTGCCTGCTCGATCAGGGTGCGACGTGCGGCCGTGTACCGCTCGCCGGTGGCGGCCATGCGCTTGCGAACCCGACGCTTGAAGTGCTCGTTCTTGGTCATCTCAACCGCTTTCGGTGCCCGAACGGCATGGGATGCGACGACTCACGCTCATCACCCTCATGCCCCGGGCACGACAGTCGAAACGGACCTGCATTCCTGCCGGGCGCTCGGATCCCTTTGCCTTCCGGAGCCGGCGGTGGGTGCCGGGTGAAGGTTCGGCGTGACAAGCCGCCGACGAGCACGGTAGCGAGGTGCCCGGGCGCGGCAAGGACTCCCGTCGTCGCCCCACAAAGGTCCGGACCCCTCGGCGCGGCCTTGCTCGTGCCCTTACCGTGGAGGATGGAGCGATACGGTGCGTCTCCGGAGTTGCGCTCCAGGGAGGTCAGCGATGGTCTCGATCCCGGCTCCCGCCCAGGCCCTGCTCGGCAGCGATGCGGTCGCTCACGTCTGGACGAGCAATCCGGACGGCTCGCCGCAGTTCGGTGGTGTGGGTCATCGCCCAGGACGACGAGATCCTGTTCGGTACCGATGTCAACAGCCGGAAGGCCAAGAACCTGGCCCTGGACGATCGGGTCCTGCTGTCCATCGAGGACACCGAACGAAACGAGCGTGGGTTCCAGCGCCACCTCCTCATCCGCGGTCGGGCCACCATCGAACCAGGGCCCGACCCGGCGCTCATGGATCGACTGGCGATGAAGTACTCCAGCCTCGAGCGCCATCCTCTTGCGCTGCGTGACTCGCCCGACTCCGTCGTCGTGAGGGTGACGATCGACCGGATCAGCGGCGTCGGCCCGTGGATCGACGAGGCACCGGCCTCCGAGTTCACCCGGTCGTGAGCCCGGCGGCCATGGCCTGCCATCCCTCGGAAGCCGACGGGTAGGACGGCGCCCAGCCGGCGGCCTCCTTGAAGCGTCGGTTGCCGGCCCAATCGACCGGGTCAGCGACGTGGTTCGGAGGCCGAGCAGCAACGCCGAACGGCCCGGGTACCGCAGCCACGGGCGGGCATGGCCGCGGCGGCAAGGGCGTCGGCATAGGCGCGTTTGGTGAGTGGCTCGTCATCGACGATGTTGTAGTGCCGGCCGGAACGCGCAGCGCCGCTTCGACCGCGGTGCCGGCGTCGGCGACGTGGATGGACGAGACATAGGTCTTGGGCCGTCCCATCTGGACGCAGACGTGGCGTCGGGCGAGGGCGAAGAACTGCTCGCTGTGGGTGGCGCCCGGACCGTAGAACCAGCCGAATCGGAGCACCACGCCGGTGCCACCCCCGTCGCCGAACCGCTCGGTGTTGGCCTCGGCAGCCAGGTTCGCCTCGGCCAGTGGGAACCGATCGGCCGGGGTGGTTTCGTCGATCCAGCTGTCGCCGCCATCCGGATAGAGCATCACCACCGATTCCTGGAGCACTCGGTCGACCGCGGCGCTGAGCGCGGCGTCGACGATGGCGGTCGAACCCTCCCTCCGCACCCGGTCGTTGGCGGCCCATGCCTTGGCGCTCATGAACTTCGTGACCGGCGGGATGGCCGACGCGAGATTCACCACCGCGTCCGATCCGGCGAACGCCTCGGCCAGGGCAGCGGCGTCGAAGATCGACACCTCGACCGGCTGACCACCGTCGCTCCGGAGCTGCTCCGCCTTCGCGGGGCTCCGGGCGATCCCGTCACCTCGTGACCCGCCGATGCGAGCGCTCGGACCGCGTGGCGGCCGACGGCGCCGGTGCCGCCGATGACGAAGACCTTCATGGGTGTTCCCCATTGCTCAACCTGTGTGTCATCACTCGCTGACTATAGTCATCGTTCGATGACAAGTACCAGGGAGCAGCTGCTCGACGCCGGGGTTCGACTCATGGGCCAGCGGGGCTTCGCCGCGGTCACCGTGGGCGAGATCGAGGCCGAAGCCGGCTTCGTCGCGCCGGCGGAACGCTCTACCGGCACTTCACCTCGAAGGCCGACCTGCTCGACGCGGCGATGCGCCGCCACATCGACTCGCTCGATGACCTCGAAGAACTGGCCGAGTTCCTGCCGCTACCCGACCTCCGCAGCGAGCTCCACGTGCTCGGCCGATGGATCCTCACCCGCCTCAGCAACGAGGAAGCGATCAGCAAGCTCATCGAGAAGGAGGGTGATCGCGTCCAGCATCTCGTCGACGACATCCGCGACGGGATCAGCGAGCCTGGCTACCGACTCCTCGCCGGCTACCTGAGCGACCACGACCTCGACCCCGCCCGGGACGCCGACGCCCTCGCCGTCCTCCTGCTCGGGGGGCTGGTCAACCTACGCCGCAGCACCTGGACCTTCGGCCAACCACCGGCCGGCGTCGACGACGAGCGCGCCGTCAGTGCCTGGGTCGATCTCTGCCTCTCGGTGATTCGGGACGACGACTGAGCGGACGCCCCGACGAACGTTTTGAACACGCCCGGAGGCGCGCCGGCCGACGCTCGGCGCTGCTACCGGCTCGCGAGAACCTCGTCGAGCCACCGCACGATCTCGTCATGCTCGTTGGCGACAGCTTCGTCCCGAGCGGATGTGTCCGCCGGGGTGATCGCGGTCGGATCGGCGCCTCGCTCCAACAGGAACCTGGCGACCTCGAGGTGTCCGGCTCGGCAGGCGAACTGGAAGGCGCGGTCGAGGAACACCGGCTCGTCCGGCGCGAGGTCGTCGTGAAGCAGACGGCCGACATCGCTGCGAAGGTTGCCGTCGTCGTCGAAGAACCCGGCGACCATCTCCGTGTGGCCCAGCGACGCGGCACCGGGCAGCCAGTGGCCGCGCCCCGGTCGAGGAGGAGCTGGGCCGCGCCGTACTTCTGGAAGATGGTCGCCTCCACGTAGGGAGTGCAGCCGTCGAAGATGCCGCCCAGCGCGTCGACGGTGGCGCCGGCGTCGAGGAGCGCCCGGGCGGCCTCCACGTCACCGGAGCTCGCGGCCCAGTGCAGCGGCGTCTCGGCCACGCTCGGCGAGTCGCTCGACATCGTCACATCGGGATCGGCGCCTGACTCCACCAGGAGGCCGATGGTGGTGGCGACGTTGGGATAGTGGCCCGGCCAGTCGGTGGCGTAGTGGAGCATGGACCGGTCGTTGCCTGGGATCCGGTGGTTGGCGAGTCCGGGTGAGGTGGCCAGCAACGTCGCCACGCTGTCGGTGTCGCCACCGATGATGGCCAGCACCAGCTCTTCCTCGGGCGTAGCGCTCACCGCAACAGTCCCCGAGCGTCCATGGACCCATGTTCGCGAGCACGCTCGAGAACTGCCAACGGACTGCCCGCTTGTCAGCACGACCCAAACTCGGGCCGTCAAGCCCGAAACTGGGCCTGGTGGCCGCGAGTCGGGAAGGGGACGGGGCGGGGTCCGGGTCGAGCCGCCGAGCCGGTCGGGTCAGCGCTTGCGTTGGCTCCGATACCCGACGGCGGCGCCGACCGCGGCGCCGATGAACACCAGCCATGCGTTGGCCACCGAGGTGAGAGCCGTGATCAGCGCCCCGAACAGCCCGCCGATGAGGGCTCCGACCCTGATGCCGTTGAGCGGGTCGTGGGGCTCGGGATTGGACGGGATTCGGGGACCGTCGTCGTTGCTCGGCATGACCATGACGGATCCAGTCTCGCCGCCGCCGTCGGTCCACGAGAATTCGGGCGCCGGGCCCACTACGTTTCCGGTCGTGCGACGACTCCTCTGTGCTCTCACCGTGGCCATGCTCCTCCTCGCCGGGTGCGGCGACGATGACGACGACGCGAGCAGCAACGCCGACGCGGCCGACACCGAACAGGTCGACACCGGCGACGGCGCGAGCGACACGGGCGGCGACGACGCCACGACGGGCGGAGGCGAACCCGTCGACCTGGGCGATTTCCCGATCCCGGCCCCGCCCGGATCGGCGGAGATCGACCGGACCGAGGCCCAGGGTGCGTCGCCGTCACCCTCACCGTGCCGGTCGACTCCACGACGACGTCGTGGCCTTCTACGACGACTGGACCGCCTCGGGGGACGGGAGCTACCAGCGGATCGACGCCGAGGCCGGCGGTGTCTCGTGGATCGGAGTGGACAGCGGGGACGCGCCCCGCACCATCGTGCTCAGCGCACCGCTGGAGGGGGACGCCGAGACCTTCCTCTCGCTGACCGCATCCCCGAGCTGAACGGCGCCCTCACCGAGCGGTTGCGTCAGCTCAGACCTGGAGCACCTCGAAGGTGGTGGCCAGCTCGACCCCTATCGACGGGCCGGCCGCCTCGGCCGCCGAACCAGGAAGCTGCCCGGGTCGGCCATGTCGCCGCCGAGATTGGTCAGGTACAACTCGTGGCAGCGCAGCGAGGCGATCCCGGCCTCCAGGTGCTCGGTCACGTCCATGGCGTGACTGGGCTGGGGCGATCCGCTGAAGGCGAGGAGGCGCACGCCGTTCCAGGCCTTACCTCGGTCGGTGAACACCCACGGGTTGCCGGCATCGCGGGCCGCGTCGAGCAGGGCGACCCCGACCTCCCGATGGTCGACGTGGTTCCAGCTCGGGCCGCCCCAGCTCGTCGCGGAAGTTGATCGACAGGAGCACCTCGGGCCGGTGGTGTCGGATCGCCTCGGCGAGGTCGCCGCGTAGGCCAGGGCCGCCCTCGACGAGACCGTCGGGGTGATCCAGGAAGGTCACGTCGGTCACCCCCACCGCCGCGCAGCTGCGCCGCTGCTCCTCGACCCGCGCCGGGCCGACCTCGGCGGGCGGCATCGACTGGATCCCCGCCTCGCCCTTCGTGACCAGGAGGTAGCGGATGTCCTTGCCCTGGCCGGTCCAACGGGCCACGGCCGAGGCTGCCCCGTATTCCATGTCATCGGGGTGAGCCACCACCGCCAGCGCTCGGTCCCAGTCCTCGGGGAAGGCTTCCAGTGAATCGGTCATGCTCGCTCCTCCGGCTCGATGTCCCAAGCCTGCCCGAGACGGCGCCGGCCCGCGGTACGATCTCACCTCACCTGGAGAGGTGCCGGAGTCTGGCTGATCGGGCTTCCCTGCTAAGGAAGTGATGCCGCAAGGTATCCGTGGGTTCGAATCCCACCCTCTCCGCTCTGGTTGCGGCGCTGCGATCATCCGCAGCGCAGTGTCGCCAGGGCCCCACCCTGCCGACCCGAATTCGAACGTCGTCGCGCCTGCCCTTCCTCACAACCTCTTGTATTCTTCTAGAGGAATATGTATGGTGTCGACGTGACCGATACCGATCATCGTCCTCGACGCCGTGGGCGAACCGAACCGCCGCCACTTGCTCGAGCTGCTGCACCAGCGGACGTGAGTCGACCGTGTCCGAGCTCGTCGATGCCTCGGGTCTCAGGCAGCCGCAGGTGTCCAAGCACCTCAAGGTCCTGGCCGCCGCTGAGCTCGTCTCGGCCCGGGCCGATGGCCGACACCGCCACTACCGCCTCGACGGCCGGGGCTTGCAGGCGGCACACGACTGGTTCGCCTCGTTCGACGACGTCTGGCACGCCCGTTTCGATGCCCTGGACGAACTCGTCTCGGCGACCCGACCCCGATCCCGACCCCTCCTGAGGAGCACCTCCCGATGACCGACCACACCCTTCCCTCCGACCTGTCGACCCTCGACGCCCGGCGAGGATCGACCCAGATCGTTCTGAGCGACGACGCGTCTGTCGTACCGGTGCGTCCGGGTCTTCGGCGCCCCGCCCGATCGCGTCTTCCGGGCCTTCACCGATCCCGCCGACCTCCGCGTCTGGTTCCCGTCCGGCGCTCCGCCAGGCTCGGAGATGACGGTCTGCGAGTCCGACCCGGTCGAGGATGGCCGCTACCACTACGTCATGGTGCTCCCCGAGCACGGTCCGATCGCCTGGCATGGCACGTACACCCGCATCGACCGGCCGGATCGTCTCGATGCCGACGAGTGGTTCGTGATGGGCGAAGCCGATCCCACCGGGCCTCCGACCGCCCAGACCCTTACCTTCGAACCGACCGGCGACGGATTCACCCTGATGACGATGCAGGTCGACCTGCCCGAGCCCGAGGATCCCGAGACCTTCATGGAGCAGTCGGCGGCCGGACTCACGACCTCGCTGGCCACGATGGACGAACTCGTCTCGACCTGACCGCCGGCCAACCCCGCTCTCCCGCCGGCATGCGGAGTGGTGCCAGTCGCCGCCGCCGAGCGAGCCGGACGTGCTGTTCTAGGGTGACCCCCGTATGAGCAGGCTCTCCCCCGACGACGGTCCCATGCAGTGGATGGAGGGGCTCCCCGAGAAGGAGCTCTACGACATCTACGCCGACACGATCGCCACTCGGTTCCCGGCGTTCGGCGTGCGGGACTTTGCTCACGCCCGCGTCGACATGGCGCAAACACTGCATCCGCACGATCCCTCGCGTCCCATCGACCAGGCACTGGTCGACATCATCGTCACGCCCGAGAGCCACGACCGCTTCACCGAGGACCTCGAGCGCTTCATCCGCAAGCACGGCCTGCGCGGGTGGATCGAGTACGGCGAGTCGCTGCTGTTCGTCACCGACCACGGCCAGTTCACCGATGTCCCCGTGGTCGCCGAGACGCTCGGGCGGATCGGGCTCGGAGATCGCAACACCACCCTCCAGGTCGTCAGCGAGATGATCTCCCTGCTCGAGCTCGATCTGGGCCACACCGAGTTCGACGTCATCGGGCGGCTGCGCAACATCTCCGCCGTCGTCCAGACCGTTCCCCGGGTGGACGGCAGCCCGACCGAGGCACTCCAGCGCTACCGGGAGCGGAAGAACGGGGTCGGCCTCAAGATCCTGGGCGCGGCCCGCGACACCGAGGGCTCGATGACGGTGGCGTCGCTCGTCGCCCTGTCACAACACGAAATCGAAGAACGGCAACACCCTGTTCATCCACGAGCCGAACCGACGCACACTCGAGGGCTACACCTCCCGCAACGTGAAGGTCGTGCCGGTCTGCATCGACTGCCCGACGTTCGGTGACGACGGGACCGTCGCTCCGGCGGACATGCAGTTCGAGCTCTTCGCTCCGATGCAGATCGACAACTCTCGACGCGACACCCGAGCCATCGTCGACCTGTTCAAGGAGGGCACCAACCGGATGGTCGGCGACCGCTATGCGCACGGCGTCAAGGTGCGTTCCTGGAACGCACAGATGGCCGCCCAGCGGATGAAGACCGCGTACCCCCACCCCCACCGCGAACCGGTCGACCCGACCGCCGAGTACTAGGTCCAGGAGACCGAGGAGCCACCGATGACCCATCGTGCTCGTGATCTGGGGGACCGGCAACGTCGGCCGACCCGCCATCCTGGGGCTCTTGTCCGGCGCCACCTTCACCGACGGCTCCAGCTGTTCCTTGCCCTGTGGGCGATCAACTGAAACAAGGTCGGCCGCTACGCCGGCGAGCTGGCCGGCATCGCCCCGCTCGGGGTGGCCGCCACCGACGACACCGCGGTCGCACTCGACCCATCCGTCGACGCGGTGATCTACACCGCCTCGGGTGACTTCCGGCCCGAGGAAGCTCAGCGCGACCTGGAGGCCTGCCTCGCCGGGGGAGCGAAGTCGTGTCCACCAGCTTCTACGGACTGCTCCATCCCGGGTCGGTCCCCGACGAGCTCCGCACCTCGGTCGGTGACGCATGCGAGCGCGGCGGCAGTTCGGTCTTCGTGTCGGGCATCGACCCCGGCTGGGCCATCGACATCCTCCCGCTGCTCGTCTCGGGGAGTCTGCGCCGACATCGCCGAGATCCGTATCCAGGAACTGTTCAACTACGCGGTCTACGACCAGCCCGAGGCGGTCCGCACCATCATCGGCTTCGGCCAACCGATGGATCAGCTCCCGCTGATGCTGCACGACTTCGCCGTCGAATGGTGTGGGCACCGATGATCCGAACGCTGGCCGATGGCCTCGACCTGGAGCTGGACGAGATCACGACCCATGTCGAACGGCGACCGCTCGAGCGCACCATCGACGTCCCCGGCATGGGGATCTTCGACGAGGGCACCCTCGGCGCCTTTCGCTTCGAGGTGCGCGGCATCGTCGACGGCCACCCCCTCCTGGTGGTGGAGCACATCACGCGTATCGACGACGACTGCGCCCCGGATTGGCCCATCGCACCGTCGGGCCAGGGGGTCCATCGCGTCGTCATCTCCGGCCACCCCGACCTGACCGTCGATGTGCACGGCGTCGAGCACGGCGAGCCCGGTGCGGCGGGCGGCGGCAACGCGACCGCAGCGAATCGCATCGTCAACGCTGTCCCTGCGGTGTCCGCGGCTTCCCCGGGCATCGTCGGCGCGCTCGAGCTGCCGGCGATCACCGGATCACGCCAACTTCGCAGCGCTTGACCCCCGGCCAGGCCTCAAGACGGGCCCGCCCCATGCCGATGGATGGCCGTGGAAGAACGCCGCAATCCCATTCCCCTGCGCCGGCAGCTCTCGCTCCTGATCCCCCTGTTCGTCGGCTGGACCGCCGCCGTGCTGCTGATCTTCGTGATCGCCGCGCTGAATCCCGATGCCCGGGACAACGTACTGCTCCACCCGGCGCTCAACGGCTTCCCGTGGTACACGGGACTGCTCTCCAACCTCGCCGTCGTCGGATGGGTCGTGGCGACACGGCCGGCTTCCTCGGCGCCTCCATCGCCTGGGTCGGCAACCGCAGGGCGGCCTGGCGCATGCAGATCATGGGCGCCGTCGTCACGCTGCTCGCTGCCTTCGACCAGCTCTTCCAGTTCCACCGCATCGTCCTGGGCACCGACAGCTTCGGCGGTCGGGCGCTCGTGCTGGTGACCTACATCGTCCTCGGCGCGATCTGGGTCATCGTCAACCCGAAGGAACTGGCGCGCACCCGCGTGATCATCCTGGGTGCGGCCATGTCCTCGCTGTTGATGTCGGCCACCGTCGACCTGCTGGGCAACGAGATCGTCACCTCTCGAGCACTCTTCGTGGACGGCACGACCTTCCTCAGTGCCCTCGCCTGGGCCATCTGGTTCGTCACGACGACGACGGACATCAGCCGCTCGATCGTGCACTCGGGTGTGCTCCCGGATCCCGTCGATGCGGACGCCCCCGAAGACAACGAGGTCGACACGGCACCCGACGCCACCCTCGAGACCTCCGGCTGAACGCTCTCTCCACTCGACGGGAACCACACACCTCGGCGTAGCGTTCACCACGTAACCCCGTCGCGACCGAGAGGACCCGTGTGAGCCGCGTTGTTGCCGCCCTGGTACTCGTTGCCGCAGGAGCGCTGATCGGTGTTGCTGTGGCCCAGCAGGCCGACGACGAGCCGGAGGCCCTCGCCACCCCCACTGCCGGCGCAACCGGTGCGACCGACGACGGGGCCTACCCTTCGGTCGACGTGGCGTCGGTCTCAGAGCCGCCGCTGCTGGACAAGTCAACCGAACCACTCACCGATCTGGACGGCTGGCTCCAGTCCGACATCACGTCGCTGGACGAGCTCGAGGGTCAGGTCGTCATCGTCCAGTTCTGGACCTACAGCTGCGGCAACTGCACGGCCACGATCCCGTACCTCCAGGCGCTCTACGAGAAGTATCAGGACGACGGGCTCGAGATCGTCGGGGTCCATTCGCCCGAGTTCGACTTCGAGAAGGATCCCGCCGGCGTCGCCGAGGCGGCTGAGGAGCTCGGGGTCACCTGGCCCATCGCCCTCGACACCGAGCGGACCAACTTCCGTGAGTGGCAGGGCCGGCCCGCCTACTGGCCGCGTACGTATGTCCTCGATGAGCGGGGTCGGGTCCGCTACAACAACATCGGTGAGGGCGCGTATGACCAGCTCGCTGAGACCGTGGCCTGGCTTCTGGCCAACTGAGGCGTACGTCCGGTGAACCTCCTACTGGAGGGGATCGGATCGATCCTGCAACCCTGCACGCGCGTCATCGTGCCGGGCCTGGCCGTGATCCTCACCGCGCGCACACCGCACCGTGGGCGGTGGGCGGGTATCTGGCCGGTGCTTCGGTGATGTCGTGGATGCGCATGATCGACTGGGTCACACCGCCCGACGAGAGTGCGCTGCTCGCGCTGGCCGTGCTGGCCGGCATCGCGCTCATCTGGTGGCAGTCCAACCAGCGCAACGGCGTCTGGTCTGCCGCCGGGGCCGCGGTGGTCGGCGGGATCGCCGCGCTCCTGTGGCTTCCGTGTGTGGGCGACGAGTACGGCACGCTGCTCGGTCGGGCCGAGACCGAGACGTGGGCCCTGTTCCTGCCCAACCTCGCCTACACCGTGGGGCTCAACCTCCCGCTGATCATCGTCGCCGCACTGCCCTTGGTGGTGCGACGGCTGGTCCCGCTACGGGACTCCACCGGCGCCGCGCTGGTCGGGGTGCTGACCGGCAGTGCCATCGCAGTGACCATGGCGCTGGGTGCCTACAACGACCTGGTGGGCGAGCTCTACGACCTCAGCGTCTGACCGGTACCGTGCGGCCGTGACCGACGAGGAACTGATCGAGCTGGCGATCGCGGAGGCCGCACTCGCTCCGGCACACGGCGACGTCCCGGTCGGCGCGGTGGTGTCCGTCGACGGGCGCGTCATCGCTTCGCGGCACAACGAACGGGAGCACCTGGGCGATCCCACGGCACACGCCGAGATGCTGGCCATGCGCGACGCAGCGCAGGTCATCGGCGAGTGGCGACTGAGCGGCGCCACCCTGGCCGCCACGCTCGAGCCATGCCCGATGCGCGCCGGTGCGGCCCAGTCGGCCCGGGTCGCACGCGTGGTGTTCGGTGCCGACGATCCCAAGTCGGGGGCCTGCGGTTCGCTGTACAACCTGGGCGCCCCGCGCCTCAACCACGAGTACGAGGTGTCCGCCGGAGTCCGCGGCGCCGAGTGTTCGGCCCAGCTGGCAGCGTTCTTCGCCGAGCTGCGCAACGGCTCGACCGGATAGCGGATCGGTACCCTCGGCGCGCCGCGGTACAGTCACCGGCGGAGAGTTGCCAGAGCGGACGAATGGGGCGGCCTCGAAAGCCGTTGTGGTGCTTCGCATCACCGTGGGTTCGAATCCCACACTCTCCGCTCATTCCGGCAAAGTGTGTCAGGTTCGCGAACCCACGCAGATGTGCCTTCAGCGCGTCGTCTCGCAGTCTTGTGCGACGGTGAATATGAGCTATCCATCGTCCGAGCGTGGGAGGGTTTTCAGGAATCCGGTTTGCTCGGAGACGGTGGTGAATCCGCAGGATTCGTAGAGGGCGCGAGCGGCGGTGTTGGTGCTGACGTGTCGAACGAGCGCCTCAGTTGCGCCCAGCTCGACGGACCGGCCGAGCGCTCGAAGGATGACCGCTCGAGTCAGGCCGAGGCGACGGTGATCCGGATGGCAGCCGGCTGGTTCGATCTGAGCAACGGCGTTCTGTCGGTCCAGCCAAAGCGTCGCGAACGCAGCGACCTCGGCCGACGACGAGGTAGCGATGATGTCGAGGCTGGGAACGTATGCAGCGCAATCTCGCAGCTCCTGGTAGGCCTCAACGCTCAGTGTCTCTCCCGGGAAGGCTGCGCTGAAAGCACGCGCGCGTGATGCAAGGTCTTCGGTGTGAAGCTCTCGAATCTCGTAGTCGGCCGGAATCGTTGGTCGATCGACATCGGTGGCAGTGATTGTTCGGGTCATGGCGGGAGCGCCGACGGAGCGACGCTCGAAGTCCCTCGCCTCGAGGAGTTCGACCAGTCCTGCCGATTCCAGTCTTCGTCCGACCCGGAGTTCGATCGGGTCAGATCCGACGGCGGTCGCTCTGCACTCCCCTTCCGCCCAGTCCAACGCGAGCGTTGCTGCCTCTAGACCAGCGCCTCCCGGGCGGACGACGAGATCGCAGACGCCCGTGCCGTCGAACATCGTGAGGGCCTGAGTCTTGCCACTCCGGTCGGGCCAAAGGCGCAACGCTCCGAGAGAGCTCGGCGAACAGCGGAACGTCCCCCAAACGAGGTCGCCAACGTGCATCTCGGACCTGGGCCCACTGTGGACCCACATCTCAGAGACGAAGTCCACCGCCCGATCGAAGACCGCGACGCTGTCAGTCTCGGCCGACATCGAGCCCACACTATGCCGAGGCGAGTGCTCTGACGATCAGCTCGCGCGTCACGAGCCGCCGCCTCAGGTCGGCTGGTGACCCGTCGTGCCGATCACAACCACCTGGTCTCCGCCGCTCGAGAGTTGGAACATCGTCACCCACGCGTTCACCGGGCGCAGCTCACGCAGGTCGGCGTGGCCGGCAGCGCATCCAGACGCTCGGCGGCGATCTCGAGACCACAGGTCGTGCACGTGCCGTAACGCCCGTCCTGGAGGCGCTTCTCGGCGGCCTCGATCTCGGCGAGCGCCGTTCTCGTTTCATCGAGGAGCGCGGCGATCTGCTGGCGCTCCCAGGCGATCGTGTGACCTTCCGGATCGTGTTCGTCATCGGTGGCCACATCGCTCGTGGCCTCCACGATGCCGTCGAAGCTGCGGGCCAGACTCACGGCGCGCTGCGTGGCCTCCGTGCGCAGTTCGTTCAGTCGGGAACGAGGATCGCCCGATCCGGCGTGCGAGGTCATGGGATCATCAGTCGACACCACGCGGGACCACTGGCCCTAGTCGACACCATCATCGTGGCGCATCGTGTCTCCGAGGAGTCACGCATGGACACGTCCCCGTCAACGCAGCAGGAGAACTTGGACGTCGTGGCCCGGGTCGGACCACTCATCGCCAACGGCTTCGTCGGCGACGACATCGATCTGTTCGCTGATGATCTCGTCTTCCACTTCTTCAACCCGAGCCTCCCAGATCTGGCCGGCGACCACCGCGGATTGGACGGCATGCGCGGCCTCTTCGATGGGTACATCCATGAGGCCTGGGACATCCCGGCCATCAACACGGTCCGACCCCACCGAGCAGCCACGGGGTGAGCGTGACCCGGAACTGACCACCCGCCGTTGCGAGCGGTGCCACGGGGCGCCGAGGGCTGGAGGAGGGTGCGACTGGGATCCGGCCCCGGACGTTCCTACGCTCGTCACACGGGTGGTCCGAGCCCAGGGGGGTCGAACGATCGACGGTGCAGCCGGCGTGCTTCGAGTCGTGGTGTCCCGCCACGGGCTCTGGATGACCTGGAACACGTTTCTCGCATTGGTACCGCTGGGGCTCGCGTTGATCCTGTTCGTGCGCATGAGCCGCACGGCACGGGTCACGCTGCTGGCGCTATCCGTGCTGACCGGCCCAGCCGCCCTCGTCGGTGCCGTCCTCCTCTGGAGCGAGGGTTCGTCCGGAATGATCCCGCTCGTCGTCGGTGGTCTCGTGGTCGTCGGGTTCACGCTCCTGCTCGACCGGGTGATCGTCGACGAACGGCCGTGGGCGTCGCCGCTGTGGTGGACCGGCGTGGTCCTGTTCGTCCTGTTCCTGCCGAACGCGCCGTACGTCCTCACCGACCTGATCCACCTGATCGAGGACGTCGACTCGGGTCTCTTCGGCCGCCGCTCCATCGTCGGCGTGCTGGTCCCCCTCTATGCGGTGTTCTGCTTCATCGGGTTCGAGGCCTACACGCTGGCGCTGCTGTCGGTCCGGAGCTTCCTGCGGCGGTTCGGTCTGGCCGCGTGGACGATCCCGGTGGAGCTCACCCTCCATGCGGTGTGCGCCGTGGGCATCTTCATGGGCCGCGAGTTGCGGTTCAACAGCTGGGACGCCTTCCACGATCCGTACACGGTCGCATCGACGTCGGCGCAGCGGCTGAGCCAGGAGGACGGCGCGGCCTTCGTCGTCGGGATGTTCGCCGTGATCCTCGTGCTCTACACGGCGTTCAAGCTGGTCCACCTCGGCCTGGCCAACCTCGTCCCCTCCGTCGGACTCAGACCCGGACGGCGGTCACGGCTTTCGCCAGCTCCTTCTGGGTGAGATAGCGGTAGCTCAGGAGGTGGCCGTCGAGCACCGCGGCGAAGACGCCGAACGGGGTGGGTGACTTCTCGCGCACGTCCTCGGCCGAGGACAGCTCCACCACCGCGATCGGATCGAGCCCCAAGGCCTCCCCCTCGGTCTCGAGGAGTCGGGTCGCATCATCGAGGTAGGGACACTGGTCGGAGACGACGATCGTGAGGCCGTCGTCGTAGATCACGGGTCCGCGCAGCGTGCCGGCGGAGAACGTCGGCGCGTCGGCCTGTTCGGCCAGTTGATGCACCATCAGGCTGAGATTCGGATCACACGACGCGACGGCCTCGAAGCCGAAGTGTTCGTAGAAGGCCCGACCGGTGGCGAACCCGTTCTCGGCCGTGACCGTGGCGACCCCGGCGTAGCCGCCCTCTCGCGTCCTCGAAACACTGCTCCAGCAGCGTCCGCGCCCCGCCGTGACCCTGGCTCTTGCCCACCACCCACAGGCAATGGATGACGAGATAGTCACCGGCGTCCACGCCGCGCCATGCGTGCCGGCCCGGGATGTACTCGATGAAGCCCCGCGGACCGTTCCAGCGCCGCTTCTCCCGTCGCCCCAGCATGCGGATGCGCAACCCCTCGGAGAAGCGCTGGTCGAGCCAGGCCCGTTTCCTGCGGTAGCCGGCGCTGTCCGGCCGGCTCTGGAGGCAGAAGAAGCTGGTCTCGTCGACGTTGTCGGGACCGACCTCGACGAGCTGGGCGGGCGCGGTCACATCCATGACCGCAATCCTCGATCAGTGGCCCGGTCCGAGGTAGGGCCCAAGGACCCTGCTCGCCCATTCTCACCCCGAGAAAGGGTCGCCAGCCGGACCCTTGGGACGGAATTTCGGTCGGGGCGGGGTCAGCGGGGGACGGTCTCGTCGATGGTCTTCAGCGCGGCGCGCATGATGTGGCCGGCGAAGGGCGAGACCAGCTTCCAGTAGCGGCCGAACTTGGCCCGCGACTCGTCGTCGGTCAACTGGGTCCGGGCCTCATAGGTGATGCAGCTGCGCCCGCTGCCGACCGGGTCGACCCGTATGCCAAGGGTGATCTTGCCGAAGCCCGGAGTGGCGAACTCGGAGAACGTCGCCGCGTCGACCGGCTGCCACTCGATGACCTGCTTCCAGAACTGTCCGATAGCCCCCGCCACCAGCTCCCTTCCTGCGGTTTCGGCCAGACCGTAGAACTCGGGTCCGCCGCCGTCCGGGAGCGTCGAACATGTCGCCCAATCGCATGGTGTCGGGCTCCTCGGTCTCGATGGCCTGGCGACCCAACCGCGTTGCGATGCGCGACGGCAGCATCCGGACGAACATCGCGGCGTCGGTCAGCGGCGAACGGACGGTGAGGAAGTCCAGCTCCCGCGCCGCCCGGTAGACCACCGGTGCCGAGCCGGTGACGATCCGGTGCTCCACCCGGGTGTGGTCGTAGATCGGCATCAGCGCGTCCAGCAGCGAATCGGACGGCCCGAGCGTGACCGGCTCGGGCTCGGCTCGCAGGGTGGGAGCGGTCTCGTGGGTCGTCACGACGAGCACCTCCAAGGCTCCTCCACGATCCTCTCCCCGGTCCCGTACGACAAGGGCCCAAGGTCCCCTACGCCACGGATCTACGCTTCCCTCATGGATGTGATCGAAGGCGCGGCCGTCCGGCTCCGTCCCGCCGCCGAGGATGATCTCGAGCGCCTGGTCGCCATCCGCAGCGCTCCCGAAGTGCACCGACGCTGGGGTGGGGACGACCTCCGGTCCGAGATCGGTCGCGACCTGGCCGATGGCGATCTCCACCAGCTGGCCATCGAGGACGCGGCCGGTGCCCTCATCGGGCTGATCCAGTGGGAAGAAGAGGACGACCCCGACTACCGCCACGCCTCGATCGACATCTACCTCGATCCGGCCGTCCACGGTCGGGGCCTCGGGACCGACGCCGTCGCATCGCTGGCCGGCCACCTGTTCGAGCACCGCGGCCACCACCGGCTGACCATCGACCCGGCCGCCGACAACGACCCGGCCATCCGCTGCTACGAGAAGGTCGGGTTCCGCCCCGTCGGCGTCATGCGCCGCTACGAGCGGGGACCGGACGGCACGTGGCACGACAGCCTGCTGATGGATCTCCTGGCCGACGAGTTCCGCCCGTAGGCGGCGCGAATCCGGCCCGCCGCGAACCGGCGCCGCCGCGGGACCTTCGGCTCTAGGGAGGTGCGAGCGACCGTCGTACGGTCGGCTCGTGGACCCGTACCGGTACCTTCCGTTCCTGACCCGTCGGGTCATGCAGGCGTGGACCGAGCGCGAGCAGCCGTCCGGGCCACCCAGCTGGACTCCGCTGCGGGCACCCCTCGACGAGTGTCGGGTCGCCCTGCTGAGCACGGCGGCGATTTCGCTGCGATCGGATCGGCCGTTCGACACGGAAGGCGAGCGGGCCGATCCCTGGTGGGGTGACCCCAGCTGGCGGTCCCTCCCCCTGGACGTCACCGAGGACGACGTGACGTTCTCGCATCTCCATGTCGACCCCACGCCCGCCGAGGAGGACCTGGACGTGGTGCTGCCGCTGCGACGGCTGCACGAGCTCGTCGCCGCCGGTGTGGTCGGAGCGGTCGGTGCCCGGCACATCTCGATCATGGGCTACATCCTCGACGCCACCGAGCTCGTCGAGACCACGGCGCCCCAGGTGGCAGCGGAGCTCAGCGCCGACGAGGTCGATCTGGTCCTCCTCGTCCCGGTCTGACCGTTCTGCAACCGGTCCGTGGGGCTGGTCGCCAACGCGGTCGAAGCGGCGGGTGTGCCCACCGCCTGCCTGTCGATGATTCCGCCGCTCACCCGTAACACGGGAGCACCCAGGGTGGTCGGTGTGGCCCATCCGATGGGGACGCCGATGGGACCACCGGGCGACGCCGAGACCCAACGGGCCGTGTTGCGGGCTTCGCTCGAGGCCGCCGCAGCGATGACCGAACCCCGCAGCTCCGCCGAGCTCCCGTTCGTCTGGCCCGGGCGCCGGTCGGCCGCCATCCGCGAGCCCGACCCGCCCCCTCCCATCGCCCAACTGCTCACCCGCAAACCATGGCTGCTCCCCCGTCTGGCCGGCGGCCGCATCCCCACCCACGTCGAGGAGGTTCCGGCATGAACGCCCATGTCGTCTACGAATCCATGTACGGCAACACCCACCGGATCGCCGAGGCGATCGCCGAGGGCCTCGAGGAGATGGGCGAGGTCCTCGTCGGGCCGACCGCCAAGGCCACGCCGGACGTGGTCGCCGGCGTCGATCTCCTGGTGGTGGGGGGACCAACCCACATGCACGGGATGAGCAAGGCCGCCAGCCGCCGAGCCGCGATCGAGACCGCCGAGAAGAGCGACGCCATCGAGGCCGATCCCGACGCCACCGTCGAGGGCCTGCGGGCCTGGTTCAAGACGCTCCCCGAGGCGAAGGGCCGGTCGGCCGCAGCGTTCGACACCCGAGCGGAGGGCCCGCCCCTGCTCACCGGGTCGGCCGCCAAGGGCATCACCAAACTGCTCCGACGGCACCACTACGAGGTGATCGGCGATCCGGGGAGTTTCCTGGTCGAGGACTCGGAGGGGCCGTTGAAGGAGGGGGAGCTGGAACGGGCTCGGCGGTGGGGCGCCGACCTGGCCGGCCTCATGGTCGGTCGCGGTGGGCCCGCCGGGTGAAGGGAAGAATCGGACCACCGAACGTGAGCAGTTCCTTCATCTTTTCGTAACAATGCCGACGGTTCGTCCATGCAGAGACATGGGAAGACCTACCTGACGGCACTGCTCCTGATCTTCGCGATGGCGTGCACGAGTGCGCCACCCCCCGACGACGACGCACCGGTCGACGGTGGTGTGACCACCTTCGACACCGACGAAACGGTCGAATCGGAGAAGAAGAAGGCACCGGCCGAGGCCACCACCACCACGACCGCCGCTCCCACCCCCACCTCCACCTCCACGCCCACGTCCATCCCGGCTCCCACCACGACCGCACCCGAGGTCATCCCGGCGGCGCCGACCACCACCACGGCGCCGCCGCCCCCGACGGCCCCACCTCCGCCGCCACCTTCGCCGGCGGTCCCCACCGTCGCCACCGGCAGCGAATCGACCGCCTTTCTGCCGCCCGGCGCCGCCCTTCCCTCCGACGCTGCATGTGCGGCCGAAGTCCGATCGACCGGCGAGGTACGAGCCGGGAACGCCGCTCCCAACGCCCGGGCCGGCGGACCCGCCCTTTCGGGCGCCTATCGCAATCGCGTCACCGGCAACTTCACCGGCAGCACGGACGAGATCATCCAGTGGGTGGCGTGCAAGTGGGGTGTGCCCACCGATGTGGCGCGCGCCCAGGTCACCGTCGAGTCCTGGGGTCGCCAGTACCAGCTCGGCGACTGGACCTCGAACGGCTCCCACTGCGCCCCGGGTCACCCGCTCGGCGCGGACGGCAGGGCCGGCCAGTGCCCCGAGAGCCTGTCGCTCCTCCAGGTCAAGTACCGCTACAACAAGGACGTCTTCCCCGCCGTCGAGCAGTCGACGGCCTACGGGCTCGACTACGCCTACGCCATGTGGCGGTCGTGCTACGAGGGCCACGACACCTGGCTGAACGACGTCGAACGGGGCCGCGACTACGCCGCCGGCGACGCCTGGGGCTGCATCGGCCGCTGGTATGCGGGTCGGTGGTACACGGTTGCGGCCCAGGAGTACATCAACCGGGTCCAGAGCGACATGGCCACCAGGCGCTGGACGTCACCCGAGTTCCTCAACCACGGCTGACCCCCTCGATCAGTCCTCGTCGGGGGTGAGCTGCTTCTTTCGCTCGAGGTAACCGCCGATCATCGTGGCGAAGTGGGCCGGGTTGTAGATGTCCTCCTCGTAGGACCACCGGCCCGCCCCCGCGTACTTCAGCAGCGTGAAGTTGTACTCCTGGTGGATGCTGCCGTCCCCCGGGTCCTGCATCCGGTTCCAGACCTTGCACACCACCCAGGCCCGCTCCTCGTCGATCAGGTACCAGTCGATGGGGAAGTGCGGCATCTCGTTGTTGGGGTACTCGGCCATGGTCGTGGTGATCCACCGCCGGATCGCCTCCCGACCACCGAACCGGCCGTAGTGCGCCTCGACGTACGTCGCGTCCTCGGTGAAGAGATCGGCCCACGGATTCCAATCACCCGACGTACCGGCGGCCAGTGCCACCGCCTGATAGTTGGCGAAGGCTTCCTCGAGCTCGTCCCGACTCCAGCGACCCATCGTTCCCCCTCGGGTAGGTGTCACGAGAGCTTCCCCTACGGCCACCGAACCTGGCAACCGGCCCCGCGCTCAGGACATCAGTGCGTTGCGCAGCTCCTCGATCAGGGTCGGTGACATCACGGTGGCGCACTGCTCGGCCAGCAGGGCCGACTCGTAGCCGACGCTGATGATGTCGCAGTCCTGTTCGGCCACGACCGCCAGCATGGCGCCCGTTCCCAGCGATGCCAGGATCAGGTAGTCGGCGTCGCGCTCCACCACCATCTGGCGCACGCCCGTGAACCCGAAGCAGTCGGCGACACCGCTGGTCAGCGTGCTCAACCCGGCGCTGATGCCGGCAATGTGCTCGACATCGGCCTGCGCCTCGTTGAAGGAGGAGGCGAGCAGGAGTCCGTCGGGTGAGACGGCCAGCGCCTCCCGGACCCCGGCGCGGGTTTCGACGAATCCGGTGAGCACTCCGGTGAAGCTGGACAGGTCAGCTGAGGTCTGCACGGGGCAGGTATCGGGCCACCGGCGCGGAACCTGAGGGGCGATCCGACCCAATCCTGGGCGTCCTGGGCAGGATGCCGGCGGGTGAACCCTCCGGCCCCGCCAATAGGTCTCGCTCGATGCGACCCATGCACGCCCACGGCGTGATCGGCCACGATCCCACCAAGATCGAGGGCCAGCAGGTGTCCCGATCGGCGCTGCGACGGGCGTGGGACTTCGCCCGGCCCTACAAGGCCGCCCTGATCGGGTTCCTCGGCGCCATCATCGTCGCTGCGCTCCTGGCGTTGGTTCCGCCCTTGCTCTTCCGCAGGATCATCGACGTCACCCTCCCCAACGAAGACCGCGACAGCTCCTCCTCCTCGCCCTCCTCGTGGTGCTGGCTGCGCTGGGCGAGGCCGCAATCTCCCTCTTCGAGCGCCGGCAGTCCTCCAAAATGGCGAAGGGTCATCTTCGACCTGCGCGTCGCGCTGTTCGATCACGTGCAGCGGCTGCCCATCCCGTTCTTCACCCGGACCCAGACCGGGGCGCTGGTCTCCCGCCTGAACAACGACGTCATCGGCGCCCAACGGGCGTTGACCGGAACGTTGGGCAGCGTGGTCTCCAACGTCATCGTGCTGGTCACCACGCTCATCGCCATGCTGGCGCTGGAGTGGCAGGTCACCATCCTGGCCCTGCTGCTCCTGCCGCTGTTCCTCATCCCGGCGAAGCGGGTGGGCCGCATCATCCAGGCCATCACCCGGGAGTCGATGGACCACAACGCCGCGCTCAACTCGACGATGACCGAGCGGTTCGGCGTCTCGGGTGCCCTGCTGGTGAAGCTGTTCGGCTCGCACGACGAGGAGGCCGACGAGTTCTCCGACCGGGCCCGGCGGGTGCGCGACATCGGCATCAAGAACGCCATCTACACCCGCACGTTCCTGGTGGCGCTGGGCCTCGTCGGAGCGATCGGCACGGCAGCGGTGTACTTCGTGGGCGGCAACCTGGTCATCTCGGGCGACATCACGGCCGGCACGCTCGTCGCCCTGGCGGCGTACGTCACCCGCATCTACCAACCGTTGACGGCGCTGACCAACGCCCGGGTCGACGTGATGACGGCACTGGTCTCCTTCGAGCGGGTGTTCGACGTGCTCGACACGGTCGATCCACTGGCCGACCGACCCGACGCGGTCGATCTGCCCGACCCGGTCGGCCGGGTCGAGTTCGACCACGTCACGTTCACCTATCCCGCCGCCGAGGACGACGCCAGGGTCGAGAGCCTCGAAGTGGTCGGCGGCCTCGAACGTCCTCTGGGGCCGACCCTGCACGACGTGAGCTTCGTGGCCGAGCCGGGTACGACCGTGGCTCTGGTCGGCCCTTCCGGCGCAGGGAAGTCCACGCTCACCTCGCTCTTGCCGCGCCTGTACCGGGCCGACGTCGGGGCGGTTCGCATCGATGGTCACGACGTGTTGGAGCTCGCCCGCGACTCTCTCCGGGGCGCCATCGGTGTGGTCAGCCAGGATCCGCACCTGTTCCACGAGTCGGTTCGATCCAACCTCCGGTTCGCTCGCCCCGACGCGACCGACCAGGACCTGGTTGCGGCGGCCACCGCGGCGCGGATCCACGACGTCATCGCCTCACTGCCCGACGGCTACGACACCATCGTCGGTGAGCGGGGCTACCGGCTGTCGGGGGGCGAGAAGCAGCGTCTGGCCATCGCCCGCCTGCTGTTGAAGGACCCGGCCATCGTGGTCCTCGACGAGGCCACCAGCCATCTCGACAGCGAGAACGAGGCCCTGGTGCAGGAGGCACTGCGCGAGGTCCTCTCCGGTCGGACCGCTCTGGTCGTGGCGCACCGCCTGTCCACCATCGTCGAGGCGGATCAGATCCTGGTGATGGACGAGGGTCGCATCGTCCAGCGAGGATCCCATCGCGACCTGCTCGAGGCCGGTGGCCTCTACGCCGACCTCTGGACGACCCTGATCGGCGCCGACGACCGCTCGGCGCCGCGGCCGGTCTGACATGGCGTCGGTCGCCATCGTCGGGGCGGGAATGGCCGGCCTGACCGCGGCCGCCGACCTCTCACGGCGGGGCCACGAGGTGACCGTCCTCGACAAGGGACGCTCGGTCGGCGGTCGCCTGGCGACGCGGCGTATCGCCGGCGCGACGCTGGACCACGGCGCGCAGTTCTTCACCGTCCGCACCCCCGAATTCGCGGCGGTGGTGGCGCACGCGGAGGACGCCGGGGTGGTCCACGAGTGGTGCCGCGGGTTCGGGCCTCGTGCGGACGGCCACGCTCGCTACGCCGGATCGCACGGCATGAACGGTCTGGCCAAGCACCTGGCCGTCGGGCTCGACGTCACGGTCGGCGTCGCGGTCGAGTCGATCGGTGTCCGGTCCGGCCGGTGGTCGCTCGTGCACGAAGACGGAGCGATTGCGGCCGATGCCCTGGTGCTGACCCCTCCGGTCCCCCAGAGTCTGCGCCTGCTCGATGCCGGCCGCACCACGATCGATGCGGCGCTCCGTTCCCGTCTGGACCGGATCGCCTACCACCCCACCCTGGCGGTCCTGGCCGTGCTCGCCGGCCCCTCCGCGATGGTCCCACCGGGTGGCGTGCAGCTCGATGAGGGGCCGTTCGCCTTCGTTGCGGACAACCAGCGCAAGGGCATCTCGGAGGTACCGGCCCTCACCCTCCATGCGGACCACGGGCTCAGCGCCGATCGATGGTCGGACGACCCTTCGGCGGTGCTCGGGGACCTGCTCGATCTGGCCGAGCCGTGGATCGGATCGGCCCGGATCGTCGACGCCCAGCTGAAGCGGTGGCGGTTCGCCAAGCCGGTCGTGTCGGCCGACCACGAGGTCGAAGCGGCACTGGTCTAGGGCCTCCCGCTGGTGTTCGCCGGCGACGCCTTTGCGGGCGCCGCCGTCGAGGGTGCCTTCCGGTCCGGGCGGGCCGCCGCGGCCCACCTGGCCTCGATCCTGCCGCCTCCTCAGTAGCCTCGGCCCGATGTCCGCCGACACCTACTCGGTCAGCGAGATCAGCCAGGTCATCCGTGACCAGATCGCGCTGACGTTTCCGACCGAACTGTGGGTCCGTGGCCAGATCCAGAACCTCAAGCGGGCCCAGAGTGGGCACGTCTACTTCGATCTCGTCGCCGCCGAGGCGGGCGACGACGTCCTGGGGGTGACACTCTTCGCCGCCACGAAGCGACACGTGAACGAACGGCTCAAACGCGGTGGCGGCGTCCGGATGACCGACGGCACCGAGGTGCGCATCCGCGCCCGGCTCGAGTGGTTCGGCCCGCGCGGTCGGGTGCAACTCCGCATGTCGGACATCGATCCCGAGTTCACCCTCGGACGCCTGGAGAGCGCACGCGAGGCGCTGCTGCTGAAACTGAAGGCAGAGGGGCTCCTCGACGCCAACGCCGGTCGTCCGGTCCCTGACGCTCCGATCCACATCGGCCTGGTCACCAGTGAGCAGAGTGCGGCGTACCACGATTTCGTCGCCGAGCTCGAGGCCAGCCGCCAGCACTGGAGGGTCCTGCTGGTCCACACCGCCGTCCAGGGTCAGGGGGCCGAACACGACGTAGCCGGGGCCATCCGGGCGGCCGAGAACGCCGGCGTCGAACTGATCGCGGTCGTCCGTGGCGGAGGCGCCCGAACCGACCTGGCCACCTTCGACACCGAGGTCATCGCCCGCACGGTCGCCGCGTGCCGGGTGCCCGTCTTCGTCGGGATCGGCCACGAGATCGATCGGACGGCCGTCGAGGAGCTGGCGGCCCGGGCGTTCAAGACGCCAACCGCGTGCGCGACCGCCATCTGCGGGCTCGTGGCCACCCATCTGGACCGGACCGAACGGGCCTGGGAGCGCATCCGCAGCGTCGCCCTCCACCGCCTGACCCACGCCGACCAGCGCCTCCGCAGCCGCGCCACCGCGCTCGAGCGCCACACCGGGATCGCAATCGGGCGAGCCGAAACGGTGCTGGCGCTGGGCGCCGACCGGCTCCGCCGCACCGCGATCCGCACCACCGACCGAGCCGCGGGCGACCTGGACGAGGCGGCACAGCGGCTCCGGCACGGCGCCGTCGCCCTCATCGACCGCGCTCGATGCCTCCCTCGACGCCACGCAGCTCCTGGTCGCCGCCAACGATCCGGTCCGCACCATGCGACGCGGATGGTCCTACACCGTCGGCCCCGACGGCGCGGTCGTACGCGACCCCGCCGGCCTCCGCCCCGGTGACCGGCTCCGCACCCGAGTCGAGCACGGCCACGTGACCAGCACGGTCGTCGACGTGGAGCGCCGCCCCGCCCCGCTGAGCCAAGATGGAGCACCATGACGTCGACCGAACCCGAGGGATACTCCGCCGCCGCCGCCGAGCTCGAAGCCATTCTCGGCACGCTCGACCGGGACGATCTCGACGTCGACCAACTGGCGGGCCAGGTCGAACGGGCCGCAGAGCTCATCGAGTTCTGCCGAGCCCGGATCGAGGCGGCGCGCGTCAACGTCGAGAAGGTGGTCGCCGATTTCGATCGTCCCGACGACGCGGACGGCGACGGCGAATCGGCCGGTCTGTGACCGCCCCCACGGTCACGCGCGATGCGATCATCGAGGCCACCCGCGAGCTCATCCGATCCGAGGGACTGGACGCCATCTCCCTCCGACGGGTCGGGCGGGCCGTCGGCGTCACCGCCCCGGCGCTCTACGCCCACGTCAAGGACAAGGAAGATCTGCTCAGGGCGGTGGCCTCCACCCAGTACACCGAGCTCGTCGACCGGCTCAACGCGGTCGACGTTGTCGACCCGCTCGACCGGGTCCGGGCGTCGTGCCACGTCTACGTCGACCTCGCCCTCGACGAACCCGAGTTGTTCCGGGCGATGTTCCTGTTTCCCCCGGCGGTCGAGGACGTCGACCCGCTCGGTGTCGAGTTCGATGCCGCCACCGAGGCGTTCGCCATTTCCGCTGCGGCGGCAACGGCTGCGGTCGAGGCCGGCATCCTCGCCGGCGATCCCCTCACCATCTCGTTCGCGCTGTGGACCGTCAGCCACGGGCTGGCGTCGGTCATCCAGATGGGACTGCAACTGACCGAGGAACAACAGTCCGACCTGACCGACACGGTCATCGACGGGCTCCTGCGGGGTCTGACCCCCGGTCGCTGATACCCAAAGCGCTAGTCCGATCGGCCCTCAAGGGTCATGACCCGGACGAATGCGCCGATAGGGCAACCAACGCGGCGTGCGCGCGTCTGCACGCGTGCGCCGTCGAAGAGGAGGTTGCACCGATCGCCAGCGAGTCCAACGCCGCCGTAGCTCGCCGGGACCCTGCGCCCGCGGAGGTGCGCGCGCCGGAGAGCGGCGACAGCCCGCTCGGTCAACTGACACTGGACGAGGTCAGCGCGGCGATCCAGGCGCTCCCCCACGGGGGAAGCGACGACGCGACCAGGGAGTTCCGCCTCCCCCCGCAGATCCGTGCCGCCGTCTCGCCCATCCTGACCGCGCTGCGATGGGGCGCCGTCATGTTCGGCCTGGTGTTCGCCGCGCCGCTCGCCAGCGAGGGCGATCTCCACGTCGTGACCACCCTCTCGGTCGTGCTGTTCATGACCTCGTGGCGCACCTTCCGCCCCAACCGGCTGGCATCCAACGATCCGCTCCAACAAGCGCTCGTGTTCAGCGACGCGATCATCATCGGTCTCGCCGTCGGTTGGAGCGGCGGCCTGGAGAGCCCCTACATCTTCTGCGTGGTCGTGGTGGCCCTGGTCGCCGCGTTCGGCTGGGGAATGGCGCGCGGTCTGCTGGTCAGCGCCGTGGCCACGATGTCGTTGGTCATCGGGTTCGCATGGTCCTCCGAGACCGGGTTGGAGAGCGAGTCCGACCGACTCACCAGCCAGAGTGCGCTCACCGCCCTGGTGTTCATGTTCGGCGCCGTCACCATCTCGGCCTTCGCCCGCAACCGACTCCTCGACGCCGAGACGAGGCGGATCCAGCTCGCCGGCAGGGTCGACGCCCTCAGCGAGACCAACGACCTGCTCCACCTGCTCAACGAGGTCGCCCGGACCCTCCCGGTGTCGCTCGACCTTCGGGAGGCGATCGACTCGACCCGGCTCCAGCTGACCAAGGCGTTCAAGCCCGACACGTTGAGCCTGCTGATCTACGACGATCAGAACGACGAGTGGACACCCCACATCAGCGACGGCTGTGTGGTGCACCCCGCCACCGGCTCCAGCCAGCTTCCGGTGCCGCTGCGGGCCACGCTGGCCGACAAGCGTCCGCTGCTCGACCCTCGCCTGACCCCCGGCGAGGGGGTCAGCCCCCGTTCCCAGTCCGGGATGTACGCCCTGCTGCGATCCCGCAATCACACCGTGGGCGCCATCGCCATCGAACACAGCCAGGCCATGCGGTACACCGAACGGGATCTGCGCATTCTCAGCGGATTGTCCGACGTCCTGGCGCTGACCGTCGACAACGCTCGCTGGTTCGGTCGGCTCCGCACGCTGGGCGCCGACGAGGAGCGCACCCGGATCGCTCGGGACCTGCACGACCGGCTCGGTCAGTGGCTGACCTACATCTCCTTCGAGCTCGAACGAATCATCGACGACGGCGACGGGACCTCACCCGAGCTGGACCGGCTGCACGACGACGTGGGCCAGGCCATCGACGAACTGCGGGAGACGCTGCGGCAGCTGCGTTCGGGCGTCACCGAGGACGACACGCTGGCCGCGGTTGCGAAGGACATGGTGACCCGACTTCGGGACCGCTCGGATCTCACGATCACCCTGCACGTTCCGCATCCCGAGAACCGCCTCTCGGTACCGATCGAGAACGAACTGCTGCGCATCCTCCAGGAGGCCCTGGCCAACGTGGAGAAGCACGCGAAGGCCACCTCCGTCGACGTGCACTGGGAGGTCGACACCGCGGGGCAGGGCGTGCTGACCATCGTCGACGACGGCACCGGCTTCGACCTCGCGACGGGCGTCCGCGAGACCGCCTACGGGCTGGTCGGCATGAGGGAACGAGCCGACGTCATCGGCGCCCGTCTCAAGATCGAGAGCGAACTGGCCGTGGGCACCACCATCACCGTGATGGCCGGTGCCACCGACGAGAGCCCGCTCGTGTCCGGTGCCGGACTCGGCGCCATCAAACAAGGAGCATCACTATGAGCATCCGGATCGTCCTCGCCGACGACCACCAGATCCTGCGAGACGGGATCCGCCGCGGCTTCGAGCAGGCCGGCGAGAAGGTGGTGGGTGAGGCCTGCAACGGTGAGGAGGCGATCGAGCTGGTCCGCCGGCACACGCCCGACATCGTGGTGATGGACCTGTCGATGCCCGTCATGGACGGGGTGACCGCCACCCAGCGGATCCGGGAGGAGACGCCGGACACCCGGGTCGTCGTCCTGACGATGCACGACGACGTCGGCAAGACCCGCCAGGCGCTCGACGCCGGCGCGGTCGGCTACCTGTCGAAGGGCTCGTCGTTCACCGACGTGCTGCGAACCGTACGCAGCGTCGCGGCCGGCGAGACCGCGCTCAGCCCCGAACTGGCGGTGTCGATGCTCCGCGCCGCCCAGGAGTCGCAGACCGGACCGGACGAGCAGGTGCTGTCCCTCCGCCAGACCGAGATCCTCCAGTTGATCGCCGACGGTCTGACCACCAAGCAGGTGGCCCGGGACCTGGGCATCACCCAGAAGACCGTCCACAACCACCTGAACGCCATCTACCGCAAGCTGGACACGCAGAGCCTGACCCACGCCGTGTTGAGCGCCGTGCGGCTGGGAATCATCGCCCTGAACTAGGGCCGGACGGAGGTGAGGCCCATCCGGCACGACCAGGCAATTTGCCCATTGGGACCCTTTCCGCCACCGCCGATACTTGAATCATCACTGACGTCGTGAGCGTGCCATGCGTTTTCTAGCTCTTCTCAAGCCATTCGTTGCCGGTTCGGCAGGCGCGCGCGTCCTGATGGCGGTTGCTGCGTCCACCGCCGTGACCGCAGGGGTGGCGGCACCGATGGCGAACCAGGCCTACGAGGCCCGAAGTGAAGAGGCTGCCGCATTGCTCGCTGCGGACGACGCGGTGGCGACCCCCGACCCGACCCTGCCCCCCTCGATCTTCGATTTCGACGATCCGTCCCGGCGGCGAAGGCGACACCACGACACCCGACCCCACGATCGCTCCCCCGACGACGCCCACCACGAGCATCCCGACCAGCACCTCGTCCACGGTTCCCTGGTCACGCCGCAGCCCCTCCAGCACCTCGTCGACCGTTCCATTGGTCACGCCGCGACCATCGCGGTGAGCCCGACCACACTGGGTCCGGCCCCGACCGACCGCCGCACCGCCGACCGACCGCGCCACCGATCGACGGCGACCGCCGGCGACGCCGGACCCGTCAACGACCGCGCCGGCCCCCACGACCGCGCCCCCGCCGACGATCGCACTGCCGACCACGACCATCCGGACCGCCACCACGCTGGCTCCCACCACCACCGTCACCGTGCCGCCGACCACGTCCACGACCTCGACATCGACGACCTCACACGACCAGCACGTCGACCTCGACCTCCACGACCTCCACGTCGACCACCACGACCTCGACCACCATCCCGCCGGCGACCTACGACTCGATCTACCTGTCCTCCAGTCCCGACCGGAGCAACCCGATCCTGCTCCAGGGCCAGACGGTCTCGGGTGACATCTACGTCTTCGTCGACCGACCCGAGACCGACCAGGTGTTCTTCTGGATCGACGACGTCGACAGGATCGGCTCGCCGGACGAGACCGAGTTCGAGCTCGCCTTCGACCTGGCCAAGACCGCACGCGACGGCTCGGCCTGGCCCTTCGACGCCGACGGACTCGGATCCGGCCAGCACACGCTGACCGTCGAGATCACCGACAACGACGGCAACGTCACCGTGCAGACGGCGAGCTTCACCGTCGCCTGAGAGCGATCCGACTCGGGCCGAGCGCCGATCACCCCGAGTCCGCCCGGGCCGTAGCTCGATCGCCGGGCAGCGATCCATCACCACGCCCAGTCCCGCTGCTTCGGCCCGAGCGGCGGCATCGTGGTCGATCACACCCAGCTGCAACCACACCGCTCCTGCTCCGGCGGCGATGGCGGCATCGACCGCGGCACGCCGGCGGCATCGCGGCCGGCGGAACACGTCGACCACGTCGATCGGGTCGTCGATGTCCTCGACCGCGGCCACGACCGGGACGCTCCAGGATCGAACCGTCGACGTTCGGATTGACCGGCGTGATGCGGTGTCCTTCGTCCCGGAGCAACCGGGCGATCCGATGACTGTCGCGGGCCGGTCGCGGTGAGCAGCCCACCACCGCCCAATGGCCGGGGGTGGAGAGCAATCGGTCGATGAGTGTTGGCTCGTTCATGGGGCTCCGTTTCGCCGGTCGGCACGGCTTCACGTTGCATCCACCGCGGTGGACGGGTTGCCTGGGGTGATGAGCACCCCCAGCGAGGAAGCGGCGCGACGTCGTACGTTCGCCATCATCTCGCATCCCGACGCCGGGAAGACGACCCTGACCGAGAAGTTCCTGCTCTACGGCGGCGCGCTCTCCAGCGAAGCCGGCGCAGTGAAGGGGCGCGGCAACCAGCGTGGCACCACCAGCGACTGGATGGAGCTCGAGCGCCAGCGGGGCATCTCGGTCACGTCCACCGTGCTCAGCTTCCCGTTCCGGGACCTGGTGCTGAATCTGCTCGACACGCCGGGCCACCGCGACTTCTCCGAGGACACCTACCGGGTCCTGGCCGCCGCCGACGCGGCGATCATGGTGCTCGACGCCGCCAAGGGGATCGAGGCCCAGACCTACAAGCTGTTCGAGGTGTGCCGCCGCCGGGGTGTGCCGTTGCTGACCTTCATCAACAAGTGGGACCGGCCGGGACTGGATCCGCTCGATCTCCTCGACGAGATCGAGTCGAAGCTGGACCTACCGGTGGCGCCCGGTCACCTGGCCGGTCGGCATCGCCGGCGACTTCCGGGGGGTCATCGACCGGCGCACCGGCGAGTTCACCCGGTTCACCCGCACCGCCCACGGCGCCACCAAGGCGCACGAGGAGGTCGTCGACGCAACGATCGCCCAGGCCGAGGAGGGCGACGCCTGGACCGTCGCCTCCGACGAGCTCGAGCTGCTCGACGGCGCCGGCGGGGAACTGGACCGCAAGGCGTTCCTGGCCGGCGAGTCGTCGCCCACGTTCTTCGGCTCGGCGCTCACCAACTTCGGCGTCGGGCGCCCTCCTCGACGCCGTCGCCGACCTGGCCCCCGCCCCCGAGCCCCGCGACGCGCTGGACGGCACCCCTCGGGGGCTCGACGACCCGCTGTCCGGGTTCGTGTTCAAGGTCCAGGCCAACATGGACCCCAACCACCGCGACCGCATCGCCTACTTCCGGGTCTGCTCGGGCGAGTTCGCCCGAGGGGTCACGCTCACGCACGCGCAGTCGGGCAAACCCGTGGCCACCAAGTACGCCCACTCCGTGTTCGGCGCCGAACGCGAGACCGTCGACACCGCCTATCCGGGAGATGTCGTGGGCCTGGTCGGTGCCTCGGCACTGCGGGTGGGCGACACGATCTTCCACGACGCACCCATCGAGTTCGCCGGCATCCCCAACTTCGCCCCCGAGCACTTCCGCACCGCTCGACCGGCCGACATCGGTCGCTTCAAGCAGTTCCGCAGCGGCATCGCCCAGCTGGACGAGGAGGGCGTCATCCAGGTCCTCCGCGACCCGGACCTCGGCGACCAGGCACCGGTCTTGGCCGCCGTGGGTCCCATGCAGTTCGACGTGGCGATGCACCGACTGGAGAACGAGTTCGGGGCGCCGGCACGGCTGGAGCCGACCAGCTGGAAGGTCGCCCGGCGCACCGACGAGGACTCCGAGGCCGCGCTGCGGCGGATGCCCGGCAGCACGGTGTTGCACCGCGCCGACGGCACGCGGCTCGCCCTGTTCGAGAACCCGTTCTGGCTCGACCGCCTGGCCGCCGATCACCCCGAGCTGACGCTCGAGAAGCTCCCCGCCCAGTAGCACTGAGCACGCTCGGGGTCAGGCACCCAGCGTGCTCAACCTGCACCCTCCTGGGGTCAGGCCCCCCGAGGGTTCACCTCCGGCCGACCGGCTCGACGCTCGTCGGGCAGGTGCGTCGGCGGCTCCGCCACTAGTGTTCCGGGTCGCTCGTCCTGTGCTCCTCCGACTCGGGCGGACGTGTCAACCCACACGACCACACCAGCGATTCCTCGAGGACAACGTGACGACCAACTCAGCCGTCCAGCAGCTCATGCGCGGGCGCGACGGAACCATCGACGAGACCGACGCGGCCATCATCCTCCAGCTCCGGACCGACGGGCGCCGCTCGTACACCCGCATCGCCGACGAGCTCGAGCTGTCCGAGTCGGCCGTGCGCCGGCGCCTGCAGCGCCTGATGGAGGACGGCGTGGTCCACGTCGTGGCGATGACGGACCGGAGGCTCCTGGGGCTGGAGGTGCACGCGATGATCGGCCTGGGTGTGTCGGGGGACGTCGAGAAGATGGCGAAGGTCATCGCCGAGATCGACGAGGTCGAGCGCACCGTGATCACGACCGGCCCCTACGACCTGCTGGTCGAGGTGGCGTGCGAGGACAACGACCACCTGCTGTCGGTGCTCAATCGCGGGCTCCGCAAGCTGCCCGGGGTCGAATCGATGACCGCCATGACGGTGCTGCAGTCCCACGACCGGCGCGGGACCATCGATCTGCGCTGATCCCGACCGGATCCGCTCTGCGGCGACCGTGCGCCGGGTGCGGTGCCAGAATGCGCTGGTGAAGATCCACAAGCTCGACTCAACGAACGCCTTCATTGCGTTCGACCTGGACGAAACTCCGGGCGCGGTGGGCATCGTTCGACGGGCCCGCAAGATCCTGCAGGACGGCGCCAAGCTCCTGGCTCGCTCCACCACCTACTCGTTCGCCAGCTTCGAGATGCAGCGCGGGGGCGCGTCGGCCGGCATCAACGCCGAGGACGACGCCCGAGCCGAAGCGGTCGCAGCCTTCGCCGGAGAAGCGGGTGAGCTCGCCTCGGCCGGCCGTCTGAGTCTCGACGCCGGGAAGGGCGTCGATCCCGCCGAGCTGGAGGGGCTGGCCGACGACCGGAGCGAGCTGCGCACTGCGACCAACGAGGGCGTGGCGCTGGCCGACGAGGTCAGAGGCCTGGGAGCGCTGGCCGCATCGGTGGTGGCGTTCGGCGATCTCGAGGGCCGCTCGATCGCGGTCGAGGGATTCGACGCTGCAGGAGTCGCACTGGTCCGCCAGGCAATACGACACGGCGCCCGGATCGTGGCGATCGCCACCCCCGCCGGTGCGGTGCACCATCCCGAGGGCTTCGAAGCTGACCAGCTGGCCCAAGCGTGGACCGAACACGGTGCCGGACTGGTCAAGCAGCTCGACCGGGAGACCGTGCCTGCGTGGCAGATCCTGGGGGCTGATGTCGACCTGCTGTTCGCCGGCTCGAAGACGGGCGTGGTCACCCACGAGTCCGGTCTCTCGTCCGAGCTGAAGGGCCTGGTCCCGATCGGGCCGGTGCCGTACACCACCAAGGCGCTGGCCACCCACGAGCGCGCCGGGCGTGACCGTCCTGCCCGACTTCGTCACCACGGGTGGCGCGGTGCACGCCTGGTATCCGGCCGAGGGGGCGGCGGTCGACGAGGTCCGGACCGCTGCCATCGAGGCGGTCGCCAACCGCACGAAGGAGCTCATGGCCGCCGAGGATCCGCCGGTCCTGGCGGCGTGCCAAATGGCCGAGGCCTACCTCTCCACCTGGCGGGACGAGCTCCCCTTCGGTCGCCCGATGGCCTGATCGACGTCAGGCCCGCCGACACTGCTCGTCGAGGCCGGCGGCGATGTTGGTCAAGGCGTCTGCGAACGCCGCGGCCTGTTCCTCGTCGAGATGGTCGAACACCAGTCGACGGACGTCGGCGACGTGATGGGGAGCGACCGTCTCGAGACGACGCCGGCCGGCGTCGGTCAGGGTCGCGTACACGACCCTGCCGTCGTCCTCGCTGGTCCGCCGCTCGATGTCGCCCCGCTCCTCCATGGTGGCCAGCCGGTGGCTGAGCCGGCTGGGCGAGATGTCGGCCCGATCGGCCAGGTCCGAGAGCTGGCAGCACCCCTCCGGTGACTCGCTGAGGGCAACCAACACGCCGTACTCGACCTGGAGCAGGTCGAAGCGGCGCAGGCCACGCTCGATCTCCGGGAAGAGCCGCAGGTACACCTCGAGCAGCGCCCGCCAGGCCCGTTGTTCGGTGTCGTCGAGCCAGTCGGGCTCGACGATCTCGGCGGGGTGGTCGGGCTGCTCTTCCACGGAATTGACGGTACCAGGAATATTTGATGCTTCAAGGGCTGCGGGATCGCCGACGGGGACGAGAGGCAACATTCACGCCCCCGACGCTGGCAACGCCCGGAAGGGACGTAGGACCCTGGCCCATAACCCCGGGGCCGGACGATGCTGGTGAACGTGGGGTGGCCCGGGATTCGGTGCCGCGTCGCCGGTCCGGCGGTCACCGCTCGCAATTCGGTTCGAGAAGGAGGTCCGCTCATGAGCACCATCGAGGAGCGTCGGGAAGAAGCCATCGAACGACTGAAGGCGAAGAGCGAATTCAGAGCCCATGCACTCGTCTACGTCCTGGTCAACGCGCTGCTGATCGGCGTCTGGGCCGTCTCCGGGGCCGGGTTCTTCTGGCCCATCTTTCCGCTTCTCGGCTGGGGGATCGCCCTCGCCCTCCACGCCTACGACATCTACGGACGCAAGACCATCTCGGAGGAAGACATCCAGGCCGAGATGCGACGGAGCGATCCCACCGGCACCCCGCTCTGAGCAGCGCGCCGCCAGGCTCACCTCGGGCCGACGATCGACCCTGGTTGGGTGACCCGCGACTCGCTGGGCCGGGACCGACGATTCTCTGGATTTCGACGGCCCGCCCGCCACACCTGGCTACCCTGGTCCGGTCTCGGGGCTGTAGCTCAGTTGGCTAGAGCACCTGCTTTGCAAGCAGGAAGTCGGGGGTTCGAGTCCCCCCAGCTCCACTCCAGAAACCCCAAGCCAGGGATCAGATGTCGGCCATTCGCCCGTTTGCAGGGATTGGTGTGCACGCGTGTTGGGCGCGTAGGGCCGGGGGTTCTACGGTCGCCTACGTGGGATCACGGCGATCATGCGGGAGCGCCCGCAAGCTGCGATCGGGCCCCTGGGCACGTAGCCTGAGACCGGGTGTCGACATCGTGAGCCCGAAGGCCGACGCGTAGCGAGTCGTGGCGACGGATCGGCTGACAGAGGCTCCGGCATGATATCATGAGATATCGCTGAAGGAGCCGCCGTGACTGACATCCTCATTCGAGACGTGCCCGACGACGTGCTGGCAGCGATCGACGCGAGAGCGAAACGGGTCGGACTCTCGAGGACCGAGTACCTCCGTCGTGCCCTCGAACGTGAACGCGTCCTCGGGGCCGAGGTCTCGGTCGAACAGCTCGCCCGAGCTGCATCTCTGGCCAAGGACCTCGACGATCCGGACGTGATGTCCGGCGCGTGGTCGTGACCGACTGGCTCATCGACAAGTCCGCCTTCTCGAGGCTCCACCTCGCATCCAACGCCACGGAGTGGACCAACCGGATCGAACGGGGGCTGGTCAGGATCTCCACCCTCACTCGACTGGAAGTCGGGTACTCGGCCCGCTCTGCCTCCGATCACGAATTGCTGCTCTCAGAGCCACCGATCGCGTCGATGCCTGTCGAGTACCTCACCCCGCGGATCGAAGACCGTGCCGGCCAGCTCCAGTCGCTGCTCGCCGCCCGCGGGCAACACCGAGCCCCATCGGTCCCAGACCTGCTCATCGCGGCCACCGCAGAGCTGGCCGAGCTCACCGTGCTCCACCTGGACAAGGACTTCGAACTCCTCGCTGAACTCACCGGTGTCGCCGTCGAACGTCTCGCCGTCGACTGACGCGACCGACTCAACCCGGCAGCACCGATCATCCGATCGAGTGAACACGCAATTGGGAGCCCTCGCACGAGCGGACAGGGTCATCAGTCGGCACGCACGTCCGGACACCGCAGCATCGAGCGCGAGATCGCCGCCATCACGTCGGCGGACGAAGCACCCTGACGAGATGATCCGGCTCGACGTCATCACGTCGACGGACGCAGGTTGCCCTCGGCGGTGCTCCGGATCGTGCGGTCAGACTCGAATCCTCCGGGGGCTGCGCCACATCCGCCCCGGCCGAGCGGGGATGTCCCGCTGATGGGTCTTTGTCGCAGGGCTTGGCCTATGGCCTGGGACCAGGGCTACGGGGTCTTGGCCGTCAGCCCGCGGCGCGCCATGCGCGCGTCGCACCGGTGAACGCGGGTCAGCAGCCGTACCCACCGGTCGGGCGGAAGCCTCGCCTGGCCCGTCCCAGTCACCGAATCCTCCTCAATCGCAGGTCGGCCCCTGCGTGCTTTGCAGGCAGGAAGTCGGGGGTTCGAGTCCCCCCAGCTCCACTCGGAGATTCCCGGCGGTGGAGGACGCCGAGAATCGTGAACCTCCCCGGAGCATCCTTCGCAGCAACGACGACGTCGTCAGCGCGCTCGATGGGGAGGGATGGGCAACCCGAGCCCACAATCGAGGGAGGCGAGCGTTTGGCTCGCCGTACGACCGTGGAGCGGGCCCGACCCGGAACCGAGGAGCAAATCGACACGAACCCGGACTAACCTCCCGATTTCGGAACTGAACCCTCCCCCCAGGATGACCATTCCATGCGTATGACCAGGAAGCTCCGCTTGATCCTGCTCGTGGCGTTCGCCGCCCTCTTCCTCATCGGGCAAGCATCACCCGCCAGCGCCCACCGCAACGACGAGTCGTACCTGTACCTCGACATCGGGGACGCCGCACTGAGCGGTCGGGTCGAGATGCCGTACCCGGACGTGCGCTCCGAGCTGGGCCTCGAGATCTCCGGCAGCGCCGACGAACTGCTGGCGGAGTTCGAGGACAACCTCGACATGCTTCAGACCTACGCCGACGACAACACCGAGGTCGGCGCCGAGGGGATCGTCTGGCCGGTCGAGTTCGAAGGGGTCGAGCTGCTGACGGAGGAGGGCTCCGATCCCAACGGCCTCGGCTACGTCGTCCTGCCGTTCACGGTGGACCTCGACGTCCCCGAGGTGCCCCAGGTGCTGGAGGCGACGTTCACCCCATTCCTCGCCGAGATCCCCGACCGCAACAACATCACCCTCGTCTCCAACGACTGGCGGCGGGGCGTGTTCGAGGAGGAGACCAACGAGCTCCTCATCCACACCGCCGACTCGCCGTCCGGCGAGATCGACCTCGGCGACTCCAGCCAGTGGCAGAACTTCCGGGCCAGCATCGATCTGGGGGTCGACCACATCCGTACCGGCCCTGACCACGTGTTCTTCATCCTCGCCCTCCTGCTGCCGGCCGTGCTCGTCCTCGTCGCCAGCCGGTGGCGCCCGTCGCCGAGTTTCGGCTACTCGCTGTTGCGGATCGTGGTCGTCGCGACGATGTTCACCATCGCCCACTCCATCACGTTCACCCTCGCCGGGCTCGACTATCTCCCGCTCCCACCGTCGAAGCTGACCGAGACGGTGATCGCGCTGTCGATCGCGCTGGCCGCGCTGCACAATCTGCGCCCGATCTTCGGCCACAGAGAGTGGCTCTTCGCGTTCGTGTTCGGGCTGTTCCACGGGATGGGCTTCGCCGGGCTGATCGAGGAGCTCGACATCAACCGCAGCACCCAGCTGGTGTCGCTGCTGGGCCGCAACGTCGGCATCGAGATCGCCCAGCTGATCATCATCCTGTTGACCTTCCCGTTGCTCTTCCTGCTGCGGCGCACGCGGGTCTACATGCCGGCGTTCACGATCGTCTCCGTGGGCCTGGCGGTCGTCAGCGGCATTTGGGTCATCGAACGGGTCTTCGAAGTCGACCTCGGTGTCAGCGGCGCGGTCGACGCCGCCCTCGAGTGGCCGCGGTCCCTCTGGGTGATGCTCGGCCTCGCCGCCCTCGCCGCCGCCTACCAGGAGTACGAGCGACGGGCCGGGAGGTTGCTCCCCGTCGTCGGGCACGACTCGCTCCGCGGCGTCGAGCCGGCCGACGAGTACGAGGACCCGGAGCCCGAACGCGAGCCGGTCCTGCAGAGCTGACCCGGACAGCGCCGCGCCGTCGGGGACCCCGCACTCCCTAGTCGATTCGACGACATCCGCAGAACAGCACCGCTTGTACTCGGCGTGATCTGAGCGTCCGCTCGTTCAGGCGACGGGCGCGCCGTTGGCCTTGTCGGTGTGGGCGATCATCGCATCGGTCAGCCGGCCGACCAGTTCGTTGCGAAGCGTGAGATCGGTCGCCGCGAGGTTCGTGCGCTCGTCATCGTCGACGTGGAGTTCGTAGACCTCGTCCTCGCCGGTGTCGCAGCGGGAGTAGCGGTGGGTCTCGGTGATGAGCGTCCGGATCGAGGTCGGGAAGGGCGGCATCGCGGTCATGTCCATGTCATCCTCGATCAGGACGGCGTCGCGCACCGACGCGTTCGGATCGGCGAGCACCGGCACCAGGCTGGCGCCCTGCATGCCGTGATAGCCGTCGATTCCGCACACGTCGAGCAGCGTGGAGGGGATGTCGATGCTGCCGGCCAGCGACCGAGTCCGACCCGGTGTCTGGCGTGGATCGACGATGAGGTACGGCACCTGCGTGCCCCCCCGGGTAGTGCATGAAGCCCTTCAGCAGGAGGTGGTGGTCGCCCATCATGTCGCCGTGGTCGGCGGTGAACACGATGATCGTGTCGTCGGTCTGCCCGAGACGCTCGATCGTGGCGAGGATCTGACCGATGCGGTCGTCGATCAACTCGATGGCCCCGTAGTTGGCGGCCATCGCGGCCCGGGTCACCTCGGGACTGGTGGCGCCGGTGAGCATCACCCACTGCGGCATGTCGTGCACCGACATCTGCTGCACGATGCGCAGGTACGCGGGGGTGCCGGTCGTGGGGTCGTCGAACGTGACCGGCAACTCCATGTCGGCAGGGTCGTGGCGGTCGTACCACTGCCCCGGCGGGGTGAATGGATGATGGGGGTCGGGGAAGGACGCCCACGCCAGCCACGGCGAACCCTCGGCCGCGGCTTCCTCGATGAACGCGCTCGTGCGGTCCGCGACGAAGGAACTGGAGTGGAACTCCTCGCCGCAGGGCGGGGTCGTAGACCTGCCACCACGCCTCGCTGCCGCGACGCTTCGGGTTCTCCGATATCTGGGGTACGACGAGGTCTTCGTGCTTCGCGCCCCGTTCCATGGCCCAGCGGAAGTGGTGGCCTTCGACTGCCGCTGGCACCCCAGTCGAGCGACCGGTCGTTTGAAGATCACCCCGTGGTTCGAGGGCATGCGGCCCGTCATCAGCGTGCTGCGGTTCGGCATCCACACCGGGTTCGACACCCACGCGTTCTCGAAGACGGGTGCCACGCTCGGCGAGCGCATCGAGGTGTGGCGTGCGCACCACGTCGTTGCCCATGAAGCCGCGGGAAGCGTCTAGACGTGGTTGGCCTCCCATCCCGGCGGCGCCGGTCCTCGGCCCAACACCTCCGACGGAGCCATCGCGGCACGTCGAGCTGCCAGGCCGGTTCCACTCCAAGACCGCTCGATGGGTGAATCTCGCCCAAGACAGGGCCGTGTGGCCCATCCGGTGCCCCATCTGGACCGTCGATACCTCTCTTGACAGCAAACCTCTACCCATAACGGGTGGACCTACAAGGGAGAAACCCGATTATGAAGACCCAGATTGAATTCCTCATGGCCTACATCCCGGCCCGCCTGGACGTCACCTCCGAGCGTGGTGCGTCGCTGGTCGAGTACGCCCTCCTCGTCGCGCTGATCGCCGTTGTGTGTATCGCTGCCGTGACCGCTCTCGGCGAGGCCGCCTCGGAGAACTTCACCGAGGTTGCGAACGAGATCGGAAGCTGATCTTGAGGTCAGTCGGCGGGTTCCGAGGTCTGCCCTCGGAACCCGCCTTCTGATCGTTTTGCCCAACCCCGTCCTCACCCGGTCGACCGAGGTGCGACAATGGGCCGGTGCCCGCCGACGCCTGGATCACGCTCGCGGTCATCGTGCTGGTCGGTGTGGCGCTCGTCAGCGAGCGGTTCCCGCCGACCGCCACCATGGGAGCGGCCGTCGTCCTGCTCTATCTGGTGGGCGTGGTGGACGCCGGTGAAGCCTTCGGTGGCTTCGCCAACATCGCACCCCTCACCGTCGCAGCCCTCTACGTGCTGGCCGGCGCAGCCGACATCACCGGAGCGCTGAGCGGCCTCACCCAGCGCGCCATCGGCGCCGCCCCCTCGCCCAGCGAGCGGCGATCCCTGGCCCGGATGGTCTTTCCCACCGCCGCCGCCTCGGGGTTCATCGCCAACACCCCGCTGGTGGCCATGATCGCCCCGCGCGATCAGCGCCTGGGCCCGCCAGAGCGGACAGTCACCGTCGCGCTACCTCATGCCGCTCAGCTATGCCGCCATCCTCGGCGGCACCATCACCGTCCTCGGCACGTCGACGAACCTGGTCATCAGCGGCCTGCTGGACGCCGGCGGTTTCGAGCCGCTCGCCATCTTCGAGATCACCCCGGCGAGCCTCCCGATCGCCGTGGTCACTGCGATCGTGCTGGTCCTGATCGGTCCGACGCTCCTGCCCGAACGGCAGAGCCCCGACGAGGCCCTCGCCCGAACGCGCGAGTTCACCGTCGAACTCATCGTGACGGCGAAGGGACCGCTCGTCGGGCGGTCGGTCACCGAGGCGCGTCTGCGCACACTCGACGGCGTCTTCCTGGCCGAGATCCTGCGCGAGCAACGCACCATCGCTCCCGTGTCACCCGATCAGACGCTCGAGGCCGGTGACCGCCTGGTCTTCGCCGGCGAGGTCGACCGGGTCGTCGACCTGCAGGGTATGCAGGGCCTGGTCATGGCCGAGGAGCATCACTTCGCCGTCGACCGCGACATCGGCCACCAGTTCTACGAGGCCGTGGTGGCGGAGAGCAGCGTGCTCAACGGCTCCACGCTCAAGGCCGCCAACTTCCGATCCGCGTTCGGTGGAGCGGTCATCGCCGTGCACCGGGCCGGGCACCGGCTGGGAGGCAGGCTGGGCGACCTCCCGCTCCGCAGCGGCGACGTCCTCCTGGTCGTCGGTCCCGAGGGCTTCCGGCGCGACATGCGAGGGCGGGCGGATTTCTCCGTGGTGGCTCCGTACGAGATCAAGGCGCCCCTGCGTCGCCGCAGCGCCCGTGTCGTCGAGCTGGCGACGCTGACGCTGATCGTGGTCACGGCGATCGGCCTCGTCGACCTGACCAAGGCCGCCATGGGCGTGGCCCTGGCGCTCGTTGCGCTCCGGGTCATCACCCCGGGCGAGGCTCGTCGGGCCATCAACCTCGACATCATCGCCATGATCGCCTTCAGCCTCGGTCTGGGAGCGGCTGCCGAGGCGTCCGGTCTGGCCGAGTCCGCCGCCAACCGCCTGGTCGATACCACGTCGACGATGGGCGACCTGGGGCTGGTTGCCGGCATCGCCATCGCCACCCTCATCGCCACCGAGGTCCTGTCCAACAACGCGGCGGCAGCGCTCATGTTCCCGGTTGCGTCGTCGGCGGCGCTCGCAGCGGGGGTCGACATCCGGCCCCTGGCCGTCGTCATCCTGATCGTCGCCTCCTGCTCGTTCCTCACGCCGATCGGCTACCAGACCAACACGATGATGTGGAGCATGGGCGGCTACCGGTTCACCGACTTCACCCGCGTGGGGGCGCCCCTCACGTTGACCACCCTGGTCGGCGCGGTGATCCTGGTCCCGCTCGTGATGCCACTCTGACCGGTGCCGGTACCGTGGCGAGCGAGGTTCGACCATGCCTTCCGCCGCCAATCCCCGAGACGAGAAGACCTGTGTCGTCTGCGGGCGCCGGATGACCTGGCGCAAGGCTTGGGCGAAGAACTGGGACCAGGTCCGCTACTGCTCGGACCGGTGCCGTCGCCGAGGTGTGAAGCCGGTCGACGCCGACCTCGAGTCGGCCATCCTCGATCTCCTGGACCGGCGCGCTCGTGGCGCCACGATCTGCCCGAGCGAAGCGGCCCGTGCCGTCGACCCCGACGACTGGCGTGAGTTGATGGAGCCGGCTCGGTCGGCGGCGCGCCGTCTCCAGGGCGGCGGGATCGTCACCATCGTCCAGAACGGCGCCGAGGTCGACCCGTCACGAGCCAAGGGGCCCATCCGCATCCGCCGGCGCTGACCACAACGAGCAGAACCCCACGGCCTGCCCCCCGATGTACTCGATTGCGAAACAAGCAACGCGGGGCCTGACCCCCGGCTTGCTCGTCAGGCGGCTGCGGCGGTGAGCGGTTCCCGAGTGTCGCTTGCGGTCGGGAACGGTGTGGTTCCGGCCGGGGGCCGGTGGGCGCCGGGAAGGAATCGCAGCCCGCCCAGCCCTCCGATCTCCAGGAGGTTCTTCACGTCGATCGCGGTGTGCAGCACGGGCGCCAGGCGTCCGAGGAGCGGACCGACGAGCTCGATGCCCCCGAGGTCGGCCACCCCGCGGCCACCACCGAGATCGAGCACCCAGCCCCGCTGCTTCAGCGGAATCGGTCGGGTGGGACGACCCCGGTACAGCCGGACGGCGTTCTCCGCGGCCCCGGTGCCGGCCTGCACGGCGATCTGTGCCGACATCGGCAACACCTCACCCCGGTCGTCCAGGTGAGCGGCGACGTCGCCGGCGGCGAACGTGCGCTTCCACCCGCGCACCCGCAGGTCGGCATTGACGGCGATCCGTCCGTCGTGCAGCGGGAGGTCGTCGCCGAAGACCGTTCCGACCGAGCGGAACCCTCCGGCCCACACGACGAGGCCGTCGAGCCGGCGGCCGGAATCCAGTACGAGCCCGGCGCTGTCGATCCGGTCCACTCGCTGGCCCAAGTGCATCAGGACCCCCCGGCGGGTCAGCGTCCCCCACGCGTCCAGGCCCAGGCGGCGCCCGTAGGCTGCCAGCAGCGTCGGTGCCTCCTCGACCAGTCGGACCGTCGTGCCGGGGTTGGCCAGGGAGATCTCTCCGGCGAGCTGGACGCCGGTTGCGCCCCCGCCGACGATCAGGACCTCGTCCGTCTTGCTGACCTCTCGACGCAGCGCCAGCGCATCGGCGGTGGTGCGAAGCGTCGCCGCATGGTCGATGCCGGGGATCGGGGGCTTGGCGGCGACCGAGCCGGCGGCGATGACCACCGAGGACGCTTCGATCACGCTGCCGTCGTCGAGGGTCACCCGACCATCCTCGACCTGCTCCACCCGTCCCTGGACGACACTGAACCCGAGTTCCCGAAAGGGAGCGAAGGCGTCACCTTCGGGGGCGCCGCCTGCCGCAACCGACGCCAGGCGGGTGATGAAACCGTGGGCCGAGTCGGCGTCGACCATCGTCACCGGCACACCGGCCCGATCGAGGGCGGTCGCGGCGTGCAGCCCTGCATACCCACCACCGACCACCAACACACCGTCGAACGACATCATGTCCACCACATCCCTCTTTCCTCAGCGATCAGGCCGAACGGCCGTCATGGAGCATTCGGAGACACCGCTCCCGACGGATGGGCGAGCGGGCCGGCTCGAAGCAGGCGGGCGCCGCTCCCCCGGCGCAACCGGCCGTCGATCTCGCTACCGTGACCGCGTCCGACGATCGAGGGAGCAACCCATGGGCACCGGTGCAGACGTTGGCTTGATCGGCTTGGCCGTCATGGGTCAGAACCTGGTGCTCAATCTCGCCGATCACGGCTACTCGGTCGCGGTCTACAACCGGACCACCTCCACCACCGAGGAGTTCCTGGATCGCGCCTCAGCCGATCAGGACGTGCGTGGCACCGAGACCCTGGAGGAGCTCGTCGGCGCGCTCTCACTTCCCCGGAAGATCATCCTGCTGGTGAAGGCGGGCCCGGTTGTCGACGCCGTGATCGACGATCTGGTTCCGCTCCTCGACGACGGCGACATCCTCATCGACGGGGGCAACTCGCTCCACACCGACACCAGTCGCCGGCTCGCCGCTCTCGAGGAGCAGGGCCTCCGCTATGTCGGTTCGGGGGTCTCCGGCGGCGAGGAGGGCGCCCGCCACGGCCCCTCGATCATGCCCGGCGGATCCGACGACACCTGGCCCCACATCGAGGAGATGCTCCAGGCGATCGCGGCGAAGGCGGGTCCGGGCGGCGACGAGCCCTGCTGCGACTGGATCGGCCCGGGCGGGTCCGGGCACTACGTCAAGATGATCCACAACGGGATCGAGTACGGCGACATGCAGGTGCTCGCCGAGGCCTCCGTCACCCTGACCGCCATGGGGATGGCTCCCGCCGAGATGGCCGAGGTCTTCGCCGGCTGGAACCAGGGCCGCCTCCAGTCCTACCTGGTCGAGATCACCGCCGAGATCCTGGCCGCCACCGACGACGACGGCACGCCCATGATCGACGTCATCCTCGACGCCGCCGGCCAGAAGGGCACCGGCAAGTGGACGGTCATCTCCGCCATGGAGCTGGGCCAGCCGATGATGCTCGTCGCCGAAGCCGTCGGAGCGCGGATGGTGTCCTCCTTCGTGGACACCCGCGGCCGAGCCGACGACGTGCTCTCCGGCCCCGCGGTCGACGTGGATTCGAAGCTGACCGTCGAGGACGTCGAAGATGCGGTCTACGCCGCCAAGCTGATCTCCTACGCCCAGGGGTTCATGGTGCTCGCCGACGCCTCGACCAACCACGAGTGGGACCTCGACCTGGCGGCCATCGCCCGCATGTGGCGGGCCGGCTGCATCATCCGCGCCGCCTTCCTCGACGACATCGCCCAGGCGTACGCACGGGACCGGGACCTGGAGAATCTGCTGTTCGACGAGTTCTTCGTCGAGGCCATCAACGACGCGATCGATGGTCTGAGGAAGACGGTCGTCGCCGCAGCCGCCGCCGGTGTGGCCGTCCCCGCCCTCGCATCGGCGCTGACGTTCTACGACGGGTTCCGCACCGCCCCGGCTCGGCGGCCCTCATCCAGGCGCAGCGCGACTACTTCGGCGCGCACACCTACGAGCGCGTCGACCAACCGCGGGGCGAGTGGTTCCACACCGACTGGGCGGGCACGGGCGGCGGCGCCACCTCGGGGAGTTACTCGGCCTGATCGATACGCTCGACCCACCGATGGCTCACACCTACGTCCTCTTCGGCGCATCCGGCGACCTGACCCGTCGCAAGCTCATCCCTGCGCTCTACCGCTCGTTCCGCAAGGACCGCCTCCCACCCGACACGAGGGTCGTCGGCATGGCACGAAGCGAACTGGACGACGAGTCGTTCCGCGACCGGCTGGCCGGTTTCGCCGACGACATCCTCGGCGACGACTTCGACGCCGACGCATGGCGCGACTTCGCCGGGCGCATCCACTACCGACCGGGTGACGTCACCGAGCTCGCTGACGTCGAGGCGCTGAGCGCCCACCTCGACGAGCTGGACGGTGGCGACGCCCATCGCATCCTCTACCTGGCCACGTCACCCTCCCTGTACGAGTCCGCCCTGGAGAATCTCGGGCGAGCCGGTCTGGCGTCGGAGAACGGCGACGGCTCACGGCGCGTGGTCGTCGAGAAACCGTTCGGCACCGATCTGGCATCGGCCCGCTCGCTGAACGATGTCGTCCATCGCTCCTTCGAGGAGCATCAGGTCTACCGGATCGACCACTACCTCGGGAAGGAGACGGTGCAGAACCTGCTGGTCCTGCGCTTCGCCAACAGCATTTTCGAGCCGGTGTGGAACCGCAACTACATCGATCACGTCCAGATCACCGTCGCCGAGGAAGACCTGGTGGGCACCCGCGGCCCCTACTACGACGAAGCCGGTGTGCTACGGGACATGTTCCAGAACCACCTCCTCCAGTTGATGATGATCACGGCCATGGAGGCACCCTCGCGCTACGAGGCGTCGGCCGTCCGCAACGAGAAGGTCAAGATCCTCGAAGCGACCCGAGGGCTGTCAGGCGCCGACTTCGCCAACGACACCGTGCGCGGCCAGTACCGGGGCTACACCGATGAGGAAGGGGTCGCCGCCGACAGCCAGACCGCAACCTTCGCTGCGGTCAAGCTCTTCGTGGACACCTGGCGCTGGCAGGGTGTGCCGTTCTACCTGCGCAGCGGGAAGGGCCTGTCCTGCCGGACCACCCAGATCGTGGTCCAGTTCCGCGAGCCGCCGCACATGCTGTTCGGCGACCGCCCCACCATGGCCTCCAACCGGCTCGTCATCCAGATCCAGCCCGCCGAGGGTATCCAACTGCACTTCCAGACCAAGGTTCCCGACTCCGGTATGGCGCTGCGCATGACCGAGCTCGACTTCGACTTCCGTCGCCACTACGCCGGCGAGCAACCCGACGCCTACAAGCGGCTGCTCCAGGACGTGGCGGCCGGCGACGCCAGTCTCTTCACCCGCAGCGACGAGGTGGAACTGGCCTGGGGCATCATCGATCCCATCATCACCGCCTGGAACAGCCCGGCCGCGCCCACGCTGGAGGTGTACGAACCCGGCTACTGGGGGCCCGAGTCGTCGGCGGCCTGGATGGGCGAGCAGGGCCGCCAGTGGTTCGACTCGTGCCCCGTGCTGGCGTGACGCCCGACTTGTAGCCTGCGCCGATGGCCACCGGACTCCTCCCTCGCACCTTCCCTGCGGACGCCGACCTCCCCGACGATCCACAAGACGTGGTCGAGGCGTTCCTGGCCTCACTCGCGGACTCGGACATCGAGCGATCGAACGCGCTGATCGCCGACGACATCGACTACGTCAACGTGGGTCTCCCCGCCGTCCAAGGCCGCGACGAGATGGCCAAGGTGTTCGGGCTGCTCAGTCGGCCGGGCGCCGGCTTCGAGGTGTACCTGCACGCGATCTCGGCCGATGGTCCGGTGGTGCTGACCGAACGAACCGACGTCATCCTCATCGGAGGTCTGCGGATCCAATTCTGGGTCTGGGGCCGGTTCGACGTCCACGACGGCAGGATCACCCTCTGGCGCGACTCGTTCGACTTCGTCGACGTGGTGAAGGGAACCGTGCGCGGTCTGGCCGGCATGGTCGTGGCGAGCCTCAGGCCGAGCGCACCGTCGAACCCGGACGCCACACCCGGTCGCTGACCGGCCGGCCACCCGGATCGACGTCAGTCGACGGCGGTGGGCTCCCAGTAGTTGCAGAAGAGGTACGGCGGAACCCCCACGAGCCGCTCGTCGACGTAGCTCAGCCCGTCGCCGTCGCCGAAGGCCTGGCACAGCCGACGGGCGTGCAGCAGGTTGTGGCCCACCTGCGCCGCCGGCACGTCGATCGCTCCCTCGACGCCCACCGATGCCCAGACCGATCGAGCCTCGTCCACCCGCCCGTCCTCGAGCAGCAGGACGGCACGCATCGGCGCGGAACGGCGGAGGAGGTCCGGGCTCAGGTTCTCCTGGGCGAGCTCGCGGATGGTCTCGTACCGGCCGCGCCGGCGCAGCACCTCACACTGCTGCCCGCTCGTGGGGATGAGCGCATCCGGCTGACCGGTCTCGAGACCCAGTTCGTAGCCCCGATCGATGACGCGCTCGAGCATCCCGTAGCTCCCCCTGCTCGATCGCCTGCGCTCCCCGGAGCACCGCGGCGTACCACTCCAGCACCGGCGCACGGGTGCTCGACGCAATGGCGCTTGCCTCGTCGACCATTTCCCCGACCTCGTCCCACCGACCGGCCTCACCGGCCGTCGTCGCCCGATGGGCCACGGCCCAGAACCGGGCCCGAGGATCACCGCGCGCGGTCAGCTCCAGGAGCTCCTCGGTCTCCGCCAGTCGGTCGGCGATGTTGTCGATCCGGTAGTTCGAGTCCTGGCGGAGGGTGAGAGCGTGCGCGAGCGCAGTTGCGTCCCCGCTTCGACGGGCCAGGTCCACCGCTTCCTGGGAGAGCGCGGCAAGATCCTCGGGCCGGGCGCCGCTGAAGACCGACTCCACGGCGAGCGTGGCCGTGAGCTGACTCCGGATCGCAGGTGCCTGATCGGTCGTGAGCACACGTTCCAGCGCCGCGATGCGCTCGCCGTCCACCTCGCCCGCTGCGCTGTAGAGCCCGCGGTTGTTGGCCAGCGCCGCTTCCGCCGCCAGCGCCGGCTCACTCGCGTCCAGGCATCGGTCGACCGCGTCGAGCAGCGTCGACCGATAGGCCGGGTCGCCACCCAGGAGCTGCGCTCGGCCCAGCTCGACCGTCAACGGGTGCCGCCGTGGGTCGTTCGAGGTCAGGGCACCGATCGCCTGCTCGTACTGGCGGGCCGCCTGGCGGTAGGTGAGCTGGCTCATGGACTGCTGCGCGGCGCGGACACTCCACCGGACGACACGGTCGGGATCGGCACCGGCCGTGAGGCCCTCGACGAAGTGGGTCGCCGTGGCCATGACGTCGGGGTCGGGCATCTGCTCGAGCTGCTCCGCGATGGTGCGGTGGAGCACCGCCAGCTCGAATCCGTCGTCGGGCGGCATGAGCTCCCGACGGACCAGATCGTGCACGAACTCCAACTCGCGCCACCCAGATCCTGGAGCAGCCCACCCTGCCGGGCTCGTCGGACGGTGGCTCCGATCGACGTGGCCGGGCGGTCGAGCACCTCGGCGAGCAGGCGGGCCGGGAACCGCTGGCCGATCACCGCCGCAGCGGTCAGGGCGACGACGTCGTCGTCGCCCAGGCTGGTGAGCCGCTCGGCGATGGCGATGGAGAGCTCCGCCGGCAGGGCCCCGCCACCGGCGGCGCCGTTCGCCTCGAGCCAGTCGGGATGATGCAGGAGGCTGGTGACGAAGAGGGCGTTGCCTCCCGTTCGCTCGGCCAGAAGCTCGGCGGTCTGGCGCACCTCGTCCTGCCCCGAGTGAGATAGACCTCTCGCAGCAGCGCAGCGATGTCGGTGCTCGGGAGCCCGGGAAGGTCGATGCGAAGGACGTCGTCGCGCGACTGACGTCGGCCATCAAGGTGGTGAGGCCGGCAACGTCGCCGGAGCGGACCACGCCGACCACCGTGACCCCGGGCGGTCCCTCGGGTCCGGCCAGATGGCGGACGGTCGCCATGGCGGTGTCGTCGGCCCACTGCAAGTCGTCGACCACGAAGGTCAGCCGATTCCGTGGCCGGCCAGCCGTTCCAGCGTCTCGGCGATGCCGTCGAGCAGCAGACGCTGCGCGCCCGCCCCTTCGGCGGGGTGGAGGAGCTCGCGGCCCGGGCCACCGAGGTCGGGGAGCAGCCGCTAGAGCTCGGCCGGCGCTCCCGGCCAGCACACTGCTGCGCACCTCGGGCGGAACGCCGGGGAGCACCGATCGCAGCGCCGCAACGATCGGGGCGTGGCTCGAGCTGGGCTCGCGAGGGGTGGCGCCGTACAGCACACGATGGTCGAGCGCGGGCTGCTTCCGCTGCGAGCCGGGCGATCAGCCTCGACTTCCCGGCGCCCGGCTCACCGGCGACGATGACCAGGCGGGGTGGATCCGAACCGGTCACCGCGTCGATCAGCCGTCCCACCGTGTTCTAGCGACCCACCCACGGTCGCTGATCGACCCGCGAGCTCGGGGTTGAGCAGGACCTCGTCCGCCTCGGTGGTCCGTTGCCACTCGACCTCGACCGCCTCGCTGGGCTCGTCGAAGCCCTTCAGCTGCAGGTGATGGACCGCTCCGAGTGGGTGGTCGATCCTGCCGGCCGCGACGTCGAGGAGCGTCCTCGACGCGAGGATGGCCCCGTCGGGCGCGGCGTCACACAGGCGACTGGCCTGGAAGAACGGCCAGCCCCGCAGGTCGGTCCCGTCGTGGTGCACCTCGCCGATGGCCACGCCGATGCGCACCTCCACCGGCTCCGGATACCGGAGCGACAACCGCTGGGCGGCTCGTTGGATCTCGACGGCTGCGTCCAGCGCCGCGGTGGCGAGGCCGAAGCTGGTGATGTACCCGTCGCCGGTCGACCCCTCGACCGAGCCGCCCAACGCTTCGACGTTGCGACGCACGGCGTCGCCGTGCTCGCTCGTGACCCGGGCGGCCTCCGCCTCGCCGTGGGTGACGAAGAAGTGAGTCGAGACCACCTGGTCCATCACGAGGATGACGGCGATTCTCGGCGCGGTGGTTGCGTCGGACACGGCGGAACCCGAGTGAATGCCGGGATCGGTCAGCGGACCGCTCCCCGAGACCCGATTCCGCACGGGCTGCCGAGAACTCCGCCGCGATAGCCTCTTGTGTGGACCGCGACCAGGGGGGAGACGGTAGGTGCCGAGCACGACGGCCACGCCAGGGACCGGTCGGGGCCTGCTGGCCGAGACCGACGCCGTCGCGGCCATGCCCGATCCCGTCGCCGCAACCGGAGGATCACCCAGCTCTAGCACGAGCTGGAGGTGGCCATGGCGGACGTGTACAGGTCCGACGACCTGTCCTGGTGCGCCTACGGGGTCTGGGCCTCGCGGCAGGTCGGCGAGGCCATGCAGGGGTTGCCGCCCGACCACGTGCGAGCACTCCTCGACGATCCCGAGTTCGTCCCGGCCTGGCGCTGCCCCCTGATCTCGACCGGTGGGCTCGCCGTCTGGCCCTGATCGCCCAGCGGGTTCCCGACTCGGTGCTCGCCGCCCTCCTCGACGCCCTCCAGCCGCATCACGCGGTAGTGCTGGGCCGCGGCACACCGGGTGTTCACCGAGCTGCCCCCACCTTCGCCGGCTTTCTCGACCTGGCCGGCGAGACCGACGGGGATCGGAACGATCGGAGCCCGCCTCCCCGACCTGTACGAACGTCTCGGCCACGTGACCTACCCGGGGGGAGCCGGGTACGAGCTCACCGTGCTCTGCGACTGCTACCTGCGGGCCATCCGCAGCTCGGATCCGCACGAGCGCACCCAGCTCATCTTCTACGGGAACCTCCGCGGGGCGCACTACGAGCAGCAGCGGGTCCAGGGCCCACTGGAGGAGGTCACCGACGTCATCCTCGAGCTCCCCGCCTCGGCGGTTGGCCAGGGCGGCGCCGTCGGTTCGACGCTCGGCCTCCTCGAACGGGCCGCGTCGCGGACCACCCATCGCCTGCGTCACACGGTGGGTGCCGTCATCGGCAACACGGTCACCGACATCGTGGTTCGGGTGAACACGCCGGTGGACGATCTGAGCGTGGGTGACGCCCTGCGGATCGAGGATCGGGAGCTCCTACCGCCGGACCTCCGGGAGCTCGACTGCCGGAGTTCGATGAGTTCCTCCCGTATCCCGACCGGATAGCCTGGCCCCAACCCCGAACGGAGATCAGGGTGGACAACTGGGTGCACTACCACGAGCGGATGCCGTTCATCGCCCACGTGATGCGGATGCGTCAGCAATCGACCGAGCTGCGTCAGCCTCCGTTCCCGCCCGGTGCCCGGGACGGCGCCGATGGATCAGAAGCCGCTGAGATGGTCGAGATCGACCTGCGCGGCGATGGCGTCACCGACCTCACCGAGCGCATCGACCCTCGGTAGCCGGTCGCGCGACGCAGATCGGCGCCATACCCGTGGCCGACGCCCAAGCGTCGGAGCGCCTTGTCGCTCAGGTGGTCGTTGTACGGACGTAGGAGAAAAGTGGACCGGTCGGGCCGGGGGACGACTCGGCGCCCGCGACTCGAGATCGACGCTGGGCGTGGCCCAGCGCACGTCGCCGAGGACGCGGCAGAGCACGTCCTCGCGGACGCTGGTATGGGACAACGCCGAGCCCAGCTCCTTTCGCTCGTGAGGCGAGCCGGGACCGGCCGCGACGACGACGCCGATCGGCGGTGGGACATGCTCGGCGACCCCGGACCCGACGGAGACGAGGAGCAGACGGTCGGGTCCGTGCGCCCAGCGCATCCGATACGAGGGCAGCGTCGCCATCAACGCCAGCTGGAGCGCCATGTTGGTCATGCCGCTGGTGGCTCCGTCGGCGAAGTCGTTGGCGGTGGCGGTGCGCGCGATTAATGGCAACCGGACGGGCTCGAACCGTCGGGGCGCGGCGAGCGTGGCTCGGACCAGACCCCACAGGGGAAGCCCGAGGTTGGAGCCACCGGATCCCGGTTGAAGATCGGCTCGGGGTTCGAGGACAGCCGCCAGGGGGAGTCGGTGGTCAGGTTGTGCAGACCGAGCAGGAGATGGCAGCCGGTGACCGTGTGGACGTCACCGAGGGTCATCGACCGACGGGCCGCGCCGAACCACTGACGGAGCAGTCGTTCGAGATCGTCGGATCGCGGCTCGGCCCGCCGCCGACGCCGACCACGCTCGGGTCCGTTGGCGAGCAGCCAGGCGCGAGCCCCGGCGCCGGAAGACAGCGGGGCCGACGCCTTCAGCCGACGCTCGATCTCGGCCATCGAATGTCCGGTCGCGATGAGCGCGCGGCGACCAGGCCCCGGTGTTGGTCCCGCCGACGTAGTCGAACCAGCCCCCAACGTCAGGCCTGCGTCGCCGGTCCGCGGCGCAGCTCGGTCTCGATCCGGCGCAGGATGCGCAGCGACAGGTAGATCCGGGTGCCGTCCCGTCGATGGAGAGGAGACGGCGGGTGCCGCCTGCGCCTCGTGTCGGTCACCGGCCGGTCGTCCTCGATCGGACCGCGGTGCGCCTCGGTCCTTCACCTCTCGGACCGGGTGCGGGCCGGGCCGGTCCGGATCCGCCAGTCCTGCGCCACCGGTGGTGGGGAGGAAGAACGCTGGCTGACCCTCCACGTACCGGTCGATGTAGGCGGTGATCGACCGCGACCGACCCGCGGAAGAACCAGCGACCGGCGCCCGAGTCCCGCACCGGGTCGAGGAGCCGGTTCATGCCCGCTGGGCCTCGAAGATGCGGAACGCCGCGTGGAGGGTTCCGGTGCCTGGAGGAAGCGAGGCACCTGGGCCAGGTCGATCGAGCCCTCGTGCCCTGGAAGAGCCACCAGATCATGCTGGCCGGTACCTGTCGCATCCCCAGCGGCGCGAACTTCTCCATCTCCTCCAAGAGCGCGTCGAGGAGACGGACGCCGGCCTCGGACGGGCCGATGTGGCGCTCCCACATCAGCGGCGCAGCTGATCCATGTCGTCGGCATCGAGTGGCAGGTACTGCTCGTCGACGCCGAGCAGCGCGGCGACCACACTCCAGGCGTAGGCATGCGCGTCGCGCTCGTACCGGTCGAGCGAGATCCCGAATCGGTCGAGGCCCAGCCATGCGATGTAGGTGAAGGCAAGGATCGTGCCCAGCATGGCGTCCTGGCTCAGCGGTTCGCCGAGCTCGTCGTAGTCCCAGGTACGAGCGTCCTCCTCACCGGCACGTGCCCGCTCGTCCTCGGCTCGGATGAGGGCGCGCACCATCGTGTGGATCAGCCGCACCCCCTGACAGGACGCGTACCCGCGCGTACCGGGCTCGAGCGTCGCCGGCTCCTCGAATCCCATCACGTCGATCATCATCTGCCCGGTCTCGGCCACCCGGCGGTTGAGACTGCCCGTCGCCAGATCGGAGGTCCGAGCCAGCGCTTCGGCACCGTCCACCACCGTGTAGCTGACCGGTAGCGAGGCGAAGTACAGCGAGGTGGCGATCTCCAACCCGTAGCGGCCGAACACCCGCTGGCCCTGCGCCAGCAGATCGGCTCGTCGCAGGGCCGGACCGAGCGTCGGCCGGGGCAGGATCGTGGCCACCTCGGGTGCGGTCGCCGGGTCGTACATGTCCTTGCGGACCTGGACGATGAGGCCGCGGAGGTCCAGCTCGGGATGACGCTCCTGGTAGTGCTCGGCGATGGCGTCGGCCTCGGGGTCGGCCTTCGCCTTGAACTCATCGAGTACCGCGTGCGTCCACTCCATCGATCCCCCCGACAGCGTCGTGGCCCGACGCTACACAACCTCGCTCACCACGGTCGGGGAGCAGGGAGTAGGTTCGGCCCGTGACCGGCATCTTCATCTCCTACCGGCGCAGCGACACGGCGGGATGGGCGGGGCGCCTTGCCGACCACCTGAAGTCGGCGTTCGGCGACGAGCGGGTCTTCATCGACGTCAGCGACATCGATCCGGGCGACGACTTCGAGCGAGCCATCGACGCCATGCTCGATCGCGTCGACGCGGTCGTCGTCATGATCGGCCCCGAATGGACCACCGTCGAGGACGACCACGGGCCCCGTCTGGCCCGGCCGGACGACCATGTGCGTCGTGAGGTGGCCGATGCGCTGCGCTCCGACGTGCGGGTCCTCCCGGTCCTGGTCGACGGCGCCGTGATGCCGGCCACCGACCAGTTGCCGGACGACCTGCAGCCGCTCGCCAGGAAGAACGCCATCTCGGTGTCCGGTACCGGCTTCCAATCCGATCTGGACCAGATCGTCCGGATCCTCCGCCGCGAGCTCCCCTGGTACGCGCGACCGCCCCGGCAGCTCGCCGTCGCCGGGGGCTTGGCCCTGCTGGTCATGGCCGCACTGGTCGGGCTGGTGGTGACCCTCGGCAGCGACGACGACACGGCGGGTGGTGAGGTGGTCGTCGCGGGAGATCCGGAACCCGACGACACGACCAAGTCGACCGCGACGACGAGCAGCACAGGCACAAGCTCGACGACCTCACCCCTGACGATGGCGATCGCCGTGACGTCGGAGATCGAAGGGAGCACGATCGGCCATCCGGCGCATTGGATCGTCCCTGACGAGTCCGTCGACACCGCCTCAGCGATGCTCCGCGACGATCCGCTTGGGTTCGACCTTCTTGCACGCGAGAGGGGCTGGCCTGCTACGAGTATCAGCGCTGACGAGCCTCTTGCCGTCTCCTCGATCATCCAAGGGACGCCGCGCCTCGCCAACGAGAACCTCTCCGTCGCCGTCACCGGGTTCCGAATCGAGGTGCTCGAAGCCACCGCTCCAGCAGCTTCCGGCGCAGTCGGTGGGCGAGAGCGTCTACCGCTGACTGACGATTTTCGAATCGACGCGGCGGTCCTGCTGCCCTCAACGGCAGACCTGCCGGCCATCGTCGATCTCCAGATCGATGGCCAGTCCGTCGAGTCGCTCGAGCCCTTCAGCCTCAGCGCCACCGACAACCTCTACCTCAGATCGCGGTGGACACCTCCCGGTGCACCTGCACGTGGCAGGGTGAGCTCGATGTCCTGATCGCAGGAGAGCGCCACACCTACCCGATCGTCGACGAGTCGGGCGATCCGTTCACCACGAGCGGTAGGGCCAACGTCACCGGAGTCGTCGAACCGGCCCCACCCGAGAGCTGACGTGCCGCGTCGCCTCCATCTCGCCCGCGCCGTCTTCCTCGGCATCGCGGTGGCCGCCGCCGTGCTCGGCTGGGTGGGCATCCGCGAACACATCCTGTCCGAACAGGGGGACGCCAGCACGGCCAACATCGCCTACGGCGTGATCACCCTGTTCGTGGCACCGAGTCTGCGCTCCACCGGCGAGATCTCGCTGGCGCTGCGCGTCGCACAAGTCGCCGCCCTCGCCGCCACCGGCTTCGTCGCGTTCGACCTGTTCCGCTCGACGCTCCAGGTCCGGTACCGCCAGCTGCGGATGGCGCGACGGACCGGCCACGTCGCCGTCGTCGGCATCGGAGAGATCGGGGCCCTGCTGGCCTCCCAGCTGGCGGAGACGGGCGAACCGGTCGTCGCCGGCATCGACGCCGCGCCCAGCCAACGAGCGAAGGATCTGTTCGATCGACCCCGCTGGGCGCTGTTCGCCGGCGACGCCACGAATCCGGCGGTCCTCGAGCGGTCGAGTATCGCCGACGCCCGGACCGTCTACGTCGCCACCGGGCACGACGGGACGGATGTGTCCGTGACCCGGCAGCTGCGGACGCTGATGGTCCGCAAGACCAGCACGGCACACCGGCGCATCCGCGTCCAGATCGACTCACCGGAACTGTGTCGGAGGCTGGAACAGGAGGAGCTGGCCGACCCGGCCGTGTCGCCGGTCGAGGTCGAGTACATCAACCACCTCCAGCTGACCGCCTCGGCGGTGCTCGAATACGTCTCCGAACACCTTGCTCGGGAGTGCGGGGTGGGTCCCCACGAGACGTTGGCCGACCGGCTGGTCCTGGTGGGGACGTCGCGACTGCTCCGCGAGATCCGCTCGCTCGTCGGGAGCGGCCATCGGGCGCGCACGCTGATGGGAGTCGCCACGACGTTCGCGGTCGAGCCGACCGCGGTCCTCCTCGATCCACCATCGGCGGCGGAGCCCGCGACCGTGGATGGTCCGTCCGTTCCCGGCGTCATGATCGTCCAGACCGACGACCCCCAAGAGACCATCGCGATGGCGGTCGACGCCTCCCAGACCCATCCCGGCTACCACGTCTTCGCGCTGACGCCGATGGCGGGTCCCCCGATCGCGACGACCGCCCGCGGCGACGTGGGTCCCGTGATCATCGCCGACCCCGAACGACTGGTCCAGTCTCCTGCGGTGTTGTCGGCCGGGACCATCGAACTCATGGCCCGCCTGATCCACCTCGACTACCTCTCATCCCAGGGTGTGGCCGACGACTCGCCCCCGGACCCGGCCGCGCCGGCACGGCGGCCCTGGGCCGCCTTGGCGGACTCGTTCCGGGAGGCCAATCGGGACCAGGCCCGCGACGTGGGCCGGAAGGTAGAGGCGATCGGCTGCCGGCTCAGCGAGACGTGCCGGGATCCCGCCGTGCTCACCGACGACGAGATCGAGCAGCTGGCCCGTATGGAGCACGAACGCTGGTCCGACGAGCGCCAGCGGGCCGGGTGGACCTGGGCCGAGACCCGCGATGACGAGGCGAGGACCCATCCCGACCTCCGTGAGTACGACGACCTCAGCGAGGAGGCGAAGGAGAAGGACCGTCAGGCGGTGAGGAGGATGCACGTCCTGGCCGCGCTCCTCGGTCTGGTGATCGTCCGCCGCCGGGATCCCGGGACCACCGCGCGCGTCCGCCCGACTCGGAGGCAAGGCGCCTCGAGGTCCGGCCGGGCGATCGGTGGATCCGTCCGCTCCCCGCCGAGGATCCGCTCCTCGACCCGTCGCAGATGGTCGCCGGCTTCGACCCCGACCTCACCCAGCTCCCGGTCCAGGCGGTGGCACGCCCGGAGTGCGTCCACGCGTCGCTCGCTCCGGAGCAACGCCTCGATGAGCAGGTACCAGAGGTGCTCCCGATACGGATGCTCCTCGACCGCGCTCTCCAGCTCGGCCACGACGATCTCGTGGTGACCGAGCGCGAGCTCAGCCTCCATCTCCAGCTCCATCACGCCGAGGCGCAGCTCCTCCAAACGTCGTACTTCGAGCCGGAACGTCTCGTCGTCGGAGAGATCTCCGAACGGGTCGCCACGCCAGAGCGCCAGGGCCTCCCGACAGAGGGCTTGACAACACTCCGGGTCCGAGCGGAGCTCGGTGGCGCGGAGGAGCAGGTCCTCGAACCGCAGGGCGTCGATCTGATCCCGCCTGACCACGAGCTGGTAGGCGTGGTCGGCGTGCTCCAGCGCATCGTTTCCGACCACATGCCGGAGCCGGGAGACGTAGGTCTGCAGCGAGTTGTCCGCCGACTTCGGCGGCGACTCGCCCCACAGCCCCGCGCTCAGCCGGTCCATCGACACGGCCCGACCGGCGCCCAGCACGAGCATGCCCAGCACGGCGCGGCAGTGACGGCTCCCGATCGCTTGTACGCCGGACTCGGTCAGCAGGTCGATCGGTCCCAGCACCCGGATGAGATCGTTGTGGCGCATCGTTACGTCCAATCCTCCCCCTGATCGTGCGCTCAACTGATCCGTCCAGCCAGGGTCCAACGTCAGTTCAGTGAGCCGCACACGCCCATGGTCGGAGCCGAGCGGCCGGATGCGGGTCGGCGGCGCAGACTGAAGTCGAGAGAAAAGGACAAAGAAAGGAAAGGAGTGAAGATGGCAAAGCTGCTTGATCGACCAGCAGAACAGCTCCCCACCGAGAGCGAGACCTTGGCACACGAGGCTCCGAAGCGGGCCGAGCTTCCCCCCACCGCACCTCTGGTGCTCGAGACACCCCCCCAGCACCGGCCCATCCGCTGGATGCGCTGGCTGGCCGTGTTCGTCGTCCTCATCGTCGGTGCCGCCACCGTTGCGGTGCTGGTGACCAGAGACGGCGGATCCGAGCTCGACCCCTCCTACGCCCTCGCCGAACAGAACCGGTTCACGACCCTGAGCGAAATGGGTAGGTACAACACCCTCGACCCCTCCTACGCCATGGCCGAACAGAACCGGTTCACGACGCTGAGCGAAATGGGTGGGTACAACACCCTCGATCCGTCGTACACCCAGGCCGAGAACAACCGATTCGAGACCCTGAGCGAAATGGGCGGGTCCGCGACACTCGACCCCTCCTACACCCAGGCCGAGAACAACCGATTCGAGACCCTGAGCGACTGATCACGACCTCGGCGATCTGATCGACGGGCGATGTCCGGGAACATCGCCCGTCGGTCGCGCGCCAGGCCCGATGCGAGCCCTGCCTCGAGCCGTTGCCCTCAGGCGGGCTGGGGCTGCGAGTCGACCTCGTCGAGATCGACGGAGACGAGCTGGCCCCGGCCCTCGGCCTTCGCCCGGTAGGCGGCTCGGTCGGCTCCGGCGAGGAAGTCGGCCGGATCGCGCGACGTGGCAGCAACGGCGATACCGACCGAGAAACGCACGTCGATGACGCCACTCTCGATGGAGATCGGTTCTCGCGTCGTGGCCAGCAAGCGTCGGCCGAGCGCCTCGGCCTCATCGAGACTGGCCCCGGGAAGCAGGACCGCAAGCTCGTCACCGCCATACCGGGCGACCAGTCCGTCGGCACCGACGGCGCTCACCAGCCGGCGCGAGGTCACGATCAAGGCATGGTCACCGGCGAGATGGCCGTGCGTGTCGTTGATCGCCTTGAACTGGTCCATGTCGACGAGTGCGACCGCGAGCCGATCCGTGGAACGAGCATGGCGGCTGAGCTCCGCGTCGAAGGCGCGCCGGTTGGCGATGCCGGTCAGCGGGTCGCAGTTCGCCAGATCGCGCAGTCGCTCGACCAGCCGGGCCGCATCCACGGCACCCGCCGTCTGGGCCACGAGAGCCAGGAACGACTCGGCCAGCTCCTGGCCGACCGACTGGGAGGACCACCCGGTGAAGACGACTCGGGTGTGCGGTTCCCGCGCCGAGACGCTCCAGGACCGGGCGTGGTCGCCCTCGGTCCAGACGGTCACCAGGGCCGAGCCCGGCTCGATGTCGTCGTCCGGGAGCTGCCCGGCGACGAGGTGATCGTGCCCGATGGCGATGGACGGATCGCCGCGTTCGGGCTGATGCGCGGTCGCCGCGTCGAAACCGAGCGCGATCATCCGCTCGGCGCAGATCTGGATGGCCTGCTTCTCCGACACGTTCTTCAGCTCCCTCGCCGCCGTCTCCAGCGCCGCGAGTCGCCGCTCCCGGGTGCTGATGGTCTCGGTCAGCTCGTTCTGGATGTCCCAGCCCTCGCGCATCCACCGGGCCATCAGTCCGGCGGTGATGGCGACGGCGAGCAGAGTTCCCGGCACTCGCACCAGCTGGGCCAGGTCGTCGGGCCGACCCGCCCACCCGACCGAGACCGCGGTCACGTACGCCGCCGTCCCGAGCGCCCAGGACATCGCAGCGGCGGCGGCGCCCAGTCGCACCGACGCGCTGACCACCGGGACCACCAACAGGGCCCAGCTCGTGTGGCCGAGCGGTTCGTCCAGCCCGACCGTGAGGGCGGCAACGGCCGCCACGTCGAGCATCTGCATGAGGAAGAGGGCCGGAGCGGTCTGGGGGAGGCGCAGGCTGGCGAGGTTGAGACCGACCACGGTCGCGGCAATGGCCGCGACCGTCAGGCCGACCGCCCACCACGACGCCGTCGAATCGATCGGTTGGTACCCGACGACGACGAAGGCGGCCAGGACCCCCAGGACGATCCGCACCGTGCGCAGCGCCGCCTCGGCCTGGGCGGCAACCTCGCTCGTGCGGCCGCGGAGGACCGGAGCCGGGGTCAGGTCCACCGGGGTGTCCCCGGTTCGACCCAGCGCCGCCCTGGACAGGTAGAGACACGCCGTCAACATGCACGCACCGACACGAGAAGCGGCCCCCACCGTCCCGTCTGGACCCACAGGTTGGGCAGACCGGCGAAGGGCACGACCACGGTCCCGATCCCGCGCACCGCCGACGGATCCACGAGATCGGAATCGGGATCGGCGTTGGCGTCACCCGCGGTGCGGTACCCATCGGGCGGTCGCCTCGACCACACGATGCAGGCGGGTCCCGTCCTCGAGCTCGAAGTTGATCACGGCACCATCGTCCAGCGACGTCCCGTCGCTCGGTGTGGTCACGACCACGTCGCCCACGTCGATCGCCGGCCGCATCGAGCCCGACGTGATGACCACCGGCTCGTAACCGAGCGCACGCGGCACGGCGGCGAGCAGGGCCAATCCGGCCACGAGCAGGAGCACGAACGTGGCGCCGGCACTGACCACGACCCGGAGGAAGGGAATCGGTGCCGCCACGGCCGGGTCGTGCTCGAGTCGACGTCGCGTGCCAGTTCCGACGGTACGGACCTGGAACTCGACCGATGGTCCGGACGTCCGCCGGGCGGGGACGGGCGCGACGTCGAAGCGGGCTCCGACGAAGGGCGCCGTGCCGCCCGGGATGCCGGTCGACGCGGGCGATGGGTCCGGCAACGGACATGCCTCCTCAATCGGCGGATCGCCCACGCAGGTTGAGACCTCACAACCGGGCAATTCGCCCCATCAAACCGAGATGGGAGGGGGCCGATGTTCGAGGGAAGAAGCCACTCCGAATGGACCCCCATGCTCATCCAGCGCCACCGCAAACTCGTCGTCGGCTCGATCCGGCTGACCGCGATCGCCGCCGCTCTTCTCATGCTGACCGTCCTGACCGTGACCCGCTCCCAGGCGGCGTTCTCGGACACGACGGCGAACACCGGCAACTCGTTCGCGAGCGGGTCGGTCGTCATCACCGACGACGAGGTGACCGCCATGTTCACGGCCACGGGGATGACCCCCGGCACTCCCGCCGTCGAGTGCATCACGCTGACGTACTCCGGAACGCTGACCCCGGCCGACATCCGTATGTACGGGACCAGTGCCGGTGCGCTGGCTCCCTACCTGGACACCACCATCGAGGTGGGCACCGGCGGATCGGCGGCCAGCTGCGCCGGGTTCACCCCACGGCCACGATCTTCAACGACACGCTGGCCAACTTCTCGGGAACGCACACCGACTGGACCAGCGGGCTCGCCACGTTCACGGCAGCGGCCAACCCGACCAGCCGGACGCTGCGCTTCACCGTGGACGTCCAGAACAATCCGCTGGCCCAGTCGCAGTCGGCCTCCGCTGACTTCACCTTCGAAGCCCAGGACTGACGGCCATGAGGGCTGGGGCCACCAGCCGGGCACTCGGCGGGGCCTTCGGTGCTGCCGTCCTCCTGACCGTGCTGCTCGCCGGCGTGCCCACATCGCGAGCAGGGTTCAGCGCCACCACGGCCAACACCGGCAACAGCTTCGTCGCCGAGGGATGGAAGGCCATCCTGGCGATCGACGGTGGCCAGGCGCATGCCTGCCTGGCCCGGAGCGAGGGCTCGGTGTGGTGTTGGGGGCTGAACGACCGGGGCCAGCTCGGCGACACCACCACGACCGACCGGTGGACCCCGGTGCAGGTGACCGGCCCTGGCGGCAGCGGGGTGCTGACCGACGTGATCGACCTCGCCGGCGGCTCCCGTTCGACCTGCGCCGCGCGAGCAGTCCGGTGGCGTGTGGTGCTGGGGCCTCAACGACCGCGGCCAGCTGGGCGACGCCACGACCACCGACGCCACCAGCCCGGTCCAGGTCACCGGCCCCGGGGGCACCGGAACACTCGTCGAACGTGGTCGAGGTCGCGGCGGGACTGGTCCACACCTGTGCGGTGAGATCCGACGGCACGGTCTGGTGCTGGGGGCGGAACGACAAGGGCCAACTCGGTGACGCAACGACCACCGACGCGACCAGCCCGGTCCAGGTCACGGGACCCGGCGGCACCGGGACGCTCACCGGCATCGCTTCGATCACCGCCGGCGCCGAGTTCACCTGCGCCACCGGGACCGACACCACCGTCCGGTGCTGGGGGGAGAACAGCGATGGCCAGCTCGGTGACGGCACCTCCACCGACGCCACCAGCCCCGTCCAGGTCACCGGTCCCGGCGGCACCGGCACGCTGACCGGTGCGACCGAGGCCGCCGCCGGCGAGGCGTTCACCTGTGCCATCCGGACCGATACCACCGCATGGTGCTGGGGTCGCAACGACAAGGGTCCAGCTCGGTGACGGCACCACCACCGACGCACCAGCCCCGTCCAGGTCACCGGACCCGGCGGCACCGGCACCCTCACCGGCGCCACCACCCTGGCCACCGGGCTCGAAACACGCCTGCGCCGTCAAGACCGACGGCTCGGTCTGGTGCTGGGGCGACTGAACGACAAGGGCCAGCTCGGCGACACCACCGCCACCGATGCGAGCAGCCCTGTCCAGGTCAGCGGCCGACGGGGCATCGGCAGCCTCACCGGCGTCGTGCTGGTCGGTGCCGGAGACCTGTTCTCCTGCGCCGCGCTCGACGACTACACCGCCTGGTGCTGGGGCGACAACAGCAAAGGCCAGGTCGGTGACAACACGACCACCGATCGGAGCACCCCGATCCAGGTGAAGGGGGGCGGCGGACCGGCGTCTTCGCTGACGCCACGCGATCTCGCCGCCGGTCCCACCCATTCGTGCGCCGTGCGGTCCGACGGCACGGTGTGGTGCTGGGGTCGCAACGACAAGGGCCAACTCGGCGACGCCACCACCACCAGCTCCTTGGTGCCGGTGCAGGTGTCGGGACCGGGCGGCACGGGCATCCTCACCGGTGTGCTTCGATCACCGCCGGCACGAAGTTCAGCTGCGCCACGAAGTCCGACGCCACCCTCTGGTGCTGGGGTGAGAACAGCGACGGGCAACTCGGCGACACCACCACCACCGACCGCGCCAGCCCCGTCCAGGTCACGGGACCCGGCGGTACCGGCACGCTCTCGGGCGTGGTGGAAGCCGCCGCCGGCGACACCTTCGTCTGCACGGTCAGGACCGACACCACCGCGTGGTGCTGGGGCCGCAACGACAAGGGCCAGCTCGGCGACACCACCACCACCGACGCAACGAGTCCCGTCCAGGTCACCGGACCCGGCGGCACCGGCACGCTCACCGGCGCCGCCACGCTGGCCACCGGACTCACCCACACCTGCACCGTCATGACCGACGGCACCGTCTGGTGCTGGGGCTTGAACGACAGGGGGCAGCTCGGCGACACCACCACCACCGACGCAGCGAGTCCCGTCCAGGTCGCCGGACCCGGCGGCACCGGCACCCTCATCGGCGCGGTGCAGGCATCGCTCGGCGACGCCCACAGCTGCGTGGTCCTCTGGGACGCAACCGCGCGTTGTTGGGGTCTGAACGACAAGGGGCAGCTGGGCGACACGACCACCACCGACCGCACCAGCCCGGTCCAGGTCACCGGTCCCGGCGGCACCGGCGTCCTGACGGGAGTCGCCGTCGTGGAGTCCGGTGGCCAGCACAGCTGTGTCGTCGGGTCGGCCGGCACGATCTGGTGCTGGGGACACAACAACAAGGGCCAGCTCGGCGACACCACCACCACCGACCGCACCAGCCCGATCCAGGTCACCGGGCCCGGCGGGATCGGGGTCGTCGGCGATGCGTCCGCCGGCGCCGTCGGTGCCGAGCACTCGTGCGCGATCCGGTCGGGCGGGACCACCTGGTGCTGGGGCGAGAACGCCGACGGCCAGCTCGGCGACGGCACCACCACGGATGCCGCGGCTCCGATCCAGGTGCTCTAGCCCACGCCCCACCCGATTCGACGGCGGGCACCACCGGACACCCCCGAGACGCAGAGGGGCCGACGAGTAGATTGCCGTGACATGTCCACCGACGCCACGGCGAGCCGCTCGCAGGAGCGTCGATGGCCGGACCGCATGCCCGTCCCGCGGTGGATGCGCACGTACGACCGAGCCGATCTTCGAGGCGATCTCCTGGCCGCGTTGGTCATCACGGCGCTCATGGTCCCCCAGTCGCTCGGCTATGCCGCCCTGGCCGGTGCTCCCGTCCAGGCCGGGCTCTATGCGATCCCACTCGCCCTGATCGCCTATGCGCTGCTCGGCTCGTCACCGCAACTGGTGGTCGGCCCGGTCTCCACCGTCTCGGTCCTCACCGGCTCGATCGTCGCCTCCCGGCGCCTCTTCGACCCGTCCGAGGCACTCGCCGTGGTGACGACGCTGGCCATCATCTCCGGCGTGATCCTGCTGGTGGCCGGGCTCCTCCGGATCGGATGGGTCGCCGAATTCCTCTCCAAGCCGATCATCACCGGGTTCGTCTTCGGTCTCTCGATCGTGATCGTGATCGGCGAGTCCGCGACGTTGCTGGGGCTTCCACGCGTGACGGGCAGTGCCTTCAACCAGCTCCGGGGGATCGCCGACACCATCGGGGAGGTCGATGCCACGACCGCGGCCATCGGCGGGGGGACCCTGGTGGTGCTGTTCCTCGGGCCGAAGCTCAGTCGCGTCGTGCCCTGGGGCCTGCTCATGGTGATCGCAGGGCTGATCGGCTCCCGCGTCGCCGACCTGGCCTCCGAGGGGGTCGCCGTGGTGGGCGACGTACCCCCCGGGCTCCCTGCGCCCAGCGTGCCCGACCTCGCCCTCTCCGAGGTGGCCCTGCTCGTGGTCAGCGGAGCGGCGCTCGCCATGGTGGGGCTGGCGGAGACGCTGAGCGCCGGCGCGGCTCTTCGCCGTGAGGAACGGCTACCAGATCAATGCGGATCAGGAGTTCGTCGCCACCGGTGTCGCCAACATCGCGGCCGGATTCTCCGGTGGCGTCGGCGTCGGCGGAAGCCTCTCCAAGACCGCGGCGTCGGACAACGCCGGCGGTCGTTCACAGGTCACCGGACTGGCGGCCACCTTGCTCGTGGTGCTGGTGCTGCTGCTGTTCGCGTCGTCGCTCAGCGACCTGCCGCGCGCCGTGCTCTCCGCCGTCGTCATCCACGCGGTGTGGGGGCTGATGGACGTCAAGGCCATCCGGCGCTACCGGCGGATCCGGCGCAACGACTTCGTGGGTGCGCTGGCGGCGCTGATCGGCGTCCTGGTCCTCGGCACCCTCTACGGCCTGCTGTTCGCCGTGGCGCAGTCGGTCCTCGGTCTGATCTATCGGTCGGTGCAGGTCGAGGTCGACGTCATGGGCAAGGTCCAGGGCGAGAAGGCCGCGTGGGGCTCACTCGGCCGCAACCCCGACCACCGGACCCAGGACGGCATCCTCATCCTGCGTCTCAGCGCTCCCCTGTTCTGGGTCAACGCGGCCAAGGCCTCGCAGCTCATCATGCGCGAGGTGCTCGACACCGCCGAGAAGCCGCGGGCGGTCATCATCGATCTCGAAGCGACGAACCAGCTCGACACGACCAGTGCCGACGTCCTGCTGCAGCTCATCCAGCGACTGCGGCGCCGCGACATCGACGTCTACCTCGTGCGCGTGATGTACCCGGCCCGTCGTGTGCTGCGCCGGACCGGTGTCACCGACCTGATCGGCACCAGCCACATGTGGCGCACGATCTCCCAGGGCGTCAAGGCGGCCAAGCGCTCCGACAAGGGCCAGGCCAAGGACGACGCCTGACCCCGACCCGCGGCGCCCCCCCTCGACCCGCCCCTCGATCCGCCGAAGTTGGCAGGATTCTGATCAGGGGGTGGAGAGCATCCTGCCAAGTTCGTCGATGTTGGTCAGCTGTTGAGCCAGACCCGGTTGCCGTCGCCGTCATCGGCCGTGACGGCGTCGAGGTCGCCATCGCCGTCGAGATCGGCCATGGCCATCCCCTCTGTGCTGCCGTTCCCGAGCGTCTGGGTCGAGTCGGTGAAGTCGCCCGAGCCGTCGTTCAGCCAGACGGTGTTCACGCCTGAATGGTGGTCGCCGAACATCAGGTCGACATCACCGTCGCCGTCGAGATCGCCGGCCGTGACCGCCCGGCTGTGACCGAGGCCGAGAACCTGGCCCGAATCGGTGAAGTCGCCCGAGCCGTCGTTGAACCAGACCGTGTCCCCCTGGTTGTCTCCGGCGAATGCGATGTCCAGGTCGCCGTCACCGTCGAAGTCCCGCAGGACCGAAGCGTGCGAGCGGCCGATTCCCAGGGCCTGACCGCTGTCGCTGAACGTGCCGGTGCCGTCGTTGAACCACACCGTGTCGTCGTCACCATCGTTCGAGTACACGAGGTCGGGGTCGGCGTCGCCGTCGAGATCGGCGAACGACACGCCCACGGTCGGTCCCGACCCCAGGGACTGGCCGCTGTCGGTGAAGGCGCCGGACCCGTCGTTGAGCCACACGGAGTTGTCATCGCCGTCGTGGGCGAAGGCCAGATCGAGATCGCCGTCGCCGTCCACATCGGCGACCGCTACACCTCGCGAATCAAGGCCCCCCAGCGCCTGACCGCTGTCGGTGAACACGCCGGCACCGTCGTTGATCCAGATGGTGTCGGGTTGGGGGAATCGGTTGCCAACGGCGAGGTCGAGGTCGCCGTCTCCGTCGACGTCGACCAGCGCCACCGCCACGCTCCTGGCACTGCCCAGCGCCTGACCCGAGTCGGTGAACGCGCCGGCACCGTCGTTGATCCAGACCGTGTTGGGCTGGTTGTCGTTGGCGAAGACCGCATCAAGGTCACCGTCGCCATCCAGGTCACCGACCGCAACGGCGCCCGACTTCTGCGAGCCCAGATCCTGCCCGGTGGCAGCGAAGTCGGCCCCGGAGGGGACGGTCGGCGTCGCATCGCACAGGTCACCGAGCCCGTCGGTGTCGGTGTCCAGCTGCATCGGATTGAAGTGGAACGGGCAGTTGTCGACGCCGGCGGCGATCCCGTCGAAGTCAGCACCTGCTCCGACCGTGACCACGACCGAGGCGGTCGACTCGCTGCCGACCGAGTCCCTGATGGTGTAGGTGAACGTGTCGCCGGCCGTGGGCGAGCCGTCGTGGGTGTAGGTGACGGTGCCGTCCCCGTTGTCGACCACCGTGCCGTTCGTCCCGTCGGTCACGTCCTGGATGAACAGGGGTCCTTGATCCGGATTCGCGTCGTTCAGTCGTAGGTCGACGGTCGTGGCCGACCCACCCGGCAGGACGTCGAGGGTGTCGTCGTTGGCGATCGGAGCGTCGTAGGCGGGGACGACGATCAAGGTGACCTTGCCCGGACTCGAGACGGCACCACCGGGATCGGTGATGGTGTAGAAGAACGAGTCCGTGCCGAAGAAGTCGGGATCCGGCGTGTAGTCGAACGTGCCGTCGCCGTTGTTGACCAGGGTGCCGTTGCTGACCGACGAGACCAGCGCCGTACTCGACGGCACCACCGGATGATCCACATCCGTGTCGTCATCGGTGACGTCGGCGGTCGTGAACGCCGTCGTGTCCTCCAACGTGACGAAGCCCAGTCCGCCGTCGGCCGAGACGACCGGCGGATCGTTCACGGACGTCACGGTCAGGGTCACCGTCGCCGGGATCCGACTCCGCGCCGGCCGCATCGGTGATCGTGTAGGAGAAGGTGTCGGTCCCGAAGAAGTCCGGATCCGGCGTGTACGTGAAGGTCCCGTCACCCTCATCGACAAGACTGCCGTCGCTCACCGACGACACGAGCGCCACACTCGCCCCGATCACCGGATGATCCACGTCGGAATCGTTCGCCGTCACAGCTGCGGTCGTGAAGGCGGTGTCCTCCGGCGTGGTGAACCCCACGCCGTCGTCATCGGCCGCGACCGGCGCGTCGTTGACCGACGACACCGTCAGGGTCACCGTGGCCGGGTCCGATGTGGCTCCTCCGGCGTCGGTGATCGTGTACGTGAAGCTGTCCGTCCCGAAGAAGTCCGGGTCGGGCGTGAAGGTGAAGGTCCCGTCACCCTCGTTCACCAGCGTCCCGTCCGACACCGACGTCGCCACCGCCACACTCGACCCCACCACCGGATGGTCCACATCCGAATCGTTCGCCGTCACATCACCGGTCGTGAACGGCACATCCTCCGGCGTGGTGAACCCGATCCCGTCGTCATCGGCCGCCACCGGCGCGTCGTTCACCGACGCCACGCTGATGGTCACCGTCGCCGGAGTCCGATGTGGCTCCCCCTGCGTCGGTGATCGTGTACGTGAAGCTATCCGTCCCGAAGAAGTCCGGATCGGGCGTGTAGGTGAAGGTCCCGTCACCCTCGTTCACCAGCGTCCCGTCCGACACCGACGTCACCACCGCCACACTCGAGGCCACCACCGGATGATCGACATCCGAATCGTTCGCCGTCACATCACCCGTCGTGAACGCCATGTCCTCGGAGGTCGTGAACCCGACCCCGTCGTCATCGGCCGCCACCGGCGCGTCGTTGACCGACGTCACGGTGAGCGTGACCGTGGCCGCATTCGACTCGGCGCCGGCCGCGTCGGTGATCGTGTACGTGAAGCTGTCGGTCCCGAAGAAGTCCGGGTCGGGCGTGTAGGTGAAGGTCCCGTCACCCTCGTTCACCAGCGTCCCGTCGGATACCGACGACACCACGGCCACACTCGAGGCCACCACCGGGTGATCCACATCCGAATCGTTCGCCGTCACGTTCGGGGTCGTGAACGGCACATCCTCCGACGTGGTGAATCCGATCCCGTCGTCGTCGGCCGCCACCGGTGGATCGTTGACCACCACGACTGCGATCGTCACCGTGGCCGGCGCCGAGGTCGCTCCCCCTGCGTCGGTGATCGTGTACGTGAAGCTGTCGGTCCCGGAGAACTCGGGATCCGGCGTGTAGGTGAACGTGCCGTCACCCTCGTTCACCAACGTCCCGTCCGACACCGACGACACCACCGCCACACTCGAGGCCACCACCGGATGGTCCACATCCGAATCGTTCGCCGTCACATCACCCGTCGTGAACGCCGTGTCCTCGGAGGTCGTGAACGCCGCCCCATCGTCGTCGGCGGCCACCGGGGCGTCGTTCACCGACGTCACGGTCAGGGTCACCGTGGCGGTCGCCGAGATCGCACCGCCCGGATCGATGATCTTGTAGGTGAACGAGTCCGTCCCGAAGTAGTCCGGGTCGGGCGTGTACGTGAACGTCCCGTCACCCTCGTTGACGAGACTGCCGTTGCTCACCGACGACATCACCGTCGCACTCGACGGCACCACCGGGTGGTCCGCGTCGGAGTCGTTCGCCGTCACGTTCCCGGTCGTGAACGGCACATCCTCCGACGTGGTGAACCCGATCCCGCCGTCGTCGACCGCCACCGGTGGATCGTTGACCACCACGACGGCGATCGTCACCATGGCCGGAGCCGAGGTCGCTCCGCCGGCATCCGTGATCGTGTACGTGAAGCTGTCGGTCCCGAAGAACTCGGGATCCGGGGTGTAGGTGAACGTGCCGTCACCCTCGTTCACCAGCGTCCCGTCCGACACCGACGACACCGCCGCCACGCTCGACCCCACCACGGGGTGATCGGGGTCGGAGTCGTTCGCCGTCACATCACCCGTCGTGAACGCAACATCCTCCGACGTCGTGAACGCCAGCCCGCCGTCGTCAGCCGCCACCGGCGCGTCGTTCACCGACGAGACGCTGATGGTGACCGTCGCCGCCGCCGAGACCGCCCCCTTCGGATCGGTGATCCGGTACGTGAAGCTGTCGGTCCCGAAGAAGTCCGGGTCAGGCGTGTAGTCGAAGGTCCCGTCACCCCGGTTGACAAGGGTGCCGTCGGAGACCGACGACGCGACGGTCACACTCGAACGCACGACCGGGTCGTCGACATCGGAGTCGTTGGCCGTGACATCACCCGTCGTGAACGCCACGTCCTCCGACGTCGCGAACCCGGCCCCGCCGTCCCCCGCTGCGTCCGGCGCGTCGTTCGTCGACGAGACGACCAATGTCACCGTCGCCGGGGCCGACGCTGCCCCCGCTGGGTCGGTGATCCGGTACCGGAACGAGTCCACGCCGAAGAAGTCCGGATCGGGGGTGTACGTGAACGTGCCGTCGCGATGATTGACCAGGGTGCCGTCGCTCACCGTCGAGACGACCCGGACGCTCGACGGGACCACGGCATGGTCGAGGTCGCGGTCGTTGGCCGTGACATCGGCGGTTCGGAACCCGGTGTCCTCGGGCGTACCGAATCCGCTACCCGAGTCGGGAGCGGCGACGGGCGCGTCGTTGACGACGATCACGACGATCGTGACCTTCGCCGGAGCCGACACGGCCCCCGACGGATCCGTGATGGTGTAGGTGAACGAGTCCGTGCCGAAGAACTCCGGATCGGGCGAGTAGACGAAGGTGCCGTCGCCGTTCCCGGCCAGGGCGCCGTGGGCCACGGGCGACACGACGGCCACACTCGACGGCACCACCGGGTCGTCCTGGTCCACATCGTTGGTCGTGACGTTCGGAGTCGTGAACGCGACATCCTCGGCGGTGACGAACGCTGGCCCCACGTCGTCGACCGCGATGGGCGCCAGGTTCACCACCGGGGGCGGATCGGGCGGCCTCGGGTCGGGTGGCGTCGGACCGGGAGGTGGCGGGTCGGGAGGTGTGGCCGGGAGCGGGGCCGGCGGATCCGCAGGTGGTTCGTCGCTGGGCGGTGGCAGCGTCGTGGGCGCCGGGTCCGGCTCCGGTGGGGCGGCGAGCACCGTCACGGAGAGTGACGCGGTGCCGCTCAGCCCGCCCGGATCGGTGACGGAGTAGCTGATCACGTCCTCGCCGATGAACCCGCGCGGCGCCCGATACTCGATCATGTCGTCGACGACGGAGACCGAGCCCTGCCGCGGCGGCAGGACGATGCGAACGGCGAGCGGGTCGCCGTCGACATCCGCATCGTTGGTGCGCACGTCGATCATCGCGATCTCCCCGGCGGTCAACGTGTGACGGTCGGCGAGGGGAGCGGGCGCATCGTTCACACCCTCGATCGCCACGGTCGCCGTCGCCGTGGCACAGGCGCCGTCGCCATCACAGGCCGTGTACGTGAAGCGGTCGGAACCGTGGTAGTCGCGGTCCGGCCGGTACCGGACGTCGACCCCCCACCCGTCGTCGCCGATGGGTTCCACACCACCCCCGTCGTCGGCGAGCACCACCGTCCCGTGGTCAGGCGTCCCGAAGCTGAACCGGGCCGGGTCCGACGGGCCGACGGCCGTGAGCGTGGTCTCGATGAGCCCGTCCTCGGTCCCGGTCGAGCGCGACGTCCTCCACGACCACGGCCTCGGATGCGGCGGACGCCAGCGTGTCGGGCACCGACGGACCGCCCCCGACGACCGAGATCACCACCGCAATGGCGGCGGTGGCCGCGGCGGCGGCAGCACTGAGGGCCGAACCGGCGACCGGGATCGGCGCCTGGCCACTGCTGAGCCCGTTGACCGCCCAGGTGAACGGACCGACTGCGGCGCGCATCCGACCGAGGCCCGCATTGAGGAACACTCGCACGATCGCCGGGTCGAACTGCGTCCCCGCACAGTCGGTCAGCTCCTGGCGGGCGACTTCGTGCGAAAGCGGCTTCTTGTAGCTGCGGGCGCTGGTCATCACGTCGTAGGCGTCGGCGATGGCGACCATGCGGCCCGGGCAGGGAGATGTCGAGCCCCTTCAGCCCACCCGGGTAGCCCTTGCCGTTCCAGTGGATGTGGTGCTGATCTGCGGCATGGATCCAGTCGCCGAGCCAGTCGTGCAGTGGTTCGAGGATGGTCCCGCCGGCGGTCGGATGACCCTGGAGCACCTCCCACTCGTCGCTGGTCGGTGGGCCGTCCTTGTTGAGGATCTCCGGCGGGCACGGTCAGCTTGCCCACGTCGTGGAGCAGCGCCCCCCACCGCAGGAGGTTCATCTCGGACTCGGGGAGATCCATCTCCTCGCCGATCACCTCGGTGTAGGCCCGAACCCGCTCGGAGTGGCCCCGGGTCAGGCGGTCGTGATCGTTGATCGCGGTGACCAGGTCGGCGAGCATCGCGCCGTCCATCCCGTCCCCGTCCAACTCGCCCGCCTGCAGGCGCCGCACCAGGCTCCGGCCCGACGAGGCTCGCAGCGCCGCTCGGGCCCGTGACGGGGCCTGGTCGGGGAACACCAGGGTGAGCTTCATCAGCGCAACCAGCGGCAGGGTGCGACGGAGCAGCCGCTGGAAGAGGAGGACGACCACGGTCGAGGCGACGAAGAGGCACGCAAGCCACAGCCACCGGTTCATGCCCAGCTTGTCCGGCGGTAGCGACCCGACCGACCCACCAGCTGAAGGGATGCTCACCGCCAGCGGGGTCAGGACGACCAGGAGGCGGAGCAGGCCGGCCAGGTTCGGGTGGGCGGCCCAGACCTTGCCCGGGATCGTCCTTCAGCTCCGCGCCCTTGGTGGGTCCGCTCACGGCCGGACCGACCCGGATCCGGAGGGGCGCCCGGACGCGACAACGGGCACCACACCAGGGTCGGTTGTCGTCCATGCCGTGGAACTCCGTCGATTCACGCCCGATCCATCGCGGGCTACCTCGGTAGAATCGGTGGAATTGCAGGCGACTTGAGCCGGCTGGGTGTTCGACTGGCTGGGTCTGGGTAGATCGACTCAGGTCGGTCTCGTCGACCACCACGAGGGCCGCGCCGGCCTCGACGGAATCGCCCTCGGCGACGGGCACGGCGGTGACGACGCCGGCCACGCTGGCGGTGACCGAAAGCTCCATCTTCATGGCCTCCATCACCACCAGGACGTCGCCTGCGGCGACCGCGTCGCCGACCTCGACGGCCACCGCCACGATCGTTCCGGGCATGGTCGGCGACCGTCGATCCGGCTGCGATCTGATCCTCTGGCTCCACGAACCTCGGCCGGCGGCCCAGCACCATGCCGCCGCAGGGCTCCGGTGACCGAGACCAGGTCCTCGTGCACGCGCACGTCCATCTGCCGACGAACCCCCCGGACGGCGAGGTCGACGCGACGGTCGTGATCCGGTAGCCGACGGGATCGGCGAGCTCCTCCCCGTCGACCGAGAGCTCCACCAGGCGGCCCCGCTCGAATCGATAGGCCACGTCGATCGGGTCATCGCCCAAGGAGAAGGTGACGCGCTGCGGGGCGGTGACGACGTTCCGGAACCCGGTGCTCAGCCGGGCGTGTGGGGATCGGCCACCGTTGGCCGGCCTGGATCGCCAAGGCGGCCGCCGACGCGTACACGGCGCGCTCCTCGCCCTCGATCAGGGGACGCCCCATCGTGGCCGGGTCGTTCCGTTCCAGGAATTGGCTGTCACCCCGATCCCCGAGGAACTCGGCATGGCGCAGAGTCCGAACCAGCAGCTCGCGGTTGGTCGTGATGCCGTCGATGGTGGCCGAAGCCAGCG
>CAWCAL010000015.1:0-76156 GCA_963793475.1 uncultured Acidimicrobiales bacterium
GCATCAGCGACGGCAGGAAGGAATCGAGGAACCCCTGCGTGACCCCCAGGGGGGTGGTCGGTCCCGCTGCGACGTCAGCTGCTTGAGCAGGAACTGGCCGGGGCGGCGGCGAGGGCCCTGCTGGTGAGATCGAGGCGGGCGGGGGCGTCGAGGGGCATGGTCGGCGACCATCGCTCGTCGGCAGCGGCGGCGGCGGGAGGCATCCCATGGTGGCAGCTCGGCCTCGGCGATGGCACCACCTCATCGGGACGACTTGGGCGGTGCGTCCCGGGGATGCGCCTCTGGTCACCAACGACGACGGCATCGACGCCGTCGGCCTCGACGTGCTCACCGCCGATGTCGCCGAGCCGGGCGACGTCGTGGTCGTCGCCCCGACGGGGAGACTCGGGTTCGGGCGCCGCGTCGGGCGCCATCGACGGGGCCCGCCCGAGGCGCATCGCGCTGCGGTCGAAGGCGCCGACGATGCGTGGTCGCGGCCGGTCCGCCGCGTCGCGCGTCCGGACGCCGCGGCGGTGCGCTCGGGCCCGCCCCCGATCTGGCGCTCTCCGGGATCAACCCCGGGAGCAACGTGGGTCGCGCCATCTACCACTCGGGAACGGTGGGGGCGGCGCTCACCGCTCGACAGGGTGGCATCACCGGACTCGCCGTGAGCCAGGCGGTGGCGGGGTTCGGCGTCGAGGGTCAGGCCCCCGAAGCAGCGTTGGAGGGCCAGCACTGGGAAACCGCCGGACGGGTCGCCGCCCTGGCCGCTCGTGCGTTGCTCGACGCTCCACCGCCCGACCCGATCGCCCTCAATCTGAACGTCCCCAACCGGCCGTGGGCCGACCTCGAGGGGTGGCAGAGCACCCGCCCCGGCGGCCCACCGCCCCGGTCGGTCGCCCGAGCCCGGCTGGTCGAGCGCCCCGGCCACGAGGACAGCTACCGAGTCGAGGCGTCCTGGTCCGACGCCCGCGAGCTGCCGGAAGGGACCGACGGCGGAGCGGTCCTGCGCGGCTTCGTGTCGTCGACCGTGCTGGGCACGTTGGGCCGGGCCGCCGACGAGCCCCCCGAAGTAGCCGCCGCCCTCGACCGCATCCAAACCTGAACCCGCTCGGGGTCAGGCACCGAGAGGGTTCAGGTTCATCTCATGCGGCTGCGTCGATCGCCGCTCGGCATCGGTCGAGCAGCGCGGCCACCGCAGGATCGCCGGTGGCCCGCTTACGGGTCCGCTTGACTGCCGACCAAACGCTGTCGCGGCCGGCCAGACCGTGGTGCTGAGCAAGCTCGGCCGGCGTGACCGTGCCCCCGTCGACCGCCAGCACGAGGGCGAGGTCCCGGCGCAGCCTGGGCCGGATCCACGCCGAGACCGGTAGGTCGTCGGTACCGGAGAGCGCGGCCATCACCGCCTCGTCGATCCGCATGAGCTCGAGCCGACCTGGTCCTTCGCCATCGCCGGGTCCGTCACCCGGCCGGTCGGACTCGACGTGGGCTCGGTACGTGCCCATTCCGCCCCCGACGAACTCGGCGACCGTCGAGCAGGTGAGCCAGCGCGGGATCGCGGCCGACCCCACGTAGGCGGGATAGCTCGACCACCGGTACGTAGCGAGTTCGCTCCCGGCGACCGCCTCGAGCGGATTGCGGTGCACGTATCGCACGGCGCTGACGAGATACTCGTCGGTGGTGATCGGCTTGGACCGGAAGCGACCACGGAACAGCGGGCCGTCGAGGCCATGGCGAGCATTGAACCGTTGGGCGTGGCGAGCCCCGAGGCAGCGCATCGCCGTCGACAGGTTCCCCTCCGGGCAATGGACGACGAGGTGGTAGTGGTTGCCCATCAGGCAATAGGCGTGGACATCCAGCCGTTCGTCACGGTGCACATCGTCGAGGATTCCCAGGAAGGCGATCCGGTCGCGATCGTCGCGGAAGATCGATCTTCGACCGGCCCCGCGGTTCATCACGTGATGCCAGCCGCCGGCGTGGTTCTGTCTCGGTGCTCGTGCCATGGGAAGAACCTACGGATGACGTGTGACAGCCAAAGGTGAACCCTCTGGGTGCCTGACCCCAAGAGGGTTCAGGTTGCTTTGGCGGCGATGCGTTGGACGACGTTGACGTACACGTCCAGCTCCTGGGCGCCCGGAATGGGCAGCAGGTCGTTGACCAGCACGGTCGGGACGGCGGTGACCATGTGGTCCATCGCCGCGGCGTGCTCCTGGCGCACCTGCACCGCCAGCGCCTCGCCGTCCTCCGCCAGCCGGCGGGCGAACTCATCGCTCTCCAGCCCGCACTCCCCCGCGACGTCGACCTGGACCTCGGTCTCGCTGATCGTGCGGTTGTCCGTGAAGTACGCCCGCATCAGCGCCAGGTGGTAGCGGTCCCACGCCTCCGGCCCGAACGATGCCGCCACCTTGCCGGCCACCGCCGACGGCAGGCTGTGGCTGGGCTGCGCGTGGTCGGTGGCCCAGGGCACGAAGCTCACCTCGGGCGCCATCGACCCCGGGCGCAGCCAGCTCTGGGTGTAGGCCCGGAACTTCTCCAGGGAGGACTCGCGCGGCTCGGGCCGCAACAGGTACGACCGCCATTCGACGACGACCTGGTCGCCCACCTCTTCGCTGAGCTGGTCGAGGCGCACGGCCGCGACGTAGCACCACGGTCAGAGGAAGTCGGACCAGACCGTGAACCGCACCGGAAGGGGCTGGACCGCGGAGCGGTCGCCGACCGGCTCGGTCATGCCGACGCCGCGTGGACGGGAGGGCGCCGGCCGGACCACGGCAGCGCCTGCTCGAGCTGAGCCGCGACCCGCAGCAACAGGTCTTCGCGCCCGTAGGCGCCGGCCAGCTGGATCCCGACCGGGAGCCCCTCGGCCGACTGATGGGTCGGCACGGCGATGGCCGGCTGGCCCGTCGTGTTGAACATCGACGTGAACGTCGCATAGGGGATGGAGGAGTAGAGCCCCCGCATCGGGTCGTCGTCGGTCGGCGTCAGCTGGCCCAGCGGCGGTGCGGGCATCGCGGTCGCCGGTGTGAGCAGCAGGTCGAATCCCTCGGCCCACCAGCCCGCCATCACGCGCCGGAACTGGCCGGCCTGGGCCTGCGCCGCCAGGACGTCGCTCCCACTGAAGTCGGCACCCATCCGGGCCAGCTCCCACGTCCCCGACTCGACATCGTCCGCGGTGACCTCCCGGCCGAGCAGCTCGCCGACCGCGTTCAGGCTGTTGCGCGCGCCGGCGGCCCAGAGCGCGATGAACGAACCGGTCAGTTCCTCGGACCGGTCGAGCGCCTCGGGATGGCCCACCACGACGTGGTGGCCCAACGATTCGAGCGTCTCGGCCACCTCGCGGGCGGCCCGCGTGCAGTCGGGATGCGTGTCGCCGGTCAGCGCGTGGTCGAGCAGGCCGATCCGGAGCGGCTCGTACGGTGCCTGCAGCTCGTCGACGTACGGGCGCGCCGGCCCGGGCGCCACCACGCCATCGCCGGGGAAGGGATAGGCCGTCGCATCGAGGATGCCGGCGCAGTCGCGCACGGTGTGGCAGACCACGTGCTGCACCGACAGCCCCCACTCCTCCTGCAGCGGACCCATGGAGATCCGGCCCCGCGACGGCTTCAGCCCGACGAGACCGCACAATGCCGCCGGAATCCGGATCGACCCACCGCCGTCGGATGCGTTGGCCGCCGGCACCATCCCCGACGCCACCGCGGCGGCGGCTCCTCCGGACGATCCGCCCGGTCCGTGCTCGGTGTTCCAGGGGTTGCGGGTGGGGCCGTGCGCCTCGGGTTCGGTGGTGGCCACCAACCCGAGCTCGGGGGTGTTGGTCCGCCCGACCATGACGAAGCCGGCCCGCCGGTAGGCGGTGGTGATGTTGGCGTCGTCGGGATGGCGGTAGTCGACCCCGGCCAGACCCTTGACCCCGAGATGGAACGGATCGCCGGCGCTGGAGGGCCAGAGGTCCTTCAGCAACATGGGCACACCCCGGAAGGGCCCGTCGGGCAGCTCGGCCGACGCGGCTTCGGCCCGTGCCTTGTCGTCCATGCGATGGATCACCGCGTTGAGCTGGCCGTCGACCCGGTCGATGCGCTCGATCGTGGCCTCGATCACCTCGCCGGGGGACACCTCTCCCCCGGCGATCACCTCGGCCAGCCCCGTGGCGTCCAGATCGATCAGGTCGTCACTCATCGTCCCCTCCTGTGGTGGGCGGCAGCCCGTGGTAGGGCGAACCTGCGTCCTCCCAGGCACCGTAGAGGGCGAAGAACTCCTCACCGAACGGGTCGACACCGCGCAGCGGCATCGACGCTCGCTGGATCGTGAAGTCGAACGGCGCGAGCTCACCCGCTTCGCCGAAGAGGCGCTGAGCATCCTCGCTGCGATCGGTCCGGCGGGCGTGGGTGGCGAGCCGGAACAGCAGCCGAGCCCGGAGCTCGTCCTCGCTCAGGTCGCCGACCGCGGCACGGGCCTGATCGGCGTCGACCGGCACGGTCCCGTCCTCCACCCAGGCGCGGATCTCGTCCATGTGGTGCTCCGCGGCGACCCCGGTGAAGTCGACGAAGACGTCGGTCCCGAAGGCGACCCCGTTGGGTCGAGCGATGCGACCGTCCTCGTCGATCCAGACGACGGTGGGAACGTTGCTGATGGCGTAGAGCTCGGACAACAGGTGATCCCGGTCGAGCAGCACGGGAATCGTGATGCCCTCCACGAACGGTTCGACATCGGCAGCGTCGTCGTCCAGCGCCACCGCCACGATCTGCAGCCGGTCGGATCCCAGCTCGTCGGACAAGGCCTGCCACCCGGGCAGGTCGTAGCGGCACCCTCACCAGCTGGCGAAGGCGACGAGCAGTCGCCGGCGGCCCTGCCACTGGGAGAAATCCTGGTCGTCGCCGTTGAGGTCCGGCAGGGTGAAGTCGGGCGCGACCAGGTCCTGCAGCGTGGTGCGCCGCCGCGACCGCGGCTCGCCCAGCGCCACCGTCCCGGTCGCGACGTCGGCGGCGATCGGCCGGTCGAGCAACTCGGCGACGAGCGTCAGATCGATCACACCCCCGTCGGTGGTGACGGAGGCTCCGCCCGTCGGCACGCACACGTCGCCCCGGCACAGGCCCCGGTCCTCCAGGTGCCATCCGGTGGCGGCCTCGAGTCCGGCGGGATCGACGATGACCGACGCCCCGTCGATCGCGCCGCCGACCGTCGCCTCGCCGTCGGCCAGGATGGTGATGTCGCTCGCTGCTGTGCTGGTTGCCATGTCTCCCCTTGCGATGTGTGGGCCAGAGTCTCGCGCCTGGCGCAAGTTCGGCCGTCCGACCGGCGGCCGTTGCGCTCGTCGCCGACAGAGCGGCCCGACGGGGAGAACGCTCAGCTCCTCCGGCCTCGCGCCGACGGGAACCAGGCGCGCCGTCGGTCCCCGGACGAGGAGTCACCCATGGACCTGTTCGATATCCACCAGCAGATGAGCATCCGGGGCAACCGGCATGCCATGGCCGCCATGGACGCCGAGCACAACGTCCAACGCAAGCAGGACCAGCGCCGAGCGGACGGCCTCGAGGACCGATTCGAGCGCCTGCTCCTGCTGACCGAGGCGATGTGGAGCCTGCTCACCGAGCACTACGGGCTGACCGACGCCCATCTCCTCCACAAGATGACCGAACTCGACGGCCTGGACGGCACCATCGAGGGTCGCCGTCAGCGGGCGAAGATCGAGTGTGACGACTGCGGCGCGGCGATCAGTCCGCGAGTTCGCCCGGTGCCTGTACTGCGGCAGCGAGGCCGAGGTGACGAACGCGTTCGACCGTTTCTGAGCCGACGACGAGCGACGCCGCCGAAACCTGAACCCTCTCGGTGCCTGACCCCGAGAGGGTTCAGCCGAGGTTGCGGTTGACCTCGTTGAGCGCTTCCAGGGGATCGACCACGTGCAGCGTCTGGAATCCGTACGAGTCGGCCGCCTCGATCGTCGACTTCGAGTCGTCGAGGAACAGCGTGTCTGACGCCGCCGTGCCCAGGTCGGTCAGCACCCGTCGGAAGACGACCTCGTCCGGCTTCCGTCGCCCGATGCGCCACGACCAGACCTCACTCTCGAAGAGCGAACGGGCCGGGATGGTGTGCTCCAGGACGGCCATCCATTCGCGTGGCGAGTTGGAGCAGACCGCGGTCTTGATCCGTCGGGCGTAGAGCCGCCGGAGCAGTTCCTCCGCCGCGGGGAGCGCCTGCAGCCGGTGCCCGAAGAACAGTTTGCGGCGGGGGTCGAACAGGTCGATCACGTGGGGGGCGTAGGCGTGCGCGGTCGTCCTGAACTCGTCGACGCCGATGGCCCCGGTCTCGAGCTGACGCATCGCCTCGGACACGTTGGGCTCCCGGAAGCTGTCCAGGACCGTCGCAACCGACAGACCGGCCTCGCGGGCGGTGGACTCCAAGGCCGGATCGATGGGCGTCGTCAGCACCCCGCCGTGGTCGAACACCACGGCGTCAACACGGAACATGACAACCATTGTGGGCCGAAGCGGTCGGCCCGGGTGGGATGGGGGCGGGCAGCGCGCTCAGCGGCGCGTGGCGTCGACGAGCGCGCCCAGCGTCTCGTCGCGGACCCCGTAGGGCATGGTGACGGCGACACGACCGACGCGATCGCCGAATCGGTCGTGGAGGGCGGCCGCGACCTGCGCCGGGGTCCCTCGCACGGCCAGCGTCGAGAGCATCGTGTCGTCGACGAGGGCGGCCATCTCGTCCCAGCGGCCCTCCTTGGTCAGGCGGCGAAGCTCGGGTTGGGCATCGGCCCACCCCTCGGCCTCGAGCACCGGTCGGTAGGCGGGGGTGGAGCCGTAGAACCCGAGCATGCCCCGCACCGCGGCGTCGGCCTCGGCCTGCTCGGTCTCGTCGCCGGCGACGGCCACCAGCGCCTGTCCGACGATCTCCAGCTCATCCGGAGACCGGTCGGCCCGGGCCAACGAGCGCTCGATGGCGGGGAACGTCACCTCGTGGAGGAAGCGTCGGGAGGTGAACGGGTGCGTCAACAGCCCGTCGGCCACCGCCGCCGCCATCGCGGTCATCCGGGGACCCACCGCGCCGAGATGGATCGGTGGCGGCCCCGACGGCAGGGGTCCCGGATCGAACATCGGGGTCATCAGCGTGTGGCGGGTGAATCGGCCGGTGTAGTCCAGCGGGGTGCCGTGCTGCCACCGGTCGAAGATGGCCCGCAGCGCCTCGACCCACTCGCGCATGCGAGCGACCGGATGATCGAAGTCGACGCCGTAGCGCCGCTCGATGTGGGGCCTGATCTGGGAGCCGAGGCCGAGCGTGAATCGACCCCCGGCCAGCCGTTGGAGGTCGAACGCCAGATGAGCGAGCTGCATGGGATTGCGGGGAAAGGCGATCGCCACGTTGGTCATGAGATCGACGTCGACCTCGCCGGCGACGCGGATCAAGGGGACGAACGGATCGTTGGGACCCTCGAACGTGTAGACGCCCGACAGACCCAGGTCGCTCAGCTGGGCGGCCCGGAGCACAGCGTCCTCGGGTGCTCCGAGCATGGCCAGCAGCTTCATGGGACGAGGACCGTACCGGCTACGTCGCCTCGTCGAGGCGTCGGATGCGCTCGGCGACGTCGGCAAGCTCCTGTTCGAGGTCTCGCTGGTAGGACTCGAGCCGGGCTCGCCGGGTCGCGGCGTCGGGCCGGTCGTGCCCGCGGTGACCTCGGTGACGTCGACGCCGACCGGGAGGACCGCCGCGCCCGTGGCCGCGGCGACGGCGGGGCCCGGCGAGCTCGTCGCCTTCGATACGGTCGAAACGGGGTGAGGGATGGGGATGGGAACGGGAATGAAATGGGACTTCATGATGAGGGTGTCTCCAGTGGGGATGATGGTGGAGGAGGCGGGGTGTCGTAGCGCTCCTTCAGATCGGTGATCCGATCGAGCGCACCCCCCAGCGCCGACACCCACGTGTCGAGCAGGGCAGTACCGCGCTCGGTGAGCCGGTAATCGCGTTTCGCTCGACCCGGGAGATCGTCGCGCCAGGTGGACGTGACCACGCCGTCCTCTTCGAGTTTCCGCAACATGCGGTAGAGATTGCCGAGATCCACCCGCTCCCCCACAAGGTCCTCGAGCGCCTCGCCCAGGTCGTACCCGTGGGCGGGACCGTCTCGCAGGGTCAGGAGCAGAGCCGGCTCGACGAAGCGCTCGATGCGCGCCACGACGACCCATTGCTCGTCCTCGTCGTCCCACCAACGGCAGCGGGCTCGTCGGCCCGGTCCGCCGCGGCGGCGCCGACCGGCACCGGGGTGGTGCGGTCCGTGGGAATGGGAGGATCTCGGCATAGAAGTGTTTTACACTGTCACATGACCAGTGTCAAACACATTGTTGAGGTGAGATCGTCAGGCGGCCGGGCCGAAGACCAGTGCCGCCAGCTGCCGGGCCCGCTCGGCCGCCATCGCATCACGCTCGTCCGCAGGGCAGAACTGCGTCTCGACGAACAGCCCCAGCAGTTGGCCGATCATCGCCTGGGCCACCGCCCCCGCATCCAGCGCGACATCGGGGAACGACGCCTCGAGCCAGTCGACCAGGTGTCGGGTCAGTGCGGTCACCAGCTCGGCCCCCACCGCGACCGCATCGGCGTTGCGGCGGATCGACTCGACCAGCAGCAGACGCCAGACCGACTCCTCCTCCAGAGCGCCCTCCCACATCAGGTCGAAGAACCCGACCAGCCGCTCGGCGGGCGGTAGCTCGACCGAGGCCGGGGGAATCTCGGTCAGCCGCAGCTCGTAGCGGCGCTCCTCGATCACCGACCGGAGGATGTCGGCCTTGGACGGGAAGTAGTAGTACAGCGCCGCCACGTTCACGCCGCAGGCCTTGGCCAGCTGGCGCATGCTGGTGTTGGACGCACCCTGGTCGGACATCAACTGCAGCGCGATGTCGATGATGCGCTCGCGCTGGGGCGACGACTCGGCGGCGTCGACCGCGTCGGTGGTGTCGGTCACCGGCTCAGTGCGCGACCGGGCACTCGGATTCCTTCGTGAACTCGGCCTGCATCTCCTGGAGCGCGAGCACCAGGGACGACGCTCCCCGAACGATCGGCACGCCCTCGCTGGCGTGGATGTCGGGCAGGCGGCGGAACAGTTCCTCGAACACGACCTTGACCTCCATGCGGGCCAGGTTGGCACCCAGGCAGAAGTGGGCGCCGGTCCCGAACGCCAGGTGGGGATTGGGATCGCGATCGAGGATCAGCTGGTCCGGGGCGTCGAAGACACGCTCGTCGCGGTTGGCCGACTGGTAGAGCATGAAGACCCGATCGCCCTCCTCGAAGGTGAACCCCTTGTAGTCGTGCGTCTCGGTGACGGTTCGCATGAAGGTCATCACCGGGGAGACGAACCGGATGAGCTCGTCGACGGCCAGGTCGACGAACGCACTGTCGTCGATGTGTTCGACCAAGCGGGCCCGCTCGTCGGGGAAGTCGCTGAGCACCTTCATCCCGCCGGCGATTGCGTTCCGAGTGGTCTCGTTGCCGGCGACGAGGAGGAGGGTGAGGAACATCTGGAGATCGTCGTCGGCCATGCTCTCGATGCCGAGACCCTCGTAGTCGACGTCGGTGCCCGAGAGCTTCTCCTTCTCGAGCGCCCCGTCGTCGTAGGCCGCGGTGAGCACGCTGATGAGGTCGTCGCTCGGATCCGCCCGCCGGGCGGTGATGAGTTCCTGGCAGACCGCCGCGTACTCGCCGAACGCGATGGCCGCCGCGTGCAGGCGCGGATCCTGATCGTCGACGGCGCCGTCACCGGCCATCATGTCGTCGGACCAGCGGTACATGTGCTTGCGGGTTTCCGGGTCGAGCCCGATGAGTTCGCTGATCACGACGAGCGGAACGTGGATGGCGAAGTCCTCGACGAACTCGATCTGCCCCCGCTCGGCCACCTCGTCGATGACCTGGTTGGTGATCTCGCGCACGTGGGGCACCAGCTCGCGAACCCGTCGCGGGGTGAAGCCGCGGTTGATGAGGCGGCGCATCGCCGTGTGATCCTCACCGTCCATGGCGATGAGCGACATGTCGGCGGCGATGTTGGGCCGGACCCCGAACCGGTTGCAGTACCGCGACGGCTCACGCGAGATGGCGAAGACGTCCTCGTGCCGGCTGAGGATCCACAGCTTGTTCTTCTCGTCCCGGTGAATCGGGGCCTCGTCGCGCAACCACCGGTACAGGTCCCAGGGATCGTCGAAGGTGCTGGGATCGCAGAAGTCGGTGTCGGCGTAGTCCGTGGTGGTGGTGGTGAGGGCCATGGCGGAGCACCTTCCGGTGGGGTTCGATGAGGCCGCGCCGGTGGGGCCGCGGGCGGGACGGCCGTGGGACGGCCGGCGCACAGCGTACTCATTGAACGTTCGTTCAGCAAGGGTCGTCGGGGGTCTCGCTGCGCTTCGCCGCCGATCCCCGTCGAGATCGGGCACCATGGGACGGCGGACGCGTCGGTCCGCACCACGAGGGGGCGCCACCCATGCACGACCTGGTCATCCGCAACGGCACCGTCGTCGACGGAACCGGCGCACCGCCGATGACCGGTGACGTCGCCATCGACGGCGGCGTCATCAGCTCGGTCGGGGCCGTCGAGGGAGACGGAACCCGAGAGCTGGATGCCGACGGGGCCGTGGTGGCACCCGGGTGGGTCGACATCCACACCCACTACGACGGCCAGGTGTCCTGGGACCCCGTGGTGGCCCCCTCCTCCGAGCACGGCGTCACCACCGTCGTCATGGGAAACTGCGGCGTCGGCTTCGCTCCGGCCCGACCCGACGGCCACGACCTGCTGATCGAGCTGATGGAGGGCGTCGAGGACATCCCCGGCACCGCACTCCACGAAGGCATCGACTGGCAGTGGGAATCCTTCGGGGAGTACCTCGACGCGCTCGGCCGCACCGGACGCACCATCGACGTCGCCGGGCAGGTCCCTCACGCCGCGGTCCGCGCCTACGTCATGGGCGAGCGCGCCCACGACGACCCCAGTGGCGAGGAGATCGCCGAGATGGCGTCGCTCGTCGCCGGCGGGATCCGAGAGGGGGCGGTCGGCTTCTCCACGTCGCGCACCATCCTCCACACCTCTCGTCACGGCCTGGTGCCGGGCACCACGGCAACGCCGACCGAGCTGATCGCGATCGCCGAGGCCATGGCCGAGATCGGGCGCGGCATCTTCCAGTTCGTCTCCGACCAGCAGGGCATGGGCGACGACCAGGCGTGGATGGCCGAGATCGCCGACCGCACCGGGGTCCCCATCACCTATTCGCTGGCCCAGTCGCCGTTCGCCCCGACCGCCTACCGCGACGCGCTCGACGAGGCGGCAACCCGCGCCGAGGCGGGCCAGTCGATCACGCCGCAGGTCCCGGCCCGACCGACCGGCATGCTCTTCGGACTCCAGAGCTCGTTCCATCCGTTCATGGCCCATCCGTCGTTCCGGCCGCTGTGGACCGAGCCGTTCGAGGCACGGGTGACCGCGTTGCGGGACCCCGAGCTCCGGGCCCGGCTGATCACCGAGGAGCCACGGACGCGAAGCCGCTCGGCCGCCTTCCTCGCCACGGCATGGCACCAGATGTACCGGCTCGGTGATCCGCCCGACTACGAGCCGCCGGCCGGCTCCTCCGCGCAGGCCACGGCCGACCGCGAGGGCCGCAGCCCCCAGGAGGTCGTGCTGGACTGGCTCCTCGAAGACGACGGGAAGGCGTTCCTGTTCTCACCGCTCGGCAGCTATGTCGACCACGACCACGAGGCGATCCGCACCATGCTGGAACACCCGGCCGCGGTGGCCGGCCTGGGCGACGGCGGAGCGCACTGCTCCCTCATCTGCGACGCCAGCTTCCCCACCTACCTGTTGACCCACTGGGTGCGCGACCCGCAGCAGGGGGCCGCGCCTCCCGCTCGAGGCTGCGGTACGACTCCAGACCAGCGCCACCGCCGACACGTACGGGTTCACCGACCGAGGCCGCCTGCAACCGGGCAAGGTGGCCGACGTGAACGTGATCGATCTGGACGGCCTCACCCTTCACGCGCCCCGCATGATCCACGACCTGCCGGCGGGCGGCCAGCGGCTGATCCAACCGGTCGACGGGTACGTCGCCACGGTCAAATCGGGTCAGGTGACCTTCGAGGACGGCGAGCCCACCGGCGTGCGCCCCGGTGGTGTGCTCCGCTCCGGCTGACGCCGGGGACGGAACCGATCAGGCGTCGGCGCAGGAGAGCTCGAAGCCGCGGCCGCCACACGTGTTGCCGAAGTCCTCGTACTCCGAGCCGAACGGCGACTGGTAGTAGAGGTCGTCGCAGGCTTGACCGTCGCCGGCCGCGCACGCGTCGTACAACGCGTCGAGCTCGGCATCGTCGCCGTAGCCCTGCGGTCCGTCCTCGGAGTCGAGCCCCAGATCGTCGGTCAGGTCCCCGAGCTCCTGCTCGAGGTCACCGGCCAGGTCCTCCATCTGCGACTCGAAGTCCTCGAGTCCCCCGGTTTCGCCGAACCCCTCTTCGAAGGCCTCGCCGAGCTCACCGAACGCACCGCCGAACAGGGAGGCCATCATCTCCTCCTCGGTCATCACGGTGACATCCTCGGGTACCTCGATCGAGATGTCCTCGTTCAGGTCGAACATGTCGAGCGTCACCGACATCCCCAACCCGTCGGTCTCGATGTCGCCACCCTCGTATTGGATGTCGAAGCTGACCCGCCGGGCGAACCCGTCACCGTCGACCCACACGTTCATCTCGACATCGCTGGCCTCGAGCCCTTCGAGATCGAAGTCCGCCGCGGACGCGGGGTCGGCGGCCGCCAGCTGCTCCAGGGTCGCGGGTCGCGCGATGGTGGGTGGTGGAGACGCCGTTGACCTCTTCCTGGCCGACGACCTCGACGTCGGCCTCGCTGACGCCCTCGAGCATCCGGAACCAGTTGTCGGCCGACATCGACTCGGTGTCGGTGCCGGCGAGCTCCTCCTCGCTGTCGGCCGGAAGACCGATCCACCCGTCGGCGCTCCCGCCGAACAGGGCGGCGAAGAACCCCTTCATGTACACCGCGTCCTCGGTGGCCACCATCTCCATGCTGAAGTCGTCACCGAACATCTCGGCGGCTTCCTCGTCGAACTCGGCCATGGCGGACAGGTCCATGCTGAACGCCATGGTGTCGCCCGAGAACTCGATCTCGGCCGTCATCGGTCCGACCTGTTCGGCCACGTCGGCCGGAACGTCACCGGTGAGCTCGATGGACAGGGTGTAGCGACCGCTCGTGACCTCGGCGGTCTGCTGACCGACCGCGGCGAGCGTCGCGGGCTGTCCCTCGTCGGAGCCGCCGTCGGCGGGCTTGTCGTCCTTCTCGTCGCCGCTCTGCAGGGAGACCTGGCCCGTGTCGTCGCCCGAGCCCTCTTCGTCGCCGTCTCCGCCGAAAACGCAACCGGCTGAGACCAGCGCGAGGGCGCCCATGAGCGCGAGGGTACGAGCGATGCGGTGCCAGAGAGTCATAGCGTCAAGGGAACCGTCATTCGCCCGCGTCTCCGTAGGTCATTCGACTCATCTACAGTCAACGCTCCATGCGCACCAGTTGCAAGCGCCGGTGGGGTCTCCCGCTGCTGTTCGGCGCCCTTCTCCTCGTCGGTGCATGCAGCGGCGACGACGACGACACCGCGGCCGTCCCCGAGGACACCGGTGGCGCCGGCGCCACCGATACGTCCGATGCGGCCACCACCGGTCCGCCTGATCCGCCGGTCGCCACCACCGAGGACTTGCCGATCGGGACCGAGGAGGACCTGCGGGAGGCGCTCGCCGCGTCCATCGGGTCCGGCGCCGGTGGCGGCGTCTACGACGAGGCGACCACCGAGTGCCTGGTGACGGCCATCGTCGACGGCATCGGCTACGACCGGCTGATCGAGCTGGGCGTACGGCCCGGCAATGTGGACCAGGCCGACCCCATCCGCGGCATGGACGACGACGAGAAGGCGGTCTATGTCGACGTGCTGGGAAGCTGCACGTCGCTGCGCGAGCTGGCCATCCAGTCGCTGGGTTTCGCCCCACCACTGGATCAGTGCATCGACCAGTCCATCCCCGACGAGGCCACCGCCCGGGCCGTGGTGCTCTTCCTGCTCAGCGCCGACGAGAGGACCGAGCCGCCGACCGGGGTCGTCGGCGAGGTCTACGACTCGCTCGAGATCTGCCAGAGCGAACTGATCGACGGCGCCCCCGGCGACTGATCGATCGCGTGGCCACCAGTCCCCAGACGTTCACCGAGCTCATGACGCTGGAGCCGCACGGACCGGATGTCTACGTCGGCGATGGCCCCGAATACCCGTGGGGCCCCCGGGTCTACGGCGGGCAGGTCGTGGCCCAGGGCCTCCTGGCCGCCGGTCGCACGGTCGATCATCCGTTCCACGTCCACTCGCTGCACGCCTATTTCATCCGGGGCGGTACGGCGGAGGAGCCGATCCGCTACGAGGTCGACCGCATTCGCAACGGGCGCTCGTTCTGTACGCGCCGGGTGGTCGCACGCCAGTCGGGCGGCGCCATCCTCAACCTGTCGGCCTCGTTCCACGTCGACGAGCCCACCCAGTCGGCGCAACCGTCGGTCGTGCCGCACGACTCCGAGGTGCGCACCCCCGACGACCTGACGGCGGACTCGTGGACCCCGCTGTTCGATCGCCGCCAACCCCGGATCGAGGGCCACGAGGGTCGGTACGCGCTGTGGGTCCGGATGAACGAGGATCTGGGCGACGATCGGTTGATGCAAGCCTGCGCACTGGCCTATCTGTCCGACGACATCCCCACCGGGGCGGTCTGGGCGCTTCACCCGGACACGGTCTCGACCGGGTCCGAGTCCGACTGGGACGGCTGGATGTCCGCCAGTCTCGACCACGGCATCTGGTTCCATCAGCCGGTTCGGGCCGACCGCTGGATGCTCCACGACTTCACATCGGAGACCGTCGGCGGCGGGCGGGGCCTGGCGATCGGCAAACTCCGCACCCCCGACGGCCTGTTGGCGGCAACCGTGACCCAGGAGGTCCTGCTGCGCCGGCGGTGAGGTCAGTCGGCGAGCAGTACCGGAGGCAGCACCGGCGTGCCGTCGGACCACTCGCCCAGGTCGAAGCGGGGCCGGGTGTGGCCGGCCATCATCTGGTCGAGCGCCGACCAGACGAATCGCCAGTCGAGGGTGTCGGCCACGCCGGTCAGGGCCAGCGGCGCCGTATGGGTCGCGGCGACGGGCGGATACATGGTGTCGTCGGAGCGCGCCTCCCACACCACGCGCGATACGGCCCCGGTCAGATACCCATGGAGCTCGACCGCTTCGGCCGGAGCCGCGATGACGTCGTCATCGCCGGTCAGGAGTACGACCGGTCCCGTGGTCGCCGGCGCCTCGGTGGCGAAGTCGACCGGGGTCACCTGGACCGGCACGGGGATCGCCGACAGATCGATCGACGGATGGGCCAGGACCAGTCCCTTCGGAGCGATCCCCCCGTTCGCCTCCCAGACCGACCCGAACGCGGCGCCGGCCGAGTGGCCGTACACGTAGAGCCGGTCGGTGTCGGCGAGCGGGCCCAGCTGGTCGAGGGCCGCGTCCACGTTGGCGACGATGCGGTCCACCATCACGTTCTGGTCCAGGTCGTTCACCAGGCTCGAGGTGTTGAACGTGGGGAACACGACGATGTTCCCCTGCCGGGCGAGGTGGTCGATGTGTCCCCGGTAGAGGCCCGGCAGGCCGGCGGAGAATCCGTGGAGGTAGACCACGACGGGGGCCGAGGTGCCGCCGGCGAGCACGTCGGGGACGAACCAGGTGACCTTGGTGCTGTCGGTGGGGGTCTGCTCGCCCTGTTCGAAGACCTCGACCGACGTGGCGATGTAGTGCTCGGCCGATCCCGGCCCGGTCGAGGGCTGCGGCGGCTGGCACGCGGCCAGGAGCGTCGCTGCCGCCAGCAGGACGATCATCACAATCCGGTGGCGCATCAGGCCGCCCGATCCAGGTACCGATCGGTCCCGGGGAGCCGAAGGAGTGGTTCGGGCAATCGAGGCAGCGCGGTGCGGGCGGCCAGCTGAGCCGCCCGGACCGCGGCGAGCTGCGGCGGAGCCAGGTCCCGGTAGCCGTAGGCCCTCCGCAGTGGCCGCGGCAGCATCTCCACGGTGGCCCAGGCCAGCGGCATGAGGAGAGGGTCGGGCAGGAGACGCAAGCCGGGACGCAACACCGAGCGGGCGACGGCCCGGCTCTGCTCACTGGGCTCCAGCGATCGATTCATTTCATCCATGTACGACCGGAAGGTATCGAGATCGGCGGGGATGTGTCGATCCGGGATGCCGAACGCCCGGGCCATCTCGACGGACTCGGAGTACAGACGGGACCGCTCGGTGCGGGTCAGGACCTGCAGGTAGCGACGCTCGATGCAGTACACCGTGTCGACCAGGGTGGCGTGCACCCAGAACTGCAGCTCGGGATCGAGGGCGGTGTAGGGATCGCCTGCGTCGGTGGTGCCGCTGACGCCTGCGTGCACCCGGTCGAGGGTGTCCAGCATCGCGGCGCGTTCGGCGGCCGACCCGAACCCGATCGTCATGACCGCATCGAGCGTGCGATCGAGCCGAGTGAACGGACCGGCGGCGAAGTCCGAGTGCTCCGCGACCCCGGCACCCACGGCGGGGTGCGCCACCTGCATCAGCAGGGCTCGCTGGCCCCCGAGCAACGAGGTCCACCGAGTGGAGAGTTGCCAGGTCAGGCTCGCCGATCCGAACAGGGCCGCCATGGCCCCTATGGTACGGATCACGGCCCGGCGCGTGCCTCGCCGCTCACCATTCGGATCCCGATGCCCGACCTGCCCCAGCGCTCCGTCCCCGCCGATCTCACCCTCGTCGCCGCCGACCGATCACCGACACCGATGGCCAACTTCGCCGGCCGGTTCCTGGTGGTCCAGATGTTGCGGTACTACGGCTGAATGCCCTGCCAGGATTTCCTCGCGGAGTTGCGTGAGGTGCATCCCCGTCTGAGCGAGCAGGACGTCGAGGTCCTCGCCGTCGGGGGCTCCACGCAGTACCAGGCCGAGATGATGCAGCCCGAGTTCCCGTTCCCACTCCTGATCGACCCGGACCAGCAGCTGCGCGCTGCGGTGGGGTTCGGCAATCTCAAGCCGTGGCAGTACCTGAAGTGGTCGTCGGTGCGGCGGTACATCGGCGCCTACCGCCGCGGGGCGCGGCAGGGTCGCATCACCCGGGACACCGAGCGCACCCCGGGCGTCGTCATCCTGGACCCTCACCTCGACCTCGTCTGGGCTCATGAAGGCACCGGGCTCGGCGACTACCCGCCGCTGGACGACGTGGTCGGTGCCCTCGACGTCGTACGGCGCCGGTAGGGTCTCGGTCCCGTACGACCCTCGATTCCGAAGGAACGACACCCATGGCCCAGGTCACCCTGCGCGGCAACCCCATCGCAACCAGCGGCGAGCTCCCCGCTGTCGGTTCCAACGCTCCCGATTTCACGCTGACCACGTCCGACCTCGGCTCCGTGTCGCTCGGCGAATTGCAGGGCCAACGCATCGTCCTCAACATCTTCCCCAGCATCGACACGCCGGTGTGTGCGTCCAGCGTCCGCACCTTCAACGAGCGAGCCGCCGATCTGGACAACACCCGGGTCCTCTCGGTGTCCGCCGATCTGCCGTTCGCCCACGCTCGGTTCTGCGGGACCGAGGGCATCGAGAACGCCACCGGGTCATCCACCTTCCGCGGTGACTTCGCCGACGCCTACGGCGTCCGCATGACCGACGGACCGTTGGCCGAGCTCTGTGCGCGTGCCGTCGTCGTCATCGCGGCCGACGGCACCGTGGCCTACACCCAGCTCGTGCCGTCGATCGGCGAGGAACCCGACTACGACGCGGCACTCGCCGCCCTGTGACCGACGGCGGTCCCGCCGGTCTCCTCGAGGGCGTCGCCGACCTGACGGGCACGGTCGACCTCACCAGAGCCGAGGACCATCGTCGGGTGCGGCGCATCGCCGACCACCTGCTCGACACCACCCCTGACGAGCCGGCCGGCGACGAGCTGCTCCGAGCGCTGGCAGCGGATGCGGACGCTCCGCTCGACGGACGCGTGGCCGCCATGCTGGCGCGATCCAAGGTGGCCCTCCGACGCAGTGGCGTCCGAGGCCACGTCGCCGTCATCTTTGCCATGTGGGGGGAGCACCACCGGCTCCTCCCCCGGAGCGCCGAGAACCCGGCCGGCGAGGACTCCCTGCGGGTCAAGCTCGATCAGATCGAGTGGGTGCTGACCGGGACCGACGTCACGTGGCAGCTCCTCCCGGTCGACGACGGCTGCCCCCACGACAGCGCCGGGATCGCCGCCCGCGTAGCGGACACCCACCCACTCGGTGGTCACGTCGAGGTGCTCTCGCTGAGCGCGGCGCTGCCCACCTCCGACGGCCCGCTCGCCGGGCTCGCTTCGGCTGACGACAGCCGCAAGGGCGGCGCGCTGATCCTGGGCGCCCTCCATGCCCTCGAGCGCGGAGCCGACGCCATCGTCTTCACCGACGCGGACACGTCGGTCGATCTGGGACAGCTGGGACTCCTGCTCGAGCCCTGGGCCGAGGGCGCACCCGTCGTGCTCGGCGATCGCAAGTCGGGTGGGGCGGTCCTGGTCAAGCAGGAGGATCGCTGGGGGCCGGGCATCGTCGTCCTCCGCCACCTGCAACGGATGGTGGGCCACACGATCTTCTCCCGGGGGATCCTCGACACCCAGGCGGCGTTCAAGCTCTACGACCGTGCCGCCGCCCAGTCGATCCTGGACGGCGCCTCGGTCTACGACTTCTCGGTCGACACCGACTGGATTCTCGGCGCCATCGACGCCGGCCTCGACATCCGGCGGGTGCCCTTCGCGTTCATCGACTCGTTCGCCGAGTCGGCCAGCATCATCCAGGGTCCGATGACCACCTGGGAATCCCTGCTGGTCGGGCTGGTGACCGCCGTGCGCTCGCGCTCCGCCGAGCACGACGAGGGCGCGGCACGCGTGATCGACGAGTACGGCCGGGCGGACACGCTGGACCTGGTGGTGGCCAACGTGCCGCCCGAGCTGGACGGCGTCGATCCGGGCCGCCTGGGCGACCCGGATCTCATGCCGGCCGATCAGGTTGCCGCCTGGATCAGATCTCTTCGTCCGTAGCAGCATCCTCCGGCGGACCGCCGGGTCCCCGACGACCGGGGCGATCGCCCGGCTCGAGATCACCGTTCACCATGTCGGTGATGCGATCGGTGCCGTCGACGAGCTTCTCGTCGGCTTCTTCCTGGGTGAGCCGCTCGGCCTCGACCGCCAGGTCGAGGTGCTCGTCCAGATCGGCCACCAGTGCGTCGATGACCGCCTGGGTCTCGACACCGTTGGCTGTCGCCACGTCGGCAAGCGACTCACCGTTCTGACGGGCCTCCTTCAGATCGTCCTGGGTCACACCCAGGACGTCGGTCAGGATCTCGGCGTGCGCCGCTCGGGGGCCGTGGAGGCGGGGACCGAATTCGACCCGGGCCTCCCGGAGCCGCTCCTTGACGATGTCGGCCTGCTCCTGGGTGATCACCCCTTCCTCGACCAGATCGGCGAAGACGCCGCCGACGACCTCGGGGCCCTCCTCTTCCGTGGTGGTCTCGTCCTCCTGGGCCCCGGCGAGGCCGGGAGTGGTCAGGACGAGACCGCCCATGCCGCCGGCCAGGACCGACGCAGCGACCGTGACACCTGCGATGGACTTCTTCATGATTCGTGCTCCTCGTGGGATGGGGTGGGGTTGTCGATGCACATCCTCCGGGTCCGATGTGAGGCCGATTCCAGACCCGATCAAGAAACCGTTCAGAACCGGGATTCGGCTCTTACCCCATTCTCACCCTGGGCTCACCAGGGGCTTCGATGGCCCCCGGTACGGTGATCGTCGTGAGCACCGGATCCCAGGCGCCGAGCGGCCGACTCCTCGTCGCCGAAGACGATCGTGGCGTGCGCGAGGCGCTCCAACGGGCTCTCCGATTCGAGGGGTACGAGCTCCTGACGGCCAACGACGGCGCCGACGCGCTGGACCAGGTCGCTTCGTCGGATCCCGACCTGGTGATCCTCGACGTGATGATGCCGCACGTGGACGGGCTGACCGTGTGCCGTCGGATGCGAGAACACGGGATCCGCACCCCGGTCCTCATGCTGACCGCTCGCCACGAGGTCAGCGATCGTGTCGCCGGCCTCGACGCCGGGGCGGACGACTACCTGGTCAAGCCGTTTGCGCTGGACGAGCTGTTGGCTCGCGTCCGCGCCCTGCTGCGTCGGACCGACGCCGGTCCCGACACCGAGACGCTGGTCGTCGGCGACCTGGTGCTGGACCCGGCCCCGCGGGTCGCGACCCGCAACGGGCGCGACCTCGAACTGACCAAGACCGAGTTCGACCTGCTCGAGCTGCTCATGCACAACAAGGGGATCGTCCTCTCCCGCGACATCATCTACGAACGGATCTGGGGCTTCGATTTCGAGACGTCGTCGAAGTCGCTCGACGTCTACATCGGCTACCTGCGACGGAAGACCGAAGCCGGCGGGGAGGATCGACTGATCCACACCGTCCGGGGTGTGGGCTACACGGTCCGTCCGTCGTGACCCTCCGCTCACGGCTGGCGCTCATGGTCGGGCTGGCGGTCGCGGTCTCGATGATCGCGGTGGCGATCGGCGCCGGGGCGGCCACCCGTGTCTTCCTCCTCCGCGAGGTGGACGGGTTCCTCGACCAGCGGGCGCGCGAGATCACCGCCGGCGGCTTCACGGGAAGCCGGTTCGACCCCGTCGATCCCCGCCGTCGCGGCCCGGGCGGCTTCCCGGTACGACTCGACGCCGTCACCCAGGTGGTCACCGAGGGCGGGGTGGTGCGGAACCCGTTCGGCGACGTCGTCCTGCCCGTCACCGATGTCGACGTGGAGGTCGCCAATGGCGAGCGGAGGCCGACGAAGCAGGACGCCGACGGGCTCGACGGGGCCCGCTACCGGGTGATCACCACGCCGATCGAGGGCGGTGCGGTCCAGATCGGCCGCGACCTCGCAGAGATCGATGCGGCCGTGCAGAGCATCCGTCGCCTGCTGTTCTTCTTCGGTCTGATCGGCACGGCCCTGGCGGCGCTGGTCGCCTGGGTGATCGCGACGCGGGCGACGGCTCCGGTGCGACGCCTCACCGCAGCCGCCGAACAGGTGGCCGAGACGAAACAGCTCGATCCGGACATCGAGGTCGAGGGTCACGACGAGGTCGGGCGGCTCGCGTCGAGCTTCCGCGAGATGTTGTCGTCGCTGTCGATCTCGAAGGCCCAGCAGCAGCGTCTGGTCATGGACGCCAGCCACGAGCTGCGGACGCCGCTGACCAGCCTGCGGACCAACCTCGAGGTGCTGCAACGCACCCCCGACATCGCGGAGGACGACCGGCGCGAGCTGATGGCCGACCTCGAGTTCGAGGTGACCGAGCTGTCGAACCTGGTCGGGGAGCTCGTCGCCCTGGCGACCGACACCAACGCCCATGCCGAACCCGGGGAGTCGTTCGTCCTCGCCGAGGTGGTCGAGGAGCTGGCCGAGCGGACCCGGCGTCGCACGGACCGACCGGTCGAGGTCCGCAGCGAGGGCGAGGGCACCGTCACCGCAGCGCGCAGCGAGGTCGAGCGCGCCGTGTTGAACCTCCTGGACAACGCCGACAAGTTCTCTCCGCCGGGAACACCGCTCGAGGTGCACGTCGGGACGCGATCGATCGAGGTCCGCGACCACGGTCCCGGGGTGACCGACCAGGACAAGCCGCTGGTCTTCGACCGCTTCTTCCGCTCGACCGCGGCGCGGAGCAAACCCGGGTCGGGCCTGGGGCTCTCGATCGTCGCCCAGGTCGCCGGTCGTCACGGCGGCACCACGTTCGTGCGCGACGCCGAGGGCGGCGGCGCGGTCATCGGCTTCACCGTCGGGCCCGAACCGGCCGGGGACGACGCCGCAGTGCGCTGAGGTCCATCGACGGCTCCGTGCGCTGTCTGCGACACTGGTTCGACCACCAAGTGCCGGGGGGCTCTCATCATGCGGCGACTCAGCGGAATGGACACCGCGTTCATCTACGGCGAGACGCCGACCTGGCACATGCACGTCTGTTCGCTCATCATCGCCGACCCCAGCGAGATGAAGGACGGCTTCGACGTCGAGCGGCTCAAGAACCAGCTCGTCGAACGGCTGCCACAGATGCCGCAGTTCCGCTGGAAGCTGGTCGAGGTGCCGCTCCACCTGGATCGCCCCGGTTGGATCGAGGACGCCGACTTCGACATCGACTACCACGTGCGGCGCATCGCGGTGCCGTCCCCCGGCGGATCCGACGAGCTGAACCGATTGGTCGGCGACCTGGCCAGCTACCAGCTCGACCGCTCCCGACCGCTGTGGGAGCTGTGGGTGATCGAGGGGGTCGAAGACGGCATGGTGGCCATCTTCGCCAAGATCCACCACTCGATCATCGACGGCGCATCCGGGGCCGGGCTCTCCGAGATCCTCCTCGACCTCGAGCCCGATCCTGGGCCGCGGGACGTCGTCGAGCGCGAGAACCTCGGCACGGTGGCCCCCAACCCGATCGACCTCATGGCGCGCGGCATGCTGAGCTTCGCGGTCACCCCCTGGCGCTTCGGCCGCTTGGCCGGGCAACTCGTCCGGCAGGGCATCGAGGTGGCGCGCGCCGCGTCCAATCCCGACCGCACGCTCCCTCCGATGGGGATCGGCACCCCCCGGACGCCCCTCAACGGGGAGATCGGCCCGCATCGACGATTCGCCACGGCGACGGTTCCGCTCGACGACGTGAAGGCGATCAAGGACGCCTTCGACGTGAAGCTCAACGATGTCGTCCTGGAACTGTGCGGAGCGACGATCCGGCAGTGGTTGATCGACCAGGACGAGCTGCCCGACGATCCGCTCATCGCCCAGGTGCCGGTCTCGCTGCGCTCGGAGGGCGACGACGAGGTCGGCAACAAGGTGGGCGCGATGTTCACCTCGCTGGCGACCGACATCGACGACCCCGGCGAGCGCCTGCTGGCCATTCACCAGGCGACGCAGTCCGCAAAGGAGATGCGCGAGGCGATGGCGGTGCACAAGATCATGGGCATCAGCGAGGCGGCGCCGCCCCGGATGATCAGCCTGGCCTCACGCATGTATTCGCTGGCCCAGTTGGATCGCAACGCTCCCCCACCGATGAACGTGATCGTGTCCAACGTGCCCGGCCCGCCGTTCGAGCTGTATCTGGCCGGAGCCAAGCTGAAGGGGATGTTCCCGCTGGGGCCGCTGCTCTACGGAAACCGGCTGGAGATCACCGTCATCAGCTTCATGGGCCGACTCGACTTCGGCTTCATGGCCGATCGCGACAACGCGCCCGATCCCCGGGTCTTCGCCGACTTCGTCCCCGAGGCCATGCGCAACCTGGAGAAGGCCGCCGGGCGGCACCGGTCCGCCGAGAAGCGCAAGAAGAAGGCCGCCCAGAAGAAGGCCGCAGAAAAGAAGCAGAAGAAGCAGGCCGCCAAGGCCGACGAGACGTAGGCCCCGTGCACCTGGGCATCTCGCTGTCGTCGACGACGACCCTGCCGGGACCCCACGCGACGCGACACCTGCTGGATCGGGTCCGGGCCGCGGCCGGCGCCGAGTTGGCGTCGCTGACCCTGGGTGACAGCCACGCCCGGAGCCCGGCCGGATACTTCCAGAACACGCCGACACTGGGCCGGGTGCTGGCCGAGTGGACCGGCCGGCCGGCCGGGTGCCTCTTCCTCGTGCCGATGTGGTCACCGGTGCTCGTCGCCGAGCAGGCGGCCACCCTGGCCTGCCTGCACGACGGTCCCTTCATCGTGCAGGCTGCGCTGGGCGGCGATGCCCATCAGTACGCAGCCCTGGGCGCCAGCCGTGACCATCGCGGTGCGGTCTTCGAGGAAGGGATGCGGATCATCCGTGCCCTGTTCGACGGCGAGACGGTCTCGAGCGAGCGGTTCGGCTTCGCCGACGTGTCGATCGGGCTGGTCCCGCCCGCTCCGGTCGAGTGGTGGGTCGGCACGATGAGCGCGCCGGGCCTGCGACGGGCCGGACGGATGGGTGCCGCCTGGTACGCATCACCGTTCGCCACCCTCCAGACCCTGCCGCCCCTGATGCAGCAGTATCACGATGCCTGCGATCGCTCGGGAGCTGCGCCGCGGGTCATGCTGCGCCGTGACGTGCTGATCCTGTCCGACGGCGACCGGGCGACCCGACTGCTCGCCGACAAGCTCGCAGACGGCTATCGGGGTTTGACTGCCGAGCACGTCGTCGCCGGTTCCCCGGCGGAGGCCGCCGCCGAGCTGGCCCCGTTCGCGGACCTGGGAGTGGATCAGATCGTGGTGCGCACGATGGGCGTGAGCCCCGAGACCGACCTGGAAACGATCGAATCGTGCGCCGAGGTCCAGCGCCTCCTCGTCTGAGCACGCTGGGGGTCGGACCCCGCGAACACCAACTGAGCACTCTCGGGGTCAGGCACTTTCCGTGCTCATCCCCGACCGGGATCCAATTGAGCACCCTGGGTGCCTGACCCCGAGCGTGCTCAGGTTCGGCGGACGGGGATGCTGTGCTCCCAGTCGGCGATGAGGGTGCGCAGACCGGTCAGCAGCAGCAGGGGCTCATCCAGCATCATGTGGTGGCCCGACCGGGGCAGCTCGATGACCGGCGCGACCCGACCGAGCTTGTCGTACATGTAGGCGCCGATGTCGGGCGTCACCAGGCCGTACTCGCTGCGGAACAGCGCCACCCGGCAGGTGATCTTTGGCAGCAGGTCGTCGGGTTCGGACCGCTTCGGCAGGAAGAGGGTCGGATCGAACTTCCAGGTCCAGCCGCCCTCGACCTGCTTCAGCGAGTGTCGGGCCACGTGGTCCATCACGTACGGCTCGTAGTGGCGCTGCGCCGGCACCGTCCGGAACTTCGAGACGGCCAGTTCCAGATCGGGGTAGACCTTCGGGTTCTTGAAGTCGGCGCCGCGTCGGGCCTGCTGGACCTCGGGGTCGGGCTCGGCCACCGGCGAGTCGAGGATGATGGCCCCGGCGATCGCGTCGGGGTGCCGGGCCGCGGTCGAGATCGTGACGAAACCCCCCATGCTGTGGCCGATCACCACCGGTTTGGCGTCGAAGCCGGCGTCGGCGGCCACGCCGACCACCTCGTCGGTCCAGGCGTCGAGCGAGTACTCGGCGCGCCGGCCGCTGTCACCGTGGCCGGAGAGATCGACGGCGACCACCCGGTACTCGTCGGCGAACAGCGGAGCGATATGGCTCCACCAGTAGGCGTTGGCCGCCCCACCGTGCACGAACACCAGGCCGGGGCGACCCGGCTCCCCCCACGCCAGATACGAGATCGCACACCCGCCGACCTCGACGGTGTGCGTCTCGGTGGGGACCGAGAGCGCCCGCTCGAACCACGTCGGTCGACTCATGCGGCCACCGTAGTGGTGGCCTTGGACCCTTCTCGCCCCGCCTCGGCTCGGGCATCGTGGAGCGGGTAGGAGGAGGTGCGTGTCGGAATGAACGTCCTCGGCGGTGCGGTGATCACTGCGCTGGCGTTGCTGGCATGGGGCGGGCAGACGATCGCCTGGCTGGCTCCCGAGGTGGCCGTGCGATGGGGGCTGATGGAAGCCGAAGAGGACGTCGAGCCCGCCTACTGGGCCGACATCCGCGGCGAAGCGGCCTGGGACACGGTCTCGCTGTGGACGCTGGTGGTGGCGGGTGTCCTGCTGATCGTCGACCAACCGGCCTGGGCCTACTTCGGCCTGGTCGGCGGCGGCATGTTCCTCTACTTCGCCGGTCGGGGGATCCTCACCCGCGTCGTCATGCGCCGTCGCGGTCTGCGCATCGGCAGCCCGAAGAGCGTCAGGACCGGACTGATCGCCCTGGCCGTCTGGGGTGCGATGGCGTTGGCCACCGTCTTCGCCGCCGTCCGCGCCCTCCCGACATGATCCGGCCCGACACGCCCGACAGGAGATCCTCGTGGACATCACCCCGCTGACCCGGGTCGTCGCGATCAGCGGCCTGCTCCTCATCCTGCTGCTGGCTGTGCTCCAGCTGGTCGCGGTCCTCAGGCCTCGCGGCACCTGGACCATCGACAACGTCTACGGCGGAACGCCCGACGCGACCGACCCGACCGCCTACTTCGCCTTCAACCAGGGGTGGGCGTGGGCAGATGTTCTTGTCTGGGCGCCGCTGCAGATCGCCGGGAGCATCGGCATGCTCATGGGCGAGCGGTGGGGCTTTCTCCTCGCCCTGGCCGCCTCGGTGCCGTTCTCGTACACGGCGATCCCCTTCTTCATCTGGGACCGGGACCTGGGTTTCCGCGAGCCGACGGTCAGCTACTGGGTGGTCATCTGGGGCATGTGGCCGGTGTTCGGCGTGATCGAGGGCGTGTACTGCTTCGTCCGGCTGTTGGACTGAGCGCTTCACCGCGGCTCCACCGCCGTGGTTGATGCGGTCGACGCTGGCCTACGTTGTGCGCAGTGAACGCCCGATGACCCTCGTCGCCAACCGTCCCACGTCGCCCTGGTGGGCCGAACCGGCCGAGGACGCAGCCGCAGCGCTCGGGGTGGACCCCGCCCTCGGGCTCACCTCGGACGAGGTGGAACGCCGACGCCAGGAGTACGGCACCAACGAGCTCGAGGAGGAGCCGACCACCCCGCCGTGGCGGATCTTCGTGAGCCAGTTCTTCGACACGATGATCGTGGTGCTGCTCGTGGCGATGCTCGTCACGGTGCTGATCGACGAGGTCACCGATGCGATCGTGATCGGCGCCATCGTCGTGCTGAATGCGATCATCGGGTTCGTCCAGGAGTACCGGGCCGAGCAGGCCATGGCCGCGCTGCGCCGCATGTCGGCCCCGTCGGCCCGCGTGATGCGAGATGGCCGCCAGCAGACCCTCACCGCCGGCGAGATCGTCCCGGGCGACATCGTGGTGCTCGAGGCGGGCGACGTCGTGCCCGCCGACCTCCGGCTGGTCGAGTGCCCCAACCTGCGGGTCAACGAGGCGGCGCTGACCGGCGAGTCGGTGCCGGTGGACAAGGTCCCCGAATCGATCGATCGGGCGACCGGCGAGCTCATCGCCGACCGGCACAACATGGTGTTCAAGGGCACCGCCATCGTGTACGGGCGGGCCCGAGGGCTGGCCGTCGCCACCGGGATGACCACCGAGCTGGGCCAGGTGGCCGGCCTGCTCAAGGCGCACCAGGCGCCCCGCACACCGCTGCAGAAGCGGTTGGCCGTCCTCGGCCGGCGCCTGGCGATGGCGTCGGTGGTGATCTGCGCCATCGTCTTCGCAGCCGGGGTGGCCCGGGGTGAGGACGTCGAGGTGATGTTCCTCACCTCCGTCAGCCTGGCGGTGGCCGCCATTCCGGAGGCGTTGCCGGCCGTGGTCACCATTGCGCTGGCGTTCGGTGCGCAGCGGATGGTGCAGCAGGAGGCGCTGGTCCGCAAACTGCCCGCAGTGGAGACGCTGGGTTCGGTCACGGTCATCTGCACGGACAAGACCGGCACCCTGACCCAGAGCCGCATGCTGGTCGAGCAGGTCTGGACTCCGGCAGGTGAGGTCCAGGTCACCGGGGTGGGGTTCGAGCCGGCCGGTCAGGTCACCGGCGATGGCGGCGAACCCGCCGGGACGAGCCCGTCGCTGCTGCGCCTGGCCGAGTCCGGGCTGCTCTGCAACGACGCCGAGCTGATCCCGCCCAGCGAGGCCAACGAACCGTGGGAGGTCGCCGGTGACCCGACCGAAGGGGCCCTGCTCACCCTCGCCGGGAAGCTCGGCCTGCAACGGGCCGAGGTGGAGCACCGCTGGCCGCGGGTCGAGGAGATTCCGTTCGACTCCGACCGCAAACGGATGACGACCGTCCACCGGAGCGACCCGCGCGACGGCGGGCGGGTGGCATCGAAGGGTGCGGTCGAAGCGATCCTCGAGGTGTCGACCGGAATCGCCGATATCGACGGCGACCGTCCGCTGTCGGAGGTCGACCGCGATCGCCTGCTGACCGAGGCAGCGACCTTCGCCGACGAGGGCTACCGCGTCCTGGCGGTGGCAGCGCGGGCCCTCCCGACCGACGACCCGGCGATGCCTGCCGCCATCGAGGCCGACCTGACCGTGCTCGGACTGGTCGCCATGGCCGACCCCCCGCGAGCCGAGTCGTTCGACGCCGTGGCGGCCTGCCGCAGCGCGGGCATCACCCCGGTGATGATCACCGGTGATCACCCCTCCACCGCGGCCGCAATCGGGGAACGACTCGGCATCCTCGACGCCGGCGAGGAGGTCATGACCGGTGCCCGTCTGGCCGAGGAGCACGAGACCGGCCTGGAGGAGCACGTCCAGAAGGTGGCGGTCTACGCCCGGACCACCCCGGAGCAGAAGCTCGACATCGTGCAGGCCTGGAAGGCGCGGGGCGACGTCGTCGCCATGACCGGCGACGGCGTCAACGACGCCCCGGCGTTGCGTTCGGCCGACATCGGCGTGGCCATGGGGGTCGCCGGAACCGAGGTGGCCAAGGAAGCCGCCGACATGGTGCTGCAGGACGACAACTTCGCCACGATCGTGACCGCGGTCGGCGAGGGCCGCCGGATCTACGACAACATCCGCCGGTTCGTCCGCTACACCCTCACGTCCAACTCGGGCGAGATCTGGGTCATGTTCCTCGGCCCGTTCATCGGCCTGCCCCTGCCGCTCGCTGCCGGTCCAGATCCTCTGGATCAACCTGGTCACCGACGGCCTGCCCGGTCTGGCGCTGGGCATCGAGCCCGCCGAACGCGGGGTCATGAAACGACCGCCCCGGGCGCCGTCGGAGAGTGTGTTCTCCAGGGGCTGTGGCAGCACGTGCTGATCGTGGGCCTGCTGATGGGCCTCATCCCGCTCGGGATTGGGGCTGTGGGGCGAGTCGGCCGACCGGCCGTGGCAGACGATGGTGTTCGTCGTCGCTGGCCCTGCTCCAGCTGGGCCACGCCATGGCGGTGCGCTCGGAGCGCGACTCGTTGTGGCGCCTGGGTCTGCTCAGCAACAAACCGCTGCTCTGGGCCGTGCTGGGCACCTTCGCTCTTCAGCTCCTCATCGTGTACTGGCCGCCGGCGCAGAGCCTGCTGGACACCGAGGCGCTCGATCCGCTGGAGCTGGCCGTGGTGCTGATCGCTTCCACCGGCGTGTTCTGGGCGGTCGAGATCGAGAAGGCCTACCGCCGCCGCACCGAGCCCGAACCGGTTGTCTGACGGGCCCCGCGGCTCGGGCTCCCTCGCCGACCATGAGCTCCCGGTCTCGGTGAAGGGGGTCATCGTCATCGACGGCGGCGTGGTCCTGCTGCGCAACGAGCGGGACGAGTGGGAACTGCCCGGCGGCCGCACCGAACCGGACGACACGTCCCCAGAAGCCACCCTCCGCCGCGAGTGCGCCGAGGAGCTGGGTCTGGGCCTCGGGGTTCTGCATTCCCCAGGCACCCCAGTCCACCCCGACGACGGTGCGATTGCGCAGCAGCACCTGGTTGGCCGGCAGCTGTGGGATCGAGCCGCGGGCGAAGCCGATGACGCACAACCGGCCGAACTCCTTGGTCGCTCGGAGTGCCGGTTCGGTCAGGTCGTGGCCGACCGGGTCGAACACCACGTCGACGCCACCGCCGGACAGCTTGCGGGCCGCGGTCTTCAGGTCCTGGTCGCTGTAGTCGATGGTGGCGTCGGCGCCGGCGCAGGTCTCGAGCCGCTGCGCCGACGACGCGGCGGCGATGACGTTGGCGCCCAGCGCCTTGCCCACGTCGATGGCCCCGCGTCCCACGCCCCCGGCCGCGCCCAGTACGAGGAGCCACTCCCCCGCCTCCAGTTGCGTGCGGCGGGTGAGGGCGAACAGCGCAGTGCAGTAGGACTGCGTGAACGCGGCCGCGGCCGGAGCGGACATGCGGTCGGGGATGCGGGCCAGCTGCGTCGTGGCCGCGACCGCCTGGGACGCGTAGCCCCCGAGGCCGACCGACGCCAGGGCCCGGTCGCCGACCTGCCAGCCGTCGACGTCGTCACCGACGGCGCTGACCGTTCCCGCCACCTCGCCGCCCGGCACGAAGGGCAGCGCAGGCTTGATCTGGTACTCGCCGGAGACGAAGAGCCCGTCGACGTAGTTGACCCCGGCCGCTTCGACGTCGATGACCACCTGACCCGAGCGAGGCACCGGGTCGGGCCGCTCCTCGACCCGCAGCGTCGACGGAGGACCGAGCTCGGAGCAAACGACGGCGCGCATGCGACGATCCTGGCATACCCGCCGCTGAGCACGCTCGGGGCCAGGCACCCAGCGTGCTCACCCTGGCGATTCGGCGATCTCGCGGCCGTGGGACCCAGTTCCGGGTCTGGTGGCCGCGAGTTCGGGCGGCTGCCCGGGTGCCCTGGGTAGCGTGCCGGTCGTGCCCTGGATCGAACCCGTCGACGAGTTCGCCACGCCGCCGCGACCGGCGCACGGCTCCGGTGCCGTCGAGGAATGGGATGGCGCGTTCGAGACCATCTACGGCGTGGAACGGATCGAGTCGGCCACGATCGACGGCGTCACCATCGATGTCGCCGGCCGCGGGACGGTCGAGCTGTTGGACTGCGGGCTCTCAGGCGCCACGCTGACGACCGACGGCGAGTCCCGTTTCACCCTCCTCGACAGCACACTCACCGAGTGCGATCTCAGCCGGGCCCGGATCGAGACCGTGCGTGGCGCTCACCTGGTGGACTGCAAGTTGGCCGGCTCGGACCTGTCGGAGGGCACGGTCCGGGACACCCGCTTCGAGCGGTGCTCGCTCTCGTACACCAACCTCAGGATGAGCACCTTGGAACGGGTCGCCTTCGACGCCTGCCGGCTCGATGAGGCCGACCTCTACCGCGCCGCGCTCGAAGACGTGACCTTCGACGGGAGCGAACTCCTCGCCGTCACGCTCGACGCCGCGCGCTTCGAGCGCGTCGATCTACGGCGCGCAACCTCTCTCGACCTCGTCGGTGTTGGCGATCTGGGCGGTTGCCTCATCACCGACGTGCAGGCCCACCAGCTGGCGATCCACCTGGCGCTCGCGGCGGGGGCGTCACTGGAACGGGAAGCCTGAACCCTCTGGGTGCCTGACCCCCGGAGGGTTCAGCCCACGCGCAGGGCCTGTACCTGCTCGCGGATGTCGGCGACCACCGCATCGAGCTCGTCGACCAGCGCCGTCAGCGCCTCGTCGTCCGCAGTGCGGCGGCGATAGGCGTCGACCAAGGCGCCGTAGTACCAGAGCTGGTCGTCGGGGTCGGCGGCGGTGAACCGGGCGAACATCGCCAGCCCCTGGGCATGCAGGTCACGACTGATCGACCGGGCGTTGTGCAGCTTGTCGGCGATGGTCACGACCAGGGCGTCGGAGGGCATCAACCCGACGTGGTCGATGTAGGCCTCCTTGCGCAGGCGCCACTTCGGCTTGGGATCGCCGTGACGCTCGGAGCAGGCGGCGACGAGCTCGGCGACCCGGGGCCCGAAGCGCTCTTCGACCTGCTCGAAGGTGGCGTCGGTGTCCTCGATGACATCGTGGAGCAGCGCCGCCACGGTCTGGTCCTCGTCGGCACCGTGTTCCATCGCCAGCGCCGCCACGGCGAAGAGATGGCTCACATAGGGGATCCCGGTGGCCTTGCGCACCTGATCGCCGTGCATCTCCATCGCCCACGCCGCCGCGCCGGCCAGCGCGGTCCCGGGGACGAAGGCGGGCGATGCGGACACCCCGCCACCATAGGCCCGAACTGTCACAGGGTCCGGGGTAGGGTCGGACGGCGATCCAGTGGCGAGATTCCGTGGCGAAGAGGAGCCCCCCGACCATGGCCCGACAGGAAGAATTGATGCCCTACGCACGCGAGGTCATCGACGTCCCGGTCTCCGAGGAGATGAGTGAGTCCTTCCTCGCCTATTCGCTGTCGGTCATCACGTCGCGGGCCATTCCCGACGTCCGGGACGGGCTCAAGCCGGTCCAGCGTCGCATCCTCCACGCCATGCATTCCATGGGCATCCGGCCCGACAGCCCCCACCGCAAGAGCGCCCGAGTCGTCGGCGAGACCATGGGCCGCTACCACCCGCACGGCGACCAGGCCATCTACGACGCGCTGGTCCGGATGGGTTGGGATTTCGCCCGGGCCATCACCCTCATCGACCCGCACGGCAACTTCGGCAGCCTCGACGACCCGCCCGCGGCCAGCCGCTACACCGAGTGCCGGCTCACCGAGGCCGCCATGGAGATGATCGGCGAGATCGGCGAGGACACCGTCGACTTCCGCCCCACCTACGACGGCGACGGCGACGAGCCCGAGTACCTCCCGGCCAAGCTGCCCAACCTGCTGGTCAACGGCACGTCGGGCATCGCCGTGGGCATGGCCACCAACATGCCGTCGCACAACCTGGCCGAGATCCACCAGGCCGTGAAGCTGTGCATGAAGAAGCGGCGGCCCAAACCCACCATCGACGAGCTCATGAAGGTCGTTCCAGGGCCCGACTTCGCCTCGGGTGGCATCGTCATCGACGACGGCCTGCGCGAGGCCTACGAGACCGGCCGCGGATCGTTCCGCATCCGGGCGCTGTGCGAGATCGGAGCGGTCACCGCCCGCAAGCAGGGCATCACCGTCACCGAGCTGCCGTTCATGGTCGGGCCCGAGGCCGTGGTCCGCAAGATCCAGGAAGCGGTCAACACCGGCAAGATCAGCGGCATCACCGACGTGAAGAACCTGGGCGACCGCAGGAACCCGGTCCACCTCGTCGTCGAGTGCAAAACCGGCGTCAATCCCAACGCCATCCTGGCCCAGCTCTACCGGTTCACACCGCTCGAGATCAGCTTCGGCATCAACAACGTGGCGCTGGTCGACGGGGTGCCCACCACCCTCGGCCTGCTCGAGATGTGCAACCACTACATCGATCACCGACTCGACGTGGTCGTACGTCGCACCCGCTACCGCCTGCGACGAGCCCAGGAACGGTTGCACATCGTCGAGGGCCTGCTGATCGCCCTGGAGAACATCGACGAGGTCGTCGCCATCATCCGCAGCAGCCAGGACACACCCGAGGCGCGCGAGCGGCTGATGACGTCGTTCGATCTCAGCGAGATCCAGGCCACCACCATCCTCGAGATGCCGCTGCGCCGGCTCACGGCGCTCGAGACCCAGAAGCTCATCGACGAGCAGGCCGAGCTCCTGGCCCGCATCGACGGCTACGAGCAGCTGCTCGGCAGCGAGCAACGCCGTCGGACCCTGGTGCTCAAGGAGCTCGACGAGATGGTCGGCCTCTACGGCCACGAGCGGCGCACGCTCATCCTGGGGGCCGACGAGGTCGAGGAGTTCGTCTTCGCCGACGACCCGGTCGTGCTCGAGATCGGCGACGACCCGTGCGTGCTCACGCTCTCGGCCACCGGTGTCATGGGCCGCGAGCCGGTCGATGGCGCCAAGCGCGGGACCTTCGGCCGCCACGACGTGCTGGCCGCCCGCATCGACACCAGCAATCACGCCACCGTCACGGCCATCACCACCGGCGGCCGGGCCTGCACCGTGCAGGGGATGGAGGTCCCCGAGGTGGCCGGTCGCAGCCGGGGGGCCGCGGTCAGCGAGATCTTCTCGATCGAGCGCGGCGAATCGGTCCTGGCGCTGGTCGATCCCACCGGGGTCGACGCCGCCGACCGCACGCTGCTCGTGGTCACCCGCGACGGGGTGGCCAAGCGGGTGGCACTGTCCGACCTGGCCGGCCTGGCCGACGGCCGGCCCGTCATCAAGCTGAAGGGCACCGATCGGGTGGTTGCCGCCACGGTCTGCTCCGACGACGACCACGTGGTCATGGTCGCCAGCGACGCCCAGGCGCTGCGCACCCCGGCCGAGACCATCAGCGTCCAGGGTGCCGGGGCCGGCGGCGTGGCCGGCATGAAGCTCAAGGGTGACGCCAAGGTGATCTGCGCCGGCGTGGCCTCACCCGGCGCCGTCATCCTCACCGTCACCGATACGTCGACGGCCAAGGTCACCGACATCGACGAGCTCCCGCCCAAGGGTCGAGGGGGCGGCGGACTGCGACTCACCAAGTTCGGCAAGGAGCGACGGCTCGACCTGGCCGCGGTCGGACCGGCGTCGGCGCTCACCCTGCTGGTGGGCCAGGAGGACGCTCCCTCCAAGCCCGACAACCGACCCGAGCCGTTGTCCATCGAACCCACCAAGCGCGACCTCACCAGCAAGAAGACGGCCCGCCGCATCCTTGCCGCCGGCGAAGGGCGGTGGTGACGGTGGCCGCCCGCAAGCCGAAGAAGACCGACGCCTACGATGCGTCCGCCATCGAACAGCTCGAGGGCCTCGAGGCGGTGCGCAAGCGCCCGGGCATGTACATCGGCGGCACCGGCAGCGACGGGCTGCACCACCTGGTCTGGGAGCTCATCGACAACGGCGTCGACGAAGCCGCGGCCGGCCACGCCACCAAGATCGAGGTCACCCTCCACCGGGACCGCTCCGTCGAGGTGAGCGACAACGGCCGGGGGATCCCCATCGACAAGAAGGACGACAAGCGGACCGCGCTCGAGGTGGTGTTCACCGAGCTGCACGCGGGCGGCAAGTTCGGCGGCGGCGCCTACAGCGCGTCGGGCGGGCTCCACGGCGTCGGCGCGTCCGTGGTCAACGCGCTCTCGTCCAAGCTCGTGGCCGAGGTCGATCGGGGCGGGTCCACCCACCGCCTCACCTTCCTCGATCGCCGGGCCGGACGGTTCGACGCCAAGGGCAGGTTCAAGGAGACCCACACCCTCGAGAAGACGGCCAAGATCCCGGCCAAGCGCACCGGCACCCGGGTGCGGTTCTGGCCCGACGCCGAGCTGTTCGATCCCGACGCCGCCATCGAGTATTCGAAGGTCCGCGACCACGTGGCCCAGGTGTGCTTCCTGGTCCCGGGGCTCAAGGTCCGCCTGGTGGACAAGCGCCCCGGCACCAACCACGAACCCGAGGAGTTCGTGGCCAAGGGTGGGCTGGCCGACTACGTCGACTACCTCTCCATCGGCGAGAACGTGTCCGAGATCGTGGTGATCCGGGGCACGGGCACGTTCGAGGAGAAGGTGCCGGTCGACGGCAAGATGACCCTGGTCCAGCGGGAATGCCACGTCGACGTCGCCCTTCGCTGGGTCAAAGGATTCGAGAACGCCATCGTCGCGTTCGTCAACACCATCCCCACCAACGAGGGCGGCACCCACGTGGCCGGATTCGAGCGGGCCATGACCCGGGCGGTCAACGACGTCCTGCTCCGCGACACCAAGAAGCTGGCCAAGCTGGCCAAGGAGGACAAGCACCGGGCCGAGAAGGCCGACGTGCAGGAAGGACTGGTGGCGGCGGTCAAGGTGGTGTTCCCCGAGCCGCAGTTCCGGGGCCAGACCAAACAGGAGCTGGGCACCCCCGGCGTGCAGAGCATCGCCTACGACGTGGTCAAGGACGGCCTGGTCGACTGGATCGAGGGCGGCGGCAAGAAGAGCCACGTCGCCGCGGTACGCGACAAGATCGCCAACGCCATCCTCAACCGGGTCGCCAACAAGCAGGCGCTCGAGAACCGCCGCAAGGCGCAGAGCCTCGGCTCCACCGGCATGCCCGACAAGCTGGCCGACTGCCGGTTCCACGGCCCCGATGCCGAACTCCTCATCGTCGAGGGCGACTCGGCCGCCGGCCCGGCCAAGGCCGGGCGCGACAGCGAGTCCATGGCGGTCCTGCCCATCCGGGGGAAGATGGTCAACGCCGGCAAGGCGTCGATGAAGCAGGTTCTGGACAATGCCGAGGCCCAGGCCATCATCACGGCACTGGGCACCGGCTCGGGCAAGGACTTCAACCTGGACGACTGCCGCTACGGCCGGGTCATCATCCTGTGCGATGCCGACGTGGACGGCAGTCACATCCGCTGCCTGCTCCTCACCCTCGTCTACCACTACATGCGCCCGCTGCTCGAGGACGGCCGGGTGTTCGCCGCCCTCCCGCCGCTGTACTCCACCAAGGTCGGCGGCACGGTCCACTACGCCTATACCGACGACGAGCGCGACGCGCTCGAAGCCCGATTCCTCGAGGACAAACCCGATCGCAAGCTGGCCTGGGTCCGGTTCAAGGGTCTGGGGGAGATGGACGTCGACGAGCTGGCCGAGACCACGCTCGATCGCTCCAGCCGTGTCCTGAAACGGATGACCATCGACGACGGAGCCCAGGCCGAGTCGGCCGCCGATCTCTTCGAGACGCTGATGGGCAACGACGTCGGTCGTCGCAAGGACTTCCTGCTTCGCAACAGCGAACTGGTCGACCCGGGTATCCTGGACATCTAGTCGGCTGACCGCCGGGTCTGCGGCGGACACTCCAGGGGGAACACCATGGCACGAGCACGGACTCGACGGGGACTGCTGCCGGCGGTGTTGCTCGCCGTCGCACTCATCGCAGCGGGATGTGGAGGCGACGACGACTCCGACGATCTCGGAAGCCTGCAGGCCGGCGAGACCGACACCGGGGCCGAGACCGATGCGTCGGAACCGACGGGTGACGCTCCCGTCGGTGCGCTCGAGTTCGGCACCGAGTACACGATGACGGTCGATCCCGAGGCCGCCCCCAACACGCTGAGCATCCCGCCGGGCAGCGTCACGACCGTGACCATGGAGGCGACCGCGGCCAATGCGGGACAGGCCGGCCTGACCTCCAGCGACGGTGCGCTCGCCATCTTCGCCGACCCGGGCGGCACGGCCGGGCTCGACTCGCCCGTGATCACCGCCGGTGAGGAAGGCCTGGAGCTGACCATCTCGGCGTCGGGTGTGCCGGGCGATCGGTTCACCTTCACGATCGAGAACGAACCCCAGCCCGACGATCCCGACGGTGGCGACGCACCGGAGATCATCACCGACGCCGTGGCCATCGACGGCACCGCCAACGGCCTGCTGGGTGGGCCGGACCAGACGGACTACTACACCTTCGACGCATCCGGCGGCGACATGGTCACGCTGACGGCCGCCATGGGCGCAACCGAGAACGGCTCGATCACGGCCGCGCTCGAGTTCAACGGCGCCGAGCGGACCCGGACCAGCGTGCAGCCCGGTGGTGAGGACGAGACGCAGCTGATCCTCACCGATGAGGAAGGCGGCCAGTGGTACGTGAAGGTGTTCGGCCAGGGCGCCTACTCGGTGACGGTCGAGACCACCTCGCAGAACGACGGCGGTGCCGAGGGTGATGCGCCGGACAGTGCCGCCGGTGCCGTGCCGGTCACCGCCGGCACGTTCCCCGGTCTGCTGGGCAACGACGACCGCAGCGACTTCTACGCCATCGAGCTCGATCCCGGCGCCGTCGTCGAGGTCGAGCTCGCCAACGACGCCACCTCGTCCTCCCAGCTCAGCGTCCGGCTCTACATCAACGGCACCGAGCAGGCTCGGGCCTCGGCGGCACCCGGAGGCACCGAGTCGTTCCTCTCCACCCTGCCCAACGACGTCTCCGGCACGGCCAATCTCGAGGTCTGGGGTTCGGGCGGTTCGTACGAGATCACGCTGGGTCTCGGCCAGCAGAAGGACGGCGGCACCGATGGTGACGCCGGACCCGACGCCGGCACCGCCACCGACGTCGAGATCGACTCGTCGTTCGAGGGGCTGCTGAGCCGCGACGATCGCAGCGACTTCTACGCCACCACCGCACCCGCCGGCGCCTTGCCGTTCTCGATCGAGGTCGCACCCGAGGCCGATGGGACCCTCAACGCCCGGATCTTCGTCGGTGGCGTCGAGGTCAAGCGCGTCTCGGCCGGAGCGGGCGGGACCAAGGCGGAGATCGCAGAGATCGAAGCGGCGGGTCCCATCAACATCGAGGTCTGGGGTCCGGGCGGCGCCTACACCGTCACCGTGGGCACACCGCCCGACGACGGCGCTGATACCGAATAGGGCAGCCGACTCACCAGGTGTCGATCATGGGCCGCTTCTTGCCGGTCCGCGGCGGCGGTTCGGGGCACGAGCGCAGCGTGTTGACGATGCGGCCGCGGGTGTCCGCGGGGTCGATCACGTCGTCCAGCTCGAAGATCTCGGCGGCATCCATCGCCCGGCTGCGCTCGTAGACCTGGGCCACCCTCTCCTCGAAGGTGCCCTCGCGCTGGGCCGGGTCCTCGATGGCATCCAGTTCCCGTCGCGAGCCCAGCCGCACGGCGCCCTCGATGTTCATGCCCCCCAGCTCGCCGGTGGGCCACGACGCCGTGAGCAGCGGGCTGTGGAATCCACCCGCCGCCATCCCCAGCGCACCGAGTCCGTACGCCTTGCGCAGGATGATGGTGATGACCGGCACGGTCACGCTGGCCCCGGTGACGAACATGCGGCTGAAGCGACGGACCTGGGCCGTCTCCTCGGCGTCGGGTCCCACCATGAAGCCGGGGGTGTCGCACAGGAAGACGATGGGCAGGTCGTGGGCGTCGCAGAGCTGCATGAATCGCGCCGCCTTGTCGGCGGCGTCGGCGTCGATTGCTCCGCCCAGGTGCATCGGGTTGTTCACGATGAGGCCCAGCGGACGGCCTTCGATGCGAGCCAGGACGGTCTTGATCCCGATGCCGTACGCACCGCGTAGCTCCAGCACCGACCCCGTGTCGACCAGCGTCTCGATGACCCGGCCGGTGTCGTAGACCCGCTTGCGGTTGACGGGCACGACGTGGCGGAGCGTGTCCTGGTCGGGGCAGTCCCATGTCTCGGACGGACCGACGAAGTAGCCCAGGTATCGCTTGGCAAGATCGACGGCACCGGCATCGTCGCCGGCCATCAGGTCGATCACGCCGTTGGCGAGCTGCACGTCGACCGGGCCGACCTCCTCGGGCCGGAACGTTCCGAGGCCCCCGCCCTCGATCATGGCGGGACCGCCCATCCCGATCGTGGCGTCGGGCGTGGCGATCACGACGTCGCAGCAGCCGAGCAGGGCGGCGTTGCCGGCGAAGCACCGGCCCGAACCGATGCCCACGGTGGGGACCAGCCCGCTCAGCTCGGCGAAAAGGGCGAACGACTTGACGGTATTGCCTGACACGACCGGGTAGTCGGTGTCTCCGGGCCGGCCGCCGCCCCCTTCAGCGAACAGCACCAGCGGTAGACGGAGCTTCTTGACCAGCTCGAAGAACCGGTCCTGTTTGTGATGGCCGGCCATGCCCTGGGTCCCGGCCATGACCAGGTAGTCGTAGGAGACGACCGCGCAGCGGTGGCCGCCGATCGCGCGCCAGTCCGACGATCACGCCGTCGGCCGGTGTGCGTCGGACCAACTCCTCCTTGTCCCGGCGGGCCCGCTGCGCGGCCACGACGAATCCGCCGTACTCCTCGAAGCTGCCGGGGTCACAGAGGTCGGCCAGATTCTCGCGGGCGGTACGGCGCCCCAGGGCGTGGCGTTTGGCCACCTCCTCGGGACGGGCGGCGTCGAACAGGGCGGCGCGTCGTTCGACGAGGGCCTCCAGGTCGGGCCGCTCGTCGGCTCCCGGGCTCCCCGCTGCGCCGTCCGGTTCGCCATCGGGGGCGGCGTCGGACGCGGCGATGGCGAGCAGGGTCTGCCCGGGGACCACGGTGTCACCGACGGCCACCTCGAGCTCGGCCACGGTCCCGGACGAGGGCGCGGTCAGGAGATGCTCCATCTTCATGGCCTCGAGGACCAGGAGCGGGGCCCCGGCCGAGACCGTTCGGCCGGCGTCGATGTCGACCCGCACGACGGTCGCGGCGAATTCGGCCGTGACCACGTACGTACGAGGTGAAGCCATGCGAGGAAGCTAGTAGAGGGCTGCGCAGCCGCCAGGCGGAGCAGCGGCACCAAGGTGACTGTCACACCCCCTGCGGATACTGGGATCATGAGTTCAGACGCCGATCATCGCAACCCCAGCCATCCGGCGGGACGCCGCTCTCGACCCGCCCTCAGCCCGGACCTCTCCCCCACCGAGTTCGGTCGGTGGCACTGGTGGAAGGACGAGCTGGTCGACTACTGCCGCCTCCACGGGCTGGCGGTGTCCGGGACCAAGAGCATGCTCATCGACCGGATTGCCGACCATCTCACCGACCACACCTTCGACGTGATCGCCGGCGCCACCCGAACCGGGGCGGCCGACGCCGCGTCCTCGGGTGACCCCGTCCCGATCACCCCGACCGACCAGGTCTACCTGGCCTTCTCCCGCCGCTACTTCGACGACCATCCCGACGCCACCCTGCGGGAGGCCTGGCGGTCGTTCAAGTGGGCTCGGGCGTCGGGTCGTGTCCCGGTCGGATCGTCGTGATCGCACCCCGAGACGGGCTCAGGCCCCCGTCCAACGGCCGTCCAGATCGATGAGCCCGTCGGTGTCGCCGCCGAACTCGTAGGACCAGGCCGTCGGCCCCGCGGCGGTACGGACCTCGACGCGGCGATAGTCCCCCTTCACTCCCCCCTCGACCTCGTCCAGGATGCGCAGCGCCTCGGCCACTCGATCCGGCCGCAGGACGACCACCTGACCGTGGATCACACCGACCAGATCGAACCGCGCCGCCGGGTAGTCCAGACCGGTGTCGAACAGGCGACCGGGCACGCTCGCGGGTACCGCCCCGGCGGCCCCCGCAGCGACGAACGGTTCCAGGATCGGCCACCGACAGTGACCCACCATCAACGTGCCGTACATGAACAGGCGGCCGGTCCCGGTCACCTCGCCGCAGCAGTCAGTGCACTCAGCTGCTCGCCGGTGCCCATCGCGATGATGATCTCGCCGGCATCGACAACCCGGCCCGCCGACGGGTTGGTGTGGAACACGCCGTGGACATCGCGCACCGACACCACCATCGCTCCGGTCAGAGAGCGGATGTCGCACTGGGCCAGGGACCGGCCTGCGAAGGGCGACTCCTCGGTGACCTTGACCTGCTCCAGCCGGGTCGACCAGTCCTGGTCGTGGACCATCACGTCGAGAAACTCGGCCACGTATTCGTGCAGGGCCAGCGCGGCCATCCGCGACCCGCCCAGCTCGTGGGGATTGACCACCCGCGACGCTCCGGCCCGGCGGAGCTTCTCCTCGGTGCCGCGCTCGAGCGCCCGCGACACGATCTGGAGATCGGGCCGCAGGGCGCGGGCGCTGACGGTGACGAACAGGTTGTCCGCATCGTGATCCAGCGCCGAGATCAGCGTGGCGGCCCGCTCGATGCCAGCTGCCTTGAGCGTGTCGTCCTGGGTGGCGTCTCCCACGACGACCAGGTGTCCGTGCGCCTCACTGAGCTTCGTCTCGGACCGGTCGATGACCACCACGTCGGACCCCGTCCGCGCCACGTACGCTCCGATCGCCTGGCCCACCTGACCCCAGCCGCACACGATCACGTGGTCGGACAACCCGTCGATTCGATTCTGCATCCGTCGTCTCCCGATGGTGTCGCTGAGTCGCCCCTCGAGCAGGGTCTCCAGCAGGAGGCCGAGGGTGTAGAGCACGGTGCCGGCCCCGAAGAGCACCAGCGCAATGGTGAAGAGCTTGTAGGCCGTCGAGAGCCCGCCGTCGATCTCGACCTCCCGGAACCCGACGGTACTGACGGTGATGACCGTCTGGTACACCGAGTCCAGCAGGCTCAGGCCGATCAGCAGGTAGCCGATGGTCCCGATGATCAGAACCAGCAGCAGGAGGGCAACCCCGAAGCGAAACCTCGCCCAGGGGTCGGCGCTGGCGCCGATGACCCGCCCCGTCGGCCGGAACAGCCGTAGCCTGCCCCGCCGCACTCAGTCCGCCTGGCCCGTTGGTTGCACGGCTCGATCGTAGTAACGACCGACCGGCTCGCCCGGGACCGACGATCGGCTGCCCCGATAGGGTCGGCCGCCATGGAGTCGACGGGGTATCCCGGCGCCGGAGCGGTCGATGCCTGAGCTCCCGGAGGTGGAAACGATCCGGCGCGAGCTGGAGCCCTGGCTGGTCGGACGATCCATCGTTGCGGCGTCGCACCACCCGTCGTCCAAGTTCGCGCCGGCGTCGGATGCGGTGGAGACCACGATCGAGGCGGTGGGCCGCCGCGGCAAATACCTGATCCTCGATCTCGACGACGGCCACCAGTTGATCGTCCACCTGGGGATGACCGGGAAGCTCCGACCCGCCGCCGACCCGGACCGGGAGGGACCCCACGTGCGCGCTCGCTGGCAGCTCGACGACGGTTCGCAGCTCGAGTTCGACGACATCCGGAGGTTCGGCCGTATCGCCGTCGTTCCCCACGGGCGGTACGGGTCGCTACCCACCCTGAACGCCCTGGGCCCGGAACCGTTCGACGAGGAATTCGAGCCCACCGCCTTCGCCCGGGAGCTCCGTGGCTCGCACCGAGCCGTCAAGACCCAGTTGCTCAGCCAACGCCCGGTGGCCGGCGTGGGCAACATCTACGCCGACGAGGCCCTGTGGGAGGCGCAGATCAATCCGTCGACACGCCGCGTGTCGGTGGCACGGGCCACCCGACTGCACGCGACGATCCGCCTGGTGCTCGGCCGGGGACTGGAGAACGGCGGCACGACCCTGCGGGACTACCGGACCCCGTCGGGCCGGTCGGGCCGCAACCAGGAAACGCTGCGCTGCTACGGCCGCGCCGACGAACCGTGTGAACGCTGCGCCACTCCCCTGCGGCGCAAGTCGGTCGACGCCCGTTCCACCACCTGGTGTCCCACCTGTCAGGCTCGCTGAGCTGCGCCGGCGGCCCCGCCGGTGGTGGGCCCCAGCGTGCTCAGCGCGTGAGCAGGCGCTCGCACTCGAGTCGCATCGTCTGGCCGGCCGCTTCGGGCGAGAGCTGCTGCAGGTCGCGGCGTAGATGCCACGTCAACGAGGAAAACGAGAGCTCGAGCGCGTCCAGGGTGATCCGGCGGTCGTCGACGGTGAGGGCATCGAGCTCGGGTGAGAAGGCCCGCTCCGCCATCGCCCGCCCCATCTCGCGACCCACCCGGATCAGCTCCGCGACGTCGGCCACGTCGGCGGCCCTGGTGTAGGCGGTCCAGTAGATGGGAGCGTTCTCCTCGAGGACGCTGCCCATCGCCGACACGTAGCGATCCACCCGGTCGGCCAGCGGACCCTCGGGGCCCACCACCGGCAGGGCGTCCATCACCCGCCGGATCTGCTCCTCATAGGCAGCGGCGAACAGCTGACCCAGGTGTTCGAAATGGTTGAACAAGGTCCGCTGTGTGACGTCCGCCGCTTCGGCGATCTCACGGCTACTGGGGACCTCACCGCCGCCCCGCAACAGCCCCAGGAGCGCGTCGATCAGTGCGGCTTGGCTACGTTCACTTCGGGCCCGACGCCCGTCGGTTTTGGGCACGGCAGAGCTACCCATCGAGACCTCCCCGCGGTTCGATACGGCGCCTGCAGTCTGACCACCGGAGGAGGCGCCGTCAACCATCGGGGTTCCGGCTGGGGGTGGGACCCCGCCCACCGCACCCCGGGGTCCCCCACCCACCAATTCGCTGGGCGGTCGGCCCGGCGCGGGGGTGCCGAGCCGAAACCGCGAGTCGTAGGGCGACTCCGTACCAGCGCCGGTCCCTGGACGGATTCCAGATCTCCGGTACCGCCCACGCTCGTCGATCGACGCACTCTTGTCTGTGTCGCAGAACACACTTGACCGGCATTTCTGACCGCCGCGCCCAGATTGGGTGGCCGGGCACCATCCGGCTTAGGTTCCAGCGGATGGGCCGGAGTGGAGACCCCTCGCCGCGACGGGCGTCACGCCCGAAGCGAGCGCAGCCGCGACGCGGTGCTGGCGGCCGTCATCGAGCTGTTCGAGCAGGGAGTCCCGAAGCCGACCGCCCGCCAGATCGCGGCCCAGGCCGGCGTGGCGCTGCGGACCGTGTACCGCCATTTCGACGATCTGGACGCGTTGTTCGCCGAGGCGGTCGACGTGTACCGGCGCCGCCTCGAGCCGTTCCTGCACCCGATCGACCCGTCGCTTCCGCTGGCCTCACGAGTCGAGGCGGTCGCGGCCCAACGGCGGGCGGTCTGGGAGTCCGCCTCCCCGATCCACCGGGCCGGGCGCCTGGTGCGCCACGAGCAACCGTTCGTGGCGGCATCGATGGAGCAGAGCCGTCGCCGGGCCCGCACCCAGGTCGAGCAGATCTTCGCCGACGAACTCGCCGGCGCCGGGGCGGATCAGCGCCACGGCGACCTGATCGAGCAGCTCGAAGCCGCCACCAGCTGGACGACCTGGGACATGCTCAGAACCGAGCAGGGACTGGATCCGGAGACCGCCGAACGCCTGGTCGGTCGCATGCTGGAGGCGGCTTTTTCGAGCGCGCCCTCCATAGCAGAACTCAGATTCTCGGGCCTATGATGGGTTTCGACCTACCCGGCGGCGGCAACCCCACCCACCCACCCTGTTGCTGCCGGGTAGGTCATATTCGCAACGACACGAGCCTCAGGACGCGTCGGCGGACATGATCAGGCATGCGGCTGATCGTCCATCTGACCCCTGACGACGACGGCGACGTCGTCTCGGGCCGGCTCTGGCTGGCGGGCGCGATCGGCATCGAGGAGACGCCTGATCGCTTGATCGCCACCTTCGTATCGGCCGACCGCTCCCGCACCGCGCTCGCCGCCCTGGACGACCTCGACGCAACGCTCCAGAACCCTCCTCCGGTGACCGAGACCGAGCGATGGCGCGACTTCGCCGGCCCGATGCGGGTCGCCCCGGACACGGTCGTGGTGCCGGCCTGGTGGGACGGACCGGTCCCCGATGCCCCGCTCACGATTCCGCTGGACCCCGGGCCGGCGTTCGGCCTGGGGAACCACCCGACGACGGCGGCTTTGGCCTCCCGCTTGCGTCGCCGGGTCGTCGAGGCGAGGTCCTCCGCGGTGCCTCGGGCGGTGCTCGACCTGGGCTGTGGCAGCGGTGTGCTCTCGATCGTCGCCGCGCTCGGTGGCGCCCAGCCCGTGGTTGCGGTGGACATCGATCCCCGGGCGCGGGAAGCAGCCGCCTCGAACGTCGAGCTGAACGGGGTCGAGAACCGGGTCAGCGTGGCGGGCGGCTCCATCACCGCTGCCGAACCGGCCGCTCCGTTCGACCTGATTCTGGCCAACATCCCGGTGGGCGCCCACGAGGAGACCGCCGCCACCGCGGGCCGGCTGCTCTCCCCGTCCGGCGAGATCTGGGCCACCGGCATCACCGAGAACCAGATCGGCCGCGTCGTCGGCGCGCACGAGCAGGCCGGGGCCGGGCTGGTCCCGGCCGAGACGGTCGATCTCGATGGCGAGTGGTGGCTGGTCGTGCTGGCGGCGACCCCTGATCAAGCCGCCGGCGGAGCCTGACCCCGTCGTTCTCGTTCGTGACGTCGTCGGCCCCGCTCCTCGATCACCCGCTTCTGCCGCACCGACGGGTGGCGACGCCGGGACGAGGCATTGATGGGCCGCCCCTCGGCGTCGTGGATCAACACCCGCAGGAACGCTTCGGGCGCCATGCGCTCGACCGCCGCCAGCGTTGCCGCCGCGTCCTCCGGCGCCAGACGGACCGTGACCACGACCATGCCGTCGGGCTCGACCCGATCCCGGAGGCTCCGGTCCTGCTGGTGCCGTGCGGTCCGCTCCTCGTGGTCCTCGCGCCGTTGCGTCCACGCGGCCAGTGCATGACCGAGCCGACCGGCCGGAACCGCCCGAGCCAGCTCAGCCAGCTCGACCTCGGTCTCGGGCTGAGCCAACCGCGTGAGCGCACGCACCTTGGCGAACGACAGATGCTGCGAAGCGAATGCCTTCTCCACGGCGGGCAGCTTCCGGAGGGCCTTGCCTCTCCGAATCCACTCGCGCGCCGTCGCCACGCACACGTCCAACTGCCGCGCCATCCAGTGCGCCGGTGTGGCCACGAAGACGTACCACTCGGTGCTCTCCTCGAACTCCGCCGCCAGGACGACCAGCCGGTGCTGCGACCGGGCCATGTCTCGGCCCGCCTCCGGTAACCGATCGGCCACGCTGGGACCGGTCGGGATCAGCTCTGCATACGCCGTTGCCGTCGTTCCACCTCGAGGGCCTGCCCGGCGCACCGCGAGACCGGGCGCCGGGTTCATCAGGAGGACGGCCTTGGGCAGACCGGTCGAGCGATCACCACCACCGTATTCGTGGGGTGTGACGGTCGGCGGTGCTCCCGACGACCGCCGCTACGGCGCCAGGCCGGCGGTGCCCTCCATGCCGTAGGGGAGATAGCCGCCCCAGAAGCCGTGCTCCATCATCCCGAACCCCACGTCGCCGCTCAGCTCGAAGCGGGCCGAGTTCTCGACGATGACGTACTGGCCGAGCGGTCCCATCTCCTCGTTGGAGAAGTCCAGCCCTTGCACCGCCAGCGGCCCCTGGTGCATGCCGTGCCGCCAGTCCTGGTCCAGGCCGTAGCCGGTGCCGACGCCCAGAAAGCACCGGGCCATCGGCGTGACAACAAGCTCGAGCGGTCCGTCCGGTGCGTCGGGGAAGCGGACCACGCCGCGCTCGATGATGCGGGTGCCCGAGGTGACGACGTGCTCGTGCTCGGGTCGGCCCAGCCACTCGGTGCCTCGGTCGGGATCGTCCCAGATCCGAACGGCTTCCTCGATGGTGCGCTCGCCGGACTCGGTCTCGTTGAGCATGTAGACCAGCGAGTACTCGTCGAAGCGGGCGGGGAAGTAGTTCCACATCCCGCTCATCTGGCCCTCGTCTCCCCGGATCCCGGGGGGCTCGGGCTCACCGACGGGGCGAACGCCCCACGACCGGTCTCGCGTCCCCATCCACCGGTCGGGCGTGACCTCGATCTCCTCATCGCCCACCCGCACGTGCCCGGACCACGCGCCCAGCTGCGCGAACCGGAACGTGTCGAAGACGACCCGCCCGTACTTGCGGATGTAGTGGCGGGGCTCCTCGTGCGCGATCGAGGTGGCGTTCCACTCCAGGTCGAACTCGAGACCGTGCTCGGCGCCGTCGCAGCGGACCCGCAGCCGCTGGAGCGGTTCGATCACCTCGATGCTCAGTGGCCCGATCGTCGTGTCGGCGCGATCGACCAGCTCGGCCGACGACCGCACCACACGGTGCAGGTCGCCGCGGCTGATCACCGCGAAGGCATCGTGAACGCCGAGATTGGGGTACTGCCCGAAGCCGACGACGATGAACTGCCCGCCGTCGCGGTCGAACGCGTTGAAGTAGTAGCGGTCGTAGAAGTTCCGATCGCTGGTCTGCGCGTGCCGGATCGGCTCGGCGACCTGGTGCACGGGGTATTCGTCGAACGACGTGATCACGGGTGGCTCCTCGATCGCTGGGCCCGGCGGCCGGGCTCGGTCGGGGCGAGACTAGCTCCGCACGATCTTCCCTCCCACGGGCGCGGTCCCGACGCTCGATACCGTGGAGGCCCATGGCAACCGGTAGCGAGCTCGAGGTGACGGCGGATCTGCGCTGCCGCCAACAGGCGATCGAGATGGGCCTCGATCCCGTCGGCACCGCCCAGCCCCTCGCGGGCCTGATCCTGGTCGAGCGGCCGCTGCCCTGGCCACGCGACGTCAGCGAGGACCCGGTGCTGGCGCCGGCACTGGAGGCCGGGCTCGGCAATGCGAACGGCCCCGTCCGACCGTTCGCGGTCGTGCCTCGGGGGGCCGGCTACGGTCCTGCGACCACACCGGACGGGTCGGCCATGGTGACGTCCTACCGCAGCGCCGGTTCGACGGCAGGGCCCTACGAGCAGCGCACCTACTGCGTCGCCGACCACCGCGTCGCCGATCTGGCCCTGACCCTGGCCCGGAGCGGCGAGCCCGACGCCGACCCGGTGGATTCGCCGACCGATCGCGAGCTCCTGGTCTGCACCCACGGTTCGCGCGACCGGTGCTGCGGTCGCCTGGGCACGATCCTGCATCGGTCGTCGTGCACCCGCTGGCCCGATGTCGAGGTGCGCCGGGTCAGCCACACCGGGGGGCACCGCTTCGCCCCCACGGCCATCCTGCTCCCGTCGGGCACGGCCTGGGGCCACCTCGACGACGACGTGCTCGGCGCGATCGTCGATCGCTCCGTCCCGTTCGTCGAGGTCATCGCCCATTTCCGCGGCTCGATGGTTGCGCCCAGCCGCGCCGCCCAGGTCGCCGAGGCGGCGGTCGCGGCCCGCGTCGGGTGGAGCCTGTTCGACGCACCCCGCCAGGTCGCGGTCCTGGCCGAGCCCGAGCCGGGTCGGTCCGGTCGATTCGAGATCCACTTCGCCGGGCGCAGCTGGGCCGTCACGGTCGAACACAACGGAGTCACCCAGCAGCCCGTATGTATGGGAACGCTGGACCAGGCCACCAAGACCGATCCCCGGTTCGCCGTGTCGACGGTCGAGCAGCTCTGACGTGCCGGTTCCCGAGGTTCGCTTCCGCGTCGAGTCCGATCGGGTCGCGGCGTGCCTGGCCGACCTCCGCTCCGAGCTGCGCATTCCGGCCGGGTTCACGCCGGAGGTTGCCGCCGAGGCCGCGCGCGCCGCCGTCGGCGGTCCCACCGACGTCGGGCCCCGTCAGGACCACACCGGTCTCGAGCTGGTCACCATCGACCCGCCGCACAGTCTCGATCTGGACCAGGCGTACACGGCCGAACGGCGCGGGTCGGGCATCCGGGTCTGGTACACGATCGCCGACGTCGCCGCCTTCGTCCCCGCCGGCGGGGCCGTCGCCGCCGAGAGTCTCGAGCGGGGCGTCACGCTCTACGCGCCCGACGGACGGGCCTCCCTGCACCCCGAGGTCCTGTCCGAGGGCGCCGCCAGCCTGCTTCCCGGAGACGACCGACCGGCGCTGCTCTGGCGGATCGATCTCGACAGCGACGGGGTCCGGATCGACGCCGAGGTCATGCGGGCGACGGTCCGCAGCCGGGCCAAGCTCTCCTACCGCGACGTGCAGCGCGACGTCGACGGCGGCATGGCGGCCGCGGCGCTGCAGCTGCTGCGCCGGATCGGCCTCAGCCGGCTCGAGGTCGAAGCCGACCGGGGCGGGGTGTCGCTGAACCTCCCCTCGCAGGAGGTCGTGGCCGTCGCCGACGGGTTCGAGCTGCACTACGACCAGACCCTCCCGGTCGAGCGCTGGAACGCACAGGTCTCGCTCCTCACGGGCATGGCCGCGGCCGAGCTCATGCTGAACGCCGGCGTGGGGCTGCTGCGCACCCTGCCGCCCGCGCCCGACGAGGTGCTGAAGGCCCTCCGGAAGTCGGCCCAGACCCTCGACATCCCCTGGGCCGATGATCAGACCTACGCCGAGGCGGTGCGCGGGCTGGGGCCGGACCAGCCGACCCATGCGGCGTTTCTCGCCGTGGCCGTCCGGGCGCTTCGGGGCGCCGGCTACGTCGCCTTCGACGGCCAGGTTCCCGACCACCACGAACACGCCGCCATCGCTGCGCCCTACGCCCATGTCACGGCGCCGCTGCGTCGGGTCGTCGACCGCTACGCCGGCGAGATCGCGCTGGCGGTCTGTCGTGGCGTCCGTCCGCCCGACTGGGTCATGGATGCGCTCGACGAGCTGCCGTCGGTCATGGGACGGGCCCGGAGCCGCGAATCGGCCCTGGAACGCAACGTGCTCGATCTGACCGAGGCCCTGGTGCTCGAGCCCGAGGTGGGCCACCGCTTCGACGCCGTGCTCACGGTCATCGACCGGGAGGGACAGGGCACCATCCAGCTCCGGCGACCGGCGGTGATCGCCGCGCTGGACGACCCGAGCCCCGCCGAACCCGGGGACGAGCTCACCGTGCAGCTGGTCTCGGCCGACCCCGAAGCCCGGCGGGTCACCTTCCGCCCCTGAGACCACGCTCGGTGACCGGCTTCGGGGAGTGCCGCCACCAGCACGGACGGCGGCGGTAGGCTCTCGGGGGTGTCGGGCGGCTCGCGGCATCCGTTCCCGCGGCCGGTCACGGCGCTGTCTCCGCACCGGAAACCCCCGCTTCATGACCTTCACTCTGCGTGACCAGCATGCTCCCTCGCTGCGGCGAACCGCCGTGCTCCTGCTCGTCGTCGCGCTGGCCGCCGCCGCCTGTGACTTCCTCCCCGAACCTCCGGGCCAGGAGGACGACCTTCCGCCCGAGCGGCCCCGGCTCGGGCCGATCCTGCCGGTCATCACCACCACGGTGCCGCCCCCGGCCGAATCGCCACGGGCGGCCGCGGCGCCCACCACGACCACGGTGCCGGGGCTGAGCGCCGAGGACCTGCGGGTCCGCAACGTCGCGCCGCTCGAGGGGGAGCCACCACCGGTGTTCATCCGCGACCTCGACGACGGTGCCACCGTCCTGCGCGGTCGGGTCACCGACGCCTCGGGCGGACCCGTCGAGGGCGCCACGGTCCGGCTCGAGCGCGTCACCGTCTACACCGAGCAGCGGATGGAGACCTCCACCAACGACGAGGGCTACTGGCAGGTGCGGAGCCTGTCCGGCGGCCGCTACCGAATCCGCGCCTGGCGGCAGCCCGACCTGGCCGCCGCCGAGCCCGGCGCGGTGTTCGTGGAGAACGGCGGGACGGCCAACGTCGACCTCGCCCTCGAGCAGCCGGCCCGCTTCGATCTCCGCCTGGCCGATGCGCCCGCCCTCCCCCGGTTCGGCGAGGAGTCACGCTTCACCTTCCGGGTCACCTCGGGTTCGGTCAACGAGAACGGACAGGTCGCCCCCCTCCCGCTCGAAGGGGTGGCCATCGACTTCCCGTCCACTGATCGCTGGGTCACCGTCGGAGCCGATGAGGGCTCGACCGACGCCGACGGCCGGGCCACCTGGACCGCCGAGTGCGCCGCCCTCGGCTCCGAATCGGTCACCGTCACCGCCGAGCGGCCCCGTTCGCTCGATCCGCCGCCGGACGCCAACGCCCCTCCCACTTCCACTCCGCCCCCGCCGGCCATCGTGCGGTTCACGATCGACCTGCCCGCCTGCGCGGCCTCGCTGCCGACGACCACCCTGCAGCCGGGCGACACCTTCACCGTTCCCTACCCCGCCGCCATTCCCGCCGGCCGATTCCAGCTCACCGACGGAGCGGCCACCTGCGGCTTCACCTACGACGCCTGGTTCGAGGTGGGTTGGCTCCCCGACCGCGGGACCCACGTCGGGACCGGCGAACTCCAGCTTCCCTGGCCGGCCCACGATCTCCGCCGCGCCGCCGGCAGCCCGGCCGACTGCACCTACGAGATGGTGGGCTGATGCCCGACGACGCACAGCTCTCCTGGAGGGAACGACGGATCCGGCAGGGCCGGCAATTGGGTTCGCTGCCGCGCTCGCGCGGCGTCGAGCGCTGGTACGACCGGCTGTGGCTCATCCTCCAGTCGTTCGGCAAGTGGGGGATCGCCATCGCCCTCGGCCTGGCGGCGGGCGCGGCGGCTGCCTCCGCCGTCGCGGTCTGGACCGTGCTCAACATCGACACCAAGTACCTGCCCGGTGACCTTCCCGAGACCGCCAACCCCACCATCTCGGCCCGGCCCACCAAGATGTTCGACGTCAACGGCACCCAGGTCGCCACGTTCCGCGAGTTCGACCTGACCAAACCGATCACCCGCGACGACATCCCCCAGGTCATGAAGGAGGCGGTCGTCGCCGCCGAGGACCGCCGCTTCTTCGATCACCGCGGCGTCGACCTGCTGGGCGTCGCCCGGGCCGCGTTGGAGAACTACCAGGAGGGAGACGTCGTCCAGGGCGGGTCCACCATCACCCAGCAGTACGTCAAGAACGCCTTCACCGAGGGTGACCGCACCTACGAGCGCAAGCTCAACGAAGCGTTGATGTCGATGCAGCTCGAGGCCAGGCTCGAGGACGATCTGGGCCCCATCGTCTACAAGGACGAGATCCTCTTCCTCTACCTCGACACCGCCTACTTCGGCGACGGGTTGTACGGCGTGGGCGCCGCCGCCGAGTCGTGGTTCGGCAAGCCGGTCAGCGAGCTCCACCTCAGCGAGGCCGCCCTCATCGCCGGCGTGATCCGGTCGCCGTCGCGCAACGCCCCCCGCACCAACCCCGAGCGGGCCGAGCTCGAGCGCGAACGGGTGCTGCAGCAGATGCTGACCGAGGACTTCATCAGCCAGGCCCAGTACGAGGAGGCGGTCGACCTCGACGTCCGGCTCGTCCGGGACGGGTTCGAGTGGGAGCCCGCCACCTGGGTCCAGTCCCCGCCCAACAACGGGGCCACCGCCTACCCCTACTTCGTCGACTTCGCCCGCCAGTACATCGAGGAGACCTATGGCCCCGAGGCCCTCTACCGCGGCGGGCTGCAGGTCACCCTCACCCTCGACCCGGCCATGCAGCAGCTGGGGATCGACACCGTCACCGACGCCATGTCCGGCACCGAGTCACCGCTCGAGATGTCGCTGGCCTCGGTCGATCCCCGCACCGGTCACGTGCGGGTCCTGGTGGGCGGCCGTGACTTCAACGTCAGCCAGGTCAACCTGGCCACGGGTGGCACCACCGGGTTCCAGCCCGGCTCGTCGTTCAAGCCCTACACGCTGGCCGCTGCGTTCGAACGCGGCGCCTCTCCCGACACGGTGTACCCGTCACCCGGCAGCTGGACGGTGCCGGGCTGCACCGGCAGTCAGTGTTCGGTGCGGGGCGGCAACGGCGCCGGCCGCCTTCCGCTGCGTGAGGCCACGGCGCGGTCCACCAACACCGTCTTCGCCCAGCTGGCCCACGACGTCGGACCGGACAACGTGGCCGAGATGGCCGGCCGGCTCGGGGTCAGCAGCATGGACCCCAGCGGTGACACCTACTACGGCGTCAGCATCACCCTGGGTGCCTATGAAGCGAGCCCGCTCGACATGGCGGCGGGCTTCTCCACCTTCGCCTCATCGGGCCTGCGCCGCCCGCCCACCCCGGTGCTGAGAATCACCGACGAGGACGGCAACGTGATCGAGGACAACACCGCCCCGGCCGGCGAGCGCGTACTCGACGCCGCCATCGCCGACACGGTCACCGACGTCCTGCGCGGTGTCATCGCCGGCGGCACGGGCAGGCGGGCCAACATCGGACGTCCCGCGGCCGGCAAGACCGGAACGGCGCAGCGCAACGTCGCTGCGTGGTTCGTCGGCTACACGCCCCAGCTGTCCACGGCGGTCTGGGTCGGCCACTCCGACGGAGCCCGCACCGTGCGCCTGCGGTCGTGGGGTGCGGTCGAGGGCGGCGAGCTCCCCGCTCGCACCTGGGGCCGGTTCATGAGCGCGGCGCTCGAGGACGAGCCCGAGCTCGAGTTCCCCGAACCCGGGCCGCTCCCGCCCCCGGTCACCGAGTTCACCGAGAAGACCGTCGGCTCGTCGGGCGTGGCCACCCGCGGGATCGGTGTGCGCGGGCGCCGGTATCCGGGCCAGATCGGCAACGGCTGCGACGGACCCTGCGTGGCCGACCTGCCCGACGGGAACCGGACCAATACGACGGCGCTGCCACCTCGTTTCTTCCCCACGACCACGATCGACCCCGACGCCACCCCCACCACGATCGATCCCACCGACACCACCGCTCCGTCCCAGTCCAGCACCACCGAGCCGGCTCCCTCCAGCACGGTTGCGCCCAGCACCACCAGCACTCCCTGATCGCGAGCCCGAGAGACCACCATGCCCAAGACGCCCCAGGACACCGACCCCGAACCCCGGATCGACGACGATCTCCTGTCGTTCGACGAGGATCTCGACCTCGCGCCCCCTGAGCCGCCGCGGCGGCCCGCCCGCTCGTCCGACCCCCTCCCCGGCGAAGAGCCGCTCGGCGACGCGGCCCGACCCGTCGGGGTCGGGGTCAGCCGGGTCGACGAGGTTGCGGGTCGGGACGGCGATGCCCCGGGTCGGGACGACGACGATCTGGACGCGGACGACGCCGGGATGGCGGCCGCGGTCGGAGCGGCGGCCGGCGCCGGAGGGGTCGGGATCGCGCATCGGTGGCGATCGTGGCGGGTCGACGGCTACCTCAAGCGCCAGGAACGCCAGCGGGTCCGCGACGAGAAGTGGTCCCGCCGGTACCGCAAGCGCCGGCACCGCATCCTGCCCCGGACCGTCATCGGCACCGTGCTCCTGCTGGTGGCCCTGGCCGTCGGCGCCGCGTTCGCCGGCACCGTGCTCTACACGTGGTACGACTTCCGGCTGAAGGAGACCCAGGAGTCGGTCGAACAGTTCACCACCGAGTTCGAGAGCCGGTTCCAGGAGGCCGAGCGCGCAGATCACCCGTCAGCGCGAGGAGGCCGAGGCCTCGATCGAAGAACGACTGGTTCCGCTGCGCGAGCTGACCGAGGAGTCCACCTCGACCACGGAGCTGGCCGCCGAGATCGCACCGTCGGTGTTCTTCGTGCGAACGCTGGACGAGGACGGCCGCTCATCGGCGGGGTCGGCCTTCGTGGTCGGGTCCGACAGCAACCAGAGCTACCTGGTCACCTCCTATGCCGTCGTCCAGGCCGCCACCCGCGAGCCCGGTCCCGGCATCACGCTGACCGCCACCGATCGCGAGATCGAGGCCACCCTGTGGCAGTGGGACGAGGGCACGGACATGGCGGTGCTCACCGTCGACGATCCCGATCTTCCCGTGCTCCCGTGGGCGTCGCAGGAACTGGCTCGCAACCCGATCGGTACCCGCATCTACGCCGGCGGCGGCCTCGGCTCCCAGGGTGCGTCGGTGAGCCCGGGTCTGGTCATCGACGTCTCCGCCGTGGGCCTCCAGCACACCGCGGCGGTCGGCACCGCCTACCGGGGCGGACCGGTCCTCACCGGGAGCGGCGAGGTGCTCGGCATGGTCAGCACCGACTACGCCCCGCTCAACTTCGAGCCCGGCGGCCTCACGTTCGCTCCCAACATCGTCGCCGCCTGCGACGGGCTGCTCGACTGCAGCGGCCGTATCCCCACGCTCGAGGACACCCAGGAGACCACCGAGGGTGAGGATGAGGGCGAGGGCGACGACGAAGCTCCCGCCGAGGAAACCGACACCGAGGGGTAGCGCTCGACCGCGGGTCTGACCCCAGCGAGTCGGCGTCGGCTACGGGTAGAAGCGGGAGACCGTGTCGACCACGCAGGCCGGGCGATCGGAGCCCTCGACCTCGACCGTGACCCGCACGGTGGCCTGGACGCCGTCCCCGCCGCCCCCGGGGGGACCGGGGATCGGATCGGCGGCGACCACCTCGGCTCGGGCCCGCAGCCGGCTCCCGACCCGGACCGGCGAGGGAAAGCGCACCTTGTCGACGCCGTAGTTCACGCCCATCGAACTGTTGTCCACCTGCATCAGCTCGGGCAGGAAGCTGTTGACCAGCGACAGCGTGAGATACCCGTGGGCGATCGGCGCACCGAAGGGACCGGCGCCGGCGCGTTCGGGGTCGACGTGGATCCACTGGTGATCGCCGGTGGCGTCGGCGAACAGGTCGATCCGATCCTGTTCGATCGTCATCCAGTCGGTCGGACCGATCTGCTTGCCGACCCAGTCGGTCAGGGCGGCGGGACTGTCGATCACGGTCGTCATCGTGCTCGCTCTCCTCGGGTTGGTGGGGGTCGGTCAGCGCGGTCCCTTGGTCGCGGGGCCAGGGGCGCCGGTGGGCGGGAGAACAGCCCGTTCTCCGGGCTGCGACGTTACGCTCGCGGCGACGACCTGGCAGACCGGAGCGCGGAGAACCGGAGAGGAGTTGCATGGACACCCTGACCGTTCCCCACCTGGCGAGAGCGACCACCGCGTTCGACCGCGCCGTCGACGGCACCCGTGGCATCGATCGAATCTGCTCGTCCAGCGATTGGGTCGTGCCGTCCTACCTGTCGTGGGGGCGCGATGCCGATCCCCTCATCCTCCGGTCCGACCACGGTTGGGCCACGCTCTGCGAGCGTCGTGACGTCGACGGCGTGCGCTACCTCTGCCCGCCCGAGGCCGCGTGGGGATTCGGTTCGCCGATCGCCACCGACGATGCCGCCGACTTCGGACCCGAGCTCATGGCGGCGCTCGAGAAGGTGCCCGGGTGGCGGGTGGTGCTCCTCACCGGGCTGGTCCCCGACAGTCCGCTCGAGAAGGATCTTCGCCGGACCTTCGGGGAACGGCACCGGCTGCGCGATGGACCGGTGATGACCCGGTGCCGGGCCCGGCTCGAGGACGGAGCGAAGGCGCTGCTGGAACGGAAGCCGGCGAAGTGGCAGCGCGACCTGCGGCGAGCCCACCGGCGGGCCGAGGACCGCGGCTTCGAGGTGGTGACCGCCGAAGGCGACCTGGCCGCCGGATTCGAGCGGCTGATCGACGTCGAGCGCCGGAGCTGGAAGGGCCGCTCCGGCTCGGGTCTGATCGAACCCGATCTCCGTCGCTTCTATTGGAAGCTGTGTCAGCGGGTGGGCCCGCTCGGTCGGCTCCGACTGCAGTTCGCTCGGGCGGACGACCGGGATATCGGCTACATCCTCGGCCACGTCCGCCACACCACGTATCGGGGCCTCCAGATCAGCTACGACAACGCCTACCGCTCGCTGTCGGTGGGGACGTTGCTGCAGGCCTTCCAGATCGACCAACTCGCGGCCGACGGCGTCCGCATCTACGACCTGGGGATGGCCATGGCCTACAAGCGCCGTTGGGCCGACGAGACCCTCGACACCCGCACCACGGTGGTCATCCGCCGGTAGTGCGGTGGGGATGAACCGGGCCGGACCGCTACCGGTCGGCCCACCACGCGTCGAGGCGGGAGATGGCCGCGTCCCGATCGGGGGTGCGGCCCGCCCGCTTCTCGTCCAGCAGGTACCGGACGGCCTCGCCGACGTCGCGGCCCGGGGGGATGCCCAGGTGGCGCATGACCTCGTCGCCGTCCAGCAGGGGTCGCTCGGCGGCCCGCCGGTCGGCATCGGCCAGCGTCTTGATCCGCTCCTCCATCTGGTCGATGGCGGTGTGGAGTGCGGCCACCTTGGCCCGGTTGCGGGTGGTGCAGTCGCTGCGCACGAGCGTGTTCAGATCGCCCAGCAGATGACCGGCATCGCGGGCGTAGCGGCGCACTGCGCTGTCGGACCAGCCGTCGGTGTATCCCTTGAACCGGCCCGACAGCCGGACCAGCTCGGTCACGTCGTCCACCATCTGCTGGTCGTACTCCAGCGCCCGCAGCCGCTTGCGGGTCATCTTCGATCCCACCACCTCGTGGTGGCGGAACGTCACACCGTCGGGACCGAAGCGCCGGGTGGCGGGTTTGCCCACGTCGTGGAACAGGGCGGCGAGGCGGACGCGGCAGTCGGGCCGGCGACTGGGCCGTGACGGCGATGGTGTGGGAGAGCACGTCCTTGTGCCGGTGGATGGGGTCCTGCTCCAGTGCCAGCGCGGGAAGCTCGGGCACGATCTCGACGGCGCGGCCGGAGTCGACCAGGTCCCACAGCCCGGGGGTGGGATCCTCGGTCAGCAGGACCTGGTCGAGCTCGTCTCGGACGTCTTCGGATGCAGGCATGGGATCGGGGGGTTGCGGGCGATGATCTGCTGAGATGGTAGAGGTACGAACCCACCGGAGGTCACCCGAAATGAGCGATCCCCCAGCCCGGCAGGCATCCACGGCGTCGATGACGGCGGTCGAGGCCGGCGACCGGCAGGCCTGGTTGGCCCTGTTCGCACCCGACGCGGTGATCGAGGACCCGATCGGCGTGTCCGTGCTGGACCCCACCGGCGACGGTCACCGCGGCGGCGAGGCGATCGCCGCGTTCTGGGACACCACGATCGCGTCGGGGACGATCCGGTTCGACATCCGCGAGTCGTACGCCGCCGGTGACGAGGTGGCCAACGTCGGCACCATCACCACGACGTTCCCCGACGGCACCACCGTCGCTGTCGACGGCGTGTTCACCTACCGGGTCGGCGACGACGGTCTGATCCTCGCCCTGCGCGCCTACTGGAGCACCGACAGCATGCGCACCGAGGAATCTCGGCCTGTTTGAGGTCGCTGAGCAGCCCTAGCGAGGCCCAGATTCCGTGGGGAGGTCGCGGAAGGGGACGTCGCGGTCGGCTCGGGGTTCGCGGGGCAGGCCCAGGACCCGCTCGCCGATGACATTGCGCTGGACCTGGTCGGTGCCGCCGCCCAGGCGTGAGGCCCACTGGTAGAGGAACGCCCCCTGCCAGCGACCGTGCTCGAAGCCGTCGTCCTGCCACAACATGCCGTGGGAGCTGGACAGTTCCTGGTAGAGCTCGGCGTTGGCCGCAACGTGGTTCGATCCCATCAGTTTCAGCACCGACGCCTCCGGTCCCGGCGTCCGGCCCCGTTCGATCGCGGTCTGGGCCCGCCACCCCAGCCACTGCTGGATCCTGAATCGGGTGTGCGTGGCGGCCAGGTGCTGGCGCACGACCGGATCGTCGCGGCGACCGAACCGGTCGGCCAGCCGCAGGATGTCGTCGAAGCGCACCATTCCGGCGCCACCGATGGCGGTGCGCTCGGCCAGGAGCGTGGTCATGGCCACGCCCCAGCCGCGGTGGACCTCACCGACGACCTGCGCCCGGGGCAGCCGGACGTCGGTGAGGAAGACCTCGTTGAAATGGGCGGCACCGTCGATCTGGCGCAGCGGTCGCACGTCCACGCCCGGTGTGTCCATGGGGACGAGGAAGTAGGTGATGCCCTCGTGTTTCGGGACGTCCCAGTCGGTTCGGGCCAGCAGCAGGCCGTAGTCGGCGTGGTGGGCCGAGGTGGTCCACACCTTCTGGCCGTTGATCACCCACTCGTCGCCGTCGAGTTCGGCGCGGGTGCGCAACGCCGCCAGATCGGACCCGGCCGACGGCTCCGAGAAGAGCTGGCACCAGATCTGCTCCCCTCGCAGCGTGGGCTCGAGGTGCCGGTCCCGCTGCTCGTCCGACCCGTGTTGCCGGATGGTGGGGCCCGCCATGTCGATCGCCACCATGAACAGTCCGGCCGGCGTCTCGTAGTGGGACTCCTCCTCGGAGAAGATCCGCGCCTGGTTGGCGGAGCGCCCCTGGCCACCCGACTCCGGGGGCCAGGCGATCCCGGCCCACCCCGCGTCGTACTTGGTCTTCTGCCAATGTCGCGACGTGTCGACCAGGTGGTCGTCCTCGGCCCTGGTGCGGGGCCGGTGCTCGGACCACGACGGCTCGCCCTCGCGCCGCCGCGGGGCGTGCTCGGCCAGCCAGGCCCGGGCTTCGAGCCGGAAGGCCAGGTCGTCGGGGTGTTCCTCGAAGTCCATGGTGGCGACGAGCGTAGGCAGGTTCGGCTCCCCGGCCCCACCCCGTCAAGCGGCGCCGGGGTGGGGGGTGTCCCCGGCGCAGCCGGTGCCGAGCATAGATCGATCCGCCCGGATCGGCCCGTTGGAATGGCGAACGGTAGGGTCGCACCATGACGGCCACTGCCATCGACGCGCTCCGAGCCGAACGAGAGCTGGTGATCGAGCTCGGTCGGAGCCTTTCCCCGACGAGTGGGCGGCCCCCAGCGCGTGCGAGGGCTGGTCGGTGCAGGACGTCATCGCCCACATGGCATCGATCTTCCATCCCAACCCGATCGTCATGGCCAAGGCGGCCAAGGAGTACGACAACAGCGAGCGGGTCAACGACGTACTGGTCGAGCGACGCCGGGATTGGACACCCCAGCGCCAGCTGGACGAGTACGAGACGTGGAGCCGCCGCGCCATTCCCTTGCTGGGGCTGGGGCAGCGGGCGCCGCTGCGGACGATCGGCTTCAACATGGGTGACCTTGGCACCCACCCCATGCACCTGCTGGCCGACGCCTCGGTGTTCGATCACTACACCCATCTCCGCTTCGATCTGCTGGCGCCCAGCGGCCCGCTCGACCGACCGGCGCTCCCCCAGGATCAGCTGCGCCTGGCCCCCACCGCGGCCTGGACGCTGGCGCTGATCGCGCCGATGAACCAGGAGACGATGGCGTGGATCGACGAGCCGATCCGGATCGAGCTCACCGGCCCCGGAGCCGCCACGACGACCGTGCGGCGGATCGGCGGCAGGGTGACGGTCGACGACCGTGCGCCGCGCAGCGAGGCGGTGGCCACCGTGCGGTCGCCCGTCAGCGACTGGGTGCAGTGGGCGACGGGCCGGAAGAAGTGGGACGCCTGCCGGGTCGAACTGGACGGTGAGGCCGAGCTGGGCCAACGTCTCTGCGAGACCATGCACGTCGTCTGACCTCGCCATGAGCACCGTGCCCGACCTCCCCGAACACCCGAATCTTCCGATCGTCGCCGCCGACGGCATCGCCACCGTCACCATCGATCGTCCCGACGCCCGCAACTCGCTGACTCCCGAGATGATCGACGCCCTGTTCGCGGCATTGCCCGCGCTGGACCGGCACCCCGACGTCTCCGTCATCGTCCTCACCGCGGTCGACCCCGTGTTCTGCGCCGGGCTCGACCTCCACGCACTGGGGAGCGGCGCCATCGACATTGCCGCCAACACCGAGGCCGGCAACCAGTGGCCGGCGCGGCGCACCCCGATGATCGGTGCCATCAACGGCGCCGCCATCACCGGCGGCCTCGAGCTGGCCCTGCAGTGCGACTTCCTGGTCGCCAGTGACCGGGCCACGTTCGGTGACACGCACACCCGCGTCGGCATCCTGCCGTGGTGGGGGCTCTCCCACCTGCTCCCGCGTGCGGTCGGATTCCGCACCGCTCGCATGATGAGCACGACGGGCAACTTCCTCGACGCATCGGCCGCGCTGCGGGCCGGCCTCGTGGCCGAGGTGGTCGATCACGATCGCCTCCTCCAGCGGGCCCACGAGCTGGCGCATGACATCCTGTCCAACGATCTGGCCGGGGTCGGCGCCATGCTCGATCTCTACCAGGCGATCGAACGATCCGATCCCGCGGACTGGCGGGCCGTCGAGCGCGAGAAGGGCATGGCCTGGCAGTCCGAGGGCTTCGACCACACCGAGATCTCCCGCCGCCTCGACGCCATCATGGCGCGGGGCCGGGCCCAGAAGGAGCAACGATGAACGCCACCCTCGACCGATTCCTCGTGACCGACCAGGTCGCGATCGTCACCGGTGCCGGTCGGGGCATCGGGGCCGCCTCGGCCGTCGCCCTGGCCGAAGCCGGCGCGGACATCGTCCTCTCGGCCCGCACCCCGGACCAGCTCGAGACGGTCGCCCAGCAGGTGCGCGCCGCCGGTCGGCGAGCGGTGGTCGTGCCGGCCGACCTCTCCGACCTCGATCGACTCGACGACCTGGTCGCCGCCGCCACCGGAGAGCTCGGCCGCCTCGACATCGTGGTCAACAACGTCGGCGGGGCGATGCCGCAGCCCTTCCTCGACACGTCCGACGCCGATCTGGAGCACGCGTTCCACTTCAACGTCACCACCGCGTTCTCGCTCACCCGACGCGCCGCTCCCGCCTTGGCCGCCAACGGGGGTTCGGTCGTCAACATCGCCAGCCTGATCGGCCGCGTGCGCGACCGCGGCTACGCCGCCTACGGCACCGCCAAGGCCGCGATGATCCACATGACCCGGTTGGTGGCCGCCGACCTGGCACCCAACGTGCGGGTCAACGCCATCGGCGTGGGATCGACGGCGACGTCGGCCTTGGAGATCGTCATGCAGGACGACGCGCTGCGCACCCAGATGGAGTCGAACACGCCACTGAAGCGGCTGGGAACCCCCGAGGACATCGCCCTCGGCGTGCTCTACCTGGCCTCACCGGCCGGAGCGTTCATGACCGGCAAGGTGCTGGAGCTGGACGGCGGCCTCGAGGCCAGCAACCTGGACCTGGGCATCCCCGACATCGGCTGAGCACGCTGGATCTGGGGTCGATCGTGCACCCCAGCGGTCGAGTATCGACCCCAAAACCGGCCGGGTCAGCCGGGTGAGCCGGGTCAGCCGGGTTCGACCAGGTGGACCGGGTCGCCGATGACGTCGATGGTCCACGTCGTGCGGTCGGTCACCGTGCCCGTCCCGAAGTCGTAGCGGATCGACCACCAGCCCGCGTCGTTGGCTGCGTAGTCCACCGGGACGTCCAGATTGATCTCGACCAGCCGGTCGTTGAACTTGCACGTTCCCGACCGGGTGCCGGCCGGGCCGGGCTGGGGTTGGGGCGACGACGGCCCGCAGCCGGACACGTCCAGCTCGTAGGCGCCGGTCCAGTTGGGGAAGATGGTGTCGGGCCCGTTGGCCTCCCGCCACGCGAACGGCCACTTCTGGTCGGGTGCCCGGTCGGGGCTGTGGAACGAGATCTCGTCGCCACCCTCGTCGGAGTCCCACAGGGTGATGCGCACCGAGCGGCCCGCGTAGTCCACCGGGATCTGGGCGAACTTGAAGTAGGCGGACGAGCCTTCGGCGGCGGCCAGGATCGACAGGGCCGACGAACCCGAGACCTTCGGGCATAGCTCCTGGCCGATCATGCGCGAATCGCAACGATCGTTGTACTGCGATCCCCATGGGGGCCCGTAGGTCGCCCGAAGGGCGAAGGCGTTGACGCCGAAGCTGCCCGGGTTGCTGTTGTCGGTCCAGACCTTGAGGGTGTAATCGCCCGACGGGGCCCCGGTCGGGATCTGGAACAGATTGTCCCACTCGTTGAAGAGCGACTCCTGGCTGGCGAAGTCGCTCAGGTAGTCCGCTGGGTACGGCCAGGTGTAGTAGGTGTCACTGCCACCGGTGTAGGAGACGGGCGCACCGACCGGCAGGTCATCCGACGTGTCGAAGGGGGTCCCCGCCGTGTCGGGGTAGAGGAGCTGGAAGTTGGTCGTGATGACGCCGGTGAGGGTGTTGGTGTTGTACGACAGCCGGTCGATGGGGCGATTCTCCCAGGCGTTCTTGCTGCCCTTCCGGCTCTGCCACCACTCGGCCTCGGTGGGGCCCGAGGGCCAGCTCGACCAGTGCGGTTGTCCGTTGGCGTACCTACCCAGGTTGCAGCCGACGGACGCCTCGCACGGCCGGTCGTGGGGCCAGTAGTTGGGATCGAAGGCGTCGACGTAGAGCTCCGACGTGCGAGATTCCGGCACCGAGACGGTGTACTCGTGGAACCCGGCGTAGCGTGGGTTCTCCTCGGCCGGCGGCGACGTGCAGGCGAACGATTCGCCGTTCCCGTCGAAGGCCGACGCCAGCGAGTCGCCGTCCTCGGCCGCGGTGCAGAACCCGTTGACGGCGAGCCAGAAATCCTGCTCCTGGACGTAGTCGGGGGGCTTGGGCCCGGGGAAGTCCGGCCGCAGGATTCCCGATCCCAGGTGGTTGTCGGGGCTGCCCATCTGCAGCGGCTTGGCGAACTCGGCCTCGCTGGTGCGGTCGATCGAGATGCTGTCGCGGATGAGGCGGGCCAGGAACGTCTCGACGCCGGCATCCTGGATCGTGACGCGCAGTCGGCGAGAGGTCGAGCCCTCTTCGATGGTGACCGAGATGTCACCGCCGTGGACGATGCCGTTGCGGCTCAGGACCTCTTCCGCCGCGGTCGTGGCGTCGGCGAGGTTGCCGGGCATGTGGACCACACCCGCCAGTGCGGCGGCATCGGCGGCCCGCTCCAGTTCGTTGCTCCGCACGTAGAACGCACCGACGTCCACCGCCAGGGCGCCGACCAGCAGCAGGGCGATCATCGAGATGACGGCCCAGATGAGGATGTAGCCGGCTTCGGGGTCGAGCTCGTCCTCGAGCTCGCCGTCGAGCTCGGGATCGGACGGCGGCGTCGGGACGGCCGGGGCTGCTGCTGCAGTGGTCATGGTCGCTAGTCCGCCTTGGGCTCGATGCGATAGACGACGGTCTCGCTGATGACGGCGCTGTCGGTGAACGCCCCGATCGCGAAGGTGTGCGTGGCCCGAATGTGAATGCCGAGCAGGTCGGTTCCCGCTGAATTGCTGATCGAGCGCTCGGACTCGGGCCAGCCGTTCCGTTCGGTGCTGGCCACCCACTCGGCCTGGGTCCAGCCGAGGGCCGATCCCGGGTACGAGTTGCAGACGGGGTAGACGCTGTCGACGAGGCAGCCGGCCGGCGGTTCGTCGCTGTAGGTCGTGGCCTTGAACACGACGATCCGGTCGGGCTCGACCCCCAGGCCGGTGAGGCGGTCGTCGAGGATGCGGAGGATGTCGTAGTCGACGAACCCGTCGGCGTCGGCGGACACGCCGGTGCGCGCCGCGGCGCGGGCCGCGTTGCCGGCGGTGAGATCGTCGCGGAAGTACAGGCCGTAGTCGATCATGGCGAAGACGAGCATCAGCACGACCGGCGTGATGATCATCGCCTCGACCAGTGCCGCTCCCCGTTCGACATCGGTCCGGTCGGTTCGGCCACCACGCCGCCGGAGCCGGGTCACGAGTTCGTACCGGTCGTCGGCGGCGTCGGCCAGGTCGTGGTGGTCGTGGGCGGAGGAATCGTGCTGGTCGTGGGCGGCGGGATCGTGGTGGGAGGTGGCGTCGTCGTGGTGGTCGTGGCGGGTGGCACGTAGAGGGTGGTCGTGGTGGTGGACGAGGTGGTCGGCGGCGGGATCGTCGACGTCGTGGGCGGCGGCGCCGTCGTCGGCGGCGGGGTCGTCGTGGTGGTCGTCGTGGTGGTCGTCGTGGTCGACGTGGTCACACTGGGTGGTGGGGGGATCTCGGCGCTGGCGCCGGCCACGCCGGTGGGGTCGATCAGCATCACGACGGTGTCCGACACCGATCGCCCGTCACCGAAGATGCCGATGGTGAAGTCGTGGTTGGTCACCACGTGGACGCCCAGGTAGTCGGCGTCGCCGAACACGCCGGCGCGGCGGTCGGCGGGCAGCCAGCCCGGCTCCTGCACGAACGTCGTCAGGGCACCGGGTCCGTAGGTGTTGCAGTGCTTGGATGCGTCGGTCCCGCCGAAGCACTCGGACGGCACCTCACCGTCCGCGTCGTCGGCCCGGTAGATGATGATCTGCTCGATCGAGTTGGGCTTGAGTTTCGCCTCGGCGCTGGCGATGGCCTCGAGCACCTGCTGGTCGGCGTCGGCGGAGTTACCGGCTCGGACGCCGGCGCGGCGTGCCGGCGGTGGTGGCGCTGGCGAGGGTCAGGTTGTGGTCGACGAGGAAGCCGAGGTCGACCACGCCCATGGAGATGAGGAGCACCACGGGCATGATGAGCGCCGCTTCGACGATGACCGCGCCGCTCTGGCCTCGTCGACGGCGTCGCTCTGAGATTCTCCCACGCATAGTGCTATTAACGCTACGGACGGTGAGTCATGGCCTCAATGGGCCACACGGCTCACCGGTCTGGGTGAGCCACCACCCGCCTCCTGGGGTTCCTTCGGCATCCCGGGCCATCAATTGAGCCCGTTGGGGGCCCGTGGCGGCGCCTCCCGCCCTGCGGAGACGGGGCGTCAGCCGGCCAGTTCGGAGCGGCCGTCGGTGGCCCACCAGCTGGCGGTCAATCGCAAACCGCTGACATCACCGCGCGGGAGCACCTCCTCGTACAGCCGCTTGTACCCCGTGTGCTCGATTCGCCAGGCGCCGTCGACCTGGCGGTACCGGTCGGTGTAGAAGGCCGCGCCGCTGATGGTCAGGTCGAATCCGGTGTCGATGACGACGTCCTGCAGGGCCCAGACCCCGGTGGCGGTCCCGTCCCCGGCGATGTCGATCTCGGGGTGATGGCATTGGTGACTGGAATGGAAGGTGTCGGCGCCCATCGCCTCGCGCAGGAACGCCATGATGTGGTCCCGACCCTCGAACGGGTAGGCCCCGCCGCCGTACGAGGCGGTGGCATCCTCGGTGAAGCACTGCTCGAGGTCGTCCCATTCCTTCTGGTCGAGGCACCGGAGGTAGCGGTACTTCAGGCGTTTGATCTGCTCGATCTCGATGAGATCCTGCAACTCCATGGCGTTCCCTCCAGCGGCGCGGGCGAGCGGTAGGTTGACGCTATCCGACCCGACGATCCGAAGGCCGAGCGATGAATGAGGCGGACGATGGGACCGAGGCCGACTCGTCGAACCCGACCGGCTCGCCGCAGCCCCCGGTGTTGTACGCGATGGACGAGCACGTCGCGACCATCACCTACCACCGGCCCGAAGCGCTCAACGCGGTCAACGGACCGTTGCGCGACGCCCTGAACGCGGCGTGGAATCGTTTCTATGACGACCCCGACGCCTGGGTGGCCATCCTGACCGGCGCCGGGACCAAGGCGTTCTGCGCCGGTGCCGACCTGAAGGACGGCGCCGGCGCCGTCGGGACCTGGCCCGGGACGTTCTGGGAGATTCCCACCATCAACTCGTTCGAGAGCGGTCAGGAGATCTGGAAACCGACGATCGCCGCGGTCAACGGGCACTGCATCGGCTACGGACTGACGGCGGTGGCGGCGTGCGACTTCGTGATCGCCGCCGACCACGCCCGCTTCGCCTATCCCGAGGTGAAGTTGGGCATTCCCACCATCGTGGGCGCGCTTCGCCTGCCGGGAAAGCTGCGCTGGGACCATGCGATGGAGCTGCTGTTGACCGGGGATCCGATCGACGCGGAGCGAGCCTCCGAGATGGGCCTGGTCTGGCGGGTCGTGCCGGGCGAGCAGCTCGCCGACGAGGCCATGACCCTGGCCCGGCGCCTCTGCCAGGGCGGACCGCTGGCGGTGCGGGCCACCAAGGAGATGGCGGCCCGCGGCGCGCAGTTGCCGTGGAGCGACGCGGTGCGCATGGGTGAGACGATGCGCCGGGTCGTCGCCGCCACCGACGACGCGTCCGAAGGCCTGACGGCAGCCGCCGAACACCGCCGCCCCAACTGGACCGGCACCTGACGCGCCGTCACCCCCTGCGGGCCACCCCGCCCGCCGGTCCGAAACCTCGGCAGATTTCCGCACATGTGTGGGGTGGATGCCGAGATTTCGGGCGAGCAGGGGTCAGGTGATGGTGGCGGTGGCGGCGACGGGGTCGACGGCGACCCGACCACCCTCGAAGTCGCGGACCCACTCGTCGCCGATCCGGGTACGGGGTCCGAGCGGTTCGCCGAGGGCACGATCGAAGTCGTCGCTCCACCAGACATCGGCGTAGGCGGTGGTGTGGTCGGCGTAGCGGAACGACACGGTCGGTCCGGCCACCAGCAGGTACGAGGCGAACGCGTAGCGGCGGGCCGCCTCGTCGCCCCGAGCCCCCTGGGCCACCAGCAGGCTGTGGTCTCCCCCGGCGGTCCGCTGCTCGACGGCGGCGAGCTCGCGCTCCCATGACGAGCCGGTTCGGGGCCGGCCGTCCCACCCCGTGCCGAAGCTCTCGTCCATCGTGCCCTCGAGGTGGGGAGCCAGCCGGTCGATCTCGGCGGCCGACTCGCCTCCTTCGATGACGTTGGCCCACACCGGTCGTCCGGCGGCGGCGAACGCCCGGTGGATGGCGGCGACGTGGCCGACCATGGCGTCCTGCCATGCCCCGTCGGTGGGATGCGCCGCGGGGAGCTGGCCCTCCCGCCGGCGCTTGCTCAGGCTCATCTCGACGTTGTCCAGGAACACGCCGTCCCAGCCCGCGTCGACGTTGTGGGTCAGGACCCGCTGGATCAGGTAGTCGGTCCAACCGGCCTGCGACGGGTCCATGGTGTAGACGGTGCGCCCATCACCCGTGCTCCTGGCCAGCGGTCGTCCGACCCCGTCCCGGGCGAACCACTCGGGGTGCTCGGCCAGGAGTGTCGCCGCGTCGCCGGTGTTCCAGGCCGCCTGGTTGCGCCACGGTCGATCGGCCCCGGCCTCCTGGATCTCGTTGGCCAGCACATACTGGAGTACCCGCAGCGACGGGTCGGCCGCCCTGAGCTGATCGCGGAACGCCTCGTCGTTGCGGGTCAGCACGACGACGTCGAAGCGTTCGGCCAGTTCGGACGCCGAGGCGTTGGCGGGCGGCTTGTAGAACCAGGCGAATCGCGCGCTGGTGCCGGTCACTGCCGGCACCTCCGCGGCGGGCAGGGTCGGTGTCGACGGGGCCTCGGCCGACGGAGCCGGCGTTGGGACGGTTGTGACCGACACCGTTGGAGCGGGGGGCGGCGTCGCCTCGTCCGAGGACGCCACACCGGGCGCGACCAGGGCGGACGCGCCGGTGGCAAGCACCGCAACGGCCGCCGCGATCGCAGCGGGTCCTCGAACCTTCGCCATGTCGTCCCTCTTGCCTGGATCCCTTTCGGGATCGGCCGGAACGCCGGCAGGCTTGAGGGAGCGGCGCCGATTGGGGCCCGACGGCTCATGGCGTGACCGGTCGTCCTACCCAGCGCCTCGGGCGAACGTGATCGAGCTCGTGCCCTGCTGCGGGTCGACCACCACCGAACCGTGCTCGAAGTCGCGGCGCCATCCGACACCCTGGCGGTAGCGGGACCCGGTGGGGTTCCCGAGCGCCCGGTCGTAGGCGTCGTACCACCAGCGCTGGTGGTAGGCGCTGTGGTGGGCGTACCGGAATGACACCGTGGGACCGGCCACCAGCAGGTACGAGGCGTAGGCGTATTGGAAGGCGTTGCCATCGTTGCGGGAGCCCTGGGCGACGAGCAGGGAATGGTCACCGATCGCGGTGAGGCGCTCGGCTCGCCCGATCTCCTTCTCCCACGCCGAACCCAGCCGGGGTCGCCCGTGCCAGTCGGTGCCGAACGACTCGGCCATCATCCCGTCGAGCTGGCCCGCGTACCGGTCGAGGACCGCCGGTCTGCCGCTCCACTCGATCCCGTTGCCCCAGACCGTCTTCCCGTGGGCGCTCATCACCGAGCGCACGTGGGAGAGGAAGCCGACCATGGCGTTCTGCCAGGCCGGGTCGGTGGGGTGCGCAGCGGGAACCAGGCCCTCGCGCTGGCGTTTGGTCAGGGACAGCTCGACGTTGTCGAGGAACACACCGTCCCAGCCGTGGGCGTTGTTCCAGGCCGCGAGCCGCTGCGCGAACCAGTTCCGCCAGCCGGGCGAGCCCGGGTCCATGTAGGACACCTGTTGGCTGCCGAACCACTTGGTCTGGCGGCCGCCATCGGGATTGCGCAGGAACCAGTCGGGGTGATCGCGGAGCAGCGCGGCGAAGTCGCCGGCGTTCCAGGCGATCTGGTTGCTCTGCGGTGACCCGCCGCCCGGGTCCTCGATCTCGGTCGACAGCACGTACTGCAGGACGCGAACCGACGGCTCGGCGGCCTTGAGCTGATCCCGGAAGTGCTCGTCGTTCTTGGTGAGGACGAAGACGTCGTAGTCGCGCACCAGCGACGCGGCGTCGATACCGGGTGGCGGCTTGTAGAACCACGCCACGCGGACCGGCGAGATCGCGTTCGCCGACGGGGATGGTGGTGGCGGGGGCGGAGGCGGAGAGGTGGGCGGTGGTGGAGCCGCGTCTGGTCGGCGGGGCGGTGGCGGGTGGTGCGCTGGGCGGCGGAGCGGGACCGCTCGATGAGGACGCCGTGGTGGTCGGCGGAGCGCTGGTCACCGGTTCGGCGGGCGGCGCCTCGGGGGGCAGGGTGGTGGCCGGCGGCAGGGTGCTGCTCGTGGGTGGGGTGCGGGTGCTGCTCGTGGTGGTGGTCGCCGTCGGGGCCGGCACGCGGACGCGGTGGAGACCGTGACGCCGTCGGTGCCACAGGACGTGAGGACGAGCGCGAGCAGCACGAATCGAGCCGCGAACGGAGACGTTCGTAACGAAAGGGTCATGGGGAGCTGGGGTCCCGTTTCCGCCGTGGATGGGGACCAGGGCGGGAGTATTGCAGAATGGTTACGACCTGACCACCGGGACGAGCCGGGTAGGCTCGACGCCACACCCGAGCAGGACGCAGGAGTGGCCCACGTGGCGGATTTCTTCCAGAACGGGTCGGTGGCGACCCTGCACCGCCTGGGCGAACGGCCGCTCCAGGACCTCGAGCTCGAGCTCACCAAATGGAGCGACGAGTCGCCGATGGCGCTGGTGATCCCGACGCTCTACTCCGAGCTCGGCGGGCCGGCGCTGTCGGCCATCGTCGACCAGGTGGCTCAGATCCCCTACCTGTCGCAGGTCATCATCGGGCTCGACGCCGCCGGTCCGGAGGACTTCGCCCACGCCCGCGAGTTCTTCGACCGACTGAGCGTGCCCACCCGGATCCTGTGGAACGACGGCCCCGGGCTCTCCGCCATCGACGCCGAGCTGGCGCGCCACGACCTGGCCCCTCCGGCCCCGGGGAAAGGTCGCAACGTGTGGTACTGCCTGGGGTACTTCCTGGCCGCTGGGCAGGCCCAGGTCGTGGCGCTGCACGACGCCGACATCCTCACCTACAGCCGTGAGATCCCGGCCCGGCTCCTCTACCCGCTCGTCCATCCCGGCTTCGAGTACGCGTTCTCGAAGGGGTACTACGCCCGGGTCGGCGACGGTCGGCTCAACGGGCGGGCCGCGCGGCTGCTGGTCACACCCCTCCTGCGGGCCCTGCGCTACACCCTCGGACCGTCTCCCTACCTGGACTACCTCGACAGCTTCCGTTACCCGCTGGCGGGCGAGATGGCCATGCGCGACGACGTCGTGCGCGCCATCCGCATCCCGTCCGACTGGGGCCTGGAGATCGGCATCCTGTCCGAGGTCTACCGCCAGTACTCGACCCAGCGGGTCTGCCAGGTGGATCTGGCCCACCACTACGACCACAAGCACCAGCCGCTCTCGCCCGACGATCCCGACGCGGGGTTGCACAAGATGTCGATCGACATCTCCAAGGCCATCTACCGCAAGCTGGCGGTACAGGGTGCGGTGCTCTCCACCGAGGTGTTCCGGACGTTGAAGGCCGCGTACTACCGGTCGGCACTCGATCTGGTCGACTGGTACCACCACGACGCGGTGCTCAACGGCCTCGAGCAGGATCGCCACGCCGAGGAGCAGGTGGTCGAGATGTTCTCGGGTGCCTTGATGACGGCGGGCCAGCAGTTCCTGTCGAGTCCAATGGAGACCCCGTTCATGCCCAGCTGGTCGCGGGTGGTCAGCGCCGTCCCCGACGTGCTCGATCGGCTGGCCGCAGCGGTCGAAGCGGACAACGCCGCACTCTGACGGCGTCGCTCAGAGGCAGGCGAACTCGTGGCGCCCAGGGATCAGTACCCCCGGGGAACGGCACCGACGACGCCGGCGAGGTGCCCGCAGTAGGCCGCGGTGCGCACCGCCCAGTGGGCCCGCCGCGACGGGTTGGCCACGGACACCAACGTGGCGCCGACGCCCACCACGACCCGGCCCAGCGAGCTCAACGCCTGCCGCGCCTTCTGCATCAAGCTCTGGTCCCGGGTCGATCGGTACGTGTACAGCGAACCCTGTCGGAAGGCGCGACGCAGCAGGAACCCCACCGTCGTGCGCTCGGCCGGTACCAGCTCGGTGACCTCCGCCTCGTAGGCGGCCACCAGGCTGGCGCCTGCGGCCCGCATCCGTTCGAACAGGTCGGTGTCCTCGCCCCCGGTGCGGCCGAAGGCCGGGTCGAACGGACCCTCACCCGCCCGATCGTGGGCGGCCATGGCGTCGGCGCGGACGAGGCAGTTGCTGGTCTGGGTGTAGCGGGCGGGCGAGCCGGTGGGCGGGGACGGCCGGTTGAACAGATCAAGCTCGGCCACCCAGTCGGGTGTACCGGCGGGGAACGACGCGGTGACCCGCCCGAAGACACATTCGGCGTCGTAGCGGTCCTGGGTCTCGATCAGCCGGGCGATCCAATGGGGATCGGCGGTCTCGTCGTCGTCGACGAAGGCCAGGACGTCGCCGCTGGCCAGGGCGACGCCGCGGTTGCGGGCCAGGGCGATGTTCTGGACGGGCTCGACATCGACGAGGACCTTTATGTCGGGATGATCCTGCCGGAACTCTTCGCAGATCCGTGGCGCGACCGCGTCGTCGCCGTCGTTGTCGACGACCACGATCTCGAGCTCCACCTCGGCGGGCAGATCCTGCGCGGCGAGGCTCTCGAGCAGCTGACGCAGGCCGTCCGGACGGCGAAAGGTGGCGACACAGACCGAACAGCGCATCCGCAGATGCTACCGAGCGGCCCCGCCCGGTCCCGGCACTGCCCGGGCGCTCAGGCGTCGACCGAGGCGCGCTCGCCGACCGAGGTCATCCAGGTGGCCATCGACGTGGCGGTGATCTTGCGCAGCATGCGCTTCATGCCGCGGACCGCACCACCCTCCATCGACTGGGCGATCGTCAGCCGGGTGCCGCCGCCGTCGATGGGGTCGAGCCGGAACTCGTGCCGCATCCTGGCGCCCATCCCGGTCCCGCTGAACGCCAGGACCCGGCCCGGAACCACCCGCTCGACGGTCGAGGTGATCACCCCCGGGCCGGTCTTCCAGCTGAACCCCGTGCCGGCTTCCAGCGGGCCGTGTACTGATGCGTGGGCCACATCGGGCTGCCACTCGGGCCACGAGGCGATGTCGCAGACGACGACCCAGATGGCGTGGACGTCGACGTCGACGGTGGAGGTCTCGCTGGCGTAGACCGGCGCCCGCGTGTTGACCGCGAAGGAGTGGTCGCCGGACGACTCGACGGGGAGCTCGAGCAGGCCGGTCACCCCGGACGCCGCGGCTTCCTCGGGGGTCTCGCCCGGGGTGATGCTGAGCATGTCGTCCAGATCCATCCCCATCTCGGCCATCTGCTCGGCCAGGAGGTCGCGGGTGATGATCGAAGCGCCGTGTTCCTGCGCGTAGTCCTCGGCCTGACCGACGGCGAACGACCGGATGTCGGCCGGGGCGTCATTCATCACTGCGATGGCCTCGGCATCCCATTCCAATCGACATCGCGAACGCGGCCACGGCGGCTTCGTCGCCGGCTTCGACGGGGGCGACCTCGACGGGGATCCGGGTGCGTCGGGCCTCCTTCTTCTCCCAGTAGTCCGAGTCCTCCCGCTTGGTGGCGTCGAGCAGGCCCTCGACGTCGGGGACCATGGTCAGGATCTCGACCAGGTCGTCGGCGTACTCGAGCGGCACGATGACGAACATCTCTTCGGGCCGAATGCGGTTGGCCATGCGGCCGCCCTGGTCGCCCGGGGTGATGATGACGTTGGGCTCGTGGTGCGGAACGGCGAACAGCTCGCCGCAGAGCGAGGTGCCGCATGCGGCCCGGGGCTGGACCCCGTCCTTGACGGCGCGCACGCCGCCGATGGTGTTGGCGTGCATCGGGTCGCACACGACGACGATCCAGTCGGGGTCGACCTTGCGCGGCATGTCGTCGAGCGGGGCGGCGCCGATGCCGATGACCATGCCCTGGGGCAGGACGTTGATACCCGACATGACCTTGGCCGCACCCTCCTCGCTGAAGGCCGGGATGTGATCGGACAGGTAGGTGCCGGTGTTGACCAGCGGTGTCGCTTCGGTGAACCCGGCGTGCCAGGCCCCGGCGATGCAGTCGTGGTACTCGGCGTCGACGTAGACCCGCTCGCCGTCGTCCATGGCGTGACGCACGATGGCGCACGGGTCGACCCGCCGTCCCTCGTACGCGGCCGGGACCTCGTCGAAGAAGAGGGTCATCCCCACCGGGTTGCCCCGGACCTTGCCCTTGCGGACCAGGAGATCGGTGAGTTCGTTCAGGTCAGCCATGATCTGCGCCCTCCCACGTCGTGGGCTCAGACTACCGACGTGCGCCGGCCGGGTCGCCTTGGAAGCCGGCGGCGTGGGGCAGGCCCATCATCCCCGGCTCGGTGGCCGGTGGGTCGATGAACTCGGTGGCCCACGGGGCCGGGAATCGCTGGAAGACCGTGGCGGACACCAAGGCGATGGTCTCGATCAGGACGAAGAGCAGGTAGTTCTCCCAGATGACCAGGAAGGTCAGCGCCAGGGTGACGTTGGGGATGTGGGCGACCAGGACCTTCAGGCGGATCGAGCGGGGCGTGTCGTGCTCGGGGCTGACGTAGACGTCCCAGAACAGATCGTGGAACAGGGCCTGCCAGGCGGAGATGGCGACGTAGGCGGCGATCCACACCCCCCAGCGGGGCAGGTCGGTGCCGTCGGCCAGGTGGTAGAAGCTCAGCAGGAGCTGGCCCGTGCTCAGTCCCCAGACGATGCCGAAACCCAGCGCCGGCATCATGTACTGACGCCGGTCGAAGACCAGGGTCATGCGAGCCCAGGTGCCCGCGTACAGGATGGTCACGCCGACGAAACACAGCACGGCCGTGGCGATCCAGCGCGGGTTGGAGAGCTGGTCCGACGTGGCGATGGGCTGGTCCAGCAACGTGCCGAGGGTGCCGGTGGCCGCCGAGAACACCCACGCGGCGACGAAGAAGACGCCGGCCCGCGCCCAGACCGACGGGGGACGGTAGGGGTCGATGACCGCTCCCCTGGCGCGCATCATCCACACGACGGCGATGCCCACAGCGATGAGCGCCGGGATCAGAAGGAGGGCGGCGATCGGCTCAGAGTACGACCATCACCCCGTGCGATGAGGAGCCGGAGAGGCTGCGCCTATGGATACAGCGGTTCGGGGTCGTTGAGGATGCAGCGGGTGCCGCTGTTGATGGTGGGCATGCACCGGTTGCAGTGGATGCACTGGCCCTCGGTCTGCTCTCCCGACTGCATCTTGTTGATGATCTCGGGATCGTGCAGCAGGGCCCGCCCCATGGCGACGAACTCGAAGCCCTCCCCCATGGCCATCTCGATGGTCGACCGGTTGTTGATGCCGCCCAGCAGCACGAGCGGCAGGGACAGCTGGTCGCGGAACTGTTTGGCCTTCTCGAGGAAGAAGGCCTCCTCGAACGGGTAGGTCCGCATGATCTTCTTGCCGAACAACTTGAACCCGGTCTTCATGGGCTGGGGCAACGTCTCGGCGAACTCCTCGAGCGGGACGTCGCCCCGGAAGAGGTACATCGGGTTGGCGTACGAGCTGCCGCCGGTGAGCTCGATGGCGTCGAGGCCTCCGTCTTCCTCGAGGAGTCGGGCTACGGCCAGGCTGTCGTCGATCTTCATCCCGCCGGGGTAGCCATCGGCCATGTTGAACTTGGCGATGACCGCCACCCCGTCGGCGGCCGCGTCGCGCACAACTCGCACGATCTGGCGGGGGAAGCGGGCCCGGTTCTCGATCGAGCCACCCCACCGGTCCTTGCGCCGGTTGAGGCTGGGGCTGAGGAACGAGCTGGGCAGGTAGTTGTGGCCGAGGTGGACCTCGATCACGTCGAACCCCGAGTCGACGGCCAGGCGTGCGGCCCGGCCGAAGTCCATGGTGATGCGTTCCAGGTCGGTCTCGGTGACGCCGTGGATGGGTCGCATCGACAGCGGGTTGAAGCCCTTCGACGGTGCCAGGCTCGGGGCCTGATTGGAGCGACCGTTGGCGACGGGCCCGGCGTGGCCGATCTGCGCGCCGGCGGCGGCGCCCTCGTCGTGGATGGCGTCGGTCAACCGGCGCAGACCGGGAACGGCGCTGTCGCGCAGCCAGATCGCCTCTGCCTGGGTCCGGCCCTCGGGGGCGACGGCCAGGTAGGCGACCGTCGAGACCCCCACCCCTCCGGCCGCGTGGCGCCGGTGGAAGTCGATCAGATTGTCGGTGACCAGCGCCTCGGGCGTCATGCCCTCGAACGTGGCCGCCTTGAGGATGCGGTTGCGCAGCTGGACCGGGCCCAGCTTGGCCGGGGCGAACGGATCGGGCCCGGCGTCGGCACCGCCCGAGCCGTTGGAGCGGTTCGCGCCGTTCGTGTCGTTCATGGTGTCTCCCCCATCCGTTGGGCCGCCGCGATCAGGTCCGGGTAGCGCTGGGTGTTGGCCCCGCCGTCGACCGAGACGAACGACCCGTTCATGAAGGAACTGTCGTCGGAGGCGAGGAACATCACAACCTCGGCGATCTCCTCGGGTTCGCCGTAGCGGCCCAGCGGGGTGTTCGCGACGTACTCCTCGACGGCGCCCGGGATCATCTCCAGTGGTGCGGTGGCGTTGGTCATGACCAGGCCGGGGGCGACGGCGTTGACGCGGACCTGTGACGGGCCCAGCTCCAGCGCGGCCACCTCGGTGACCATCTTCACGCCCGCCTTGGCCGCGCCGTACGCCGCCATGCCCTGCCCGGGCTGGATCGCGTTGAGGCTGGCGACGGTCACGATGGCCCCGCCGCCTCGCTGGGTGATCGCTCGACCGGCGTGCTTCACGGTGAGGAACACACCGGTCAGGCAGAGATCGATGATGTCGCGCCACGTCTCGAGGTCGTGGTCGACGATGGGCGAGGCGAACCCCGCGCCGGCGTTGGCCACGGCGACGTCGAGCCCACCGAATCGCTCGGTGGCCAGCGCCACCAGCGCGGCCTGGTCGGCCTCATCGCGCACGTCGCTGCGCTGGGTCGCCACGCCGGCGCCCAGCTCCGACGCCAGCGCGCCGAGGCCGGCTTCGTCGATGTCGCCGGCCACGACGTCGGCTCCTTCGGCGACGGCGGCCCGGGCGATGGCCCGGCCCAGGCCCGACGCAGCGCCGGTGACGAGGACGGTCTTGTCGAACAGGCGGCGGCGCTCGGTCATCGCCGAACGATAGGGTCCCCGGCAGGATTGATCGAGCACTCGTGCGGCGGACCCTTGACCCTGGGCCGATAGGGTCCGGCAGGGATGACGGACGATCGCCCACCCGCCGACGACACGGCCGACTACCTCGCCATCCGGCGGCTGCAGAACCGGTACGCCGACGTCGTCACCCGACGGGCGTGGGCCGAGCTCCACGACCTGATGACCCCGGGGTGCACGCTGG
>CAWCAL010000016.1:0-157879 GCA_963793475.1 uncultured Acidimicrobiales bacterium
GCCTTCGACACCCACCTGGTAGGCGGCCACCGTGCGCTCGAAGAAGTTGGTCAGCTCCTGCACGTCCTGGAGCTCCATGAAGTCGAACGGGTTCTTGGCCCCGTAGCGCTGACCCAGACCCAGCTGGCCCAACCGCTGGTCGGCGACGAACTCGAGGTAGGTCCGGGTGTCGGCGGTGGACATGCCGGGCACACCCTCGCCCAGCAGGTCCATGGCGAACTCGTGCTCGCAGTCGATGGCCTCGTCGACCATCTCGCGGATGCGCTCGGCCAGGTCCTCGTCGAACAGGTGGGGCGACTCGGTGCGCACCACGTCGATGACGGCGAAGGCGAAGTTCATGTGAGCGCTCTCGTCACGGAACACCCAGTTGGTGCCGGCGGCCAGCCCGTTGAGCAGGCCCTTCGACCGCAGGAAGTAGACGTACGCGAACGCCGCGAAGAAGAACAGCCCCTCGATGCAGGCCGCGAAGCAGATGAGGTTGAGCAGGAACTGCTTGCGCTCCTCGTCGGTCTGCAGCTCGTCGAGCGAGTCGATCTGGCCGATCCACTTGAAGCAGAACTCGGCCTTGCGCTTGATGGCCGGGATGTTCTCGACCGCCGCGAACGCCTGGTGCCGCTCGTCGTGATCGGGGATGTAGTTGTCCAGCAGCGTCAGATAGAACTGCACGTGCTGCGCCTCTTCGAACAGCTGGCGCGACAGGTACATCCGGGCCTCGGGGGCGTTGATGTGCTTGTACAGGTTGAGCACCAGGTTGTTCGACACGATCGAGTCACCGGTGGCGAAGAACGCGACCAGCCGGTTGACCAGATGGCGCTCGGACGGCAGCAGCTTGCGATCGAGGTCGGTGACGTCGTCGGAGAAGTCGATCTCCTCGACGCTCCACGTGTTGCGGATGGCGTCGCGGTACATCTCGTAGAAGTTGGGGTACCGCATGGGCCGCAGCGTCAGGTCGAAGCCCGGATCGAGGAGGTCACCCCGGCCGGCCGCAGGATCGGCTTGGGGGGTCGGGGGGACAGGGGTCTGCTCGAGCGCTTCGTTGAGCAGGGGGTCGGTCAGCGCCATCAGTCACATGCCTCGCAGGTTTCGGGGTTTTCCAGGGAACAGGCCACGGCTTCGGCGTCGGTGAAGCCCTTGGAGGGCGCCGACGCGTCGGTGGCACTCGTGGCGGGGGGACCCGAGTCCACCGACGCGTCCGACGGCGCCGAGGTGGTGGTCTGGTTGATGCGGGTGGCCGGGCGGGTTCGCAGGTAGTAGGTGGTCTTGAGCCCGGCCTTCCAGCCGTACAGGTACATCGACGAGAGCTTCCCGATGGTGGGGCTCTCCATGAACAGGTTGAGCGACTGGCTCTGGTCGATGAAGGCGCCGCGGTCGGCGGCCATGTCGATGAGCGACCGCATGGGCAGCTCCCAGGCGGTGCGGTAGGTCTCGCGCAGGTCGTCCGGGATCTCCTCGATGTCCTGGACCGATCCCTCGGCCCGCTTGACCCGGTTGGCCATGGCGTCGTCCCACAGGCCGCGGGACTGGAGCTCGCGCACCAGGTAGCGGTTGATCTGGAGGAACTCACCCGACAGCGTCTCGCGCTTGAACAGGTTGGACACCTGCGGCTCGATGCACTCGTAGCAGCCGGCGATGGAGGCGATGGTGGCCGTGGGGGCCACCGCCAGCAGCAGCGAGTTGCGCAGGCCGTGCTGGGTGATGCGCTCACGGAGCGGCTCCCAGCGGGCCGGGTCGGCGGGCTCGACGTCCCACAGGTCCATCTGGAGCTGACCCTTGGCGGCCCGGGTCTGATCGAAGCCGGGGTGGGGCCCGTTGGCCTCGGCCAGCTCGGTCGACGCCCACAGCGCGTGGAAGTAGATCTCCTCGGCGATGGCCCGGGACAGGTCCCGGGCTTCCTGGCTGTCGAAGGGCAGGCCGAGCTGGAAGAACACGTCCTGCAGGCCCATCATGCCCATGCCCACCGGACGCCAGCGCTCGTTGGAGGTGGCCGCCTCGGGGGTGGGGTAGTAGTTGATGTCGATGACCCGGTCGAGGAACGGCACCGCAGTGCGCACGATCTGACCGAGGCGCTCGAAGTCGAACCCGCCGTCCTTCACCAGCCGGCCCAGGTTGACCGAGCCCAGGTTGCAGACGGCGGTCTCACCCTGGCTGGTGATCTCGAGGATCTCGGTGCACAGGTTGGACAGGTGGACCGTGTTGCCGGGCTCGGCGGTCTGGTTGCACTTGAGGTTGGACGCGTCCTTGAAGGTCATCCAGCCGTTGCCGGTCTGGGCCAGCGTGCGCATCATGCGGCTGTACAACTGGCGGGCGGGGATCTGCCGCTCGAACAGGCCCTGCTCCTCGGCGTCGACGTAGGCCCGCTCGAACTCCTCGCCGTACAGGTCGCACAGGTGCGGAACCTGCTTGGGGTCGAACAGCGACCACTGCCAGTCCTTCTCGACCCGCTCCATGAACAGGTCGGGGATCCAGTTGGCCAGGTTGAGGTTGTGGGTGCGCCGGGCGTCGTCGCCGACGTTCTCCTTCAGCTCGAGGAACTCCTCGATGTCGGCGTGCCAGCTCTCGAGGTAGACACAGGCCGCGCCCTTGCGTCGGCCGCCCTGGTTGACCGCGGCCACCGAGCTGTCGAGGGTCTTGAGCCACGGAACGATGCCGTTGGACAGGCCGTTGGTGCCCTTGATGAGCGAACCCCGGGCCCGGACCCGGTGGTAGGCCAGGCCGATGCCGCCGGCGAACTTGGAGAGCTGGGCGACGTCGGCGTAGCGGTCGTAGATGCCCTCGAGCGTGTCCTCGGGCGAGTCGAGCAGGTAACACGACGACATCTGCGGGTGGTTGGTGCCCGAGTTGAACAGGGTGGGGCTGGAGGGGAGGTACTCGAGCCCCGAGATCAGGCGGTAGAAGCGGATGGCTTCGTCGGGGGACTGGCTGAGCCCGCAGGCGACCCGGAGGAAGAAGTACTGCGGGATCTCGATGACGTCGCGGTTCTCGGGATGCCGCAGGAGGTACCGGTCGTAGACCGTGCGCAGGCCGAAGAACTCGAACAGGTCGCCGCGGTCGTAGTCGACGGCGTCGTCCAGCTTGCGGGCGTTGACGGTGACGAACTCGGCGACATCGTCGCCGATGATGCCCAGCTCGTGGCCGGCCCGGATGGACTGGCTGAACGAGTGGATGTTCTGGTTGCGCACCTCTTTGGCGATGAAGGTGCCCAGCAGCCGGGCGGCGAGCTTGGAGTAGTTGGGCTCCTCGACGATGAGCGCTCCAGCGGTGCGGATGGAGAGCTCGTCGAGCTCGGTGGTGGTGGCACCGTCATGGATCCCGCTGATGGTCTTGGTGGCCACCCGCAGGGGGTCGACGCCGTCGAGCTCGCCGCTGCAGCGTTCGACCGCTCGGACGATCTTGTTGAGATCGACCGCCTCGAGGTTGCCGTTGCGCTTACGAACCCGCATGGCCGAGCCGGTGGGGGAGTCCTCGACCCCGTCGGCTGCCGGCGTGACGCTTGTGTCGGTGAGTGCCACCCTGTCCTTCTCCTTGCCGCGCCCTGTGCGCCGCGTTGTGCGCCGAAGCGCTGCCGTGTGTGCGCCGAAGCGCTGCCCCGAGCCGGGAGGCCCGCCGCTTGTCTTGCCCCGTAGACCGAGCAGAACCCCCTCGACCTACCTTCAGCCCTCGGGTTTGTTGCGACTCGCGCACGAAGGCGTGGCGAAGATTACAGGCGCGTAATTACGTCGTTGTCAACACGTAGATCGAGATCCCGCGTATTCGTGACGCGGAGCGGTGGCGGAGGCGTGAAATCCGACGCAGCGTGGCGGATGTCACAGGTTCGCGGCCGCGGGTGGGAGGGCGAGCGCGCCATGTGACACGCGTGTGATTCGTTGCGAGCGTCGAATGTGACGAAACCGAGCTCGATCGGACCGGAGTGAAACGGCGGTAGCGGAATCTGGGGTCGATGGTGCACCGTCAGGGTGCAGTATCGACCCCAGATCCGGCGGGGTCAGGTGGCGGGGACCCAGTTGCCGTGGAAGCCGAACGGGATGCGCGTCGTCAGGTCGACGGTGGCGACGGGTCCGCCCGGAAGGTCGGAAGCGTCCAGGATGACGACGGCGGACCGATCGGTGGTGCGGTCGAAGACCGGTGCCAGCAGCCAACCGTCGCCCTCGGGCGCGTCGCCGGTGGCCGGCACGTGGACCGCCTCGCTCAGCAGGCGGTCGGGGCCGGGATCCCAGGTCTGGGTCGCTCCGGAGTCGAGTTCGTAGCGCAGGAGGGCTTCGGCCTCGAACCCTTCCGCCATCCGGGCGGCCCAGCCGACGCGGTGGCGGCGACCGACGAATCGGTCGTCGATGCGGGGGAATTCGATCGGCTCGTCGCTGCGCTGTTTCTCGTAGACGGTGCCGGCGGCCGGGTCGATCGTCCAACGGAACCAGCGGCCCAGCTTCGGCTCCTCGGGCCCGATGCGACTGGTGGCGAACATGCGGTCGTACCGGGCCACGTCGATCACGATGTCATCACCGTCGTCGTAGGCGTTGAACGGGTGGAAGACGTAGCACGGGTCGATCTCGATCCACTGCACGTCGTCGCTCCCACCGGTGCGGGGCATGACCCCCAACCGGGCGCCGTAGTCGTCGTCCCAGCGGAAGGGCGTCGTCATCCCGTCGACCAGCAGGTTCAGGTCGAACACCACCGGCAGATCCATGAACACGACCCGCGTCTCGGTGATGTTGAAGTCGTGCATCATCGTCGGGCCCTTGGTGGCGATCTCCTCGGTCTGTACGAGGGTGCCGTCGGCGTCGGCCCGGTGGTACCGCAGGTGGGTGGGGCCGAAGTCGTAGCCGAAGAAGAGGAGCTCTCCGGTGGCCGGGTCGACCTTGGGGTGGGCGGTCATGTTCCACGACGGTTGCAGCCCGCCGTCGAAGTCCCACTGACCGACGGTGGTCGTGTCGGCGGAGAGCTGCCACGGCAGTCCCACCTCGGACAGGGCCAGAATGCGACCGGCGTGACCGATCACGTTGACGTTCCCGGTCCCCCGTGCGGAGGGGTCGATGACCGGCGCCGCCTCCAGACCGGTCGCGGCTTCGACTCCGGGCGTGCGGATCCACGACCAGTGATGGCCGACGGCCCGGCCGTCTCGCAGCTCGATGCCGTGGGTCATCCCGTCGCCCAGGAACCAGTGGTGGTTCGGTCCGACCGTTCCGGCCGGGTTGGGAGTGGTGCGCAGCAAGTGGCCGTCGAGGCCGTCGGGGATGGTCCCCTCGACGGTGAGGTCGGAGCTGTGACCCTCGGACCGCAGCGGTGCGAAGTTGCCGCGCAGGTACTGATTCTCGGCTGCCCGCTGGACCAGGTTCTCGTCGGTGAGGGCCACCGGGATCAGGGCTGGCGGCCGGTGTAGCCGACCAACTGGTCGAGGGCGGAGGCGTCGTCCGCCACGGGGACGACGGCGTGGAAGGCGTCACCTTCGCGTCCCTCGGCCGGCACGACGGTCTGCCAGGTCTGGAGGGCCCACGAGGCCAGCTCGTCGTCGACGGCGATGTCCTGGCCGGTGGCCCGAGCCAGATCCCAGGCGTGGGTGAGGTGGTCGGCGGTGATCACCGACAGGGCGATCTCGCCGGGGACCTCACCGAAGGGCGGCATCTGGTGGGTGGCGGCGAGGGCGTCGGGGGTGGCGGCCGCGGCCAGTGCGGCGGCCGCGTCGTTCCATCCCGCAGCCGGTCCGTCGGCCAGGTAGTCGGGCGCGTCCTCGGGAGGGGCCTGACCCTGGAGGCCGCCCGCGACCATCTGGCCGCCCTGGACCATGTGCTCGATCAGCTCGTGCACGTTCCACTGGTCGCACGGAGTGCGCTTCTCGCGATCATCTGGCGTGAGCCCGTTGACCAGCCCGGTGACGATGGTGGTGGTCTGTGCCGTTGCGGTGGTTGCGTCCATGGGCCAGTCTCGCCGCCCCACCGCCGGTCCACAAGCGGTTGTCTCGCAGGCCTCTCGGCCGGTTCTGGGGTCGATATTCGACCGTGGCGGTGCAGGATCGACCCCAAATCCGGCGTCAGATGGCGTCGCTGCCCTGCTCGCCGGTACGGATGCGCACCATCCGCGTGACCGGCGTGACCCAGATCTTGCCGTCGCCGATCTTGCCGGTGCGGGCCGACTCGGTGATGGCTTCGACGACGGCATCGACCGTCTCGTCGTCGACGACCACCTCGACCCGCATCTTGGGCGTGAAGTTCACCTTGTACTCGGTGCCCCGGTAGGTCTCGGTGTGGCCGCCCTGGCGGCCGAAGCCGGAGACGGCCGATGTGGTCATGCCCTGCACGTTGATGGCGGAGAGGGCGTCGCGCACCTCGTCGACCTTGAAGGGTTTGATGACTGCGGAGATGAGTTGCATGGTCGGACCACCGGTTCGATAATTGGTACATTCTTAAGTGATCCCCAGTATGCATCGCTCAGAAGCCGAAAGACAAGCCTCTCTGAGTCGACGATGTCGGGTAAATACTGATACAAACGTGGAATGCTCGATCTGCAGCTCCTCCGCATCGACCGTGACAGCCCCGTGCCGGCCTACGAGCAGCTCCGCGGCCAGCTGGCCGTTGCGATCCGGGTGGGGAGCTTTCCGCCGCGGCGGCCGCTCCCGCCGATCCGGACGATGGCGGCCGAGCTGGGACTGGCCCCCGGGACGGTGGCCCGTGCCTACGCCGAGCTGGAGCGTGACGGCCTGGTCGAGGGTCGGCGCCGGGGCGGCACCGTGGTGGTGGACGATCCACCCGACTCCGAGGCGGGACACGATCGCGCCGAGCAGCTGGCCCATGCCGCCGACGTGTTCGCCGCCGTCGCCCGTCGGCTGGATGCCGACCTCGAAGAAGCGGCCGCCGCGCTCGCCCGCGCCCTCGAGCGAGAGCCGCAGGAGCGGCCGGCGTAGCTCTGTCGAACGCGCCCGACGTCTCCGGCCCGTCGTCGCCGGCCCGTTGGTGGTGAATCAGTCGGTGATGTGGCCGTCGTCGATGGTGAGGCGCTGATCCGACGCGGCGGCGGCCTCGTCGGCGTCGTGGGTGACAAGGAGCACGACGGAGTCGGCCGGTCGGAGTTCGTCGAGGACGCGGGCCCGCAGCCCGGGTCGGCTGTCGGCGTCGATGGCCGAGAACGCCTCATCCAGCAGCAGCACGGTCGGCTCGATGGCGAGGGCCCGCGCCAGCGCGACGCGTTGGGCCTGTCCGCTGGACAGCTGGTTCGGGGACTGTCCGGCCAGTGGCTCCGCGTCGACGGCCGCGAGCAGCTCCCCGGCTCGACGACGGGCGTCGGCGCGCGACCGGCCCCTGCGGCGTAGCCCGTAGGCCACGTTGTCCAGCGCGGCGAGGTGCTCGAACAGCACACCGTCGGTGGGCACGAACCCGACGTCGCGATCCACCGGACCGACCCACGCCCGCTGCGCCGGGTCGTCCACGACCCGTTCACCGATGCGCAGCGTGCCGTCCCACAGGCCGGCCACCCCGGCGATGACCCGCAACAGGGTGGTCTTGCCCGACCCGTTGGGGCCCTGGATGACCGTGACCGATCGCGGCGGGCAGGCGAACCGGGCGGTCAGCTCGAACGGTCCGATCCGGCAGCCGCCGTCGATGGCCAGCCCGGGTGCGTCGGGCCGCCCGCTCACTGCGGCCACCAACGGCCCCGCAGGGCGATCAGGACCAGGAGCGAGACCGCGATCAGCAGCACGCTGATCACCAGGGCGGTCGCCGGGTCCTCTTCCAGCGCCCGGAACACCTCGAGCGGCAAGGTGCGGGTCTCCCCTGGCCGGTTTCCGGCGAAGGCGATGGTGGCGCCGAACTCGCCCAGGGCGCGAGCCGCGGCCAGCGCCACGGCAGCCCGGAGCGAACCCGAGATGGCGGGGAGCGTGACGGTGCGCAGCGTCGTCGCAGGCGAGGCGCCCAAGGTGGCCGCCATCTCCTCGGTGCGCGGGTCGACGGCTCGCAACCCGCCCTCGATGGTGATGACCACGAACGGCAACGCCACGAACGTGGTGGCCACGATGGCGCCGGCCGTCGTGAAGGGCAGCGTGATCCCGAACCACTCGTCGAGCCACTGTCCCACCAGGCCGCGCCGTCCCAGAGCGAAGAGCAGCGCCGTGCCGCCCACGACCGGGGGAAGCACCATCGGCAGGAGCACGATGGCGCGCAGGAGCGTACGACCGCGGATCGGGCGCGCGGGCCAGGATCCACCCCAGCGGGACCCCGAGCAGCACCGCGATGAGCGTGGTGACCGGTACGACGGTCAGCGTGACCCGCAGCGCCTCGGTGGTGCGCTCCGATCGGAGGATGTCCCACGCGTCGGCCCAGGGCAGGCGTTGCAGCACCGCCAAGAGGGGCAGGGTGAGGAAGAGCACGGCCAGCACGGCGGGCACCACCAGGACGAGCGGCGGTCGGGTGCGGTGCGGCCCCGGTGCGGTCGAACCGCTCACGGCCCCTCGAACCCGTGCGCAGCGAAGATCGCCGCTGCCTCGTCCGAGCCGAGGAACGCGACGAAGGCGCCGGCTGCGTCACCTTCGCCCACCGCGGCTGCGGCGACGGGTCGGCGCGGCGGGTCGTCCACCGGAATCGCTCGCACCGACGGCGAGGTCTCGACATCGGTCCGGTAGACCACGCCGGCGTCCACCTCGCCCAGCTCGACCTTGGTGAGCACCGAGCGCACGTTGGGCTCGAGCGTTGCGGGCGTGGGGTCGATGCCGGCGCGCTCGAAGAGCTCGGTCGCCGCACCACCGCACGGCACCGCCGGTTCGCACACGGCCAACGTGACCGAACCGGCCAGATCGGCCACGGTCTCGATGTCGGCGGGGTTGTCGGCGGGTACGACGACGGCGGCCCGGTTGTGGGCGACCACGACCGGCTCGATCGGCTGCTCGAGCAACGCCATCGTGTCCAGGTCGGCGGTGAGGAGGACGTCGGCGGGCGCACCGTCGTTGACGAGACGAGCCAACGAGTCGCTGCCGCCGGTGTCCACCTCGACCCGATCGATCATCGAGGACGAGGCGACGAACCCGTCGGCCAGCGCATCCGCCACCCGGGTCAGCGACGACGCTGCGAACACGGTGAGCGTTCCGCTGCGGTCGTCCGAACCCCCGCCGCACGCCACGGCCGACGTCGACGCCACGAGGACGGCGAGAATCCGCAGGACGGCGGGCGTCATGACGCCGGTTGTAGCACCTCCGTGCCCGGGCGACCCCATAGGGTTGCGGCGTGCTCACCCTCCTCGCCCAGGATGACGGCCTCACCGAGGCGTGCGGCGATGACCCGGGTCAGGTTTGCGAGACGGTGTACGGCTGGTGGGAGAACGAGACGGCGGCCGAGCTGTCGGACTGGTTGATCCACAAGCCGGTGACGATCCTGCTGATCGTCTTCGGCGGGTGGATTCTCACCCGCCTGGCCCGCAGGCTGGTCGGCCGCATCGTCGAGCGGGCCCGGCGCACGGCCCGGGACGCACGGGAGCGAGCTCCGGGGTTCGTCACTCAGGCCGAGACCGACGCCCGGGCCGACGCCCGGGCCGAGACGATCAGCCGGTCGTTGACCGCAATGTTCATCGTGCTGATCTGGTCGGTCGTCCTCCTCCTCGTGCTCGGTGAGCTCGGCGTCAACCTGGGGCCGCTCATCGCAGGCGCGGGTATTGCCGGCGTGGCGCTGGGCTTCGGTGCGCAGTCGCTGGTGAAGGACGTGATCAGCGGGCTGTTCATCCTGATCGAGGACCAGTTCGGCGTCGGCGACGTGGTCGATCTGGGCGAGTGTGAGGGCACGGTCGAGGCGCTGGGGCTGCGGTCCACCCGGCTGCGCGACGTGTACGGCGTGATGTGGCACGTTCCCAACGGCGAGATCCTGCGCGTGGCCAACAAGTCGCAGCTGTGGGCCCGCGCCCTCCTCGACATCGAGGTCGCCTACGAGGCCGACCTGCGCCACGCGCAGGACGTGATCCAGACCGTCGCCCACGGGATGTGGCAGGACCCCGACTGGGGCAACGACGAGATCGCCGAGGAGCCCGAGGTGTGGGGCGTGCAGAACCTGGGTGCCGATGGCGTGAGCATCCGGGTCGTGATGAAGACCGAACCGGCGAAGCAGTGGGGCGTCGAGCGCGAGTTCCGGCTGCGGGTGAAGGAGGCCCTCGAGCGGGAAGGGATCGAGATCCCGTATCCCCAGCGCACCGTCTGGATCCGCCACGAGGGAGCGGCCGACGGCGCCGAGTAGCCGGACCAATCACCGAACTCGCGGCCGCCAGGCCCAGTTCCGGGCTTCAGGGCCAGCGGCGGTCTCGAAACGAGCACCAGGGTGCCTGACCCCGATTTGCTCGTTTCGGTGCGGCTACGGTCCCGGGGATGGATGCCAGCGAGTGGATCACCGCCTTCGCCGGCGAGGTGGGAGTGGACCCCCCGACCGACGACGAGATCGAGATGTTGCTGGACCTGGCCGGGGTCGCCGCCCACTCGTCCGAGCGCATCGCCGCCCCGCTGACGTGCTGGCTCGCGGCCCGGGCCGATCTCGCTCCGGCCGACGCGCTCGCCCTGGCGCGTCGCCTCGCCGAACCGGCGCAGGAGGACTGACCGGGCGCGCCTATCCTCGGGCGTTCATGAACGCCCCCCGCCTACCCGAGCTCGCCAAGGCCTACGAGCCCGAGGAGACCGAGCGCGCTGTCAGCCTGCGCTGGCGCGAAGCGTACGCATTCCACGCCGAACCCGAAGATCCCGGCGACCCGTACAGCATCGTCATCCCGCCGCCCAACGTGACCGCGCCGCTCCATCTGGGCCACGCACTCAACAACACGCTGCAGGACATCCTCACCCGGCTGCACCGCATGCGCGGGTTCAACACGCTCTGGATGCCGGGCACCGACCACGCCGGCATCGCCACCCAGACCGTGGTCGAGAAGCGGCTGCTGGCGCAGGGCACGTCGCGCGTCGAGCTCGGCCGCGAGGCCTTCGTCGACACGGTGCAGGAGTGGAAGGACGAGTACGAGGCCGTGATCCTGGCCCAGCTCGACGAGATGGGGGCCTCGTGCGATTGGGACCGGACGCGATTCACGATGGACCCGGTCTGCGTCGCCGCCGTGCGTCACGCCTTCTTCCGACTCTTCGGTGACGGTCTGATCTACCGGGGGAAGCGGCTGGTCAACTGGGACCCGGTCACCCGCACTGCGCTGGCCGACGACGAGGTCGAGATGGAGGACGTCGACGGGCACATGTGGTACCTGCGGTATCCGCTGACCGACGGATCGGGCCATCTCACCGTGGCCACCACCCGGCCCGAGACGATGTTGGGCGACACCGCGGTCGCCGTGAACCCGGCCGACCCCCGGGCCGAGGGGCTGATGGGCAAGACCGTCACCCTGCCCATCGTCGGGCGCATCATTCCCGTCGTCATGGACGACTACGTGGTCATGCCCGATCCCGAGGGCGACGCGAAGGCCCGCATCGCCACCGGCTTCCTGAAGGTGACGCCCGCGCACGATCCCAACGACTACGAGATCGGCCTGCGCCACGACCTGCCCGTCATCAACGTGATGGCCCCCGACGGATCCATCTCGGACCAGTACGGCTGGGACGACGCCATCGGCGAAGCGGGACCGATCATCGGGCTCACCCGCGAGGAGGCCCGGGCCGGGGTCGTCGCCTGGTTCGACGAGCGCGGCCTGCTCGAGGACGTGCGCGACCACCCGCACTCGGTGGGGCACAGCTATCGCAGCCATGTACCGATCGAGCCCTACCTCTCCGACCAGTGGTACGTCGCGGTGACCGACGACCGCCTGCGCGGCGAGGCGCTCCGGGCCATGGCCGCCGACCAACGGCCCGACACCATGCCCGAGGGCATCGCACCTCCGGGAGATCACGCCGGCGACGGCGCCCTGCGCTTCCACCCCGATCGCTACGCGCGGACGTTCGCGGCGTGGCACGAGAACATCCGTGACTGGTGCATCTCGCGTCAGCTCTGGTGGGGACACCGCATTCCGGTGTGGACCCGCATCGTTGCCGTCGGCGAGGTCACCCCCGAGGTGGCCGACGCGCTGGCCGGCTCCCAACTCGATGCCGCCAACCCGGTGACCGGATCGGCGTGGAGCGAGCGGGGCGGTGCGCACGTCGCACGACGCCTGCCCGACGACATGGTGGACGAGAGCGTGTGTGTCCCGCCGCAGGTCACGCTCGATCTCGCCGGTCTCGACCAGTCCGAGGAGGACCTGGTCGCCGCCCTCGAGGCCGATGGCTTCGCCCAGGACCCCGACGTGCTCGACACCTGGTTCTCGTCGGCCCTGTGGCCGCTGTCCACGATGGGCTGGCCGGACCCCGATCGGTTCGACGCCGAGTTCGACACCGCCGGGCTGCTCCAGCGCTACGTCCCCACCTCGGTCCTGATGACCGCCCGCGACATCATGACGCTCTGGGTGTCGCGCATGGTGATGTTCGCCCGGTACTTCGAGGCCGGGACCCTTCCGTTCCGTGACGTGTTCATCCACGTGATGCTCCAGGACGGCCACGGGCAGCGCATGTCGAAGAGCCTGGGCAACGGCGTCGACCCGCGGGACATCATCCACTCGCACGGCGCCGACGCCATGCGGTTCACGCTGACCCAGATGTCGACGTCGACCCAGGACGTCCGGATGCCGGTCGAGATGATCTGCCCGCACAGCGGTCAGGCGTTCGAGCCCGAGACCATCACCACGCCGGCCGGCCACATCGTCGCCGCGCCCACCCAGACCTCACCGGCCGATGCGTCGAAGTCCATGGTCAGCGCCTACGGGGTCGCGGCCGGCGTCGTCGAGCCCGGCGAGGAGGCGCCGCTGGCCCGCAACACGTCGTCCAAGTTCGACATCGGTCGCAACTTCGCCAACAAGCTGTGGAACGCCACCCGGTTCACCGTCGGGTCGCTCGGCCCGGCCGACCAGGCCGTCGTCCCGCAGGGGCCGGTGGCCATCGTCCAGCGGCCGTTGGTCGACCGGTGGGTGCTGTCCCGCCTCGCCACCACCGTCGACGAGCTGGTGGCGGCCGCCGACCGGTACCACTTCAACGTCATCGCCGACACCGTCTATTCGGTGGTCTGGCGCGACGTGTGCGATTGGTACCTCGAAGCGGTCAAGCCGACGGTCGCCGACGACGTCGACCAGCAGGTCGTGCTGGGCCATGTGTTCGACGTCGTGATGCGCATCGTGCACCCGGTGTGCCCCTTCGTCACCGAGGCGCTCTGGCCCCACGTCAGCGAGGTTGTCCGTGGCGACGTCGCCGGCATCGTCGTGCCGCGCCACGACGTCCTTGCCCTTGCGCCGTGGCCGACGTTCGACGCCACCCTGATCGACCCCGACGCCGAAGCGGCCTTCGCCCGCGTCCAGGCGCTGGTGAACTCGATCCGCAACCTGCGCGGCGAGCGGAACGTGCCGCCCCGGCGCAAGATCACGCTGCACGCGCCGCCCGCGGTCCTGGACCTGGTGGGCCAGGCCGGTGGCGTCGTCGAGACCCTGGCCGGGCTGGGCGAGGTCCACCCGTGGGACGGAGAAGCGCGGCCGCCGGGCGCCGAGCGCGATTCCCTTCGAAGGGGCCGAGGTGCTGGTGTCCGGTCTGGTCGACGAGGCGGACGCCGACAGCGAGCGGGCCCGCCTGACGAAAGTGGTGGCCGACCTGTCCAAGCAGATCGGCGGTCTCGAGGGTCGCCTGGCCAACGAGAGCTACGTGGCCAAGGCTCCGGCGCACCTGGTGCAGGAGACACGCGACTCCCTCGAGGCGGCCCAAGCCGACCTGGCCGCCGCCGAGACCGCCCTCAACTCGCTCAACTGAACCCTCTGGGGGGTCAGGCACGCGGAGGGTTCAGGTTGCCAAGGATGGTTGCGTGTCGACACCACCCGGAAAGGTGAACCCTCTCGGTGCCTGACCCCCAGAGGGTTCAGGTTGTGGGGGTGTTGAGGATGATGGCTTCGCCGGTGATCGCGACCCGGTTGCCGCCGGCCGCTTTGGCCTGCATCAGGGCGAATCGTGCCGCGTGGGCGATGTTGGAGAAGCTTGCCTCACCGGTCGTGTCGGCCACGCCGAAGCTGACCCGGAAGTGCGGGATGTTCGTCCCGTCGTAGAGCCGGATGGCCAGGGCCTCACGCACCCGCTCGCACGCGGCGCCGGTCTCGATCGCGCTCACCCCGGCCAGCACCGCGACGAACTCGTTCTCGGTGCTGCGGGCGATCACATCGCTGGGGCGGAACGTGGTGTCCATGACCTCGGCCAGGAATCGGAGGGCGTGGTTACCGACCGACGAGCCGTACGCCTCGTTGTACTCCGAGAGTCCATCGATGTCGCAGATGGCGACGCTGTAGGGAACCGAGGTGGCGACCAGGCTGGCGACCAGACGGTCCAGTCCCTCCTCGGTGACCAGGCCGGTCAGCGGATCGACCGGCGGCGCCGTCGGTTCCAGTACTGCGGTCGGCTCGTGGTCGGGGTCGGTCCCCAGCGCGAGGGCGATCATGCCGACGGCGCCGATCGCGGCCGCGACGCCGATGCCCGCGACGACGGCAACCGGCTCGGTGTCCGAGAGGAGGTAGTGGGCGAGCGTCCCGACGGCGGCGGCCAGGACGCAGACGAGCCATGCCGTGCCGGCAGGCACGGTCCGAGCGGGCGCGGTCGAGTGGGAAGTGGGCATCGTGGCGGTCCCATCGGCGGATCGCGGGACGCTCTTGAGGGGTCGAACGGCTCTGCGGAATGGGCGCAGCGCCTCGGGTGGCGAGGGCTACGGTTGCCGCATGCTTCGGCTCTACGACACCGCAGCGGGCGCCGTGGTCCCGTTCGAACCCCGCGATCCGGGGCGGGTCGGCATGTACGTCTGCGGGCCCACCGTGTACGCCCCGCCGCACGTGGGCCACGGACGGTTCTCGCTGGTCTTCGACGTGCTGCGTCGCTACCTGGAGTGGTCGGGCCTCGAAGTGGACTACGTCTCCAACATCACCGATGTCGACGACAACATCGTCAACCGGGCCCGCGAAGAGGGTCGCTCCGAGGCCGAGGTGGTCGAGGAGTACGAGCGTCAATGGGTGGACGCGATGGCCGCCATCGGCGTGAAGCCCCCCACCAGTGATCCGCACGCCACGGCGTACGTGGAGCGCATGGTCGAGTTCATCGGCGGCCTGGTCGAACGCAGGGAAGGCCTACGAGACCAGCGACGGGGTCTACTTCGCGGTCGAGTCGGTGGCCGACTACGGCATGCTGGCCCGCCAGGACCGCGAGACGCTCCAGGCGGGCGCCAGGGTGCAGGTCGACGACGACAAGCGATCGCCGGTCGATTTCGCGCTGTGGAAGCGGGTCGACGACGACGGGTCGCTCTCGTGGGACAGCCCCTGGGGGCGGGGCCGCCCCGGGTGGCACACCGAGTGTGTCGTCATGTCATTGGACCTGCTGGGCGAGGGGTTCGACATCCACGGCGGCGGGCAGGATCTGGCCTTTCCCCATCACGAGAACGAGCGGGCCCAGGCGGCCGCGGCGGGCCGGCCTTTCGCAGCCCACTGGGTCCACAACGGGTTCGTCGAGGTGGGCGGCGAGAAGATGTCGAAGTCGCTGGGCAACTTCACCACGCTGGTCGACCTCATCGAGAGCACCGATCCCCGCGCCTACCGACTGCTGGTGCTGCAGGCGCACTACCGGTCGCCCATCGAGGTCACACCGCTGACGACCGAGAACGCGTCGAAGGCGCTGGCCGGCCTGGACCGTCTCGCCGCACGGGCCGCCGAGCTTCCCGACGTTGCGCCCGACACAGAGTCCGTCGACCTGCTGCGCGACCGCATGGACGACGACCTCGACACACCTGCGGTGACGGCTCAGCTGTTCACCCTGGCCAAGCGCATCAACGCCCTGCTCGATGACGGTCGAGCCGATGAGGCAGCCCCGCTGTGGGCGGCGGTGGGCGAGATCACGACGGCGTTCGGGCTGGAGCTGCACGGCGAGACCGCCGAGGTGCCCGCCGACGTGCTGGCGCTGGCCGGCGAGCGCGATCAGGCCCGCGCGGACAAGGACTGGGCGCGCGCCGATGCCATCCGCGACCAGCTGCAGGCCGACGGTTGGACCGTCGAGGACACGCCCGACGGCACGGACGTCCGACCCGGCTGATCGTCCGGCGCTGATCCTCCGGCCCGGCTCGGCGACCACCCTCACCCGCGAGATCACGGCCGCTCCGGCGCGTGGGCCGTCGAGCCCATCAAGCGCGGTCGAACTCCCGCCGATACCCGAGACGGAATCCGACAGGAGAGTGGAGCCGTCATGTCGATCGCGCGTTTGATCGGAGCAGGAATTGCCGGGGCTGGTCTCGTCGGTGCGGGTCTGACCGGTTTGGCCTTCGACGATGACACCGTCCGGGACGAGACCGGGGAGATCACCGAGGGGGGCGAGGTGGGGGCGTTCCGCATCCGCCTGGGCGACTGCATGGTCGATCCCGGCGAGGGAACGATCGAGTCGGTCGAGGCCGTGCCGTGCAGCGACCCCCACGACCTCGAGGTGTTCCACGCGTTCAATCTCGTGGGCGCGGACTACCCCTCCGACATGGACATGCAGGCCGACCTGGGGTGCTACAACGCGTTCGAGCCGTTCGTCGGCGAGACGTACGAGCGGTCGATGTACGACTACATGATCATCACCCCCACCCCCGAGAGCTGGGCCGAGCTGGATGATCGCGAGGTGCTCTGCGCCCTCACCAGCTACGACGGCCAGGCCACTTTCGGGTCGGGTGCGGAGCACCGCGCAGTAGGTCGCGCCACGGTCCGGCGCACCTGGCAGGGGTGCGTCCTGCGGTTCATGAACGCTCGCGAAGGATTGCGCGGACAAGTGCGCTCCTCTAGGCTGGTTACCGAGCGGTAACTTATGGACCGAGCGCCCGTGCGGGACTTGGATCGCGTCGGTACCGCATGAGCCCCACACTCGGAACCGAAACGAGGCACCCAATGTCGGACTTCTCACTCGCCCTCAACGAGGACCAGCTCCAGCTCCAGAAGTGGGTGCACGATTTCTCCGAGAGCGTCATCCGCCCCGCGGGCGAGGAATGGGACGAGAAGGAGGAGTTCCCGTGGCCGGTCGTCGAAGAGGCGGCCAAGATCGGGCTCTACGGCTGGGAGATCATGGCCGAGACCGGCAACGACCCCACCGGGCTCAGCATCGTCCTGCTGATCGAGGAACTGTTCTGGGGTGACGCCGGCATCGGGCTCTCCGTCATGGGCACGGGCCTCGCTGCCGCCGGCATCATGGGCAACGGCACACCCGACCAGGTCATGGAGTGGGTGCCCCAGTGCTACGGCACCGCCGACGATGTCAAGCTCGGCGCCTTCTGCGTGAGCGAGCCCGACGCCGGTTCCGACGTGGGCGGGATCCGCACCCGGGCCGTCTACGACGAGGCCAAGGACGAGTGGGTCCTCAACGGCACCAAGGCGTGGGCCACCAACGGTGGCATCGCCGACGTGCACGTGGTGGTTGCCGTCGTCGATCCCGAGCTCGGCTCCCGCGGCCACGCCAGCTTCGTCGTGCCGCCCAACACGCCCGGCCTGTCCCAGGGCCAGAAGTACAAGAAGCACGGCATCAAGGCCAGCCACACCGCCGAGGTCGTGCTCGACGACTGCCGCATTCCCGGCAGCTGCCTGCTGGGTGGCAAGGAGAAGCTCGACGCCCGCCTGGCCAAGGTGCGCGAGGGCAAGAAGTCGTCGTCGCCAGGCCGCGATGAAGACCTTCGAGGCCACCCGTCCCACCGTCGCCGCCATGGCGGTCGGTATCGCCCGCGCCGCCCTGGAGTACTCACTCGAGTACGCCAAGGAGCGCGAGGCGTTCGGGAAGGCCATCATCGAGAACCAGGCCATCGCCTTCATGCTGGCCGACATGGCCACCCAGGTCGATGCGGCCCGGCTCATGGTCCATCGGGCCGCGTGGACCGGCAAGAACGGCACCTTCGAGAACGCCGAGGGCTCGATGTCCAAGCTGATGGCCGGCCGCACCGCGGTGTGGGTCACCGAGCGGGCCATCCAGATCCTCGGCGGCTACGGCTACACCCGCGAGTACCCGGTCGAGCGCTGGCACCGTGACGCCAAGATCATGGACATCTTCGAAGGCACCGAGCAGATCCAGCAGCTGGTGGTCGCCCGGGCGCTTTCCGGCCTACGCATCGAGTAGCAACGCCTGCAATTGCAGCAGTCGGACCACGGTCCCGTGGGCGTCGGCTCGGTGGGGGAGTGGCGTAGATTGGGCCCGTGACCGTGACGCTCGAGCTCTCCGATGAGGCGCTGGCTCGGCTGGAGGCCGAGGCGGCTCGTCGTGGGGTCGGCGTGGACGATCTTGTCGCCGAGCTGGCCGCGAAGCTACCAGCAGATCCCAGCCCGAATGAGCGTCGAGAGCGGAGCTTCGTTGGGCTCGGGTCGTCAAGCTCGGGCCGCAGCGCACGTGACGCCGATGAGATGCTGGCTGAGGGATTCGGACGCGACGAGTCGTGTCGATCGTCGATACGGGCGTGCTGCTCGCTGCCGCCGACAGCGCAGACCCGGATCACGACTCGTGCGCATCGCTGATCGGCGCGGCCCGATGTCAAGCCACCGTGGCGATGGCGTAGAGCGGGTGCGCCGCGTCGTTGTGGCGTTTCAAGGGATAGCCGGGCCAAGCGGCGGCCCGGTCGACGAGCCCGATGGTCGCCGGATGGGCCAGTGTTCCCCGCGCGCTTCGGCGGTGGATGTGGAGTCCATCCCTTCCCCGAAAACGTCGAGGAGGAACCGGTACCGGGTCCACGGCTCTTCGCTCTCGATGATCCAGCGTCCGGGATCAGTGCCCGAGGTCATCCTCCCAATGTCGCATGTGTCGCGAGCGCAGCCGGTAGCCGGCGGCCAGGCTGCTTGACCAAGTGGTTGCGTGTGGTCAACCACTCCATACCGGTGGGCTCAGATGGTCCCGCAGGCGATCAGGTCCTCGGGATCAGCGCTGCGTCCGACTCGGACGATGCCGTCGTCCCGGGCGCGCACCCGGGCGCAGAGCCTCGCTGTCCAGGGGCACCGTGACCTCCAAGGTCTCGCCGGGATCGAGCGTGACGCGGGCAAACCCGGCCAGCGTCGGCAGCGGCGTCGGATGCGTTCCCAGAGCCACGTCGAGATACACCTGCACCACCTCGCTGTCGGTGCGGTCGCCCGAGTTGGTCACGCTGATCTCGACGGACTCAACCTCGGCGCCGGAGCTCAATCTCGGTGCTCCCCATTCGATCGGGGAGTAGGACAGTCCCTCGCCGAACCAGAAAGCCGGGCGCCGACCGGTGGCGTGGAACAGCCGGTACCCGTGGAGCGGGCCGTAGGTGATGCTCCGGGTCCACCGTCGGTATGGCGGGAGCTGACGTTCGCTGGCCGGCCAGGTGCACGGGAGGCGGCCGCCGGGTGACGCGTCCCCCATCAGTACCTCGGCGACGGCGCGTCCACCATCGTCGCCCGAGTACCAGGTCATGAGGATGGCGGGAACCTGGTGTCTCCATCGTTCGGTGATGAAGGCACTCCCGCCGACGAGGACCACGACCGTGCGGGGGACAGCGCGCAGCGACCTCCTCGATGAGGGCTTCGTGGCGACCGCTGAGCGTCAGCGACTTCCGATCGCCACCTACGGGCCCGATGAACTCGCCTTCGTCGCGCCAGGTGGAGCCCACCACGACGACGGCCGCATCCGCGCCTTCGGTGACTGTTGCTGCGAGGGCCACGTCGTCGGAGAGCGACTCGCTCAAGGTCACGCCGTGGGCACCCGCGGCGCTCCGCATCCCGTCGGCCACTGTGGTCACCTGCGTGGACCGGACGTTGCTCGACCCGCGATCGCCCGTGTTGGGCTGCGCCGCGAGCCCGCCGATCAGCGCCATCGTGCGCGGGCCGGGCTGGCCGTCGGTCGGCGCCAGCGGAAGCGCCGGGCCGCCGGCCACCGTCTCGTTCCGCAGCAGCACGAAGGATTCGCCGGCGGCGCGTTTCGACAGGGCGCGATGATCGCTGCTCGCCACGACGGAGCGGGGTGGCACCTCAGCCCGGGACCGCCCGGCGGCGCGGAACACCGAGACGGCGAGTCGCCGGGCGGCGTCCCGGACCCGAGCGAACTCCAGCCGACCCTCGGCGAGCGCAGCGGGGACCTTGCGCGCCCGCAGGGTCATCGGCATCTCGAGGTCCTGACCACCGTCGAGCGCGGCGACCATGTCGCGGATCCCCAGCCCGAAGTCGCTCATCACGAACCCCTGGAACCCCCACCGCTTCTTGAGGACTGTGGTGAGAAGCTCATGATGATGGCCGGCCCACTCGCCGTTCACCTTGTTGTAGGCGCTCATCACCGAGTCGACCCCAGCGTCCACGCAGCGCTTGAAGTGGGGCAGGTAGATGTCGTTCAGGTCGGCCTCGTCGATCCGGACGTCGACGAAGAACCGCGAGTTCTCCATGCTGTTCACCGCGAAGTGTTTGACGCAGGTGCCCATGTGGCGCCCCACCGACTCGGTGAGGGCCGCGCCCATCTCACCCAGCAGGAGGGTGTCCTCGCCGTAGGTCTCCTGGGCCCGTCCCCACGCGGGGTGGCGCAGCAGGTTGATGCAGATCCCCGCGAACAGATTGGCGCCCTGGGCCGTGGCTTCGGCGCCGATGGCATCGCCGATCTCCCGCTCCAGGTCCGGATCGAACGTCGCCCCGCGTGCCATCGAGATCGGGAACGCCGTCGAGTTGCCCACCACGACACCACGGGGTCCGTCGGTGAACCGGATCCCCGGGAACCCGAGGCGCTCGATCGCGGCCGCCGGATACGGCACCGCGTTGTACCGGCCCCGGACACCGTCGAACAGCTCCTCGCCCAACCGGCGCTGCCCGCCCAGCATCGAGACGATCTCGTCCCGGGTCAGCCGATCCAGTAACGCGTCCGCCGCCGCATCGGCGTCTCCGCCCGCAGCGGCGAGCATGTCCGGTGCCTGGCCCCATGTGTCGCTCACGGCCCAGATCCTGCCACGGCACCGCAGCCCGGCAACACCGAGACGGTCATGGTTGATCGCGCGGGTCGTCGGCGTCGGACTTGGCGTGTGCGGGTCCGGGATCTGATGCTGGGACGGTTGAGTCGAGGAGGACGGCAGATGGCGGATGCGTCGACGCACACGTTCGAGCACCGGGGCTGCCGCCACGCGTACGAAGTCCACGGTGAAGGCGACGATCTGGTCGTCTACATGCACGGGCTGCTGATGGACCGCGAGATGAACCGTGCCCTCGCCCTCACCATGGTCGAGCGCGGCTACCGGGTCGTGCTGCCCGATTTCCTCGGTCACGGCCAGAGCGACAAGCCGCGTCACGTGTCCACCTACCGGATGGATCAGTTCGCCACCGACATGCTGGCCCTGCTCGACCACCTCGACGTCGACCAGGCCGTCTTCGGCGGTGTCTCGCTCGGCGCCGACGTCAGCTTGCACCTCGCAGTCGCTGCCCCGCATCGGGTCAGGGGCCTGCTCTTCGAGATGCCAGTGCTCGAATGGGCCGTGCCGGCTGCAGCGCTCCTGTTCACGCCGATCCTGCTGGCCATGCACTACGTCCCCGGGCCCGCCGGCTGGTTCGGCCGTCAGATCTCCCGCGTGCCCCGGACCTCGAACGGATCGCTCAACAGCCTTCTGACCTCTCTCTCGATGCCCCCCGAAGTGGTCAAGGCCGTGTTGCACGGGATCCTGACCGGGCCGGTGGCGCCCACGGTGGAGCAGCGCCGCAAGATCGAAGCCCCCGCGCTGGTCATCGCTCACACCCGGGACATGATCCATCCGTTCAGCGATGCCGAGAATCTGTCCGAAGCCCTCCCCAACGGCCGACTGGTTCCCGCCCACTCCATGCTCGAGCTCCGGATGCGTCCCGAGCGGTTGACCGAAGAGATCATCGACTTCCTCGACCGGCTGCCCGACGAGACCGGGGCCAACGCCGCGCTGACCAGCTGATACCCGAGCCCGTTCTCACACCCCCCAGACTGGTCCGGATTCCGGCCCCGCCGGACGGAACTACGGGTGGATAGGGCGCCCCCGGGGCACCTCACCCCTGGGCGATGGCGTCCAGGATGTTGAGCCGTGCGGCCCGGCGGGCGGGCAGCGAGGCGGCGATCAGGCCGGCGAGCGCGGCGATGACGACGTACACCGCCAGCGTCGGCCAGGGGATGGCCAGCGTGCCGATGAACGAGTCCGGAATGGCCACCACGGCGATCCACCCGAACACGACGCCGAGCACGACACCGAGGAGCGCACCGAAGAGCGATACCACGCCGGCTTCGAGCCGGATGAGGCTTCGCGTCTGCCGGCGGGTCATGCCGATCGACCGCATGAGGCCGATCTCCCTGGTCCGTTCGAGCACCGACAGGGCCATGGTGTTGGTGATGCCCAGGAGCGCGATGACGATCGCCAGTCCCAGGAACACGTTGATGACCGCCAGGAACGAGTCGAGCTCGCCCTCCTGCCGGTCCTGGAACTCCTCATTGGTCTCGAAGTTCAGCTGCGGGTAGACGGCCTCCAGCGGGGCGAGGGCGGCATCGCCCGCCTCGGTCTCCACGCCGGAAGCGAGGCGCGCCGAGATCACGCTGTCGTCGACCGCACTGAAGTTCGCGTCCCATCCCGACAGATCCAGGATGTAGTCGCCGATAAGGAACTCGTTCTCGTAGATTGCGCCGACGGTGAGGAACTGGGTGCCGGTCTCGGCGAACTCGACGCCGAGGCTGTCGCCCACTGCGAGGCCGCGGTCAGATGCCACATCCTGGTGGATCAGGACGTGCTCGCGCGTCGGCGGCGGCCACCGGATCTCCGCTGAGGATATTCACGTCGAGGAGGTCGGTCAGCAGCGTCAGGTCGGTTGCGGCGAACTGCTTCTCGGATTCGTCGACTCGGGCGTTGCCGTAGCGGACGGCCGACACCTCACCGAACTCGGGAAGGGCGGCGACCTGGTCGGCCAGCTGGTTGCTGAACTGCGCCTGGTCGTCGGCGGTCACGAGGAAGTCGGAGATGACCGTCGATCCCATCTCCGCCCGGAACGACTCCTTGAGCGAGCTCGCCACCACGGTGGCCATGGCGATCAGCGCCAGCCCGATCATCAGCCCGGCGGCGGTCGAGGCGGTGCGCTTGTTGTTGCGGGCCGCGTTCTCTCTCGCCATGTGGCCGGTGATGTCATCGCCCGGCAGGTGCTCGAGCGGAGCGCCCAGCGCGGACGCTGACGGGCTCGAGAAGAGCGGGGCGAACATCGAGATCGCGATGAACATCAGGACCGAGCCGAGCCCCAGGATCATCAGAAGGAAGCCCGTGTTGTCCGCGCTGCCGAAGAGGCCGTACGCCATGCCGGCGCCGCCGATGACGGCGAGCACCACGGCGATCACCGTGCGTCGGGTGCCCTCACCCGACCCGAAGCGGTAGCCGCCCCGGATTCCGGCCATGGGCGGCACACCGGCGGCTCGGCGGGCCGGAGACAGCGCCGCAACGAGCGTCACCCCGATCCCGACCAGGCACACGATGACGACGGTCCGGGTCGAGATGATGATCTCGAGACCGGGCATGGTGAAGCCCAGCGTGTTGATGAGCGCCCTGAGCCCGAACGCCAGCACCACCCCTCCCACCAGACCGAGCAGCGACGCGACGAGCCCGATCACGAGGGCTTCGATCACGGCGCTGCGCCGGACCTGCCGCGCGCTCGCGCCGAGGGCTCGCAGCAGCGACAGCTGCCGGACCCGCTGGCCCAGGAGGATGTTGAAGGTGTTGCTGATGATGAAGGCGCTGACGAACACCGCGACGAACGCGAACGCCAGCAGCACGTTGCCGAACAGGTCGATGAAGCCGCCCAGGTCGTCCTGGGCGTCGGCGACGAGGGCATCCCCGGTCACGACCTCGATGTCGGCGGGCACGACCGAGGCGACTCGGGCGCTGAGCTCGTCGATGTCGACGCCGTCGGCGGCGGAGATCTCGATCGTTCGGAGCTCACCCTCGCTGCCGTCGAGTCGCTGGAGCTCCTCGAGCGGGAACGAGACGAGCACGAAGCCGGGCAGCGTGCTGTCGGCGCCGTACTTGTTCAGCCCGACGAGCTGGAAGGGTTCGGGTCCGTCGATGCCGATGACGTCGTAGCTCTCGCCGACGACCATGTTCTCGCGGTCGGCCGTGCCCTCGTCGATGGCGAACTCGCCGGGACCGTCCGGGACCTCCCCGTCCAGCAAGGTCATCCGGCTCACGGCGGACGGCTCCCAGTTGAACGAGAGGATCGGCGCGGACGACGACTGGATCGGATCGCCGTCGGCCGAGAGCACCACGATCTTGGCGCTCTCGGTGTAGGGGGTGGCCACCTCGACGCCCTCGACCGACGACACGACGTCGTACACCTCCTCGTCGATGGCGCGGTAGGTGAACATGATCTCCTCGAAGTCGCTGCGCGCCTGGACCTGGAGGTCGGTTTCCTCGAAACCCTCCGAGATGAGGCTGTTGAACGTCGACCGCAGGCCGTCGGTCAGGACGAAGGAGGCGACGACGAAGCTCACACCGAGGAGCACGCTGAAGGTCGTCAACACGAAACGAAGGCGATGGCGGGCGATGTTGCGGAAGCTCAGGAGCAGGACGGCTCGCATGGTCAGGCCTCCAGCGCGTTGATCTGGTCGAAGACCAGCTCGGCGGTCGGATCGGGGAGCTCACCGCTGATCCGGCCGTCCCGGAGGAACACCACCAGGTCCGCGTGCGCTGCGGCGGCCGGGTCGTGGGTGACCATCACGACGGTCTGATTCCACTTGTCGACGGCGCTGCGGAGGAACCCGAGAACCTCCTGACCGGCCCTCGAATCCAGGTTTCCCGTCGGCTCGTCGGCGAAGATGATTTCGGGTTGGGCGACCAACGCCCTTGCGACCGCCACCCGCTGTTGCTGACCTCCCGAGAGCTCCTCGGGTCGATGGTGCAGCCGTTCGTCGAGGCCGAGGCTGCTGACCACCTCGTCCTCCCAGGTCTTGTCCGGCTTCTGGCTCCCGAGCAGGAGCGGCAACAAGATGTTCTCCTCTGCCGTGAGGGTCGGAACCAGGTTGAACGCCTGGAAGATGAAGCCCATGCGCTGCCGGCGAAGGAGGGTCAGTTCCTGGTCGGACAGGTCTGAGATGAGCGTCTCGCCGATGCGGACCTCACCGCCGGTGATGGAGTCGAGCCCGGCCATGCAGTGCAGCAGCGTCGACTTGCCCGAGCCGGACGGGCCCATGATCGCCGTGAGACGACCGGCCGCGAATCCGATGTCCACATGGTCGAGGGCGTTCACTTGGGTGTTGCCCTCGCCGTAGATCTTCGTCAGGTCCCTGGCGGTGGCCGCCATGATCTCGATGTCCGGTCGATCGGGCTGGGTCCGACTCACCGGTACCTCTTCGACCCGTTCCATGGCTCGTCTTCCCCTCGTCGCGTCTCCCCATCCAGTCTTCTCCCGGAGGCGACGCGACGGCAGGGGCCAAGGTCATCTCTTGGCGTCGCGGTCTGAAGGCTCGCCGGGGCCGACGGTGGCGGTCCTTCGCCCGTACGCTTCGCTCTCCCGTCTGGAAAGGACCCTCGTGCCATCACGGAACTTCTACTCCGTCCTCAGCGACGACCTCCCGGCCAGCCGGGACTGGTATGTCGATCTCTTCGGCTATCGGGTCGAGTTCGACAGCGACTGGTTCGTCCATCTGCAGTCGACCGAGTCGGCGGACGTCGAGCTCGGCATCCTCGCTCGCGAACAGGAGATCGTCCCTGACCGGGTTCGGCAGCAGCCGTCCGGCGGCATGGTGACGATCGTCGTCGACGATGTCGATGAACTCCACCAGCGTGCGATCGGACGAGAAGCGGAGGTGATCGAGGTACCGCGCGACCTCTTCTACGGTCAGCGCCGCATGCTGCTCGTCGACCCCAACGGGCTGATCGTCGACGTCTCCAGCGAGTGCCCACCCGACCCCGAGTGGCTCGCCTCGCTCGGCGGTTGACGGTTCGCGACCTCGCTCGGTCCTAGTCTGCCCACCATGCCATCAGCGCCAAAGTTTCGCATGGGGCGGCTCGACCACGTGCACATCCGTGTGCCCGACCGGGCCGAAGCGGCGGCCTGGTACGCCGAACATCTGGGGTTCGAACCGGTCGAGTCGTACGACTTCTGGGCGACGGGCTTCGAGGGTGGTCCGCTCCAGATCTCCGCCGACGGTGGCGAGACGATGCTGGCGTTGTTCGAAGCGGGCGAGGGTCATCCCATGGTCGCTCAGGAGACCGGGGTCGCCTTCAGCGTCGATGCCGAGGCCTTCACGTCGTTCGCACGGTCGCTGCCTGGCGCTCTGCGACATCCGACGGGTCGACCGCTCGAGGCCGGCGACGTCATCGACTTCGATCTCTGCTGGGCGTTCGATCTCGCCGACCCCTGGGGCAACCAGTACGAGCTGAATTGCTACGACTACGAGCGGATCAGGGTCGACCTGATCGAGGGTGATGGGATCGATCCGGTCCGCTACTGGCCCCGCAACGTGTACGAAGCCTGGCGGTGACCCACTTGCTGGTCACAGATGCTCGAGCGAATGGCGGCCGGACTCCAGTTCTCATCCGGATGCCGTAGCGCTGGATCTACGAGAGATGCGACCTCTGAACTCTGCGAGGGCGCCCACCCAGATGTCGTGGGCGTCGGCGCTGGTGGGGTCAATCCGTGGTGCGTACCGCTCGAAGCGCGGTCTCGAGCTCTTCGGCCAGGCCAACCGTCGCCGCCGTCTGCCGAAGGTCATCGAAGTCGATCTCGTCGTACTGGGTCTCGAGGATCGCAATGACGTCGCGCCACTGCCGGTCCGACCTGCCGGTCACGTACCAGCTGAGCTTGCGGAGGATCTGGTCTTCGGTGGAGGTCACCCACACACCGGTGGGAGGTGTCGTCGGAACCTCGACCCAGCGCCTCCGCTCGATCTGGCGCCGGTCCAGGAGACCATCGCCGAGGACGAAGAGGTCGACCTTCCATGCCTGCTGCTGGTGGATCAGATTGAACGACTCGGCGGAATCGACGGCTCGGCGAGCGGATTCGGTGGGCGCGTAGAAGGCCGCTCTGGTTTCGTCGAGGAGGCGATCCAGGTGGTCTCGGTCTAGGCGGACGGCGAAGTCGATGTCGACCGTTGACCGAGGCTCGCCGATGAGCGAACTGGCAAGCGAGCCACCGAGCGCGTAGTCGATGCCGAGATCGTCGAACAGCGCGGCAAGCTCCCGGACGAGGTCGAGCGGCCGGTCGGTCACGGGTGGTCGTGGCCGTAGACCTCGTCGGCGAGTCGGCGTCCGTAGCGGCGAACTGCGAGCAAGTATCGAATTCGAGCCGGTGCTGCGTTGGGTTCGGCCTCTCGGATGCCGGTCAACGCGAGTGCCGTGCAATCCTGCTGGAGCGCCTCGATCGTGGCCACCCGATCGGCGATGGTCATCGCCCGCCACTTCGCGGCCATCAGACGACGGGCCTGCTCGTCCGTGTCGGTCGAAGAGACAGCGGGTGCGTCCATGCCGGCAAGGCTACCGGGGCCGCCGTCGGGTCTCCGGCTCCTCCGCCCTGCTCGCTACGGGGCCGTCCGTCCGTGTTGAATCAACCCGATGGACATCACCGACGCATTCATCCGGGGTCTGCCCAAGGTCGAATTGCATCTCCACATCGAGGGGACACTCGAACCGGAGATGATGTTCGAACTCGCCGACCGCAACGGTGTCGACGTTGCCGTTCGCGACTGTCGAAGAGGTCCGGGCCGCCTACGAGTTCAGCGATCTGCAGTCGTTCCTGGACATCTACTACCAGGGTGCCGCCGTCCTCCAGACCGAGCAGGATTTCTACGACCTGATGTGGGCGTACCTGGAGCGCATGGCCGACGAGAACCTGCGCCATGCCGAGATCTTCTTCGATCCCCAGACCCACACCGAGCGGGGCATCGCCTTCGAGATCTTCATGGCCGGCTTCACCCGGGCGCAGCGCCGACGCCGAAGGAACGGCTCGGGATCCGCACGATGCTGATCATGTGCTTCCTCCGCCACCTGAGCGGCTGAGGACGCCGTGGAGACCATGGCGCCGCGCCATGCCGTACAAGGACGCCATCACGGCGGTCGGCCTCGATTCGGGCGAGCGGGACAATCCGCCCGAGCGTGTTCGCCGAGGCCTACGCCATGGCCCGCGAGGCCGGGCTGCGGGCCGTGGCTCATGCCGGGGAGGAGGGGCCGCCCGTCCTACATCACCGGGGCACTGGACGTGCTGGGTGCCGAGCGGATCGATCACGGTGTGGCCTGCGAGCAGGACGAGGCGCTGGTCGATCGCCTCGCTGCGGAGGGCATCCCGTTGACGATGTGCCCGCTGTCCAACGTGAAGCTGCAGGGTATTCGACGTCATCGGAGGACCACAGCCTCAAGCGACTGATGGACCGGGGCATCAAGGTGATGGTCAACTCGGACGATCCCGCCTACTTCGGGGGCTATCTGACCGACAACTACGTCGCCGTGGCAACGGCCCTCGAGTTGGACCGAGCCGATCTGGTGACGCTGGCCCGCAACTGCATCGAGGCGACCTTCCTGGACGATGCGGCCAAGCGCGAGATGATCGCCGAGCTCGACGACTACGTGGCGAACGCCGAGAAGCAACCCGAACGGGACCGGGGATAGCTTGTTCTGACGTTCCGGTGAGCGGCCGTCCGCCTGGGTCGGTCGCCCATCGGCCCGCCGTCGCTCGAGCCAGGAGGTGTCCATGTTGTTGTCCGGAGATCCCGTCGACTCGCTCGCCGCCTACCGCGATCGCGGCGGTCTGGAGGGGTATGCGGCGGCGCAAGCCCTGGGCTCTGCCGCCGTCGTCGAGGAGCTCGTCGCCTCGGGCCTTCGGGGTCGCGGGGGAGCGGGGTTCCCGGTCGGAACGAAGTGGCGGTCGGTCGCCGCTGGAGGGGCCGAGGTGGGCGATCGCTTCGTGGTCGCCAACGGCGCCGAGGGTGAGCCGGGGACGTTCAAGGACCGGACCATCCTCCGCCACAACCCGTATCCGCTCATCGAGGGCCTCCTGATCGCAGCGCGAACGCTGGGCGCCCAGCGGGTCTTCGTCGCCCTGAAGGCGTCGTTCGAGATCGAGGCCCAGCGGGTGGTGGCGGCGGCCGAAGAGTTCGCCGCCGCCGGCCTGACCGACGGCATCAGCATCGAGCTGGTCGCGCGGGCCCGACGAGTATCTCTTCGGCGAGGAGAAAGCGTTGCTCGAAGTGATCGAGGGCGAGGACCCCTTGCCCCGCCTCTTCCCGCCCTACATCTACGGGCTCTTCACCACCGATCCCCAGGTCGGCTGGTCGGCGGGCAGCACGTTGGATGGCCCCGACCGGGCGGGGGCCAATCCGACCCTCGTGAACAACATCGAGTCCCTCTCGACCGTGCCGTTGGTGCTCGCTCGCGGCGCCGACTGGTACCGGTCGACGGGAACGGCGGAGTCACCGGGGACGATCGTGTGCACCGTGTCGGGAGACACCGTGCGCCACGGCGTCGGCGAGATCGAGATGGGGACGCCACTCCGGCAGGTGATCGAACAGCTCGGTGGCGGCATGCCGGATGGCCGCGCCGTGAAGTACGTGCTCTCCGGCGTCTCCAACCCGGTCATCCGAGGCGACCATCTGGCGACGCCGATCACCTACGAGGACATGGAGGCCATTGGCACCGGGCTGGGCACCGGCGGGTTCATCGTGTTCGACGACCGCACCGACCCCACCGAGCTGGCGGCGGCGGTGTCGCGTTTCCTCGCCGTCGAGTCGTGCGGTCAGTGCCCCGCCTGCAAGCTCGGGACCGAACGGATCACCGATCTCCTCGCCGAGGAGGCGCCGGTGGTCGATGCCGGTCCACTCGCCGAGTTGTCGGCCCGGCTCAACAACGTGACCGACAGCGCCCGCTGCTTCCTCCCGTCCCAAGCGCAACGAGTGGTCGGCAGCCTGGTGCCCGACATGCGGTCCCCGTCCCTGCGGGGCGAACGACGGGATCTCCTCATCACGAAGATCCTCGATCTGGTCGACGATCGCTTCGTGCTCGACCAGCGCCAGGCGCGGAAACAGCCGGACTGGACCTACCGCGACGAGTAGGTCACCGTTTGCCCTCAGCCGAAGTACTTGGCCATGTCCACCTGGCCGGTGGCCATGGCCGCGGTGAAGCCGCCGTCGATGATCAGGTTGGCGCCGTTGACGTAGCTTGCGGCCGTGGGATGGGAGAGGAAGAGGAGCGCAGGGGCCATCTCCTCGGGCTGCGCCGCCCGTCCGAGACCGACATCGATGGTCATGTCGAGTGCGTCGTCGCCGATGCCTCGCCGGAAGTCGACGAGGAGCTTCGTGTCGGTCACGCCCGGACAGATCGCGTTCATGCGAACCCCGGATCGGATCGTCTGGGCCGACCGCCACATGGTGAAGAACTGCACCGCCTCCTTCGAGAAGAAGTAGCCGTCGCCCACGACCTCCTCATGGCGCTCGCACCATTCGGTACCCGCAGCGAAGTCGGAGGTCTCCAGCAGTTCGGTGAGCTCGGCGACGTGGCCCGTCCACGTGTTGCCGGCGATGGACGCGACGTTGGTCACCGAGCCACCGGAGGGGATCCGGTTGACCAGCGCATCGGTCAGGTGACGCAGCCCCAGGATGTTCACCTGCATGATCTGCAGCGGAGTCCAGTGGGCCCCGTTCGGGATTCCGGCACAGTTCATCAGGACATCGATGCGCGCCGGGAGCGCCGCCGCCGTCGCATCGATGGCCGCCGGATCCGAGAGATCGCAGCGGTGGGCGGCCGCCACGTCGAGCTCGACCGGAGCGACATCGACGGCGTGCACCTCGGCACCGGCTTCGAGCAACAGGCGGGTGGTCTCGTTGCCCATCCCGGTGGCCGCTCCGGTGATGACGACCGTCCTCCCACCGAAGTCCAGAAGGTTCGACATGGGGTGACTCCTCGGTCGGGGTGCGGCGCCGGGAGGGTCGTCCGGCCCGAGGCGCCGTGTCGCATTCGCGACCCATACTGTTGCACCGATCGCGGAACGACGAGGGTGAGAGGTCGAGATGAATCCCAAGCTGAAGCGTGGCTCGCACGCTGCGTTCGTGGTGATCGGCAAGGGGGTGGCCAAGATGCTGCCGGACCGGATCCCGGTCACCTTCGTCGGCGCCGACGCCGTGACCGAGCTGTGCGAATCGATCGGTCACCGCGGGGTTGGCAAGGCCCTGGTGGTCACCGACGCCGGCCTGGTGCAGATCGGGCTGGTGGACCGGGTCACCGACGCGCTCGCAGCAGCGGGAGTCGAGTGGTCGGTCTACGCCAACGTCGAGCCCGACCCCACCTTCGATCAGGTCGAAGGAGGATTCGACCAGTACGAGGCCGACGGCTGCGACGCGGTGGTCGCCTTCGGCGGTGGATCGCCCATGGACGCGGGCAAGATGATCGCGGCGATGGCCACGAACGGTCGGCCGCTCAGCAAGCTCGAGGGCAAGTTCAAGGTCAAGCAGCCTCCTGCGCCGCTGTTCGCCGTGCCCACGACGGCGGGCACCGGCTCCGAGGTCACGGTCGCCGCCGTGGTCTCCGACATCGAGTCGCACGAGAAGAAGTTCTTCCTCGATCCGAAGCTGCTGCCCGAGATGGCCGCGCTGGACCCCAGCCTGATGACCGGGCTCCCCGGTCCGATGACCGCCGCCACCGGCATGGACGCGTTGACGCACGCGGTCGAGTCGTTCATCTCGAAGACGTCGACCCGACAGACCGAGGGGTACGCGGAGATCGCGGTCCGGCTCATCTTCCAACACCTGCCGACGGCCTACGCCGAGGGTGGCGATCTGGCCGCGCGCAAGGGGATGGCGCTCGCGTCGTACTACGCCGGGCTGGCCTTCACGCGCACCAGCGTCGGCTACGTCCACGCCATCGCGCACAATCTCGGCGCCACCTACGGCACGCCGCACGGGCTGGCCAACGCCATCGCTCTGCCGCTGGTGCTCGACTACTCCAAGGACGAGGCCCGGTCCCAGCTGGCTCGGCTGGCCGAGATCATCGGACACGACTCCGGCAGCGACACCCAGAAGGCGCAGGCCTTCATCGACGCCGTCCGCAACCTGATGACCACCATCGGCATCCCCGAGCAGCTCGACGCCCTGAAGGAGGAGGACATCCCCTCCATCGCCGAGCGGGCGTGCGCCGAGGCGCATCTCGAGTACCCGGTGCCCCGGTACATGGACGAGCACGAGTGTGAGGGCCTCCTCCAGCAGATGGTCCGTCGACCCGCCGCCTGAGCGAGATCCGGAGACACCACGCCCATGGAGAACTACATCGGTCATCGGGCCAAGATCGGCGTCATCATCCCGTCGACGAACACGGCGGTCGAGTACGACATCGGTCGGTTCCAGGCGGCCGGTCTGCGCGGGGTGTCGTGGCATCCGGGTCGGTTCTTCGTCGAGCACACCGACCTGTCCGACGACGGGAACTTCGTCCAGTTCCTCGAGCTGATCCGCCAGACGATCCCCCACTCGGTGCGTGACGTGCTCACGTGCAACCCCACCCACATCATGATGGGGATGTCGGCCGAGACGTTCTGGGGCGGCATCGAGGGCAACGAGGCGTTCATCGGTCGGATCTACGACCAGATCGGCGACCTGGGGCTCACGACGGGCGCCAACGCGGTGACCGACGCCCTCGACGCATTCGGCGGGGTGAAGCGCCTCAGCGTGCTCACGCCGTACCAGCCGATCGGCGACGAGAACGTCTACCGCTTCTTCACCGAGTCGGGCTACCAGGTGGTGAACGTGTTCGGACTGAAGTGCGAGAACACCACCGACGCCATCGCCCTCACGCCGTTCAGCCAGGTGTTCGACGCGGTGCAGCAGATCGACGACGACAGCGTCGACGCCATCGTCCAGGTCGGCACCAACCTGTCGACCGGCGACGTGTTCCCCACCGTCGAGAAGATGTTGGGCAAGCCGGTGATTCCCATCAACGTGGCCACGATGTGGCACGCGCTGCGGCACAGCGGCGTCGACGATCGGTTCGACGGCCTGGGCCGGCTGTTCGAGGAGCACTGAGCAAGCCGGATCTGGGGTCGATTTTGACCGCCACGGTGCAGAATCGACCCAGATTCTGCCGGGGCGAGGATCGGGCCACCGGTTGCGGCGGTAGGGTCCGGCGGGTGATCGAGCAGCTGCGCTCCCTCCCCGGGGACGTCCCGTTCCGGACGGTGCCCTATGCCCTGGTGGCGGCGGTGATCATCGGTGTGCCCAGCGACCTGATCGACACACCGCTGTTCGGGCGCCCGGTCGAGACGCGACCGTTGGACTACGTGATCCTGGCCATCACCGCTGGGTTGATCGGGCTGATCTTCGCCATCCGAGTGCCCGACGAGGAGGTCGACGAGACCCGCACGGTATGGGGCGGGTTCGCCGCGTTCCTCGCCGTGGGCTGCCCGGTGTGCAACCAAGCGGTCGTCGCCTTGATCGGCACCTCGGGTGCGCTGAGCTGGTGGGCTCCGGTCCAGCCACTGGTCGGGTTGGCCGCGATCGGGCTCCTCCTGTACGCACTCAAGCGCCGGCTGGACACCTACCAGCTCACTTCCTGCGCACTGCCCGAACCCGAGGCCCCGACCGGCACCGCCGCGTAGACGGGCAGGCAAACAGGCCCGTCAGCCCCAGGTGGCGATCTTGGCGGACATGGCGAACTCGCATCCATCCTCCGAGGCGAAGCGTCCCAGGCGAGCGCCGGCGGTGGCGATGAGCTCGGCCCGACGGTCGTCGGAGACGGACTCGCCGAGGGTCCAGCCGCGTATCTCGGTGGTGACCCATTGCTCGATCGACGCAAAGCGTCCCCACCCGGCGACGCGGGAGATCGCCACATCTTCGATCCGGGCGTCGCTCACGATGTCCTCGAGGACGCCGTCGCGACCCAGCGCGAACGGGGCGTCGAGCGACCGCGCCGCCTCCTCGCCCAGCTCGTCTCGGAAAAGCGACTGCATGGCCAGGTAGCCGTCGGATCGGTCGATCGAATCCCAGACCGCAACCGCACCTCGCGCTGCGACCCGCGCCATCTCGACGACTCCCGCAGCCGGATCGGGGAAGAACATCAGGCCGAACTGGCAGGTCGCCACGTCGAACTCACCGTCGTCGAATGGTGTCGACACCGCATCGGATCGGACGTAGTCGATATCGCCGCCATGGCGACGCGCCACGGTCAGCATCCCAGGATTGACGTCGACTCCGACCACCCGGCCAGTGGTGCGAGACCTCGCCTCGCACGTGAGCGTCCCGGTTCCACAAGCGAGATCCACCAGCGCTTCGGTCGGACCGATCGCAGCCGCATCGGCCACCGGCGTGACGAAGTTGCCGAACAGGGCGGGTACGAAGAGGGCGTCGTAGACCTCGGCTGCCGCCGAATCGACCTGGCCGGTCTCGTGCTCGCTCATGGTTCCCCCTCAGCACGCTGTGTGTCGTTCTCGCTCGACCAGTGTGACCCATTCCTCCGAGTTCGGCCGGTAGTACGTTGAGCGGCGCATGAACCGCGACGACTTCCAGCCGCTCGGGCCCGTCGACGGTGGCACGCTCACGTCGGTGCCCGGGGTCACCGTCGGCCACTGGATCGACCCCGCGGCCCGAACCGGGTGCACGGTCGTCGTCCTGCCCGAGCGGAATGTGGTGGCGGGCGAGGTCCGCGGCGCCGCACCGGGCACGAGGGAGACCGCGCTGCTGGCGCCGGGCATGTCCGTGCAGGGGGCCGACGCGATCGTGCTCACCGGGGGCAGCGCGTTCGGATTGGCCGCCGCCGACGGGGTGGTCGCAGCGCTCGAAGCCGACGGGCGAGGTTTCCCGAGCAGCGCGGGCCCTGTCCCCATCGTTCCCGCCGCAGCGATCTTCGACCTCGTGCCCGGCGAGTATCGCCACCGCCCGACCGCGGCGGACGGTCGCTCGGCCTACACGGCCGCCAACGGCGACCCGGTGCCGACCGGTCGGGTCGGTGCGGGAGCCGGCGCGGTCGTCGCCCGATGGCGCGACCAGCGGCTGCCCGGCGGACTCGGCTCGGCGGCGGTCGAGGTGGGCGACGCCACCGTGGGAGCGCTGGCGGTGGTGAACGCGATGGGCGATGTCTTCTCCCTGGCCGGGGAATCGCTCACCGGTGGCATGACGGCACCGACGGTCCTTCAGGCCGACCCTGGCGTAGGCGAGAACACGACGTTGGTGGTGGTCGCCACCGACGCCGCGCTGGACCGGACCGAGCTCACCCGGGTGGCGGTTCGGTGCCACGGTGCGCTCGCGGCCTGCATCCGGCCGGCCCACACGGCGTTCGACGGCGACACGTGCTTCGCCGTCTCGTGCGGCGAGCGGACCGTCGCCGCGCACGACGTCGCCGAGGCCGCCTTCGTCGCCACCGCCGCGGCGATCGAATCCGCCCTCACCAGCTGATTCTGGGGTCGATAGTGCACCGTCGCGGTGCACTATCGACCCCAAATCCGGCTGGGTCAGACGCGTTCGATGATGATCGCCGGGGCCATACCGCCGCCGGCGCACATGGTGATCAGGCCGCACCTGCTGATCACGTCGCTCGAGCTCGTCGAGCACGGTCCCGATGAGGATCGAGCCGGTGGCGCCGATCGGGTGGCCGAGCGCCATGGCGCCGCCGTTGACGTTGACCTTGTCCCGGTCCAGGTCGAGATCGCGCATGAACTTCTCGGAGACGACCGCGAACGCCTCGTTGACCTCGAACAGGTCGATGTCGTCGAGGGTGAGACCGGCCCGGGCCAGCACCTTGCGAGCCGCCGGGACCGGTGCGTTGAGCATCAGCGTCGGGTCGTCACCCATGTTGGCGGTGGCCACGACGCGGGCTCGGGGGACGAGGCCGTTGGCCTCGGCGTAGCTCGGGGCTGGCCAGCAGCATCGCCGCCGCTCCGTCGACCACGCCCGACGAGTTGCCGGCGTGGTGGACGTGTTCGATGTCAGGTCCGGGTACTTCTGGCCACCAGCTCGCGGAAGGTCGGCGCATCGTCGTCGTGGCGGTAGTCGGCGACGGCGGCGAAGCTCGGCGGGAGCGACGGCCAGGGACTCGGCCGTGGTGCCCGGCCGCGGGAACTCCTCGTGGTCGAGCGCCAGCGTGCCGTCCGGGTTGAGCACGGGGATCAGGCTCCGGTCGAAGCGGCCCTCCGCGATGGCGCGTCGGCCCGGGCCTGGGACTCGGCGGCGTGCGCGTCGAGCGCGGTCGCGGGGAATGCCCTCGAGCGTGGCGATGGCGTCGGCGGCACACCCCCTGATGGGGCTGGGGATGGATGCTCCTGGAGGTGCTGGTTGTTGGCGCCCATCGGGAGCATGCCCTTCTTGGGCAGCGACATCATCTCGGTGCCGCCGGAGATGACCAGGTCCTCCATGCCGGCCATGATCGCGTTGGCGGCGAAGTTGGCGCTCGTGATGCCCGAACCGCAGAAGCGGTCGAGGGTGACACCACTGGCCTTGGTGTCGTAGCCGGCGTCGAGCGCCGCCATCCGGCCGAGGTCGCCGCTCTGCTCCACCACCTGGGCGCTGGTGCCCCAGACGATGTCGTCGACTTCGGCGGTGTCGAAGCTCGTTGCGCTCGGCGAGGGCCCGCAGCACCGTGGCACCCAGATGCTGCGGGTGCAGGTGGGCCAGCGCACCCTTGCCCTGCTTGCCGATCCCACGTGGCGTACGGCAGGCGTCGATGATGAGTGCGTCGGGCATGGTCTGGTCCTCTGCTGGTGGCTCGGGCTGCGCGGGGAGGTTAGTGGTGTGTCGCCGCTGCACCCCGAGCCGGGTCCGGCGTCGGGCGCGTCGAAGGTGGCCAAGGTCCCTGGTGCGACGGGGTGGAACCTGCGACGGTGATGGTGAAGCGGAGGTGCATGATGAACGCGCTTCGAGCGCTGGTCGCGGTCGCCCTCATGGCATCGGTCGCCATCGCGTGCGGTGACGGCAGCGATGTCGGCACGATCGACGGCTCCACCACCATGGTCATCGCCGAGGCCGCGCCCATCACCGACGTTCCGACCACCACGTCCGAAGCGGTCACCACCACGACCTCGACCGCTGGGGCCCCGCCTACCACCGCTGTCGTGACGCCGCCCACCGTCGCTCCTCCGGTGACCGCCGCGGCGAGTGGCGAGCCGGGGATGCCAGGAGAGCCCTTCCCCACCCACGCGCCGAGGGGCGCGGTGCTCGGTGTGGTGGGTGTCGCCCACGACGACGTGTTGAACGTGCGGGAGCTGCCCGGGCTGACCGACATCGTCACCACGCTTGCCCCGACCGCCGACGACGTCGTGTCGGAGGACGAGGGCCGGATGCTGCCCGGCTCGATCTGGTGGAAGGTCACCGCCAACGGAGCGACCGGCTGGGTGAACGCCCGGTTCGTCGCGCACCTCGGTTGGGTCGACGACCTCACCGCCTCGGTCGTTCGCCGACATGGCGGCTACCCGACCGGTTCCACCATGGAGGCCCTCGGCCGCGTCGTCGCCGAGACGGTGGCGTCCGAGGATCCGCCGTCCACCATCGTGATGTCGGTCGCCCCCACGGTCGGTGACCTCGGCGAGGTCACCTACGACGTCGTCGGGGTCGGTGACGACTCGCTCGCGGGCTTTCGGCTCCACGTGTTCGGCGCGCCCGACGGCGACGGCTTCAGCCTGAAGAGCGTGGAGGCGACCGTCCTCTGCGCACGAGGCCTGACGGGTCAGGCCTGCACCTGAGCGTCAGTCTCCCAGCGCGGCGTCGCGCAGCTCCTCGTACGACTCCCGGAAGCAGTCGGCCAGGAAGCCCGGGTCCGGTACCGCCTCGGGTGTCGACGTGAACGCCACCAGCAGCTCGTCGCAGTAGCTGGTGATGGCGATGATCAGCCCCATGACGTCCACCAGGAAGGTGGCACCGAAGAGGGTCACCATGCGGGCGCCGTCGAAGTAGAGCGGCTTGCGGGGGCCCGGGACGTTGGTGAGGGAGATACCGCTGAACGGCAACGGCACCGTGCCCAGCAGCCCCGAACGTGCCAGTGGTTCGGCCGCGAGATCCAGCAGGTTGGTGGGGAGCACGTCCAAGAGGTCGGCGACGTTCCCTGCTCCCACGTCCTGCGTGGTCTGCTTCGAGCGGGCGGAGGACTGCTGGCCCCGCCGGAGTCGCTCGAGCGGATCGGCGATCTCGGTGTGCACCGTTGCGGCCATCAGCGAGATCCGGTTCCCGACGTTGCTCGTTGCTTCCCGGTGCGTGGGCGGAGACGGGCATGAGCACCCTCACCGGCTCGTCGGGAAGCTCGTCGAACGACTCGAGGTAGCGACGCAACGAGCCGCCCGCGATGCTGGTGGCCACGTCGTTGACCGTGGCACCGGGGACCACTTTCCGGATGGCGAGGATGTCGTCGAGCGGGAGGCGGAGGAAGTCGAACACGCGCCGATCTGATGCGAGCGGTTCCGCGAACCGGGTGCGTGGGATGGGCGACCGCGGCGACGAGGAGCCCCCATCACCGCCGCCGGCGGTGATGCGCCGGGCGAGTTTCGGCGCCATCGTCCCGGCGACCGCTGCGGTCTTCCACATCCGCCGGACCATGTGCCACGGCGCGCGCATCAGGAGCTCCGGGGAGGTGGGAGTCCGCTCGGGACTCCACGACCGGACCTCGTCCTCGACGGTTCCGGATTCGGACGTGTGGAGGGCATTGAGGAGCCTGAGGGCGGTCGTCCCGTCGAACTGGCCGTGGTGCACCCGCACGAAGACGGCGAAGCTGCCCTCGGGGAACTCATCGATGCCGTCGAGGTCGCGGACGAGGTTCATCTCCCACAGCGGCCTCGTTCGATCGAACGGCGCCTCGAGCAGGGAGGTCATCGTCGCCAGGAAGGCGGACCGGTCGCCCGGCCGGGGGAGGGAGAGCTCGCGGACGTGATCGTCGAGGTCGAAATCCGCCGCGTCCACCCAGTAGGGGAGGTCCACCCGCCACGGCGCGGCGACCAGCTTCTTCCGGAGCGGAAGCCGCGGGAGCGCCCTCGCCACCGTCGCCCTCAGGTCCTCGATGCCGATCGCACCGCTCTCCCGGGTCGACGGATCGTAGACGGCCGCTCCCACGAAGTGCAGCGGGGCGTGCTCGGTTTCGATGGCGAACCACAGATGGTCGCCACCTCGGAGCTGTTCCACGGAGACCTCACGTCGTTGTGGCCGATCCCTGGTGAGAACGTATCCGGGCCGGAGAGAGGGTGCCCAGGGAGGGATGCCCTTGCGCAGGGCGGCCCGCTCTGACTAGAGAGGCCTCGAAGAAACGTGGGTCGGCATCGCCGGCACCGCCGCCGACCGGGGGAAGCCGTGGAGCGATCGACGATGTCGCCGGCCCGCTGGGCCCTGGTCGGGATCGCCGCCATCGTCCTCGCAGTCGTCCTGCTCTCGGACACCTACCGGCCCATCTTCCTGAGCGGCTCGGGCATCGCCCAGGGCGCGTTGGTTGCGGCGATCGCCCTCGGCGTCGTCCTCACCTACCGGGGCTCGGGCGTGGTCAACCTGGCCAACGGTGCCATCGCCATGTACGCGGCGTACACCTACACGATCCTGCGGAGCGAGGGCGACCTCTTCCTTCCGCCCATCCCCAACCCGCTGTCGCTGATCGAGGGCGTCGTCCATCTGTTCCAGGCCGACGACTCCCTCGACCTGCCCGACCTGCCGACCGCGATCTCGCTCGGACCCAACATGCAGTTCTGGCCCGCGCTCGGTCTGGCGCTCGGGTTCTGTGTCCTGTTGGGCTTGGCGCTGCACTTCCTGGTCTTCCGGCCGTTGCGGACCGCACCACCCCTGGCCAAGGTGGTGGCGTCGGTCGGTGTGTTCCTGTTCCTCCAAGCGGTGATCCTGCGTCGGTTCGCCATCGACGCCAAGACGGTGAAATCCATGCCGTTCGTCGGGAAGGAACGGATCGATCTCGGCGTCACCACGATCACGCAGGAGCAGCTCTTCGTCGCAGTGTTCGTGGTCGTGTGCACTGCCGTGCTGTCCTTCGTGTTCGCCCGCACCCGATTCGGCCTCGCCACCAGGGCTGCTGCCGAGAACGAGCGCGGTGCGATCGCGCTCGGGTTCTCGCCCGATCTCCTCGCGGGTGTCAACTGGGTCCTCTCCACGGTCATCACCGGTCTGCTGGGCATCTTCGTCGCCTCGATCAACTCCAACGTCGACCCCGTCGTCATTCCCGCCCTGATCGTGCCGGCGCTCAGCGCCGCGCTGGTCGGGGGGTTCAGCTCGTTCTGGTTGACGACCTTCACCGCCTTCCTCCTGGGCATGCAGCTGCCGGTCATCCAGACGCTCGGCGTCCGCGAAGACTGGTACCCCAGGGCCGGCAATCTGGCGATCCCCGGCGTCGAGACCCTGGTCCCGCTGCTGGTGATCGGGCTGGTCCTGTTCGTCCGTGGCAACGCGTTGCCCGGACGCGGCGCCATCGAGTCCGGTCGCCTCCCGGCCGCGCCGGTGCCCACCCGGCGCAGCCTCTACGTCTTCGGGCCGGCCGCGGCGGTGGCCGTTGCCGCAGCCGGGCTCTTCTGGCTGTCGCCGGTGTACCGCGATGCGCTGGCCACCACCCTGATCGGGGTGGTCATCTGCCTCTCGGTGGTCGTGATCACCGGGTACGTCGGCCAGATCTCCCTGGCACCGCTCACGTTCGCCGGCATCTCGGCGTTCATGGTGGCCGAGCTGTCGCTGGATCAGGGCTGGCCGTTCCCGTGGCCGATTCTGGCCGGGGCCCTGACGGCGATGGCGGTCGGCCTGGTCGTGGCGCTGCCCGCACTGCGGATCCGGGGGGTGAATCTGGCCATCATCACGCTCGCCTTCGCCGTGACCGCCGACCGGCTCATCTTCGCCAACGAGGACGTGAACAACGGGATTCAACAGGCCAGGGTCGACGCGCCCGACTTCATCAACCAGACCCGAGGTGTCCGCTACGAACTGGTCGGCACGGTCGTCGCCGGCGACGGCAAGCAGCCCAACCCGATGACGGCCATCTTCGTGCTGATCGTGGCCGTGCTGTTTTGCTACCTGGTGGCCAACCTGCGCCGATCCACCACCGGGCGACAGATGCTGGCGATCCGGTCCAACGAGCGGGCCGCCGCCAGCTCGGGGGTGAACGTCGCGGCCACCAAGGCGCTGGCCTTCGGTCTCTCCGCCTTCATCGCCGGTGTCGGGGGCGCCGTGATTGCCTACCGAAGCGGCGTCGCCACGCCGGCACGGTTCTCGTACGAGCAGTCGCTCGCCTTGTTCGCGTTCGCCTACCTCGGAGGCATCTCGCGGGTATCGGGGGCCATCGTCGGCGGCATGCTCGTCACCGGCGGTCTCATGTTGACGGTGGGGGAGGAGCTGCTGGGCATCCCCGAGGAGTTCGGTCTGTTGCTGGGCGGTCTGGGACTGATCCTCAACACCATCTTCAATCCCGAGGGGATCGCAGCCCAGATCGACCAGCAGGTCCGGCGCGTGCTCGGCCGGGACCGCCGCCCGCGGCCGAGCGATGCTGCATCTTCGCGCACCGTGGACGTGTCGCCGTGACCCCGCTGCTCAGCACCACCGGGCTCACGGTCACCTTCGGCGGGCTGCGGGCCAACGACGAGATCGACCTCACCCTCGAGGAGGGGTCGCTGGTGGGGCTGATCGGCCCCAACGGCGCCGGCAAGACCACGTTCATCGACGCCCTGACCGGCTTCGTGCCCGCCGAGGGCGGGGTCGTGTTCGGCGGGCGCGACATCACGGGCCTGGCGCCCCATCGGCGGGCCCGACTCGGTCTGGGCCGCACCTGGCAGTCGCTCGAGTTGTTCGACGATCTCACGATTCGGGCCAACCTCCAGGTGAGCGCGCAGCGCCAGTCCGTCGGCGGATTCCTCCTGGACCTGGTCGCCCCCGGTCGGCGGCGAGACCAGGCCGACGTCGACTTCGCGCTCGACGTGCTCGGCATCGAGCACTTGGCCGATGCCATGCCCGACGAGATCAGCCAGGGTCAGCGCAAGCTGGTCAGCACGGCGCGGGCGCTGGCCGCCCGGCCCCGGCTCGTCTGTATGGACGAACCGGCCGCCGGCCTGGACGTGAACGAATCGGAGGAGCTGGGCCGGCAGCTGAGGAGGATCGTCGACGCCGGTATCACGGTGCTGCTCGTCGACCACGACATGGGTCTGGTGCTCAGCGTCTGCGATCGGCTCCACGTGATCGAGTTCGGGGAGAAGATCGCCGAGGGAACTCCGGCCGAGGTGCAGCGCGACCCGCTGGTGATCGCGGCGTACCTGGGCGAGGGTGATGCCACCGACGACGGTGCGCACCGCGAGGACACGCAGCCGTGACCGGCGAACCACTGCTCGAGATCGACGAGCTCACGACGGGCTACCTGGGCGTACCGGTGGTGCGCGAGCTGAACCTCACCGTGGGAGCCGGCGAGGTCGTGGTGCTGCTCGGCCCCAACGGCGCGGGCAAGACCACCACCCTGCTCACGGTGTCGAAGATGGTGCCCATCATCTCCGGCGACGTGAGGCTCTTCGGTGGGAGCATCCGGGACCGGCGGAGTCACCATCTGCCGCGCGAGGGTCTGGCTCATGTCCTCGAGGACCGATCGCTGTTCTTCCAGCTCACCGTCGCCGAGAACCTCCGCCTCGGCTCGCCGTCAGGCGACCCCGACCTGAGCCGGATCCTCGAATGGTTTCCGGCATTGGAGCCGCTGCTGGACCGTCGTTCGGGTCTGCTGTCGGGCGGGGAGCAACAGATGTTGGCCATGGCGCGGGCACTCACGTCCGAACCCAGGTTGCTGATGATCGACGAGATGAGCCTGGGCCTCGCGCCACTCGTCGTCGAGAGCATGCTGCCCATCGTGCGGCGGGTGGCCGACGAGACCGGAGCCGGCGTGCTCATGGTCGAGCAGCACGTGCACCTGGCACTGGAGGTGGCCGATCGTGGCTACGTGCTCTCCCACGGTGATCTGGTCCACCAGGGCACCGCCGCCGAACTGGCCGCTGACCGCGAGCTGCTCGAGGCCAGCTATCTCGGCGACTACGAGGACTGAGCGAGCCCGCCAAAGGGGCTCCGCCTCATCAGGCCTGCATCACTACGGGACTGATGTCGATCAGGTCGTCGCCGGCCCGTACGTCCTCCCAGGCTCCGTCCGCATACCGGTGGATGCTGACCCGGGTCGAGCACACGCCGGTGAACACGGGTGGGGCGCCGCAGGCGATCGGTCCCGCCTGCAGCATGGCCGGACCCTCGAACGCCCGGATCTCGGCGTCGAGGGTCTCGAACGAGTAGTCGCCGTCGACCGCGTTGAGGTGCCGGGTCAAGCTCATCAGGGCGGCGAACGATTCCGCCAGGCCGGGGACCGACCGCTTCTCCTGCAAGCCGGCGGCCTCGACGGCCAGCGTGTAGGTGTCGAGTCCGCTCTCGAGGTCGGACCCGAACAGGTTGTACCCGAGCGGGTTGGCGAAGAACCAGCCGTCGGGCAGCAGGCCGGGCTCGCCGCTGTTGGCCACGTGCTCCTGCATACGCGGCCCCCAGCAGGCGTACGTGGTCGCCACCGTCTGCGTGGTGGCGTCGATCCCCAGGTTGGCCAGCGCGTCATAGGCGGCGATGCAGCCCTGCTGGAAGAGGCCGAGCAGGATGGCATCGTCGGGGCCGGGAGCGATCGAGCGCAACGCGGACTCGATCTCGGGTGCCGTGGCGGTGGGCGGGACGAAGACCGGAGCGAGCTCGATCCCTGCCTCCTCCAGCACCGGCTGCAGCAGGGTGATGGCGCCCCGGCCGGCGGCGTCGTCGGTGATGATCAGCGCGGCCCAGAGGGCTTGACCTCCTCGCTCAACCAGACCCCTCCGCCCATGGCGGCACCCAGCGCCGCCGTGTTGTACGAGACCGCGTCGGTCGCCGTGTAGTCGGCCACCGTGACGGGATCCACGACGTACGCCGGCTTGCGCCCGGCGACGGAGGCGAACAGGTCCTCGTTGCCTTCCAGCATCGAGCCGGTCACGACGAGCACGAGGTCGTCATCGTTGGCGAACTGGGCGCCGCAGGTCGCACCGTCCTCGGCGGTGACGACCAGGCACGCCTCCAGTTGGATCGGGCGGCCGTCCACACCGCCCAGTTCCTCGCTGACGAAGTCGGCCGCCATTTCGGCGCCCTCCTCGATCTCGGGGAAGAAACTCGCATTGCTGGCCACGCCGATCTTGATCGGCTCGCCGGTGGCGGCGCCGGGTGCTCCGTCGATGTAGTCCAGCGCCCAGGCGAGCGCCGCGTCGGCGTCGGTGTCGCTCTCGGCCGTATCGGCGGTGTCGGTCGCAGCGGAGGTCTCGCCGGTGTCCGCCGTCTCAGCGCCGTCCGGGCCGGCGTCGGTTTCGGTCGCAAGGGTGGTGGTCGACGCGCCGCCCGCATCGTCGTCGTCGTCGACCTCGGCGCAGCCGACGGCCACCAGTCCGAGGGCGATCACCGCGGCCACGGCGATCTGTCGGGTTCGCATGGTGTTCATCCTGCTCCGATCACGATGGGGCTGATGTCGATCAGGTTGTCGCCCGCCCGCACGTTGTCCCAGCCGCCATCGATGTAGCGGTGGGCGCTGACCCGGGTCGAACAGACGCCCGTGAAGATCGGCGGCGCCGCGCAGTCGATCGGCCCGGCCTGCAACATCGCCGGGCCCTCGAAGTCGCGGATCTGGGCGGTGAGGGTGTCGAAGGAGTAGTCACCGTCGACCTCATTGAGATGACGGACCATGGTGAGGATCCCGGCGAATGCCCCGGCGGCGGCCACGTCGGTGGTGGCATCGGTCTCGCCGAGCTGCTCGGACGCCAGGCGATAGGTGTCGATGCCGCTGTCCAGGTCGGGTTCGAACAGGTTGTACCCGAGGGGATTGGTGAAGTACCAGCCGTTGGGGAACAAGCCCTCCTCGCCGCTGTTGGCGACGTGCTCCTGGAATGCGGGGGTCCAGCAGGCGGTGGTGGTCGACACGGGCCGCTCGAGGGCGTCGACGCCCAGGCTCCGGAGCGCATCGTAGGCAGCGATGCACCCCTGTTCGAACAACCCGATCAGCATCGCATCGACCGTGTCGGCCCCGGCCGAGCGGAACGCCGACTCGATCTCGGGCGCGGTGGCCACGGGGGAGACGAACACCGACACGAGCTCGACGCCGCGCTCGGCGAGGACCGGCTCCAGCAGGCTGAGCGCCCCGCGGCCGGCGGCGTCGTCGGTCACCACCAGGGCGGCGACCTCGGGCTGGAGGTCCTCGGCCACGAAGAGCCCGCCACCCATCCCGGCACCGAGCGCCGCCGAGGTGTACGAAACCGAGTCGGTGGTGGTGAAGTCCGCCAGCCCCAGCGGTCCCAGTCCATAGCCGGGTTTGATCCCGGAGATCGCCGCGTAGAACTCCTCGTTGCCGGCGAGCATGGCGCCGACCATGGCCAACACGATGTCGTCGTCGTTGGCGAACTGCGCCCCGCAGCCGGCGCCGTCCTCGGCCGCGACCGCAGCGCAGGTGACCAGCTCGATCGGGCGTCCCCCGACCCCGCCGAGCTGCTCGTTGACGAACTCGACGGCCACGTCGGTGCCATCGCCGACCTGGGGAAAGAGGCTGGTGTTGGTGGCGATCCCCAGCTTGATGGGCTCGCCCGCGGCCTCACCGCCGGGCCCTCCCGTGTAGTCGAGCGCCCAGAGGAGCGCGGGGTCGGCGTCGCTCGCGCCTGCGGTGTCCGACGTCGACGATGCCTCGGTGCTGCCGGTGGCGTCCGGCGCCGTCGTGGCCGCCGTCCCGCCATTCTCCGAAGTCGGCGGAGCGGCGTCGTCACCCTCGTCGGTCTCGGCGCAACCGGCCAACGCGAGCGTGATCACCGCGGTCACGCTCACGAACCAACGTCGTGCGTTGCCCATCGTTCCCCCTTCCGATGGCCGGTCGTCGGCCCGCACCTGCGAACCTAACCGAGGCACGCCGGTCCCGGCCCAACGGGAGACCAGGACCGGGCGGGAGGAGCAGCTCTCAGGCGGCGGTGCGGAAGAAGCCGACCGAGATGGTCTGGTTGCCGCTCTCCTCCAGCGCCAGGACCTCGAGCTCGTAGATCGTGTCGGGCAGGAGGAACGCCGCCGGCACGCTCAGCGAGCCGACGTCGGCCGGCACGTGCACGTCGTAGACCGGTCGGGACAGACCGTCGACGTCTTCGAACTCCTCCGTCGTGACGATCACCTCGTACCCGGTGATCGTCACCGGATCCTCGTCGATCGTCTCGGTGACCGGTTCCCAGGTCACGACGAGGCCCTCGCTCGCCACCGTGGACTCGCCCGCGGTCTCGGCGTCCTCGGCCAACACCGGGTTGGTGATCTCCGGCTCCGTGGGGATGGCGTGGGTGAATCGGGCGGTGCCCTTTCGGGCGACGCCGTCGTAGTCGGTGCCGGTCACCGTGTAGTCACCCTCGGGGAAATCGGCGCGGAGGTCGTCGGCCGAGTACTCGGTGGCCTCGGGCTCGCGCGACTCGAAGAAGAAGTCCGCGACCGCGAGATCGTGGAGCTGGGCCTGGGGATCGACCAGGAAGATCTGGTTGCCGTCCGGATCGGTGATGCAGAGCTCCTGCCACGCCTCGCCGCCGAACAGACCGTGCACGCCGGTGTCCTCGTCGGTGGCGTTGTGCTCGATGTACAGCTTGGCCACCTCCCACTCCTCGCCGTCGGTGGGACAGACGGTCTCGGCGTCGCTTGCGGTGACGACCTCGACGGTCGGCGTCGGCGCTTCGGTGGTTGGCGCGCCGGCGGCTGCGGTCGTGGTGGGATCGTCGGACGCTGTCGTCGTCCCCGAGTCGCCGCAAGCGACGAGCAGCAGGGCGAGCGCAGCGGGTGCGAGGAAGAGGAGCAGGGTTCGGGTCTGGAGTCTGGTGCCGTTCATGCCCCGATGGTGAGCCAGGCGACCTGACCGGTCGCTGACCGGCACCGTCTCGGTCAGCTCGGCGTCAGGTCGGGGTTCGCCGGATCCGCGGTCGCTTCAGGCCCGGCGGATGGCCTCGACGATCTCGATGTAGTCGGTCATCCGGCTGGCCAGCTCGAAGCCGATGTCGGGGTCGCTCAGGTCCGGGTCGAGCCACACCTCGGACAGTCGTCGCCAGTGGTCGGCACCCAGGAACGGACCGAGCTCGGCGGCCGGTCCCAGCGCCTTGCGCCATCGTCTCTCGGCTGCCACCAGCGGCGCCATGGTCGCTTCGTTCTCCTCTTCGGAGCGATGCTCGGCGTGGAACCCGGTCTCGACGGCGATGCCCTCGGCGCCATCGATGTGGCGACGACCCATCACCTGGCACTCGTAGTGGTCCCGGGTCGGCTTGGCCGGGCCGAACCAGACCTTCACACTCCAGCGGCGATCCTGCATCCGGCACTCGGCCAGGTCGGGGGAGAGCAGCGAGCGCACCGCGTCGCCGACCTCGGTGAAGAGCTCGGGTTCCATCTGCGCGGCGAGGCTACGGGGCCGAGCGAGCAGGCGCTTCGCGCCCGGGCCCGGCGCCTCCGCTGCGCGGAGGTTCGGAGTTCAGCGAACTCGAGCTCCGCACCGTCCCTACCCGCTGAACTCCTACGGGCCGACCGGGTTCGGGCCAGCGGTCGCGCCCCGGATCCGACGTCGGATGAGGTCGTATGCTCGGCGGCGTGGACCTTCCGGTGAACCCGCCCGTCAAGCCCATGCTCGCCAAGGCGGTCGACGCCATGCCCGAGGGTGACATCAGCTTCGAACCCAAGTGGGACGGGTTCCGCTGCATCGTGTTCCGCGACGGCGACGAGATCGTGCTGGGGAGCCGCAACGAACGACCGCTCACCCGCTACTTCCCCGAACTCCTCGAGCCGTTGGCCGCCTCGCTGCCCGATCGGTGCGTCGTTGACGGCGAGATCATCGTCGAGATCGACGGCCAGCTCGACTTCGACGCACTGCAGCAGCGGATCCACCCCGCCGATTCACGGGTGACGATGTTGGCCGAGAAGACCCCGGCGTCGTTCGTCGCGTTCGACCTGCTGGCGCTGGACGACCTCGACCTGAGTGCGGCACCGTTCCGGGCCCGGCGCGATGCCCTCGAGGGGATCGCCGAGCCGTTCGCCGAGCCATCGGTGCGGCTCTGCCCGGCCACGATCGATCGGGACACCGCCGCCGACTGGTTCGAGCGCTTCGAGGGCGCCGGGCTGGATGGGCTGATCATGAAGCCCATGGACGCGCCGTACGTGCCCAACAAGCGGACGCAGTTCAAGCTCAAACACGTGCGGACGGTGGACTGCGTCGTGGCCGGATATCGCGTGCACAAGAGCGGGGACGGGGTGGGATCGCTCCTCCTGGGTCTGTACGGCGAGGACGGCAAGCTGCACCACCTGGGCGTCGCCGCGAGCTTCACCGCCAAGCGCCGGGCCGAGCTGCTCGACGAGCTGACCCCGCTGCAGCTCGATGACTTCGGCGAGCACCCCTGGTCGGACTGGTTGGAGGCCGAGGCCCACGCCGACGGTCGGATGCCGGGCGCCCCCAACCGCTGGAGCGGCGCCGACCCGGGCCGGGATCACTCGTGGATGCCCCTGCGGATCGAGCGGGTGGTCGAGGTGAAGTACGTGCAGTTCACCAACGGGCGGTTCCGGGGCACGACCCGGTTCGTCCGGTGGCGACCCGACAAGACGCCGCCCGAGTGCACCGAAGACCAGATCGAGGTCCCCGATCCGCTGCCCGTCGAAGAGGTCTTCGCCGCCCTCGCCTGACCGGCCGTCGAACTCGTGAACTCAGGCGACACGTAGGCTCGCCTGAGTTCACGAGAACGACGAGCAGGGAGCGCGGGATGGCCGGGACGGTTCGACTCGACATCGATGGGGCGGTCGGCACCATCACCAACGACAACGTCGAGAAACACAACGCGTTCGACGACGACATGGACGCGCAGCTCTTCGCCGACGCTCGCCGAGCTGAGGGAGCGCCCGGATGTGCGCGCCGTGATCTGGCGGGGCGAGGGCAAGTCGTGGTCCTCGGGCCGAGACGTCGGCTCGATCGGCACGATGAAGACCGATCTCACCCATCACCAGCTGATGAGTCGGGGCCAGGCGGGCATCCAGCAGGTCTGGGACCTTGACGCGCCGATCATCGTGGCCATCCAGGGCTGGGCGCTCGGCGGCTCGTTCCAACGGGCGCTGCTGTGCGACATCCGCATCGCCGCCGAGGGAGCACGGTTCATGCTGCCCGAGGTGACCCACGGCGTGATTCCCGACACCGGCGGCGTGGGCGTGCTCTACGAGATGTGCGGCCACGGTCTGGTGAGCGACATGGTGCTGACCGGTCGTCGGCTGAGCGCCGAGGAGGCGCTGGCCCACGGCATCGTGTCGCGCGTCGTGCCGCCCGCCGAGCTCGACGACACCGCCCGCGAGATGGCGGAGAAGATCGCGGCCTCGCCCGCCGCCACGGTGAAGATGGCGCGCAAGGTGATCGCCCACTTGGCCCGGCCGCAGATCCACTCGTCCATGGAGGACGAGCTGATCTACCAGACCTACATCAACAAGAGCGACGACTTCCGCGAGTTCCGGGCCGCCCGGAGCGAGGAACGACCCGCTCGCTACACGGGGAGCTGACATGGCCGAGAAGACCGGATTGCCGGCACCGCCCGACGTCGGCGCCACCGCGTTGGTGCCCGGAACCTACGACGGCGTGTGCGTCTTCGTCACCGGAGGAGGCACCGGCCTGGGAAAGGCCATCGCCGGCGAGTTCGCCCGGCTCGGCGCGTCGGTCGTGGTGGCCAGCCGCAAGCCCGAGCACCTGGCCGCCGGGCAGGAGGCGCTGGCTGCGCTGGGTGCGCCGGTTCTGACCACCGCCTGCGACATCCGCGACGCCGAGTCGATCAGCGCGGCCTTCGACGCCGCCACCGAGGCGTTCGGCCTGCCGCAGGTCCTGGTCAACAACGCGGCGGCCAACTTCCCCGTGCCGGCCGAGGACATGTCCCCCAATGCCTGGCGCACCGTCGTCGACATCACGCTCAACGGCACGTATCTGTGCTGCCGCGAGTTCGGCCGCCGCCACCTCGCTGCGGGCACGCCGGGGTCGATCATCAACGTCGGTGCGTCGTACGCGTGGACGGGCGGACCGGGGTTCGCCCACTCGGCCGCAGCGAAGGCGGGGGTGAAGAACCTGACCGAGTCGCTCGCTGTCGAGTGGGGGCCGTACGGGATCCAGGTCAACTCGCTGGTGCCCGGATTGTTCCCGCACGAGGACATGACCGCCGACATCACCGGCAGCCTCGACCGCACCCACGACAAGGACCCGGCCCAACCGGCCTTGCGGGTGGGCCAGCGCCAGGAGTTGGGCTGGGCGGCCACGTTCCTGGCCTCGCCGTACGCCCGGTTCATCTCCGGCCACACGCTGGTGGTCGACGGCGCCAACTGGCAGCGGCGATCGCTGACCAACCCGCCGGTGGTGACCGTCCGCGACCAGATGGGCCTGGGCGAGTTCGACCCCGACGCCCGCCGCTGACCCACTGCTCTCTGCAGAATCTCGGCCTCATCGCCCTGACCCCGTCCGGTTGAGGAGGCCGAGATTCGTAATCCGACGGTGCGAGCGGTACCGCGGGCGTATCTTCGACGGCCATGGCCGCAGAGCGCATCAACGACCGGTTGGTCTCGTGGGCGTCCGACCTGGAGCCGAACACCCGCCTCCAGGCCGAGCGCACCGCTCGGCTGCCCATCGTCTCGGGCCACGTCGCGCTCATGCCCGACGCTCACCTGGGGCTCGGGGCGACCGTCGGCTCGGTCGTCCCCACCGAAGGGGCCATCATCCCGGCGTGTGTCGGCGTGGACATCGGCTGCGGTATGGCCGCAGTCCGGACCGATCTCGGCGCCGAAGACCTGCCCGACACGCTCGACCCCATGCTGAGCGACATCGAGCGGGCCATCCCCGCCGGCGTCGGCCGGGGGCATCGCACGGCCGACCGGCCGGCGTCCGAGTGGCTGCAGTCCCATCAGCCGCGCACCGCGCTCGACCACAAGCAGCGCCGTCGCGCCCTGGAGCAGGCGGGCACGCTGGGCAGCGGCAACCACTTCGTCGAGGTCTGCCTCGACGAGGACGACGCCGTCTGGCTGGTGCTGCACTCCGGCAGTCGGGGCATCGGCAACCAGCTGGCCCAGTCCCACATCGCCGAGGCGAAGGCCGTTGCCAAGCGGCTGCACCTCGGGCTCGAGGACCCCGCGCTGGCGTACCTGCTCGAGGACACCCCCGAGTTCGATCACTACATCGCCGACCTGCTCTGGGCCCAGGACTACGCGCGCCTGAATCGCGAGCTGATGGTCGACGCGGCGCTGCCGGTGCTCTTCGACGCGGTGGCGGGCGCCGGCGGACCGCACGGGCGCGAGGTGCAGCGCATCTCGTGCCACCACAACTACTCGGCTCGTGAGGTGCACGAGGGTCGTGAGCTCTGGGTCACCCGGAAGGGTGCGATCCGTGCGGGCGCAGGTGAGCTGGGGATCATCCCGGGGTCGATGGGGACGAAGAGCTACATCGTCGAAGGGAAGGGTTCGGCCCAGTCGTTCGAGTCGTGCAGCCATGGCGCCGGGCGTCGCATGAGTCGGACCAAGGCCCGCAAGAGCCTGACCACCGAGAGCCTGGAACGGGCCATGGGCGACCGGGCCTGGCTGCGGGACCGGTCACGTCGGCTGGTCGACGAGCACCCCAAGGCGTACAAGAACATCGACCAGGTCATGGCCGACCAGGAGGACCTGGTCACGGTGCGCCACACCCTGCGGCAGGTCCTCAACTACAAGGGCACCTGACCTTGCGCCTCGGAATCTCGGCCTCGAAAGGTCTGCTCGGCAGACCCAACTGGGCCGAGATTCCGTCGGGGTGGTGAACTACGGACTCGTTCTCCCAGGAGGTCCGGCCATGGCCGTCGTCAAGATCAATGCGATCGAGGTTCCCGAGGGCATGGGGCCCAAGCTCGAGGAGCGGTTCGCCGCTCGCGTGGGCGAGGTCGAGAAGATGCCGGGCTTCCTGGCGTTCGAGCTCCTGCGCCCCACCGAGGGCGAGTCCCGCTACTTCGTGTACACGAGGTGGGAGTCCGACGAAGCGTTCCGGGCGTGGGTCGAGAGCGAGGCCTTCGGCCGCGGCCATGCCGAGGCCGGTCCGGCCCAGGGCCAGAAACCGGTCGCCAAGGGCGCCGACCTGCTCGAGTTCGAGGTCGTCATCGAAGCGGGCCCCGCGACCTGAGCAGAATCTGGATGCGCTCGCCCACCTCTGGTGTGGGTTTTCGCATCCATATCCGGCCGAGCTACGGGCCTCGGACGCCTCGGAGGCCGGCCCATGCCAGCTCGGCCACCTGTCGGGCCAGGAGCTCGGGCTCGACCGGCGCCTCGCTGTCGGTGAACCAGTGGCGACTGGCCCCCTCGGCCAGTCCCACCACGCCGTAGGCGAGGAGCTGCTGGTGGTACGGGTCGATCTCGTCGACGTCGATCATGGCCGCCACGAAGTCGGCGATCATCGCCTCGACCGTGAGCGCCACCTCGGCGAACTCGGGATCGCGACGGGTGCCGCTGCCGAACAACAACCGGTACGCCGACCGGTTGTCGGCCACGTACCGGAAGTACGCGCCGAAGCCCGCCTCGACCTGCTGGCGCGGCCCGGCCGCATCGGCCGTGGCCTTGGCGATCGTGTCCTGGAGGGCCTGGCCCGTGTCGTCGAGCAGCTCGCGGTAGAGCTCCCGCTTCGAGGCGAAGTGCTGGTAGAGCACCGGCTTGGTCACCCCGGCGACCTTGGCGATGTCGTCCATCGACGTCTGGTGGAAGCCCTGCGTGGCGAACAGGTCGCGTGCACAGTGCAGAAGCTGGCTTCTGCGCTGCGGGCCGGGGAGGCGTGGGGTCACGGTGGTGGGGTCTCCGGGAGGCGGTTACCGAAGGGTAACAAACGGCTGGATTCTGCCGGACACCGCCCTGGCCTGCCAGTCGCACCTGAGCCCGTGCGCGATGAAGGTCGGTGGCCCCCCGGTCCACCGACCTTCACAACGGGATCAGTGTGGCAGACGTCACGGTCGCCGCGCGCTAGGGGGAAGGGGAAACTTTTCCACAGAGTTGTCCGCACCTTTTCCTCAGGCTGCGGTCGGAACCCCGATGGAGTGGCCGGAACCAGGTCGGACTCAGGCCGTGCCGTCCGGGCGCCGATACGACGGAATGGTGCGTGGCGCTCTGATCTTCCTCGGCGTCGCAACCGCCGGGCAGTTGGTGGTGGCGCTCCTCGACGATCCGAGTCACCTGGCCGGACTGATTCTGCTCCTGGTGGCCGGCCCGGCGATGATCGGTCTGTCGACCGTGCTGATGTTGGCCGCCGCCAGGCCGCTGGGATTCGCCCCAGCATGCGTCAGCGGCGTCGGTTTCGGTCCGGCTCGGTTCGGCCTGATCGGGAGCCTTCCCACGCAGTTGCCGAGCGTCCCCGTCATCCTGGTCGGTACGGTCGGCGACGGGGGTCGGGACCGGGAGCCGCGGGTCGGGTCCTATCTGGCGCTCTGGAGCATCCCACTCCTGGTTGCGGTGGGCGGCTGGCTCCTCGCTCCACTCGGCTTTCCCCTCTCCGGGCTTCTCGCCTGGGTGGCTCCCGTCACCATCCCCATGGCCGCAGTGGCAGCGGTCTCCGACTTCATGGGGATCACGCAGTACCGGGAGGCCGGGTCCCCGTTCCGCGTCGCTCTGGCGGACCGTCTCGCGGTGGCCGGGGTCGAGGCGACCTCGAACAGCGACCCCGACCGCGTGCTGCGGGCCCTCGGCGGTGGGTCCCGACCGATCCATGTGCTGGCCCGAGCCGATGCCCACCTCGTCCTCGGCGACCGCCGGGCCGCGCTGACGGAACTGCGCAACATTCCGGAGGCTGCCACTCCGCCGGTGCGCCGGCGGTGCTCCGACCTCGCTGCGATGGCCCGGGCCGATCGCGATCCAGAGGCCGCCCGTCAGGTGCTCGTGTGCTACCGCCGATTCCTGGGTCGGAACGATCCGGTCTGCCTCGTCGGAGCGATCGAGGCGGCCGTCACGCTGGGGGACTCGGCGCTCGCCAGGAAGGCGGCCATCGAGTTCAACCGGGTCCGGGAAGGGAGCTCGCTGCCCCTCCACCCGGCGCTCGAACGTCGCGTCGACCTTGCGCTTCAACGGCTGGCAGGGCCCTCTGACGAGCCCTCAGGTCGTGTGGCCGGATTCCCGGTCCTCGCGGTCGGCGGCCTTCACGCCGTAGCCGACGACGATGGCCGGCGCGAGCACGATCGAGCCCACGGCGAGACAGGCGACGATGGCGGAGATGAGCCAGCTCGGAAAGCCGGTCGGGAACCCGAAGAAGAACAGCACGACCGCCGCGCCGAACAGGCTGTAGCCGAATCGCTTACCGGTCTGGGCGAACCGCTGCATCCGGGCCCGCTGGACCAGGATCGGGTCGGCGGATCCGGCCTCGCTGGCCCCCGTTCCTGACCCCGCCTCGGGCTCGGGTCGGTCGCTCACGGCAACCACCCGCGCGTGGCCAGCAACGACCGCAATCGGTCACGCATCACGTCGGTCGAGAGTTGGGTCCGGGCCACGTGCTGATTGTGGTCCAGCAGCGCCGGGTCGGGAGCATCGAGCCAGGCCCGTGCCGGCTCGGGATCGTGGGTGGGGAACCACTCGAATCCCAGCGCGCGCAGCTCTTCCGCTACGGCGTAGGTGCCGACGGCGGCCGGTTTGTGTTGGAGCGCCGCCTCGATCGGGGGATTGCCGAATCCCTCCCACGACGACGGGAAGACCACGAGGTCGCTGGCGGCGTAGATGTCCTCGACCCTCGGGTGGGGGCGGTGGTGCACCGGACAGTCGGCGCCGGCCAGAACCCGCCGAAGGGTGGCCTCGTAGCCTTCCTCGGTTCCGCCCGGGAGCCAATAGGTGCCGCCCAGCTGCTCGGTCAAGCGAATGGCGTCAGGGACACGTTTCCGTTCGATGGCCCGGACCGGGTGCACACAGAGCAGCGCGTCGGGTGCAACGTCGACGAGTCGCCGGGTGGCCGCCCGGTCGCCGGCTGGCGGGTGCGGGTCGAAGCCGTTGTAGATCGTGATGGCCTCGATGCCCCGATCGCGCATCTCCCGTTCGGTCAACCGATTGATCGTGACGTGGCGCCCACGCGGGGTCGTCGGCCGGCAGCTCGCTGATGTGGGCGAATCGGGTCGCGCTGCCACGGCGGGTCGTGGTGGTGGAAGATCGCCGGGCGGCCGGCCAGCACCTCGTTGACCACGCGACTGGCCCCGAGGTTGAGCGGGATGGTGCCCAGATTCTCCACCACGACCAGATCGGCGCCGGAGAGTGCTGCCGCGATCTCGTCTGCGGTCGGCGGCTGCTCGGCCTCGATCGCCAGGCCCGGAACGATCACGTCGACCGGCCCCTCGCCGGCCACGGTGCGGGTGTCGAAGCCCAGCTCGTCCAGCGCGGCCTGCCACAATGCCGCCACGACCGACACGCCATCGGTGAGGCCGAGGCGGAACGAGAGGATCGCACAGGTGGACATCGACGAGCACGGGGGTGAGGCGGAAGCGGACGGGGTCGAGCGCGCCGACACCCTAAGGGACCGCGCTGACGGGCGCTTCGCGCCGGGGCGGGTCCCACTCCGCTCGGCCGTGGCCTCGATGATGGAGACGCACTGGCAGCCGGACGGCTACACGGTTCCCAACGCGGAGGTGTATCCGTGGCAGTGGCTGTGGGATTCGTGCTTCCACGCGCTGGTCTGGCACGAGCTCGGCGCGCCGGATCGAGCGGTCACCGAGTTGCGCTCGATGTTCGACGACCCGCACCCCACCGGCTTCGTCCCCCACATGCGCTACACGGGTCGACCCGAGGCCTCCGTCGAGTTCTGGGGCCGCCGTGGCGCGTCGTCGATCACGCAGCCACCCATGTACGGGCACGCCCTGGCCCAGCTGGGCCGAGCCGGTGTCGACGTGGACGACCAGCTGGTGGCGACGGCGCGCGACGGCCTCGAGTTCCTGCTCTCGCGTCGTCACCGGCTCGACGGCCTTCCCGTGTTGTGCCACCCGTGGGAGTCGGGAGCCGACGACAGTCCTCGGTGGGACGCCTGGTGCCCGGACGGCCGATTCGACGTGGGTGAGTGGCGTCGAGTGAAGGGCGAGCTGGTCGGTTCGATCGTCCACCAGGTCGGCGCGCCGGTGCACAACCCCGACTTTCGTGTGGCCTCGGTCGGGTTCGCCGCGCTGGTCGCGTTCAACGCGCCGCGAGCTGAGCGATCAGTTCGGCGTCAGCTATGCGGGCGACGTGGGGGCCATCGTCGACGGCCTGGCCGCCCGGTGGGACGGAGACCGCGCCACCTGGGTCGACGTCACCGACCGAGCCACGGCGAGCTCGTCGCGCGTACGGACCGCCGATGCGCTCCTGCCGCTGCTCGTCACCTCGCCGACTGCGCCGGCCGCCGCTTCGGCCTGGTCGGCGGTGACGGATCCCGACGCCTTCGCCGCCCCCTACGGTCCTCGTGGGGTGGACCGGCGCGAGCCCGTTTACGAACCGGACCGGTATTGGCGCGGGCCGTGCTGGCCGCAGCTGGGGTATCTGCTGTGGGCTGCGGCGCGGCGCCACGGTCGGGCTGACGAGGCCCGAGAGCTCGCCGCGTCGATCCGCAGGGGCGTCGTTCGTTCGGGCTTGGCCGAGTACTGGAACGCCGACACCGGGGTCGGCGGCGGCGCCATCCCACAGTCGTGGGCCGGGGTGGCGTTGCTCCTCGACTGTGCCGAACCACCGACCGACTGAACTTCGGGGCCCGGCGTCCGGGGGGTGGACGAAATCCCCCGAAGTTCGGCTCAGGGAGTGCTGACGCGTTCGCGCTTGGGCAGGTCGCCGCCGGCCGGCACCGCACGGGGGAGCGGTGGCTCCGTCGTCTCGGGCGCCGGGGTGGGGGAGGGCGACCCCGTGAGGTCGAGGATGAGCTTGTCGATGTCGAATTCGACGTCTTCGGGTCGCACCTTGCGCCGTTCGGGCTCGGGTGCGTGGTCACCGATCTCGTCGGCATCGTCCTTCTTGCCCGACCCCTTGAGCCGCCGAGACTGCATGGCGTTGGAGGCGATGGTGGCCAGTCCGGCCATCGCGATCAGGTCGCCGAAGGACAGGACCTGTTGGGTGACCGGCACGGGCACGATGTCGCCCAGCTCGGGAAGGAGGTCATCGCTGGTCTCGAGCTCGCGTCCCGCGGTGAGATCGAGCCGGGCCAGGTCCTCGCGGCTGGTCACGTCGGCGACCAGCAGCGCGTCGACGCTGGTGGGAATATGACCGTTGAGCGCGATGGGAACCAGATTGAGGCCGAGCCCGATCAGCACGATGGGCATGCCGGTGAGGTGGAGGTTCCGGAATCCGAACCACATGGCGCCGAGGATGGCCGCGGCTGCGAGCCAGACGTCGTCGGCGCCGAACAGTTCGAGCGCCACCCAGGCGGCCACGGCCGCCAGCAGCACCCGCCAGGCGTTGACGTGCCACTCGGACAGATTGCGCAGGCGACCGCCCCGCAGCCGCCCGATGAGAAGGCCGAGGAGGATGACAGCGATCGTGAGTACCACGGCGAAAACCGTACCGTCGGACCCGTCGCCGGGAGCGGATGGTGGGGCCGAGGGAACGACGGGGATGCCGGCCGCGTCGCCCGCGTCGATCAGGTGGCCACCGACCGTGCCGGGTACGGTCGGCGCGATGACCGATCAGCCCGAGCTGTTGACCGCCATTGCCGACGGTGTCGCCACGTTCACCATCAACCGGCCCGAGCAACGCAACGCCATCTCCTGGCCCGTGCTCCAGGACCTTCGGGCGGGATTGGCCGAAGTCCGCGATCGCGACGACGTTCGTGCCGTGGTGCTCACCGGCAGCGGAGATCGGGCGTTCTGCTCGGGCGCCGACCTCAGCGGGATGGCCGGCGGCGCGGGTCATCTGGCGTTGCACGACAGCCGCGGGGAGATGGCCCGGCTGTTCGCGGACCTCTGGGATCTCGGGATGCCCACGGTGGCGAAGGTGCGTGGCTACGCACTCGCCGGCGGGATGGGCTTGGCGCTGTCGTGCGACATGGTGGTCGCGGCCGACGATGCCGTCTTCGGCGTACCCGAGATCGACGTCGGCCTCTGGCCGTACATGATCACGGTGCCCATGACCCGCTCCATGCCGCCGAAGAAGGCCCTCGAGCTGATGATGACGGGGCGCCGGGTTCCGGCCGACGAGGGGGAACGCATCGGTTTCGTGAACCAGGTGGTCGAGCCCGACCGTCTGGATGCCGCGGTCGACGATCTCACGGCGGTCCTCGCCTCGAAGTCGCCCGCGGCGATGGCGCTCGGTCGTTCGTCGTTCTACTCGGTCTGGGGGAAGTCGTCCGCCGAGGCGCTGGCGGTGCTCCACCCGATGCTCACGATCACCGCCGGGTCCGACGACGCCGCCGAAGGCATCGCCGCCTTCCTCGAGAAGCGCGATCCGAACTGGACGGGAACCTGATGACCCTCGCGGTCGAACGACGGGGCAAGGTCGCGGTCCTGACCCTTCAGCGGCCCGAGCGGCGCAACGCGCTCACCCACGGCACGCTCGACGAGTTCGTCGAGGCGCTGACCGACGAGGAACCCATGGTGATGGTGATCACCGGAGCGGACGGGCACTTCTGCGCCGGAGCCGACCTCACCACGGTCGAGGACACCGCCTTCACCGACCTGTTGCACACGGTGCTCGAGCGCATTCGGAGCGGTCCGTGGGTCACGATCGCGGCGGTGTCCGGTGCGGCGATGGGCGGAGGGGTGCAGCTGGCGATCGCGTGCGATCTCCGGGTCGCCGACGAGTCGGCCCGCTTCGCCATCCCGGCCGGGAAGCTCGGTCTGATGGTGGACCATTGGACGGTGGCGCGCCTGGCCGGGATGGTCGGGCAGAGCACGGCCCGGGCCATGCTGCTGGGTGGGGCCGACCTGCGATTCGAGGCGGCGCAGCGGGCCGGCCTGATCCAGCGCGTCGGCGGACTGGACGCGGCGCTGGCGTGGGCCGACGAGATCACCGAGCTGGCGCCGTTGAGCGTGCTCGGTCACAAGATCAGCCTGAACGCAACCGAGGACGTGGCGTTCGAGGAGGCGTCCTCGGCCGCGTTCCGCCGAGCGTGGGAGAGCGCCGACCTGCAGGAGGGGCTGGCCGCGTTCCGCGAGAAGCGGCCCCCTCGCTTCGAGGGTCGGTAGCGCGGTGGTCGACCAGGATCGCGCGGTCGGCGAAGCTCGCTGACGGCGCGCCTGACGGAAAGGAATCGTCATGTCGGTGTGGTTCGAAGGGGAGAACGAGATTGCATGCAGCATCGAAGACGTGAAGCTGGCCGTCGAGGATCTCGGTGCGCACTACGTGGGGGTGGTCGGCCGTATGCCCGGGTTGACCAGTGTCGAGCTGCTCGAGCAGGCGAGCGGCTCGGTCACCATCAAGACCAACGAAGGCATCATGAGGCGGACGAACATCTCCACCCGTGTCGAGCCCGAGCGTGTGGTCGTGGAGCTCGACGAGGAGTATCAGGCCGGATCGAAGGTCACGGCGACATCACACTTCCTGGATGAGTTCACGTCCAGCGAAGTGGGTGTTGCGCATCGCGTCGTCATCAGCGATGTCGGGGCACCAGGGTTCCTGGGCTTCTTCTACCGGAAGTTCGGCAGCTCCAAGATGGGGAACGCCTTCTTGGACGCGCACGCGTCCTACTTCGAGAACCCGGGGGGCTGAGCCGCACCCCACGGCCCCAGCCGGCTCAGCGCTCGCTCGGGTATCGCATACCGATCTGGTCGCGGGCCTGATCGGTGATCGACAGCTGGGCGAGCGTGTCGGCCCAGCTCCAGACGTCGCTCTCGGCGCGGCCCTCGCGTAGGCACCGGTGGACCTCGGGGATCTGGAAGTGGAGGCTGGCCGCCTCGGTCTCGATCACCTGCGCGTGGGCCCCCTCGACGGTGAGCTTCTGCGTCGCGTGCATGAAGCGGTCGAGGGTGATCGCCCCTTCGGTCCCCATGATGCGCGCCGCACAGGTGCCCGGGGTGATGATCGCGGCCGAGAGTGTGGACACGCCGCCACCCGGATGCGTCAGTGTCAGCGTCGTCTGCCCGTCGACGCCCGAGTCGGTGAGCAGGCCGGTGGCGAAGACCTGGTCGGGTTCACCGAACACCAGGCGGGAGAGCTGCAAGGGATACACGCCCAGGTCCAGGAGGGCCCCGCCGCCCCGCTGGGGGTCGAACAGACGATGTCCGGCGCGGTCCGCGTCCGGCACGGCGAAGCTGAAGTCGGCCTGGACCAGGAGTGGTCGGCCGATGACGTCCTGGTCCAACAGCCGGGCCAGCTCGAGGTAGGAGGGGAGGAAGCGACTCCACATGGCCTCCATGAGGAAGCGATCGGCCCGGCGGGCCGCTTCGACCATCGCCTCGGCTCCGGCGGCGCTGAGCGCCATCGGCTTCTCGCACAGCACGTGCCGGCCCGCCCTGAGAAACAGGATCGCATCGGCCTCGTGCCGCTGCTGGGTCGACGCGACGTAGACCACATCGACCTCGTCGTCGTCCGCCAGCGCTTCGTAGGTCCCGTGGCGGCGCGGGATGTCCATGCGTTGCCCGAAGGAGTCGGCCCGCTCGGCCGAGTTCGAAGCGACGGCGACCACCCGGGCGTCGGGGATACGCCGCAGCGCGTCGACGAACTTCTCCGCGATCTCGCCCGTGCCGCAGATGCCCCACCGCACCGGAGTGGACGCGTCGGCGATGGGTCAGATCCCGCTGTCTCGGGCCGACCCGGTGGACCGGGCGCCCTTCCGGAATACGACGCAGTGGATCGTGCGGTCGTCGGTGCTCTCCCACGCGATCGCCGTGGGCCAGAGATGGCTGACCGTCAGCGCCGAGTCGGCGTACGGCAGTCCGACGTACGGCTCGAACGCGTCGACGCAGAAGCGGGTGGCGTAGTCGATCAGATCATCCTCGCCCGGGTAGGCGGGATCGGCCGACTCGTAGGCGGTCTGGGCGAACACCTCGCTGTCGTGCTCGTCCTGGCAGGGGACCAGCTCGACCTCCTCGACCTCGGCGGGCTCGGTCGAGGGTGCCGTGGCGTTGAAGCAGTCCTCGACCCCCAGATCGAACACGGAGATGGTACCGGTTTCCGGCACCGCGGTGGTCGTGCTCGCGTCGGTGGTGGAGGAGGTGGGGCGATCCGCCACGGTCGTCGTCGACGTCACCGTGGAGGAACTGGTGGACTGCGCCGACGCCCCGTCGTCGCCGTCATCGCCCGAGCAGGCGGCCGCGATGGCGGCCGAGGCGACGACGAGCGCGATCAGCCGGCGGGCAGGAAGCGATCGACGTAGTAGAAGCATGGGATCAGGGCCAGCAGGCCCAGGGGTGCGATGAGGAGGAAGGGCTGCCAGCGGATCTTGGCACGGGACACGAGCCACAGCCCCATCCAGATCACGGCGGCGAGGGTGGCCCAGAGCCACATGTCGGCGATGGCCTCCGGGTAGAACGGGCTGGCCAGGAAGGGCAGCGCGATGCCCAGGAGTGCGGCCCAGGGCCAACGGCTTGCGACCAACCACAGCCCCAGCCACAGCACCAGGGTGGCGAGGCCCCACCACATGGCCGGTGCCAGCGCGGACTGGTCGCCCGCCAGGCCGGCGTCGAGATCGAGATCCGCCGTGACCACGTCGGCGGCCACCGGGTCCACCTCGTCGGAAGGTTCCTCGTTCAGTTCCTCGCTGGCCAGGATCGACTCGGCGCCGGTCGGACCCGGATCGTCGGCCGGTCGCACCTTCGGCGGCGGTGCCGGCGTGTCGACGAGCCGGGCCGCCACGATGATCCGCTGCCGGGCCGAGTAGCGGGGGTGGCAGGCGGTGAGGGTGAGTCGGTTGTCGCCGAAGTTCTCGAGCACCCAGGTCTCGCCCGGGTTCACGATCCAGGTGGCGGCGTCGGGGTCGCCCGGCACGTAGCCGGCCGAGTTCCCCTCGGTGGCTTCGCCCGCCGTCATGATCTCGTAGGTGAAGTCGCCCCACAGCGTGCTGACCGAGATGGTGTCCCCGGCCCGTAGTTCGGCGATCCGACCGAACGGAGCGCCATAGGTGGTGCGGTGGCCGGCGATGGAGGCGTTGCCGATGTTGCCGGGCATCGGTGATTCGAGATAGTGGCCGGGGCCACGCTTGAGGTCGTCGACGCTCACCCCTTCGACCACCACCTTGTGGGTTCCGATCCGGGGGATGTCGATGATGGCCAGCGGTTCGCCCTCGCGCGGGGCGTAGATGTCCAGTTCCTTGCCGCTGGCCAGCTCGGGGATCAGCGACTCGGCGGGTTCGTCGGGTACCGCGTCGAGCGGGAGGGTGGTCGTGGTGGCCGGTGTGTCGGAGACGGGGAGGCCCTCGCCGAACTGGGCCGCGATCTCGGCTTCGAGCTCGGCGAACTGTTGCTCGAGCTCGTCCTGGGCCCGCTGCTCCTGGTACCCGGTTCCCCACAACTGGTAGGCGACGAACGCGAACAGGACGATCCCTGCGGTGATCAGGGTCCGGCCGATGCCGCCGAGTACGCGCGCGAACGTCACAGGTCGAGGGTAAACACCGCGGGTCGCGATGTGGTGTCGGAAGCGGGATTCCCGACCCGTCCTCGGTAGCCTCAAGAGCGCCAACACCATGGATCACGTGGTTCACTTCCGTACCGCCGTGTGCATGCTCGGACGGTTTCCGGCCCTCGCCGGCATCGATCTCGATGTCGCCGGCGGTCAGGTTGTCTTGCTGGTCGGCCCGAACGGCGCCGGCAAGACGACCCTCTTGCGCGCGTGCGCAGGACTCGTTCCGGTCGTGCAGGGGCAGGCGGTCGTGCTCGGTCACGACCTTCGGGAGGACCGCAGGGTCATTCGCCGTCGGGTCGGGCTCCTCGGCCACGCCAGCTTCCTCTACGAGGACCTGAGCGTGCAGGCCAATCTCGATTTCTGGGCCGGGGCGGCAGGAGCGACCGCAACCGACGCGGATCTGGCGCTGACGCGGGTCGGTCTCGAGGATCGGCTCCGTTCGGTGCCGGTCAACCGGCTGTCGGCCGGGCAGCGCCGGCGTGTCTCCCTGGCCGCGCTGGTCGCCCGTCGCCCCGAGCTCTGGCTGCTGGACGAGCCGCACGCCGGTCTCGATGCCGACGGGCGCGATCTGCTCGACGACCTGCTGACCGAGGCGGTCGCGGTCGGAGCGACGGTTCTCATGGCGTCCCACGAGCTGGAGCGCGCCGTGCCGCTGGCCGACCGGGTCGTACGACTCGACGGGGGGATGGTCACCGACGTCTCGGCCCATCCCGAGACCGTCGCGGTCGAGCCGGCCGTAACGGGGAGTGAGGTGTCCCGTGGTTCGTGACGCCGCGCTGGTGGCCCGAAAGGACCTGCTGCTCGAGTGGCAGTCGCGCATCACCCTGTACCAGGTGCTGCCATTCGCGCTCGTCATCGTCGTGCTCTTCGGATTCGCGTTCGAGCCCGACAACCGGGTGCTCGAGGAAGCCGCTCCCGGGCTGTTCTGGCTGGCCATTCTCTTCGTCTCGGTCCTGATCACCCAGCGGACGATCTCGGTGGAGTTCTCCGACGGGGTCGACGAGGCGCTCCGGCTCACCGGCCTGGATCCGGCCGCGATTTTCCTGGGAAAGACCGCGGCGACCGGCGTGCAGCTCCTGACCATCGAAGCGGTCCTCGGGGTGGGCGTCGTCCTGCTCTACAACCAGACGATCGACGGGTTCGTCGTGCTCCTGGCCGCCACGCTGGTGGCCACGGTCGGCCTGGCGGCCGCCAGCAGCCTCTATGCCGTGCTCGCGGCCGGCGCGAGGGTGCGGGAGACGGTTCTGCCCATACTGTTGCTCCCCGTGCTGGCCCCCCTGCTCATCGCCGCCACCCAGGCCTTTCGCGACGCCATGGCGGGGCGGTCGTCCGAGGCGTGGCCATGGATCGGCCTACTGGGCATCTTCGCACTCGCTGAGGTAGCACTTGGCGTCGCCGCATACGGGTCGCTGCTGGAGGACACATGACCGCCCCGATGGACCAGCGCGCCGACCACAGCGGCGCCCCCGAAGCACCCGACTCGACCGGATCGACCGTCACGCGCGTCCTCGGGGCCATCTCGTTGATCGGCATGGCGATCGTCGTCCCGCTCGGCCTCGTCTGGACCCCGGCCGACAGCCGGCAGGGTGATGCGGTCCGATTGCTCTACGTGCACGTGCCCTCGGCCTGGCTGATGTACCTCAGCGTCATCGCGGTCGTGGTGGGCGGGGTGATGTACCTCTGGAAGGGCTCGCAGTTCTGGGACCTGGTCGGTGAGGCGGGCGCCGAGGTGGGCGTCCTGTTCTGCTCCACCACCCTGATCTCGGGGATGTTGTGGGGTCGACCCATCTGGGGTGCCTACTGGGTGTGGGATGCCCGGCTCACCAGCACGGCCCTGCTCCTGGTCCTGCTGATCGGTTGCGTCGCCCTGCGCCGCACCACCTTCGATCTGGAGAGCCGTCGCCGCCGATCGGCCTGGCTCGGCCTGTCCCTGCTGCCCAACGCCATCATCATCCACTACGCCGTCGATTGGTGGCGGAGTCTGCATCAGACCGCCACGATCCGCCCCACCGGGGCCGAGATCGAGGGTCTCATGTTGTTCACGTGGGCCCTGGCCGGAGTGGTCTTCATGGTGATCTGGGTGTGGATGATGATCCATCGATTCCGCATCGCCTACCTGACCGAGCAACTCGACGTGTACGGACGGTCGGTGGCCCTCGAAGAGCGGCGGGCCGAGGCCGTACCGGTCGCCTCCGCCCCCGCCGCCTCCACCGTCGACGATGCCTCGATCGAGGACGGTGGTCGGCATGGATGACGCCGCATTCGTCCTCGGTGGTTGGGGCGTGATCCTCGGATCGATGGCGCTGTACTCATGGCGCCTGATCCGCCGCGGCAGGGCACTCACGCGTGAGGTCCCACCGGAGCACCGCCGATGGATGTGACCGAAGGCGAGACGATGGACGTCACGCCGCGCCAGGCGCCGCCGGTCGCGCCGAAGCGGCGGGCCCTGGGGTGGGGCCTCGGGATCGTCCTGGTCGCCGCGGTCGGCTTCCTGCTCTTCAAGGGCCTGACCGAAGCGTCGGTGTTCTTCCTCAACGTCGATGAGGCCGTCGAGCGTCAGGACGAGCTGGGTTCGGATCGCTTCCGGATCCAGGGCTACATCGTCACCGACTCCATCGCCGTCGACGGCGAGTACGTCGACTTCCGGCTCACCTACGGCGGCGAGACCGCAGTGATCCGGCACCAGGGCGACCCGGCCGAAGTGCTCGACCCCGAGACCCCCGTGGTACTCGAAGGGGCATGGAACGGCCAGCGGTTCGAGAGCGATCTCCTCCTCAACAAGCACGATGAGGTGTACGAGGAGGAGAACCCGAACCGGCTGGACTACGACCCCGAGCAGCCCCCCGGCCAGGAGCGATCCGGTGAGGTGCCGGCCCCCGAGGCTGCGGCGGCCGAAGCCGGCCCGTGAACCTGATCCTCGGCGACCTCGGCGTCATCCTGGGGCTGTCCGGCTCGATCGCCGGCGTCGTCGCCCTGGCCATCGGCCTTCAGCGCCGCGACGAGCGTCTCCTCGGCTCGGCGCGCATCTATGCCGGCATCGTGCTCGCCGGTTCCGTGCTGGCGATCATCGCCATGGAGCGGGCACTCATCACCCGGGACTTCACCGTCGCGTACGTCGCCGAGAACGGCAGCTCGGCCACCCCTGCGTTGTTCAACGTCGCAACGCTCTGGGCCTCGCTCGAGGGATCGATTCTCCTGTGGGCCCTGGTGCTGGCCGGCTACATCGCCGCGGTGGCCTGGAAGTTCCGCGCTCGCATCACCGACCCGATGGTCGGCTGGGCCCTGTTGGTCATGTTCGCGGTCGCGCTGTTCTTCTTCGGGCTCATGGCCGGGCCGATCGGGCCGGCCGACCCCTTCGTCGCATTCGACCCCCCGCTGGGCTACGACGGGCCGGGCCCCAACCCGTTGTTGCAGGAGCACATCCTGATGGCGGTGCACCCGCCGATGCTCTACCTGGGATACGTCGGGTTCACGGTGCCGTTCGCGTTCGCGATCGCAGCCCTGGTCACCGGCCGTCTGGGTGAGGGGTGGCTGCTCGAGACCCGGCGCTGGACCCTGATCGCCTGGGGGTTCCTCACCGCCGGCATCGTGCTCGGTGCCTGGTGGGCCTACGAGGTGCTGGGCTGGGGCGGCTACTGGGGTTGGGACCCCGTCGAGAATGCCTCTTTCCTGCCGTGGCTGACGGCGACCGCGTACCTGCACTCGGTCATGGTCCAGGAGCGCAACGGCCTGCTCCGGGTCTGGAACCTGGCCCTCATCTGCGCCACCTTCTCGCTGACCATCCTGGGCACCTTTCTCACACGATCGGGGGTCATCGAGTCGGTCCACGCGTTCACCGAGTCGCAGATCGGCCCGGCTCTTCTCAGCTTCTTCGCGGTGATCGTGCTGGTGACGATCGGGCTCATCGGGTGGCGGGGCGACCTGCTGCGGTCCAAGGGGCGCATCGACTCGCCGGTGTCGCGTGAGGGGTCGTTGCTGCTCAACAACCTGTTCTTCGCCGGGTTCGCGTTCATGGTGCTGCTCGGCACGGTGTTCCCGCTCGTGGTCGAAGCGCTCCAGGACGAGCGGATCTCGGTCGGACGGCCCTACTTCGATCGGATGAGCACCGGGGTGGGTCTGGCTCTGCTGTTCCTCATGGCGGTCGCGCCGATGTTGCCCTGGCGCCGGGCCAACACCGAGACGATGGCGTCCCGACTGATCGGGCCGGCGTGGTTCGCGGCCGGTGTCACGGTGGTTGCCATCCTGGTCGGCGAGCGGGGATTGGCCCCGCTGCTGGCGTACGCGCTGGGCGCGTTCGCCGGCGGTTCCGCCGCCCGGCACGTCTGGCTCTCGACCCGGCGGAACGGGTGGCGAGGTCTCCTGGGCCGGTCCAACGGCGGCATGATCGTGCACATCGGCGTGGTGATCGTGGCCATCGCCATCGCGGCCAGCGGCAGCAACGTCCAGCAGGGCGAGTTCACGCTCGAAGAGGGCGAGTCGGCGGCATTCGCCGGGCATACCTTCACGTTCGAGGGAATCCGCACCGAGGAGCTCTCCAATCGGCTCATGGTCCAGGCCGACGTCCGCATCGACGACGGGCCCATCTACAGCCCGGCGGTCAATCAGTTCTTCAACACCGGTCGCCAGATCCAGACGCCGTCGGTGTACTCGACGGTCACCGAGGACCTGAGCCTCTCGCTGCTGGTCGTGCCCGAGCAGGCCGGGGATCCGGTGGTGCTCCGGGTGACCGCCCAACCCCTCATCGTCTGGCTCTGGATCGGTGGCACCGTCATGGTGCTCGGTTGCCTCCTCGCCGCCTGGCCCCGACGCCGCGACCGCCCCGAGCCCGACCCCGCCCGCGAATCCCCGCATTTCGCGTCGGAATCCGACGCGAACGGACGGGATGTGGGCCTGGGGGAGGAGCCCGATGGGGTGGCGGTCGATGCCTGACCCCGTCGCCTCCGACGAGGGTGCCGCGCCCGGCGAACCGCCGGCCGGTCGGCTCGCGCTGTGGATCGCCGCCGCCGTCGGTGTGCTCTCGTTGGGGCTCATCGTGGTGCTGGCCACGGCGGACGGCGGTGGTGGCAGTGTCGACACCGAACTCGTCGGTGAGGCGGCGCCCCTGGTGGCCGGCGAGACCCTCACCGGAGAGACCTACGACCTGGACGAGCGGCGGGGGAAGTGGGTGCTGGTCAACTTCTTCCAGACCACCTGCATCCCCTGCGTGCGAGAACACCCCGAGTTGGTCGAGTTCTCCGAGCGCCATGAGCGACTCGGCGATGCCGAGGTGGTCAGTGTCGTCTTCGATGACACGACGGCTGCCGTCGAGGAGTTCTTCGCCGACTTCGGCGGGGACTGGCCCGTGGTGGTCGGCGACACCGGAACGATCGCCCTGGGCTACGGCGTCGTCGCCGTGCCGGAGTCGTACCTGGTGGCGCCCAGCGGCGTCGTTGCGTGGAAGGGGGTCGGCGGCGTCACCGCCGATGGCCTGGACAGCGTCATTGCGTCGCTCACCGGTGAGGCCGCGTGAGCGCACGCCTCCGCTGGTCGTGGCTCGCGGTCTTGGTGATCCTGGTCGGAGCGCTTGCGTACGGCACCCTCGACGACAGCGGGCCGCGCACCGATGCCGATCGGGTCCGGGCTCTGTCCGATCGCATCGCCTGCCCGCAGTGCAGCGGCCAATCCGTGGCCGAGAGCGACGTCACCATCGCCCGCGTGATCCGGACCGACATCGCCGAACGCGTCGATGCGGGCCAGACCGACGACGAGATCGTGGCCGCGCTCAAGGCCAGCTACGGCGATGACATCGACCTCAACCCCAGCGCCACCGGCCTGACCGGGATCGTCTGGGTCCTGCCCGTGGCGGTCCTCATCGGGGGGCTGGCGCTGGTCGTGGCCCTGCTCCAGCGCTGGCGCCGGGCCCCGCCGGCCGATGCCGACGCCGACGTGGACCCCGCGCCCGGCGTCCCGCCCCCGCCGCCCCCACGGGCCTGCGCCGTTGGGCGGTCCCCGTGGCCATCGTCTCGGTGGTTGCGCTCGCCGCGGGATTCGGGGTGGCGCGATCCTCGGGTACCCGAACGGCCAGCGACGGGCTGACCGGTGACGTGCGGGCCAGCTCGCGCACCCTGTTGATCGACGCGCGGTCCGCGATGGCAGCGGGTGACCACGAGCTGGCTGTCGCGACCTACGACGAGGTGCTCGAACTGGAACCGTCCAGCCCCGAGGCCACCGCCTACCGGTCGTGGAACCTCTACCTGTCGGGTGATGTCGAGGCGGCGCAAGACGGTCTGGACGAGGCCGTGGCCCTGGACGAAACCTACCCCGACACGCTCGCGTTCCGCTCCATTCTGCGGGTGCGGTCCGGCGACGCTCGCGGCGGTCTCGATGACCTGCTCACCCTTCAGGCCATGGACCCGGGTGAGGGCGTGTCGGGATTCATCGTGCCCACCGCCTTCGAGGCTGCCGACGCGATGCTGATCACCCGTGACCTCGACGGCGTGCTCGAGGCGTACACCCTGGTGCTCGAGCGTGAACCCGAGAACACACTTGCGCTCGCCCAGCGGGGCTGGATCTTCGGGCAGGCCGAGCTGTTCGAACGGGCGCTCGCCGACCTCGACGCCGCGGTGGCCATCGAACCCGATGCCGCCGTCCCGCTCGCGTTCCGCGCCGCCGTCCGAGCCGACAGCGGAGACCTCGAGGGGGCGGCGGCCGACATCGCCGCCTTCGACGCGCTGGATGCACCGCCGGCCGAAGCGGTCGAGCTGGTCGAGCAGGTCCGCGCCCAGGTCGACGTCTGAGCTCGGGCCGACCGGGCCCCGAATGCCGTCAGGCCTCGACCTTGACCTGGGGCGGGTGCCGATAGGTGGCCTTGAGCATCTCGCCCTTCGTCACCTTCACGGTCCAGACCGATCCCTTCTGGTTGACCGGACTGCCCCCCACCAGCTTCACCCCGGTGGCTTCGAGCTCCTTCATCAGCGGGCCCAGCACCTCGCCGTGGCTGCAGACCGCCACGTTGTCCCCCTCTGCGATCAGATCGTCGAGCAGGGCCAGCGTCTTGTTGAGCGAGGTGGTCTTGCCGAGCGCCCGGTCCTGCTCGATCGTGACGCCCAACCGCTCGGCCAGGGGCTCCATCGTCTGGCGGCACCGGACCGTGGGGCTGACGATGACTCGCCGCACCTTGGGCAGGATCTCACCGAGCGCGCGGGCCTGGGCGAACCCGAGGGGTGAGAGCGGACGCTCGTCGTCGTCGCCCTTCCACTGGGACTTCTTCCCCGCCTGCGCGTGGCGGACGATCGAGAGCTTCATCGCTGCGAGGGTTCCACACGGTGCCTATCGGCGACAACGCCGATTCGATGACGGAATCCGCCGGTCGGCGGCTGATCGGCGGCCGCTATCGGAGGCGGCGAAGGCGATCGATCACGTCCGGCAGGGCGTCGAGGACCCCGTCGACATCGGCATCGGTCGACGACCATCCCAACGAGAGGCGCAGCGACCGATCGGCCTCGACGCCCATGGCCCGCAGGACCGGCGACGGCTCCAGTTCCTCGCCCGCGCACGCGCTTCCCGAGTGGGCGGCGATCCCGGCCCGATCGAGGCCCAGCAGGACGGCCTGCGGTTCGATGCCCTCGATCCCAGCGCTGATGATGTGGGGGACCGAGAGGTCCGGATCGCCGTGCAGCGTGACCCCGGCGAGTCCGGCCAGGCCGGCACGCAGCCGGCCGGACAACGCGGCGACACGGGCGTACTCGTCGCTCAACCTTGCCGGGTCCAGCGCCACCGTCGTGGCCCCGAGCGCGGCGATCGCCGGAATGTTCTCCAGGCCGGCTCGACGGCCGCGTTCCTGGGCTGCCCCCTGCAGCAGCGGTCGCAACCGAAGACCGCGCCGCACCACCAGGACCCCCAGGCCGGGAGGTCCGCCGAACTTGTGCGCGCTGGCCGACAGGAGGTCGGCGCCCAATCCGTCGAAGTCGATCGGGATCCGGCCCACCGCCTGCGCGGCGTCGACGTGGACCAGCGCTCCGCACTCACGGGCGGCGGCCACCACCTTGGCCACGGGCTGGACCGTTCCGACCTCGTGGTTGACCCACTGGACATGGACCAGGACCGGACCGTCCGCCGAAGCGGAAGCCGCCGCTCCCGGATCGATCCGTCCGTTCCGGTCGACGGGCAGGACCGCGACTCGGTCGGGCGGGAACCATCGGTCACTGGCGGCACGGACGGCCGAGTGCTCGACCATCGCATAGGCGACACGACCACATCGCTCGGCCGCCCCCGAGACAGCAGCCGTGATCGACTCGGTGGCACCCGAGGTGAAGATGACCGCCCGGTTCCGGGTTCCCAGGAACCGGGCGACCTCGTCGCGATGCTGCTCGATCGCCGCCCGCACCCGCAGGGCGTCGGCGTGCAGCCGCCCCGGGTCGGCGGCCGGTTCGTCGAGCGCACTGCGCCAAGCGTCTCGAGCCTCGGGCCGCAGCGGCGAGGTCGACGCGTGATCCAGATAGTGGCGCACCGGTCCGGGCACGCGGCCTAGTGGTCGTCGACCGCGGTGATGCAGACCTCGTCACCCATCGGGAGTGACGATTCCGTCTGGGTGGACGCCTCGCCGTAGAGCGAGCCGAGCATCCCGCGCACCAGCCCCCGGTCCACGGCGCAGATGACCGGGTGTTGGACCGCGGCACCGCCGAAGGGGCAGTGCTCGGCGACGATGCGCAGTTCGGTGCCGTGCTGCTCGGCGCGGGTGGCGAACCCGTGGCCGGCGAGCGCGTCGGCCACCGCGTGGAGCGACGCTCGGAACGAGTGCTCGCCGTCGGTCCCCATGCGGGTGGTGAGCGTGCGGCCGTACTCGACGCCGACCTCCTCGGCCATCCGCTCGGCCTGGTCGGTCGGGAGGAGCTCCAGCGCCTTGCCCAGCAGGGTGATGAGCAGGTCGTCGTGCTTCACCGGCAGGCTCACCTGGAGCTCGCCGCGCTGGCCGGTGGCATCCACGGGGGCCCGGTAGTGCTTGGACGGACGCCCTGCGCCCGGTCGTGGGGAGCGTTCGCTGGAGACCTCGAGGTAGCCGCCGGCGACGAGCTTGTCGAGGTGGTGTCGGGCCACGTTGGCGTGCAGGTCGAACCGTTGGGCCATCCCGGTCGCCGTAACGCCCGCCTCGGACTCGTGGGCGGCCAGGAAGATCTCGCGCCGGGTGGGGTTGCCGAAGGCGGTGGCGATGGCGCTGACCGTGGAGGCGAAATCGTTGGCCGTCATGCCATCGGGCTCGACGGTTGCCGCAGCCTTGCGCCGGGCGGTCGGGCGGGGAAGCTCGACCCGGGTCTGTGATTGTCCTGCCACGTCGGTAGTCTACCGACGGCAGGTCGGCGGGCCCCTCGGGGTCTGCCGAACCGCACCGCACACGGCGGGGCCTGGCCCGCCGAGTTCGACGTTCCCCCGATCATCGATCAGAAGAGAGCACCGCCGTCCCATGGCAATCACCGAGGCCGAGATCACCGAGGCGTTGCGCCCGGTCGAGGATCCCGAGCTGCACCGCAGCATCGTCGATCTCGACATGGTGCGCACCATCGCCATCCAGGACCGCACGGTCAACGTCCTCATTGCCCTGACCGTGGCGGGCTGTCCGCTGCGGGCCGAGATCGACAGCCGCGTGAAGAACGCCGTCGTCGCGCTGGACGGGATCGACGACGCGTTCGTCGACTTCACCGTCATGACCGACGAGGAGCGCGAGGTGCTGCGCCAGAAGCTGCACGGCGACCCCTCGTCCACCGCCGGCCACCAGCACGCCCACGGGCACGCCGAGGGCCGGGCCATCCCGTTCGCCGACCCCGAGTCGAAGACCCGGGTCCTGCTGATCGCATCGGGCAAGGGCGGCGTCGGCAAGTCCTCGGTCACCACCAACCTGTCGGTGGCACTGGCCCAGCGGGGCCGATCGGTCGCCGTGGTCGACGCCGACGTCTGGGGGTTCTCCATCCCCAGGATGCTCGGGGTCGACCAATCGCCCACGGTGATCGACAGCATGATCGTGCCGCCCGAGTCCCACGGTGTGCGGGCCATCTCCATGGGCTTCTTCGCCGAGGAGGACGAGCCGGTCATCTGGCGGGGCCCCATGCTGCACAAGGCCCTCGAGCAGTTCCTCACCGACGTGTTCTGGGACGAACCCGACTTCCTCGTGGTCGATCTCCCCCCGGGCACCGGCGACATCTCACTGTCGTTGGCCCAGTTCCTTCCCGCGAGCCGAGGTCTTCGTCGTGACCACGCCGCAGCCGGCGGCGCAGCGGGTGGCCCAGCGGGCCGCCTTCATGTCGAAGAAGGTCCATCTCGACGTGCGCGGTGTCATCGAGAACATGTCCTGGTTCACCGGCGACGACGGCAAGCGCTACGAGCTCTTCGGCAGTGGCGGCGGCAACGAACTGGCCGAGCGGCTCGGGGTGCCCATGCTGGCCCAGGTGCCGCTCGTCTCCGAGCTGCGCGCCGGAGGCGACTCTGGCCACCCCATCGCGGTGCAGCCCGACACCGAGGCCGGTGCCGTGTTCGCCGAGCTGGCCGAACGCGTCGACGTCGAACTGGCTCCCACCCGGGTCCGCCGGGCCGAGCTCAAGATCATCTGACAGAGGAGATTCCCCCACCATGGACGTTCGAATCGGAGTGACCGACGCCCGCCGCGAGCTCGAGATCGAGTTGCCGGACGACACCGATCGCGAGGAGCTGAAGGCGAGGGTCGCTGCGGCGCTGGCCGCCGATGCCGAGGTGTTGTGGCTGACCGACCGCAAGGGTCGAGACGTCGGCGTCCCCGCGGCCAAGCTCGCATTCGTCGAGATCGGTTCGGCCGACGGTCGGTCCATCGGTTTCGGCGCCTGACCGCGTCGTGACCCCGCCGTCCGAGGCGCCGACCGCGGCGCCCCCGGCCGCGCTGCTCGACCGCCGCCTGCTCTTCGTCACCGGGAAGGGTGGGGTCGGGAAGACCACCACCGCGGCAGCGCTCGCGCTGCTGGCCAGCAAGCAGGGCAAACGCACCCTCGTCTGCGAGGTCGACGCCAAGGGCAACATGGCCGACTTCCTCGGCGTCGAGGCCATGCGATTCGACGCGCGCGAAATCAAGCCGTCGCTGCACGGTATGACGATGGACACCGAGGCGTCCTTGAAGGAGTACCTGAGCCTGCAGCTCAAGGTGCCGCTGCTGGCCAAGATCGGGCCGCTGGCCAAGACCTTCGACTTCATGGCCACGGCGGCCCCCGGTGTGAAGGAGATCCTCACGGTCGGCAAGCTCTGCTACGAGGTCAGGGAGCAGAACTACGACCTCGTCGTGGTCGACGCGCCGGCCACCGGCCATGTCATCGGTCAGCTGATGGCTCCGCAGGCGATCAACGAGCTGGTCCAGGTGGGCCGGGTCCGGCATCAGACCGACTGGATGCGGGAGATCCTCGAGGATCCGCGCCAGACCGGGGTCTGCGTGGTGACCGCTCCCGAGGAGATGCCGGTCAGCGAGACGATCGAGCTGATCGACGCGCTGACGCAGGAGACGTCGGTGGACCTGGCCGGTGTCGTCGTCAACCGGGTGCTCCCGGCGCTGTTCGGCCGGGGTGAGCGCAAGGTCTTCGATCGGCTCCGCACGGACCGGGGCATCGAGGCACTGGGCGACGCACTCGGCGCCGACGCCGCTCCGCTGGTCGAGGCCGCTGAGCTGGCCGTGTCGCTCCGGCAGTCACGCACCGAACACATGGATCGTCTGCGCGACGCGCTGCCCGCCGGTCTGTTGACGCTGTACGTGCCGTATCTGTTCACGCGGTCCCATGGGATCCGGGCCACCCAGCAGGTCGCCGATGCGCTCGGCGCCGAGCTGGACACCTGAGGCCGGGTCGATGGCGCGCCGCACGGGGAAGAACAAGAAGAGGGTGTCGTCGTCGCTCGAGCAGATGGTGGCGGCCAAGGAGGTGGTCATCACCTGCGGCAGCGGGGGCGTGGGCAAGACCACGGCGGCCGCCGCCATCGGGGCCATGGCCGCTTCGCAGCTCGGAGGCAAGGTCCTGGTGCTCACCGTCGATCCGGCCCGCCGGCTGGCCAACGCACTGGGCCTCGAGCAGTTCGGCAACGTCGAGACCGAGGTGCCGCCGTCCCTGTTCCTCGACGCCGGCGTCGAACCCCGAGGGCAGCTGTTCGCCGCCATGCTCGACACCAAGCAGTCGTGGGACGACCTGGTGCACCAGCACGCCCCCGACGCGCAGACCCACGACGACATCCTGGGCAACCCGCTGTACCAGAACATCACCGGCAAGTTCATCCAGAGCCACGACTACATCGCGATGGAGCGGCTCTACGAGATCTACACCTCGGGTCGCTACGACCTGATCGTCGTCGACACACCCCCACCCGCAACGCCATCGACTTCCTCGAGGCGCCCGAGCGGATGGCCGATTTCTTCAGCAGTCGCCTGCTGCGCTGGCTGATCGCCCCCTACCGGAGCCGGCTGGTCAACGCGGCCTCACGTCCCTTCATGAGCGTGGCCGACCGCATCCTGGGGTCGCAGTTCCTCGAGGACATCGCCGAGTTCTTCATCCTCTTCCAGACGATGTACGACGGTTTCGTGGAGCGCGCCCACGCCGTCGAGCGGCTCCTGGTCGACCATCACACCAGCTTCGTCGTGGTGTCCACCCTGGAGAGCGCACCGGTCGAGGAGGCGCGCTTCTTCATCGACCGCCTCTCCGAGGGTGAGTTCCACCTGGGTGCGGTGGTGCTCAACAAGGTGCTGCCCGCATCCCTGCTCACCCGGGGCAGCACCGGCACGGCTCGCACGCTGACCAGGGATGCCACCGATGTCGCCGGCAAACTTGCGTCCGACTACGGCGAACCAGCGCAGGTCCAACGGGTGCTGCGCGAGGTCGCCGAGAACTTCCTGAACTTCCAAGTGGTCGCCAAGCGCGAGGCCGAGGAGCGGGCCGAGCTGGGCGGGGCGGCCGATGTGGTGGCCACGGTGCCCTACTTCGACGAGGACATCGCCGATCTGGCCGGGCTGCTGCGCCTGGGCGAGTCCCTCTGGCGCTGACCCCTCTTCACCAGATGAGGAGTTTCAGCTGGCTTTGGCCTTGCGCTGCTCGGCCAGGCGGGCCCGGCGCAGCTGACGGCGATCCTCTTCGCTGGTGGCGCCCCACACACCGCTGTCCTGGTTGGTGGCCAGGGCGAACTCGAGGCAGGGCGCCTTGGCGTCGCAGTCGTTGCACACGGTCTTGGCCGATTCGATCTGCACGATGGCCGGGCCGGTCGTTCCGACCGGGAAGAACAGGTCCGGGTCGGTGTCGCGGCAAGCGGCGAGATCACGCCAGTCGTCGTCGGCGGCAGACAGAGCTTCACTGCGAGTGGGCAGAAGGGCCACGGATCCTCCAGTTGATCGTGACGAGGTGCACAAGTCCTACCGACGAGGGTTCGGTGGGCTCGTTCGAGACTTGGACACGCTACCTATTGACATTCGCTGTGGCAAGAGGTTCTTCGGATTTGTCGCGACGAAGCCCTGCGAGCTGGCAGGATGGCGACCGTGACGATGGTGCTGGCCCACCGGGGCGCTTCCGCGACGCATACCGAGAACACGCTCGACGCGTTCCGGGCCGCCAGAGACCAGGGCGCACACGGGATCGAGCTCGACGTCCGTCGTACCGCCGACGGGGTCCTGGTCATTCATCATGATGCGCTGGTCGACGACGGGCGGGCCATCGGCGACACCGACTACGCCGACCTCCCCGCCCATCTCCCCACGCTGGGAGCGTCCCTCGACGTCGCCACCGGACTCTGCGTGAACATCGAGGTGAAGAATCTGCCCGGCGATCCCGACCATGCGCAGGCCCCCGTGGTGGTCGACGAGATCGTCGAAATGGTCACCCAGCGTGACCTCGCCTCGACCACCCTGATCTCCTCGTTCCACATCGACTCGGTCGATCGGGTGAAGGATCAGGCGCCCGAACTCTCGACCGGGTGGCTGGTGCTCGAGGGCGGTGCGGTCGACAGCATCGTCGAGCGCGCCGCAGCCCACGGTCACCAGGCGATCCACCCTCACGCATCCTTGGTGGATCGGGCCTTCGTCGAACGGTCCCACGACGCCGGGCTGCAGGTCATGGTCTGGACCGTGGACGATCTCGATCGCGCTCGCGGGCTGATCGACCTCGGCGTCGACGGCATCATCACCAACACCCCTCGGCCGATTCGCGAGCTGGTGGACGCAGCGCGATAGCGGGCCGCCGGGTCAGGCGGCGCCGTCGGGGTCGGGGACGACCAGCTGGATGGCCTCGGGCTCGTGGCGGAATCGCAGCTCGTCGATCTCGCCCAGGTAGTCACCGTCGACCTGGTAGGGGATCGGCCCGTGGCCGCGCACGGTCAGCTCGCGAAGGTCGGTGCGGTAGTCGACCCGCTTCGACCGGGCCACCCTGCCTCCGCCGATGAGGGCCCCACCGATGACGGAGAGGAACGGCACCGCCCGCATGGTCCGGATCGTGACCGACACCAGGCCCCGGTCCAGGGTGGCCTCGGGGGCGACCTCGAAGGGCCGGGTTCCCAGGTAGGTGTAGGGATTGGTGTTGGCCACGATCGTGAAGTAGCCGTCGTCGACGATGGCGCCGTCGGCGTGGTGCACGGCGAAGCGGGGCCGGGAACGGTCGTAGCGACGCAGCCAGGTGTCGAACGCCGCATAGATGAAGAGGGGATGGCCGGCCCATCGCTTGAACTGGGCCCGGCGCTCGACCTGTTCGACCACCGCAGCGTCGTATCCGATGCCGACGTGGAAGAGGAAGTACCGCCCGTTGACCACGCCCAGCCCCGCCGGCCGGATGCGACCGGCCGCCAGCGACTCGAGCAGGACGACGGTGGCGTCGACCGGATCGTCCGGAAGGCCGAGGGTGCGGGCGAAGACGTTGGTGGATCCGCCGGGGAGCGGCGCAAGGGCGCAGCGGCTGCCGGCCAGCCCGTTGGCCGCCTCGTTCAGGGTGCCGTCGCCCCCGAGGACCACGACGACGTCGGTGCCGTCGGTGGTGGCACCGCGTGCCATGCGGGTGGCGTGGCCGCGGCGGCTGGTCTCGGCCGCCGTGACGTCGTGATCGGCGCTGAGGGCCTTCTGGATGACGACGCGCCCCCGCGGGGTGACCGAGGACGAAAAGGGGTTGACCAGCAGTAGGATTCGCACCGATCACCATGTTGCCACGGGCGGTACCGCGGCCGGTCCGCCACGATTTGTTACCGGCCGGTAGAGAGGAGCACACTCGGACGCCATGAACGTCGTTGTCTGCGTCAAACAGATCCCCGACCCGGCTGATCCCGGCGCGTTGGATCCCGAAACCAAAACGTTGGTCCGCGACACCAAGCTGATCCTCGACGAGTCCGATTCCTACGGTGTCGAGATGGCGCTCCAGCTGGCCGAAGCGGCCGGCGGTGGCGAGGTCACGTTGGTGTCGATGGCCCCCAACAACGAGCGGCAGGGCCTGAACACCGCCCTGGCCATGGGAGCCGCCAAGGCGATCCTCGTCTCCGACGAGGCGCTGGCCGGCTCCGATGCGCTCGGCACCGCCAAGGTGTTGGCCAAGGCCATCGCCCGAGTGGAGGATGCCGACCTGGTCCTCACCGCCACCGAATCCAGTGACGGCTACACCGGAACCGTGCCCCAGCAGGTGGCCGAGCTGCTCGACCTTCCGTCGATCACGTTCGCCAAGTCGATCGCTCTCGCCGACGGTGCGGCCAAGGTCGAGCGACAGACCGAAGCGGGATTCGACGAGGTCGAGTGCCCGCTGCCCGCGTTGGTGTCGGTCACGGCTGGTGTCGTCGAGCCCCGGTATCCCAGCTTCAAGGGGATCATGGCGGCCAAGAGCAAGCCGGTCGACGAGCTCACGCTCGCCGACCTGGGCGTCGAAACCGGCGCGGTCGGCTGGGCCGGCGGCGACCAGGAGATCGTCGACATCGCCGAAGCCCCGGCCCGCGAGGCCGGGGAGGTCATCGAAGACGAGGGCGATGCCCACGAGAAGATCATTGCGTTCCTCGACGAATTGAAGGTGCTCTGATGGGTCTGTCCAAGGTATGGGTCGTCGCCGAAGCCAGCGACGGCGCGCCGACGTCCACCACGCTCGAGATGCTCACCAAGGCTCGTGAGCTCGGCGACAGCGTCGAGGCGGTCATCGGCGGTGACGGCGCCGCCGTGGCCGACGCGCTCGGCGCCCATGGCGCCACCACGGTGCACGCCACCGGCGATCTGGGTGAGGGCCTGCCCGGTGTCTCGGTAGCCGCCGCCATCGCCGCCGCGGTCCAGGCCGGGTCCGGCCCGGATCTGATCCTGCTTCCCACCTCGTACGACGGCCGCGACGTCGCCGGCCGCCTGTCGGTCAAGCTCGACCGCACGGTGATCACGAATTGCGTCGACGTCGAGCTCGACGGCGATGTCGCCGTCGGCGTCGAGCCCGTCTTCGGCGGGACCACCGAGGTGCGGACCAAGTTCACCGGCGAGGGCCCCCAGCTGCTGCTGGTCCGGCCCAAGTCGTTCGCGGCCGAGGAGTCCGGCGGGGGAGCGGCTGCGGTCGCCGAGCTCGCCGTTCCCGACACGGGTGCCACCGGTACGGCCAAGGTCACCGCCCGTCATGTCGAGGAGACCGAGGGCCCCAAGCTCGACGAGGCCGACATCGTCGTGGCCGGCGGTCGAGGCCTTGGCGAGGCCGAGAAGTTCGACATGGTCGAGAGCGTTGCCAAGGCGCTCGGCGCAGCCCCGGGCGCGTCCCGCGCCATCGTCGACGCCGGCTGGGTGCCCTACAGCTACCAGGTCGGTCAGACCGGCAAGGTCGTCAAGCCCACGGTGTACATCGCGGCCGGCATCTCGGGTGCGACCCAGCACATGGTGGGGATGAAGGGCTCCAAGAACATCATCGCCATCAACAAAGACGCCGAGGCGCCCATCTTCTCGGTGTCGGACCTGGGCATCGTCGGTGACGTGCACAAGGTCCTGCCCAAGCTCATCGAGGCGCTCGAGGCCCGCTGACCCCAACCGAAATTCCGTCCGAAGGGTCCGGAAACCGACCCCTTCTCGGGGTGAGAATCAGGACCCGGGCGAGTCGGAGCCGGTGGCGGCCCGGTCGAGGTCGGCCAGGAACCCCTCGAACCCGGTGATGAGCTGACGGTCGATCACGGGGCCGAGGAGCGAGCCGATCGGCCCGAACTTGGGCTCGTAGGCGTAGCGGAGCTCGGTCGGCGTCGCGCCATCGGCGGCGGAGAGAGTGAAGGTCACCTCGCCGGACTTGATCGGCAGCCTCGCAGCCGAGTCGATGCGCACGACCATGCGCCGGTCGGGCTCCCAGGCGATGATGGTCTCCTCGAGCGCACCGATCGGGGCCAGGTCGCAGTGGCGGGTCGCGCCGACCCCCTGGTCGGACTCACTCGTGGAGTAGCTCTTCGTCACCCCGCCGTTCCAGTCGGCAATGTTGGGGAAGTCCGCCAGGACCTCCCAGACGGCCGACGGGCGGGCGTCGATCGTGCGGTTCACCGTGATGGTTCTCATCGCGCGCCTCCCTCACAGCCGACAACGCCACGATCGCCCCGGATAGTCCCGCCGATTCCCGACGCCGACCATTCTCACCCCGAGAAAGGGTCGGTTTCCGGACCCTTCGGACGGAATTTCGGCCTGGGGCGAGGGGGGTCAGACGAGGGGCCAGGGGTAGCGGTGGCCGGTGTCGTCGATGGGGAAGGCGCGTGCGTGGAGCAGCGCTCGGGTGCGGGCCAGGATGGCGTCGCGCTCGAACGCGTCCAGCGGGTCGCTCACGCCCGCCGCCGGGCCGGCGTCGTACAGCGCCGCCAGGTCGTCGAGCAGCGCGTCGGGGATCGGCTCGCCGCTCCATTCCCAGATGACGGTGCGGAGCTTGAATCGGGCGTGGAAGCTGAGCCCGTTGTCGATGCCCCAGATCCTGTCGTCGCTGTCGACGAGGCAGTGGCCGCCCTTGCGGTCGGTGTTGTTGGCCACGACGTCCAGCAGGCACATCCGCTGCAGCGCATCGGCGTAGGCGTCGTGCTCGACCAGCGTGAAGTAGTGCTGCTCGAAGTCGGCGTCGACGAAGCGCTGCACCGACCCCATACCCAGCGGGCCGTCGCGTTCCACGGTGAACGGGACCAGACCCCACCCGAGCTGTTCGGACAGCTCGTACATGGCCACCTCGCGGCGGTACAGGCCGGCGGGAAAGTCGTGCAGGGGGCGCTCCCCCCGACCCGGTTTGTAGACCCCGAGCGCCGCGTCGCCGTCCAACGTGGCTTCGACCAGGAACGTCCCGTTCGAGCTCCACGGCATCCGTCCCTTGACCTCGAGCTCGCCGAGGCCCAGCACCTGGTCCGGGTCGGCGTCGACCGGCTCGGCGGGGATCGGACCCAACGGGGTCGGGTCGTGCGTGCTCACCGGTTCGAGCTCAGTTGAGCCGCGGGCACACGTGCCCTTCGAGGTCCTTCGGCCCGCCGCAGAGCTGGCACAGCGGCCGACCCCGGGCAACCAGGTCGCGGGCCTGATCGACGAAGCGTTGGGTCTGGACCCGGGTCAGCCCGGCCCGCAGCGACGCCAGATCGGCGTCCTCGTCGTCGGGGTCGGCGACCGCCTCGGCCATCAGCACGATCCGGTCGCCGGCCTCGTCGATGGCGACGCCGATGGCGCCGACCGCCCACTCGGCCACCACGGGTTCCTCGACCGCGTCGAAGCCCTCGGCCGGCTCGTCGGTGGGAGCGAGGTCGTCCAGGATGCGAGCCAGGTACTCGGCCAGAGCGGCCACCTGCTGCTTCTCCATCTTGAGCGACACCAGGGCGCCGTCGGCCGCCACCTGCAGGAAGAAGACCCGCTCCCCGGGTTCGCCGATGGCGCCGGCGCAGAACCGCTCGACGTCGGTGAAGTCGAACGACTCCGTCACGACGGCACCAGCGTGGTCAGGTCGTCGCCGGTCGAGTTGGCCGCCAGTACGACGGGTCCGCCCGGCGTGTAGAGCACCGCGCTGATCGAGCAGGGGGAGACGACGATCCGCTGGAACTGGTCGAGGTGGCTGCCGAGGGCGTCGTTGAGGGCCGCCTTGATGGTGTCGGCGTGCGATACCGCGACGATCGCCTCCCCCGGGTGCCGCTGGACCAATGCGGCCACGGCTCCGGTCATACGGGTCTGCATCTCGGCGAACGACTCACCCTTGGGGAACCGGAAGCCGCTGGGGTACTGCTGGACCGTGCGCCACTCGGGCCGGCGGCGCAGGTCGGCCAGGCGCTTGCCGGTCCATTCCCCGAAGTCGCACTCGTTGAGCCCGGCATCGGTACGGACCCGGCGCCCCACGGCGCGAGCGATGGGTTGGGCGGTTTCCTGCGCCCGCTCCATGGGCGAGGCGTACACCGCGGCGATCCCCGATCCCGAGTCGTCGCGCGCCTCGGCCAGGGCACCGATCCGTTCTGCGGCCCGGTCGGCCTGCGCTCGGCCGGAGTCGGCCAGATGGAGCCCTCTGGCCCGACCCGGAAGGACCTTGCCGGTGGTGCCGGTCTGACCATGGCGCACGAACAGCACCATGGTGGGGGCGGCGGGCTCTCGGCGCTTCGTCCGGGACTTGGGTCGCCGGGAGGAGGACGCCTTCTTGGCGGGCTTGGATGCGGATGGCATGGTGTCTGGCACGCTATCGGCCAACCGCTCGATCCTGCGGGGGCGCTCAGCGGTTGAGAAGCGACAGGAGCTCGCCGGCCGCGTACAACACCGCGGTGACCGCGAGGAACACGCCCACGGTGAGCCGCACCCGCTCGTCGCTGGCCTTGATCGTGAGCGCCGAGCCGAGGCGGGCGCCGGGCACGACACCGACGGCCAGCAGGAGCGCAAACCGCCAGTCGATGGTGCCGTTGAGGCTGTGCGCGATCGTCCCCGGGATGGCGAACAGTCCGACGCAGGCCAACGACGTGCCGATCGCCTGCTTGAGGCGCAGGCCGGCGAAGTGGGTGAAGGCAGGCACCATCAGCACGCCACCACCGATACCGAGGAGACCGGACAGCAGCCCGGCGCTGGCACCGATGCCGGCCAGGACGCCACGACGGTGCGGCGACGCATCGGCGCCGACCGCGGCTGGGCCGGCCAACTCGGCCGCATCGGCGGGTGAACGGCGGGCGGTGATCATGCGCGCCGCGCTCACGCCGAGCAGCGCGGCGGTGGCCAACTGGAGGAGATGGCCCTCACCCGGGATTCGGGGCGCCAGCTCCGCTCCGATCCACGCGGCCACCACGCCGACCGGGGCGGCGACCACGACGGCGGACCGGTCAATGAGACCCTCCCGCCGGTAGCGGGCCGCGCCCGTGGCGGCCCCCGGGATGATCGACGGGAGGGTGGTCCCGACCGCCGTGAGCGCGCCGGCCCCGAGGAGGCGGATGGCCGGGGTCGAGATCACGGCACCTCCCACGCCGAACAGGCCCGACAGGATCCCCGTGGCCAGTCCCGCCAGCACGGTCAGCAGGTCGCGGAGGAGCCCCGGTTCCATGGCGCCAGTGTGCACGGCTCCGATCGGAGCGGTGAACTCGGTGGGTTCGCCCGCTGCGCATCGGCCGAACGGACCATGCTGCACTGGGCAATACAGCCCGAATACCGTCCGAATACCGTCCGTTGGGTCAGTTGACTCATCCGGTGGGTGGGGGAAAATGGCGAAACTCCTGGCGTGGAAGACATCACCGAACTCCTCAAGGAATACGAAGTGACCCAGATCCCGTTCGCCATGGGCGGCGCGCTGGTCTGGGTCTCCTCCGAGGGCGAGACGGTGATCGACCTGGTGATGAGCTCCCCGGACGACTCGCTCCGCAAGGCGCTGCTGAAGGCCGCAGGCTGGGCCTCCCCGCCCCCTCCCGGCGACTGAACATCCCGGCTCCGGCGAGACTACGGTCGGACGTTTCCGCCCCTTGGAGAGGTCATGTTCGGCTCACGCATCCCCGGCTCGCGCGCTCTCGCTGCCCTTGCGCTGGGCGCCCTGGTGCTCACCGGCTGCGGCGGTGATTCGGTCGAGTCCTTCCCCGACGCCGAGGAGAACTACCTGGTCGGATGCCTCGAACCGATCGACGGGGACCAGCCGGCCCAGTTCGAGGACGGCATGGTCATCGACGCCGATTCCCACCCCAACTACGACGAGTGCCTCGCCATGTGGGAGTCGATCCAGGACGAGCTGACCTTCGAGGACTTCCAGCTGGCCGCCGACGCCATCGACGAGGAACCCGATCTGCTGGAGCTGCCCGAGGTGCCGACCGGTCTGGTGAGCGAAGAGGATCAGGCCCGCCTGGAGGACGCCGTCGAGATCCTCCAGGGCATCGCTCGGGACGTCCAGCTCAGCGGCGCCGCCTGATCCTGCGAGCCGTCCGGGCCCCCGACCCGACCCGGATCAGCCCAGACCGACCCGCACGTTCTCGGCCGCCCACTCGGGCCAGCGGGCCCGGCTCTTGGCCGCCAGCTTGCGCATGAGCGCGATGGCGCCCGGGTCCTCGTCGCCGGGCCGGGCCTCGATGGCGCCGCTGTCGATCATGCGGGAGATGATCTCGCGGCCCAGGTCGGTGCGCACGATGGTGAGCGTCCAGTCGTTGTTCTCGCCGATGCCCCCGGTGGAGATGTCGGCGTGCTCGGCCGCGAAGTCGGGGCAGTGGGTGCAGCCCTCACGGGTCCAGGCGTGGCACTCCTTGAGGTTGATCTCGTGGTAGTCGCCGTTGCGCATCCAGATCTGGAACACACCCTTGATGTTCATCTTGACCATCTCGCTGCGGTCGAGCCCGTACTTGGTCCAGAAGAGCTCGTCGAAGATGGCGTCGTCGAAGGTCTTGGAGCAGAGCAGCCCGATGTTGAACACGATCGGCCGCCCGGCCTTGCCCGCCCGGCGGTGCCACATGACGGGCGGGACCGACGACTGGCAGCTCATCCCCACCAGGGCCAGCTTCTCGAAGCCCCGCTCCTTGGCCTCGGGCATGGCCAGCGTGTTGGCCGAGTAGGTGTACCGGCTTCCGGCCGCGGCGAGGATCTCCTCCTTGTTGGTCGCCACGCCCGGGCACCGCCTTCCACGACGAGCCGTCGCCCTCGAGGTTGGAGACGCACGCCGGCGTCGATGTAGCCCTCGTCCATGGCCCAGATGAGCAGGGCCGAGACGAGGCCGCCGTCCTGGCCCATCTGGTGGACCATGTCGTCGGACGCCCGGGTCAGCAGGATGTCCTGGTAGATCCCGGCGATCTCGTCGTCCTCGCGGGTGCGGGCGAAGAGATGCTCGTCGGCCTCGAGCTCCCAGGCTCGGAAGCGCGGGCAGGCCCGGGTACATGTCGTGCAGCCCTTCTCGCCGTGGATGCAGTTGTCGGCGCCCAGCTCGTCCTCGAGGTGGAACGGCTTGTACTCGTTCTCGCGGTGGTGGTACCCGATGACGTCGTGGGGGCAGCTGATCACGCAGCCCGCGCATCCGGTGCACAGGCCGGTGTCGATGACCTCGGCGAACAGTTCCTTCCACTGGTGTCGCCAGCGAGTCGGCTTCGCTGCTGCTCCCTCGGCGGACTCGGCGGGCTCCGTGGCGGTCATGGGCTCATTCTAGGAGACGGTCCGGGTCGGGCCCGAAGGCGAACCGCTTCCTGTGAGGTCGGAGGCGCCTGGGAGGTCGGAGGCGCCGCCCACTACGGTCACGGGGTCCGGCTACGAGGAGGCTGTTGTGATCGTCGGCGTGACAACCGGAGACTTCGGTTACGACCTGTTGGTGTTCGCCCACGTCCTCTTGGCGGTGATCGCCGGTGGCGCCGCGTTCGCCACCGCCATCATCGGGGCGCGAAGCCGGGCGGCCGCTGGTGAGGCGCAGTCGTTCGGCCTCTCGCTCAGCAATGCCGTGGGCCAGATCCTGGTCAACCCGGTGTGGTGGGTGGGGGGTGGCCTGGGCATCGCCCTGGTCATCGTCGACGATCGGTGGGAGTTCTCGGACACCTGGATCAGCATCGCGTTCACCCTGTGGATCATCGCCGGGGTGATCGGGTCGTTCGTGCTCCGGAAGGCCGGGAACCAGGCGGTCGAGGCGGCCGAGGCCGGTGACGGCGAGGCGCTCGCCGCTGCGCAGAAGCAGATGGCCATGTTCCGGGGGATCCATCACCTCGTGATCGTGCTGCTCATCGTCGACATGGTGTTCGGGCCGAACCACCTGTAGGAACGGCTCGGGGCCGAGCGGCGGATCAGTTGAGGCCGCGGTCGTCCTGCTTGATGGCGAGATCGATGGCCGCCGCGGCCGCCACCACCAGGCTGTGCAGCGGGTCCTGCAGCTGGCGGTTGATGGCCAGGACGTAGTTGTCGGCGGTGGTGAACATGGTCTTGGCCATGCCCTCCCAGGTCTTGGTGATCCGGGCCACCTCCTCGCCCGCCTGATCCAGGATGTGGAAGTCCCAGGCCCGCCAGTTCTCGGCATTGAGCGAGCCGATCGGTGCGCCGTTGGCTTCCAGAGAGAACCTGATCTTCCCGACCATGTTCTGTTGCTGGATGGTGCCGATCTCGGCGCCGGCGGCGTCGGTCACGATCACCTTCGACTTGAACACCTTGCCGGGCCGGGTCATGGTCAGCACCACGGCGCCGGCGGCGTCGACCACCTGGAGGCTGTGGGTCAGGTACTGGTCCATGTTGCTCACGACCCGCAGAACCTTGCGGGCGGTGCTCTGACCGACCTGCCGGATGCCGCCGATCTGGGTGCCGTGCTGGTCGTAGATGGCGTACTCGGCCGAGACCTCGATCAGTTTGGCCTTCTGGTTGAAGACCAGGATCGATTCGGTCATCAGCGTCCCGCCGCCCTGGGATGCCCCCGTGGTGTGGCCCGCCTGCTGTCGGACCTGGCGCTGCACCTGGTCGGGGGCCTGGTCGCCGGCGACGACGGGACTGTGCCCCACCGGAGCGTCGACGGTCTGGCGCCCGTGGTCGGAGACGTGCTGGGTCCACTGCTGGCCGTCCCAGTAGCGATGCTGGTGGCGGCCGTACGGATCGGGATACCAATCGGCGGGGTTGGCGGTCATGGGGCGAGTGTACGGGTCGGTCCGTCGCGGCTTGGGGGCACGTCGGGGCGGCTCGGTACGCTGCGCCGATGGACCTGACCTACCCGCCCGAGGCCGAGGCCTTCCGGGCCGAGATCCGTAGCTGGCTCGAGGCGAACCTCCCGGACGGGTGGTTCGACGACGACGTCTCGATGTCGGACGAGGAACGAGCCGAGTTCAACCGTGCCTGGCCGGCCAAGATGACCGAGGGTCGCTGGTTCTGCGCCTCATGGCCCGAGGAGTACGGCGGCCGCGGGCTCTCCACGATGGAGTCGGTCGTCCTGGCCGAGGAGTTCCACCGGGCCAAGGCGCCGATGCGCGGCGACTTCTTCGGCGACACCCTGGTCGGCCCGACCATCCTGCAGTGGGGGAGCGAGGAGCAGAAGAAGCAGTTCATCCCCGGAATCCTCAGCGGCGAGACCCGCTGGTGCCAGGGATTCAGCGAGCCGGACGCGGGCAGCGATCTGGCGTCGCTCTCCACCACCGCCGAGCTCGACGGCGACGAGTGGGTCATCAACGGGCAGAAGATCTGGACCACCCAGGCCCAGAACGCGGACTTCATCTTCATCCTCTGCCGCACCGACAAGACGGTGTCGAAACACGCGGGTATTTCCTACCTGCTGTGCCCCATGAAGCAGGACGGGGTCGAGGTGCGACCGATCGTCCAGGTCGACCGGTCGGACGAGTTCAACGAGGTCTTCTTCACCGATGCCCGATGCCCGAAGGAGAACGTGATCGGGGGCGTCAACAACGGTTGGAAGGTGGCGATGACCACCCTTGGATTCGAGCGCGGCACGTCGGCCACCACCGGCTACCGGCGATTCGAGGCCGAACTGGACCGCATCATCGCCATCGCGCGCGAGAACGGTGCGATCGAGGACGAGGTGATCCGTCAGCGATTGATGCGGGCCAAGACCCGGGTCGAGATCATGCGGTTCGGTGGCCTGCGCAGCCTGTCGGCCACGTTGGCCGGCAAGAAGGACCTGGGGATCGCCGCACTGGGCGCCACCAACAAGATGTACTGGAGCGAGTACCACCGCGACGTGATGGAGCTCTACGTGGACGTGATGGGCGCGGACGGTCAGCTGCTCCACGGCAAACCCGACCTCGAGGAGATGGTGCCGGGGTACGGCCGTCGCCCGGTCAGCAGCGACTATCCGGCCGACGCGATGCAGTCGGCGTTCTTCTTCTCCCGCTCGGAGACGATCTGGGGCGGCACCGCCGAGATCCAGCGCAACATCGTCGGCGAACGCGTCCTCGGCCTCCCCAAGGAACCCAAGCCGGAATCCACTGCGCAGCGATAATCCGCTGCGCAAGACTGAAGAGTCTCAGCAGTCGGTGGAGCCGGCCTCGCGGACGATGGCGGCGTCGTCCTCGGAGAGCTCGTCCGCGGGCGTGTCGGGATCGGCCGTCGTGACGGTGACGACGGCGCACAGGTCGGCGACGGCGCCGCGGCTGCGGAACGACGATGCGTACCGGACCACCACGTCCTCGAGCGTGTAGACCCCCGGCTCGTCGGACAGGAAGCTCACGACGAGGAACTGGTCGTCGCCGTCGACCTTGACGTCCCGCACCCTGCCGAACGAGAGGGGAGCCACGTCGGCACCGAGCACCAGATCGAGCGGGTCGCCGCCCTCGACCGATCCCACCTCGGCGGTGCCGATGTCCTCGGGTGAGACGTTGCGCACGCCGCGCCTCGTCGAGGGTCACCTCGCCGCCGCCGTCGGTGGCGATCCGGACGCCGATGTGCACCGGTTGACCCACCTGGATCCCCACGGCGACCTCTCCACCCTCGCCGCTCAGGTGCTCACCGCCGAAGCGCCACCAGTATCCGCCGGCCAAGAGTGCGACGGCGACGAGGACGGCAAGGAGCATGCCGGGCGCCGCTCGTCGGGTGCTCGGCGTCGGGGGGTGGTCGGACATCACGCGAAGTATCCCAGTCCGGTCCGACCCCCGACGAGGCGGAGGTGCGGGACACGGGCCGATGGGCCATGATCACTGCGCTGCCACCGACCGAGCGTCCACCGACTGAGCGTCCCGCCGACCGGGCGTCCAACCACCGAGCTTCCAGCGACCGAGGAGATCCGATGCCGTTGTCCGACGATCTGGTCCGGCTCGCCGCCGACGTCTCCAACCGCGGTCGATGGGGGGACGATGATCAGCGCGGCACGCTGAACCTGATCGACGCGGCGGCGGTGCAACGGGGCGCGGCCGCCGTCCGGCAGGGCCGGGCCTTCTCGTTGGCGATCCCCTTCGACGAAGAGGGACCCCAGACGGGTGGGATCCGGGTCGGGACAACCCCACCCGGACCATGCACATGGTCAACGTCGCCTTCACGGGCGACACGGACGACTTCACGACCAGCGACGACGCGTTCCGCATGGGTGTCCAGGCCGCAACCCACTGGGACGCCCTGTCGCACGCCGGCTACGCCGGGCAGCTCTACAACGGCATTCCGGACTCGGTCATCACCGACGCCGGAGCGTCCAAGCTGGGGATCGAGCAGTTCGGCCCGGTGGTCAGCCGCGGGATCCTCCTCGACGTGGCGCGGGTCCACGGGGTGGACCACTTCGACGACAACCACCCGATCACCGGAGACGACCTGGATGCTGCCGCAGAGCTGGCGGGTCTGACCGTCGAACCCGGCGACATCATCTGCGTCCGCACCGGTCAGATGCACTGGCTGCGCGAGGGCGACAAGGACCGGTTCGGCGCACCCGCTCCGGGCCTCTCGACGAAGTCCATCCGGTGGCTGCACGACCACGACGTGGCCGCGGTCGCCACCGACAATCTCACGTTCGAGGTCTTCCCGTCCGAGGACCCCGCCGTGTTCCTGCCCTGCCACATGATCCATCTGCGCGACATGGGGCTGGTGCAGGGTCAGCTGTGGGCCCTGGACGAGCTGGCCGGCGACTGCGCCGCCGACGGCCAGTACGACTTCCTGCTCTCGGCCACGCCGCTGCCCCTGACCGGCTCGGTCGGCGGTACGGTCGCCCCGACGGCCGTCAAGTAGCGCGGCGTCGCCGACACGTCAGAGCGGCGCGAGAACCGAAGGAGGCAGCCGGTGACCGAGGTGGCATGGGGGATGCAGCTCCCCGTCCAGGCCCAGAGCACGATCTTCGTGGAGCCGTGGGAGACCTCGGCGGGTGCGGCGGAGCTGCGCGATGCGGCTCAGGCCGCCGATCGGGCCGGAGCCGACTACGTGGCCGTGTGTGATCACCTGGCGATCCCGGCCGACAAGGCCGAGGCCATGAGCACGACCTGGTACCACACGGTCACCACGTTGGGATTCCTCGCCGGTGTCACCGAGCGGGTTCGGCTGCTGTCGCACGTCTACATCCCGGTGTACCGCCATCCGCTCGAGGCGGCGAAGGCGTTCCTCACCCTCGACGCCCTGTCGGGTGGGCGGGCGGTGTGTGGTGTCGGAGCCGGCCACGTCGAGGACGAGTTCGCGACCCTGGGCGTCGGTTTCGAGGACCGGGGCCCCGCGCTCGAGGAAGCGATCTCGGTCATCCGGGCCGCGTTCGACGCGGAGTTCCCCGAAGTGGACGGCGAGCGGTGGCCCCTCGACGGGTCGGTCGGCCTCGCTCCTCGCGCCGTGCAGGACCAGCTGCCGATCTGGGTCGGCGGCAGCTCTCTCGCCGCAGTGCGGCGGGCGGCCCAGTACGGCGACGGATGGCTGCCCCAGGGAACTCCGTTGGACGAGATGGCCCCCACCGTCGAGCGCATCGACGGGTTGCGGGCCCAAGCGGGCCGCACCGGGCCCTTCGCGGTCGGGGGCCTGGCCTTCGGGCTCTTCGTGGGTGAACCCGACTGGCCGCTCGAACCCCACAACATCGCCGGCCCACCGGACAAGCTCGCGCACATCCTGAGCCGCTGGACCGGTGCGGGAGTAACCCATCTTCAGGTCAAGTTCCGCTCACGCTCCAGCGCCGAGCTCACCGAGCAGATCGAGCGATTCGGCGCCGAGGTCGCCCCGCTCCTGGGCGACTGAACGGAGCGAGGGTGTCCCGGTCGCGCCGGGTGCGGCTGGTAACTTCCGTCCCGTGTCGGACACCCCCCTCCCTTCCGACGAGTCCCACGTCGACTTCGTCGAGTACCCTTCGGGTCGATCCGTCGACCCTTCGGGTCGATCCGTCGACCCTTCGAACCGGCGGACGCGGCGGCAGCGGTCGATGCTGCTCTTCGGCGCCTTCATCACGTTCTGCCTGGTTGCGGCCGCCGGTCTGGCGCTCTACGCGTACCGGACCCTCGACCGGCTCGAGCGGGTGCCGATCAATCTGGCGGCGGCCAGCGACGAGGATCCCCAGAACTACCTGGTCGTGGGGTCGGACAGCCGTGAGGTGATCGACGCCGACGCACCCGATGCCGACGCGTTCCTCGGGGACGGGACCGGCGGTCAGCGAGCCGACAGTCTCTTCATCGTCCGGGCCTATCCCGAGGGTGACCGGCTGGACATCCTGGCCTTTCCCCGCGACCTGTGGGTCGACCTCCCTCCCACCGATCTGGAGCCGACCGGTTCCGAGGGCCGGATCAACGGGACGTACAACGAGGGACCGCAGTACGTGGTGGACGCCATCACGCAGAACTTCGACCTCGAGATCAACCACTACGTCGAGGTCGACTTCCGCGGGTTCGAGTCCCTGGTCGACGTGGTCGACGGGGTCCCCATGTACTTCGAGAACGCGGTACGCGACACGCACTCCGGTCTGCTGGTCTACACCCCCGGATGCGTCACGCTGGACGGCGAGATGGCGCTGGCCTACGCGCGCTCTCGTCATCTCGAGGTGGCGACCAACGAGGGGTGGGTCAGCGATCCCACCGGCGACCTCGGACGAATCACGCGCCAGCAGCAGTTCCTCCGCGCGTCGATGGGTCGGTTCGTGCAGCTCAATCTCCGGGACGTCTTCACCGTGAAGGAACTGGTCGACGCCGCGGTCGATCACGTACGCCTCGATCCCGAGCTCGGTCTGGGCGAGCTGGTCTCGCTGGGCGAGCGCATCGGCACGTTCGAGGACCATGCCATCACCACCCACCAGATGCCCACCGAGGCGTTCCGCACGGCGGGCGGCGCCGAGGTGCTCGGTGTGGTCGAGGCCGACGCCGAGCCGATCCTGGCGCTGTTCCGGGGTGACGTCGACCGTCTCGGCGCTGCGCCCACCACCGTGCCCGCCACACCGTCGGTCCTGCCGGCCACCATCGCCGTCGACATCCTCAACGGGTCAGGCGTGGACGGCCAGGCCGGCGCGGCTGGCGACGGCCTCGCCGCCGTCGGGTTCGCGGTGGGCCAGGTCGGCGACGCACAACCCGTCGTGCGGACGCAGGTGTGGCACAGCCCCGACGGGCTCGCCGCGGCCAACGTATTGGCCGAGCGGCTCAGCGGGCCCGCCGAGATGGTGCCGACGACCGATCTGAGCGGCGACGATCTGGTCCTGATCACGGGCCCCGACTTCGGTTCGGTGCGAGCGGCGGAGGTTGCGGCCCCCACCACGGTCCCGCCCGGTCCCGCCGGCGCTGCTGCACCTGCCGGCGAGGAGATCCCGGCGGGCCTGACGCCGGCCGTCGCGCCCGCTTCGGCCCAGTGCAGCTGACGCCGGGGAGCGCCGCCGGCCGCTGAGGCCCGACCAGCGGCGACTCGACAGGGCCGGTGGACGTCCGATCACCCACCCAGAGCGTTGGGCCGATCGGCTCATCGAGCCGGCCGGCGTCGGGAGTACGCTGGTCGTCAGACGAGGCGGTCTGATCCACGGGCGGAGCAGACACCGGATCGAGGCGGAGTCAAGCGATGAAGTCACCTCTACTTCGCGTCGCGGCGGCGGCGCTGGTGGTTGCGATCGGCGCGGCCGGTTTCCTCCTGGCGGGACGAGACAGCGCGTCGCACGATCACGACGGATCGGCCCTGTCCGGGTTCACCGACTTCACCGCACAGGGAGCCGACTGGCCGCCTCAGATGGAGGGGATCGAATCGGTGCGCGCCGTGGCGTCCGAGCCGACCGATGTCGAGGACGGCATCGGTGTCGGCGATCTTCTCGAGAGCGAGGAGGTGCGGGATGCGCTGGGCGAGCGTTTCGTCGTCTCCGGTGCGGGTACCTCGGCGGGGGACGTGCGCCGTAGCGTGTTCTTCAGCCACGAGAACAACACCACGGTCGAGGTGGTCAGCGCCGACCGGTCGGTGGCCGAGGTCATCGTCACGCCCGCGGTCGACTACCAGCCTCCCGAGACGATCCAGGAAGCGAACGATGCCGCGGAGCTGGCTCGCGAGGCCCTCGTCGAGGCCGGACACGCCGGGGTCGAGGAGCTGGAGGGCTACGGGATCCTGGCGTATCCCGACGACGGCGCTGCGTTCTTCGAGCACCGCGTGCTGTACGTGTCGTTCCACCCGGACGAGGACAGCCGCCCCGAGTACGTCGCCTGGGTCGATCTCACCGACCGGGAAGTGGTGCGGGCCGTACCCGAATCGGAGCTGACGTCATGAGTGCTCGACTGCGCCCCTTCCTCGCGATCATCCCGATCGCAGCGGTCCTCGCCCTGGTCGGACTCCCGCTGCTCGACCGCAGCGGGACCTCCGACGCCGTCGGCGCGCAGGGTACGTCGGCCACCTCCGGACATCTGGACTGGGGTCCCTGGAGCCTCGACTGGGACGTGAACGGCGCCCGCTACGACGGACTCTCGATGTCGGACGTCGCGTTCGACGGCCGGCCCGTCCTCAAGCGGGCCAGCCTCCCCGTGATGCGGGTGTTCTACGACGGCAACGTGTGCGGTCCCTACGCCGACCGGTTGGGGCCGGGAAGTCTGCTGCCCGTGTCCTGGGCCGGCGACGAGCTCGTCGTCCAGCGGTCGTTCGTCCAGGACGATCGCAACTGGCTCGAGCTGGGCATCCTCGGCCGTATCGGCGCCTACCGCATCTACCAGGTCTGGTACCTGAGCGACGACGGCATCGTCGACGCCCACATCTTCTCCAAGGCGCTGCAGTGCAACGTCGACCACCTGCACTACCCGTACTGGCGCATGGACTTCGATCTCGACGGGGCCGCCGACGATCGGATCCTGTCCCGGAGCCCGGGCGGAGACTGGGCCCCCCGAGCCACCGAGTTCGACGCGTCGCTCTCCGATGCCGCCGAGTGGCGCATCGAGGACACCGGGACCGGCCTCGCCGTCGACGTGCTCTCGGGTCTGACCGACTACGAGGTTCCGGGAGCGCCCAACGAGGGCGACAACGACGACTTCGAGCTGTTCTCGGCGTTCGGTCGGCAGTACCGGGCATCGGAGGACATCGGCTGGATCGGCGGAGCGTGTGCCGAGACGCCCTACGGCAACGGTGAATCGATCGACGGCGCCGACGTGGTGTTCTGGTACAAGGCGCGGATGCCGCACCTTGCGGCCGAGGGGCCCGAGCTGTGGCACTCCGCCGGGCCGCGGTTCCAGCTGGACGTCGCCACCTCGAGCGGGAACGAGGCGCCGGTGATCGAGGACCTGTCGGCCGATCCGGTGGTGTTGGTGGGGGAGGACATCGACCTCCGGATCGATGCGAACGACCCCGACGGCGATCCTCTCACGTGGAGCGCCAGCGGGCTTCCCGACGGCGTGACGATCGACGAGGCCACGGGATGGATCGCTGGCTCGGCGCCGGCAGCGCAGGTCGCACCCGTGACCGTGACGGTCACCGACGGTGAGCTCAGCGACACGACGTCGTTCTCGCTCCAGGTCCAGGACCCGCCCGAGACGGGTTCGACCATCACGGTGTTCGCCGCCGGCAGGTCCGGCGAGGAAACCATCGAGTTGGAGGTCGACGGCGAGGTCGAGGCCGTCTTCACCAACGTGGGCGGCGACTTCGCCGCCGGCACGTCGCAGACGCTCACCTACGAGCATCCGGTGCCGGTCGTGGCCGAGCAGGTGCGGGTCCTGTTCACCAACAACAACGGCCCGGCGCGCGACGTGCGCATCGATGCGGTGCGGATCGACGCCGTGACCGTCCAGTCCGAGGCCGGCTACTCAGAGGGCCACTGGGATCGGGCCAATGGCTGTGCCGGAGGGTTCGAGGCCACCGAAGTCCTCCACTGCAACGGGTTCATCTCGTACGCGACCCCCACCGACGGAACCGGGGGAGGCTCGTCCATCGAGATCCTCGCCGCCGGCAAGTCCGGCACCGAGATGGTCCAGCTCCTGGTCGACGACCTCGTGGTCGAGACCTTCGCCGACGTGGGGGGCGACTTCACCAACGGTGTCTTCGCCACGCTCGCCTACGAGCACGATGCTCCGATCACGCCGGCGTCGATCAAGGTGGCCTTCACCAACAACGAGGGCGCAGCCCGCGACCTCCGGGTCGACGCCGTCGTCGTCGACGGCACACGCGTCGAGGCCGAGACCGCCTACTCCAACGGCCACTGGGACGAGGGGAACGGCTGCGGTCCCGGCTTCGAAGGCTCCGAAGTGCTGCACTGCAACGGATTCTTCGACTTCGGGCGACTGCCGTAAGCCCCGAGACAGGCGGCCCGTCGGATGGTGGCTGCGGAGCCGCCAGGCGGAGCAGCGGGGGTGGCGGGACCCGGATGCCGAAGGCGGCCCGTCGGATTAGCGACGGGCAAAGCAGCAGAGCGCGCCCTCGGCAGGAATCGAACCTGCGCACACGGGTCCGGAACCCGATGCTCTATCCCCTGAGCTACGAGGGCAGGGAAGGGCGATGGTAGCGCGTCCAACCGCCGGGACCCGCCGAACTTCCCCCGAGAAAGGGTCGCCTGCCGGACCCTTGGAACGGAATTTCGGGGTGCTTTGGGGGCCGGGACTACCCTGCAACGGTGCTCGCCCCCCTCTCCCCGATTCCGGGCCCATGACGGCTGTCAAGGACGACCTCGCCACGGCGGTTGCCGAGGCCCTGAGCGGGCTGGGTATCGACCCGCCCGATCCCGTGCCCATCGAGCGCCCGGCGCACGCCGAGCACGGTGACTGGTCCACGTCCGTCGCACTGGCCGTGGCCAAGTCAGCCGGTCGCAATCCCCGCGAGCTGGGCCAGCAGCTGGTCGACGCCCTCAGCGCTGCGCCACCCGCCCACGTGTCGGCCGTCGAGATCGCCGGCCCGGGGTTCGTCAACTTCCGACTGGCCGATACCTGGCTCCACGACCTGCTCACCGACGTGATCGACCAGGGGGTCGACGGCTACGCGGCCCCTGATCTGGGTGCGGGCATGCGGGTCAACATCGAGTTCGTCAGCGCCAATCCGACCGGTCCGCTCCACATCGGCAATGGCCGGTGGGCGTCCTACGGAGATGCCCTGTGGCGGCTGTTCAACCGGTGCGGGTATCGGGCCGACCGCGAGTACTACCTCAACGATCGCGGCGTCCAGATGCAGCTCTTCGCCGATTCGCTGGCGGCTCGAAGAGCGGGCGAGGACCTGCCCGAGGACGGCTACCAGGGCGCGTACATCGACGAGTGGGCGGCCGAGATGCCCGACGGCGCCGATCCGTTCGAATGGGGCTACCAGCGGGTCAGGGACAACCTGGCGGGGTCGCTCGCCGCAATGGGCGTCGAGTTCGAGCGCTGGTTCAGCGAGCGCTCGCTGGTGGACAACGGCGCCATCGAAGCCACGCTCGACGACCTGCGGAACCACGGCGTCGTGTACGAGTCCGAGGGGGCCGTCTGGTTGCGGTCGACCGACTTCGGCGACGACAAGGACAGGGTCCTGGTGCGCTCCGACGGCGAGTACACCTACGTCCTGCCCGACATCGCCTACCACCGGGACAAGTTCGCCCGCGGCTACGAGTTGCTCATCGACGTGTGGGGCGCCGACCACCACGGGTACGTCTCCCGGCTGCGGGCCGGGATGCAGGCGCTGGGCCACCAGCCCGAGGAGCTCGAGATCATCCTGGGCCAGCTCGTCACCCTCAAGCGCGGGGGCGACGAGGTCCGAATCGGCAAGCGGTCGGGCACCGCCATCTGGCTCGACGAGCTCCTGGATGAGGTGGGGGCCGACTCCGCCCGTCTGACCTTCCTGCTCCAGTCGATGGACAGTCGCCAGACGTTCGACATCGACGTGGTGACCAGCACGGCCAACGACAATCCGGTCTTCTACGTGCAGTACGCCAACGCCCGGATCCACTCGATCGGGCGCAAGGCGGCGGAGCGTTCCATCACCCGCCTGCCCCTGGGCGAGGTCGATCTCTCGGTCCTGGTGCATCCCCGGGAGCTCGAGATCCTCCGGGTGCTCTTCGCGCTGCAGGACCTGATGCCGGCGGCGTGCACCGAACGGGCGCCGCATCGGATCGCCACCTGGGCTCGCGAGCTGGCGTCGGCGTTCCACGGCTTCTACCACGACTGCCCCGTGCTGGCCGACGACGTGCCCGAGCCGACCAGACAGGCCCGACTGTGGTTGGTCGAAGCCGCGCTCGTCGGCATCACGATCGCCGCCGACGTGCTCGGCGTGAGCCTGCCCGACCGAATGGACCGTGACGAGCCGTGAGCGCCGTGCCGTTGCACCTGCTGCCGGACACCGCGGCGGTCTCCGATGACGGCGCGCTCTCGGTCGGAGGCTGCGATCTCCGGGAGCTGGCGGCCGAGTTCGGTACACCGCTCTTCGTCTACGACGAGGCGCATCTGCGCGCCCGGTGTCGCGAAGCGGTCGAGGTGTTCGACGGCAACGTCGCCTACGCGTCCAAGGCGTTCCTCTGCCTCGCCATGGCCCGGCTGGTCCACGAGGAGGGGATGGCGATCGACGTCGCCACCGGCGGCGAGCTGTTCGTCAGCCTGCACGCAGGCGTTCCGGCCGATCGGCTGGTGATGCACGGCAACAACAAGTCGCCGGCCGAGCTCCGTGCCGCCATCGAGGCCGGGGTCGGTCGGATCGTGGTGGACAGCTTCGACGAGCTCGACCGGCTCGAGGTCCTGCACCGTGACGGGCTGCCGGTGCCGACCGTGCTGCTCCGGATCACCCCGGGCGTCGAAGCGCACACGCACGAGTACACGGCGACAGGACAAGACGACTCGAAGTTCGGCTTCACGGTGTCCAGTGGACTGGCGGCCGAGGCGGTCAAGCGGGCCACCGAGTCGCCGGCCGTCGATCTGGTCGGCGTCCACGTGCACATCGGCAGCCAGGTGTTCCTGGCCGAGTCGTTCGGTCGCGCCGTCGGCGCCATCGCTCCGGCCGTGAACGAGTGGGCGCTGCCCGAGCTGTCCATGGGTGGCGGCCTGGGCGTGGCCTACGTCGAGGGTGAAGACGCGCCGGGCATCACCCAGTGGGGGCGGATGCTGATCGACGCGTGCGATCGCAACGGGGTGACCGCCACCCTGCACGCCGAGCCGGGCCGAGCCATCTCCGCCGCAGCGGCCGTCACCCTCTACACCGTCGGGACGGTGAAGGACCTGCCCGGTATCCGCACCTACGTGTCGGTCGACGGCGGGATGAGCGACAACCCTCGACCGGTGCTCTACGGCAGCGGCTACGAGACGTTCCTGCCCCGGGCGGTCGGCGCCGAGCGCGACCGGATCGCCCGGGTGGTGGGAAAACACTGCGAGTCCGGGGATCTGTTGGTCCGTGAGGCGAAGGTGCCCGGCGACCTCGCCGTCGGTGACGTCCTGGCCACGCCGGTCACGGGTGCGTACGGGCACTCGATGGGCTCCAACTACAACAAGGTCCTGCGGCCGGCCGTGGTGTTCGTCCAGGACGGCGAGGCCCGCGAGGTCGTCCGCCGCGAGACCTACGAGGACCTCGTCCGCCTGGATCGATAGCCGGGTGAGGCGCCGTCAGCCGCCGGTCCGGACCGTCCCGCCCGACCGCCAGTAGAAGCCGTCGGACCGGTCGAGGAATCCCTCGTCGACGAGGTAGCGCCGCAGCGTCGCGACGTCGTCGTCGAACGAGCGCAGGATGGCGTTCACCGGCCACCACCCGCCGCCTCTCGGGTTCGGCCATCAGGCCGACGAGGGTGCGTGCGCTGATCATGCGCGATTGTGGACCAGACCGGAGCAGCCCGTCACGCCGGTTTCGCGGTCCTCTCCCCCGAAAGGCCTAGCGATCTTCGTCGGTGAGTCGAGCCTGCAGTTCGGTCACGATGACGAGCCAGTCGGAGAGGGCGGTCTCGTCCTCGGCCCAGAGCTCGCGCAGCTCGGAGGACTCGGATTGGACCACCCTCACCGCATCGCGAGCCGCAGGCAGCAGGGCCATCCACGCGTCGTCGTCTTCGTGCTGGTCCACCCAGTTCATCACGTCCTCGGCGTAGGGGCTCTGTTCGCCGCCACCGCTCTTGAGCCTGGCGATGACGTCCGCGGCCGCGAGCGCGGCGGCTCCTTCCTGGGCTTCGAGGTACGGCTCGGCGTGGACGGCTTGGAGCGACGAACGGACGAGCGCCAACCCTCCGGTGCTCAGACCGTGCGCCCAGTCGGCGGCATCGTCGTTGTCGTAGATCCCGGTACCCCATGCGCCCATGGTCCGAATGTAGCGCCGCGTCGGGGATGGCGTCCGGCCCAAGTCGTGTGCTGCTGCGGGGGAGAGCCAGCGTCGCCGAGGAGTCGGCCGTCGGCCACCGATTCGTGTCCGCCCACCCGCCAGTCGTCACCGGCCAGTGTCACACCCTCGTGGGAGAATGGGGTATGGCGATCGAGCTGGTGGATGCTGATCTTGGCAACGGTCTGGAGCAGATCGCGGCGGGGTTGGATGAGGTGTTGGCGGCGGGGGTGGATCCGGTCGATTCGCCCGAGGCGATCGATCTGATCAGACAGCTCGAGGTCCTGGGCCGCCGGCTGGATGCGGCCAGGGTCGGGTTGGTGGATGTGATCGATCGGAAGGGTCTGTTCCGGGTTGATGGGCATCATTCGGCCAAGATCATGGTCCGGCATGTGGCCAAGCTCTCCGGCGCCGAGGCTGCGGCCCGGGCCAAGACCGCTCGGGCGTTGCGGGATCTCCCGGAGGACGAAGGCCGCGTTCCGCAAGGGTGCGGGACCGGTTGCCGGACTTCGAGGGCCCACTGTTGCGCATCGCCACGGGTGAGTCGTTCAAGGTGTTCGATGAGGTGGTGGGCGATTGGGTTCGTCTGGCCGATGAGGATGGCACCTGTGCGGCCAACCAGCGCCGCCACGAGCACCGCGAGTTCCGTCCCGGTCGGGATTTCGATGGTGGCTGGTCGTTCGAGGGCGGGTGTGGGTCGTTGGCCGGGGTCGAGGTGAAGGCGATCTTGGATCATTTCGTCGAGGCCGAGTTCCGTACCGATTGGGACAAAGCGAAGATCGAGCATGGTGAGGCGACCACCAAAGAACATCTCGAGCGGACCGATGCCCAGCGCCGGTTCGATGCGTTCTACGCCATGTGCCTGCGGGCCGCGTCGACCGAACCGGGCGGCACCGGCCCCGAGATCGTCACCAATGTGGTCATCGACGACACCACCTACGAACGCACCCTGCGGGCTCTGGCGACCGGGGTCCGGCCCGAGGCCGACATCGGCGCCGACGGGGTCGTCATCGACCTGGGTCGCAGCGTCCGGCTCTTCACCGGACTGGCACGCCTGGCCGCCCAGTTGGCCAACACCGAGTGCTTCTGGCCCGGCTGTCATGTCCCGGTGTCACAGTGCCAGATCGATCACCTGGTCCCGTTCACCGAACGCGACGACGGCGGCGGAGGCGGTGTACCAACCCCGGCAACGGGGGACCCGCCTGCGGGAAACACAACCGCCACAAAGAACACGGCTCCACGGTCTGGCGCGACCCCACCGGACAATGGCACACCCACCGACCCGACGGCACCGAAATCGAATGAGTCACGGGGCACCCGGCCTGGGTTCGCTCATCCCGGGACCATCATCGGCGATCGCTGCTAGGCCGTGTCCGGATCGTCGAGGGTGATCACGATGGCGCAGTCGCTGGCCGTGTCGGTGCCCAGGAGCTTGCGCAGCTTGGCCCAGGCGCCGATCAGCACGACGGGGAATCCGTACTTGGCCTTGACCCGTCCGCTCATGGCGTCGAACTCGGTGCCCTTGACCACGACCGCGGTCCCACTCTGCGGCGTGGTCCCGGCCTTGACCGTCCCCCGCATATCGCTCGGCTGGACCTGGATCCGGTCGTCGTTGGCGAGTCGCCGAGTCTTCAAGCTGCTGGACGAGGTGGTGAACCCCAGCTTCCCGTCACCGGCCCCGACGATCCACACCGGCACCGAGGTGGACCCGCCGTCCTTCTTGTATGTGGTGAACGACACATACTTCTCGTCGGCGAGGCGCATGGCGCGAAGGCTAATCAGAAGGACTCGCTCCGTGGCCGACAGGGGGAGCGGGCCGACCGACACGGTCGATGGAGACCTGGCACAATGGTGGAGAGACAGGGGGTTCGGGAATGGTGTGGTCGAACCGGAGCAGGTCGGTGGTCGCGACGGTGGCCGTGGTGTGTCTGGCGGCGGCCGGGTGCGGTCGGGGCGACAGCACCGAATCCGTCGTGGTCGAAACCGATCCTGCGCCGCACGACGCAACGGCACTGTCCCCGGCGGCGCAACGCGCCCTCTCGGGTGAGGCCTCCTTCGCCCAGTCCGACGAAGCATCGACCCGGATCACCCCGGATGGCATCAGCCTGTCGGTCGAGGCGCAGTATCACGAGCCGCTCCGGATCGACGGCTGGACCGCCCCGGCCCATTGCTCGTTTGCCACCAGCGCCACCCTCACGGTGCAGGGTCAGGCCCTCACCAGCGACGGCTTCGACGGCCCGACCTCCAACCTCGACGCCGCCAGCGGAGTGCTGGGTGTGGCGCTGGACACCGTGGCGGCGACCGGCCCCGCCACCGTGACCTCATCGACCACGATCCCGTCCACGACCCCGTACACGACCGTGCCGGAAACAGCCGGGCCGTCCACCACCCTGCCAGGAACGACCGGGCCGTCAACCACCCTGCCAGGAACGACTGTGCCTTCCACGACCGTCCCGGTCACCACCGGGCCGCCGGGCGGTGTCGACCAGCCGGCGCTCGTCATCGCCGTCGCCGCGTTCGGCCACGATGGGGTCGCCACGCTGCAGCTGGTCGGAGTCGAGCAGATGGAGTCTCCGTGGGGAAGCCGGGACACCCAACCCCTCGACGGGTGGACACCCCTGGCCGTGGCGGTGCCGGCCGCCCACGTCGCCCAGCACGGCGTGCCGCAGATCCAGCTCGACCTGGTCCATCTGGACGGCTCCACCAGCAGCTCCACCCTCGTCGTGGATCAGGCCGCGCTCGAGGTGCTGACCGAGGACTGGGTGTTCGACTACGAGCGCATCGACCGCGAGTGCGAGCCACCGAACGGCGAGGCCGACAACGAGATGGCCGCTCCCGGCCAGCACGTCTTCGGCGGACCGATCCAGGACAAGCCCACCCTGCCGCCACCGGGAGAGGAGCAGCCGGACGATCCCGTGGCCGCCACCGAAGCGGCGTTGACGGCGATCCGGATCGTGTACGACCTGTCCGACTTCGACAACGACGACGTGCAGTTGGCCAAGGCGGACTACCTCGAGGAACCCGATCGAGCGCTGGAGATCCTGCGAGCGGTTCTCGCCAACGACATCGTCGATCCCTTCCTCGATGCCCTGGACCCGGTGTTCGACTCCCTGGTGTTCCTCAGCCCGACCGAGGCTGCCGTCGCCTATCAGGTCGGGCCCAGCTACCACTGGGAGATCGGCCGTGTTCTTCTGATCGACGGCCACTGGCGGGTGGCGCTGGGGACGATGTGTCGCGACCTCATGGATGCCGCTTACACGTGCACCGACGTCGTGGCCGACCCACGCCCCGGACCCCTCGGCTGAATCGTACGAGCTTTCCGACGCAGGGGGCCGGCCGAAGTACGGTGGGCCAATGACGACGGACCCGGCACCGGCGACCGACAGCGCTCCGCTCCCCATCCGTATCGGCCTGTTGGGCTGCGGCAATGTCGGTGCGGCGCTCGTCGAGCTGATCGAGGGGCAGCGGGAGTCCATCGCCGCCCGTTCGGGCCTCGACCTGCAGATCGTGCGCGTCGCCGTGCGCAACGCCTCGAAGGATCGCGGGGTCGAGCTCGACGGGCTCCTGACCACCGACGCGACCGAAGTCGTGTCGGCCGATGACGTCGACATCGTGGTCGAGGTGATCGGGGGGATCGAGCCGGCCCGTCAGCTGGTGGCCGACGCGCTGGCCGCCGGCAAGCCGGTCGTCACCGCCAACAAGGAGCTCCTCGCCAACGTCGGCAACGAGCTCTACGGCGCCGCCGATGGGGCCGGGGTCGACCTGCTCTTCGAAGCGGCGGTGGCCGGCGCCATCCCCTTGATGCGACCGCTGCGGGAGTCACTGGTCGGTGAACCGATCACCCGCGTCCTGGGCATCGTCAACGGCACCACCAACTACATCCTCAGCCGGATGACCGACGACGGCGTGTCGTATCAGGAGGCGTTGGCAGAAGCCCAGAGCCTGGGCTTCGCCGAGCGGGATCCCACCGCCGATGTCGAGGGGTACGACGCCGGAGCCAAGGTGGCCATCATGGCCACGCTGGCGTTCGGTGCCTCGGTCGTGGCCGGCGACGTCTATCACGAGGGCATCGGGTCGATCACGGCCTCCGATGTCGCCCACGCTCGGCACCTCGGCTTCATCATCAAGCCGGTGGCCATCGCCGAATCCGTCGACGGACCCGACGGGCCCGAGGTCGCGGTGCGGGTGCATCCGGCCATGGTCGCCGCCGACCACCCGCTGGCCTCGGTGAACGGGAGTTTCAACGCGGTGTTCATCGAGGGTGGCGCCGTCGGCGATCTGATGCTCTACGGCAGGGGAGCGGGTGGGATGCCCACCGCCAGCGCCGTGCTCGGCGACGTCATCGATGCCGCCGCCAACCTGCGGCGCGGCTCGTCGGCCACGCTGGGCAGCTTCGTTCGGGCGTCGATCCGGCCGATCGATCGGGTGCGGTCCGCCTACTACCTCAACATCGAGGTCGCCGATGAGCCGGGCGTCCTGGCCCAGGTGGCCGAGATCTTCGGGCGGCACCGGGTCTCCATCCGGTCGATGGAACAGGAGGGGCTCGGCGGCGAGGCCCGCATCGTCTTCATCACCCACGCCGCAGTCGAGGCCGATGTCCAGGCCACGCTGCACGACCTGCGCCTCCTCGATGCGGTCGACCGCATCGGCACGGTGCTGCGGGTGATCGGCGTCGAGGACTAGATGATGCGGTACGTGAGCACCCGGGGGGCCGCTCCCGAGCTGGACTTCGCCGACGTCCTCCTCACCGGACTGGCGTCCGACGGCGGCCTGTACGTCCCCGCCGAGTGGCCGTCGCTCTTCGCCGGTTGGAGCGATCCGGATCTGTCGTATGCCGACGTTGCCACCGCCGTGATGTGGCCGTACGTCGAAGGCTCGATCGATCGGGACCGCTTCGCAGAGCTGGTTGCCGACACCTACGCGGGCTTCGAGCACGAGGCCGTGACCCCCCTGGTCGAACTGGATCCCGGTCTCCATCTGCTGGAGCTCTTCCGCGGCCCGACGCTGGCCTTCAAGGACATCGCGCTGCAGCTGGTGGGTCGGCTGTTCGAGGAGGAGCTCACCCGGCGCGACGCCACGATGACCATCGTCGCGGCCACCTCGGGCGACACGGGTTCCGCCGCCATCGAAGCGTGCCGGGGGCGCGATCGGGTCCGGATCTTCGTCCTTCACCCCGAGGGTCGGGTCAGCGACGTGCAGCGTCGCCAGATGACGACCGTCGAGGACGACAACGTCCACAATCTGGCCGTCGACGGGAGCTTCGACGACTGCCAGGACCTGGTCAAGGCGATGTTCGCCGACGAGGCGTTCCGTTCACGCCATGCCCTCGGTGCGGTCAACAGCATCAACTGGGCTCGCGTCATGGCCCAGACCGTCTACTACGTGTACGCCGCGAACCGGGTGGCGTCGCCGACGCCGCCCACCTTCGTCGTGCCCAGCGGCAACTTCGGCAATGTGTTCGCGGGCTGGGTGGCACGCCAGATGGGCCTGCCCATTCGCCGCCTGGTCGTCGCCAGCAATCAGAACGACATCCTGACCCAGTTCTTCACCACCGGATCCATGCGGGTCGGCTCGGTCGAACCCACCTCCAGCCCGGCCATGGACATCCAGGTGTCCAGCAACCTCGAACGGCTCCTCTTCGAGCTGTTCGGCCGTGACGGGCAGGACCTCGGCAATGCCATGCAGGCGTTCCGGGACGCGGGCGCCATCGATTTCGGTCCCTACGTGTTCGCCGCCGCCAGTGAGACGTTCGCCGCCGGCTCCATCGACGACCCCGCCACCCTCCGGGTCATCGAGGCCACGGCCCGTCGGTCGGGCCACGTGGTCGATCCCCACACCGCGGTCGGCCTGGGCGTCGCCGCCGACCTCACCAGTCCCACCCCGGCCGCACCCGTCATCTGCCTGGCCACCGCCCATCCGGCCAAGTTCCCCGATGCGGTCGAGCGGGCCACGGGCCGTCGTCCCCAGCTCCCCGACCGGCTGTCCGACCTGATGGAGCGCGAGGAGCACATGACGTCGCTGCCCAACGATCTGGCCGCGATCGAGGCCCACATCGACGCCACGTCGGGGTAGGGCGTCGGCGCTGGCATGATGGCTCCATGAAGTACGTCGTCTGTGTCCCCGACGGTTGCGCCGATGAGCCGGTGGCCCAATTGGGCGGGAAAACCCCGCTGGAGTACGCCGATCTGCCGGTGCTCGGCTCGCTGGCCGCCCGCGGCACCACCGGGCGCGCCGCCGTCATCCCGCCGGGCCTCCCGCCGGGGAGTGACGTCGGCAACATGTCCATCCTCGGCTACGACCCGGCTCAGTTCCACACCGGCCGGGCGCCGATCGAAGCGGCGGCGCTCGGTCTGCGACTCCGCCCCGACCAGGTGGCGTTCCGCTGCAACCTGGTCACGCTCGGCGCCGACGGCACCATGGTCGACTTCGCCGGCGGTCACCCCGAGAAGGAGGCGGCCGCCGAGGTCGTCCGCGGCCTCGACGACGCCCTGGGCGGCGACGGGCTGGCGTTCCATCCGGGCGTGCAGTACCGCCACTGTCTGGTGGCGCCGGCCGACTGGGCCGACGCCGAGACCGTTCCGCCGCACGACCTCACCGACAAGCCCTCCGTGTGGCCGGTCGGACCGTCGGGGGAGCGGCTGTCCACTCTGATGGAGGCCTCGGCCGACATCCTGGCCGCCTCCGACCTCGACGCCACCCACATCTGGCTCTGGGGTCAGGGCCATCAGCCCACCATGAGCCGTTTCGTCGATCAGCACGGGTGCACCGGCGGCATGGTCACCGCGGTCGATCTGGTTCGTGGACTGGGCGTCCTGACCGAGATGGAGGTGGTCGAGGTCGAGGGAGCCACCGCCCACTACGACACCAACTACGAGGGCAAACGCGACGCCGCGCTCACCGCCCTGGCCGATGGGGTCGACCTGTTCGTGATCCACGTCGAGGCCACCGACGAGGCGGGCCACGCCGGCGACGTCGAGGAGAAGGTGCGGGCCCTCGAGAACTGGGACCGCCGGATCCTCACCGACCTGGTCGACGGGATGGACGAGCTGGGGCCCTGGCGCATGCTGCTCCTGCCCGACCATGCCACGCCGTTGGCGCTGCGGACCCACACCCCCGATCCGGTGCCGTACCTGATGGTCGACTCCCGGCAGGACGGCCCGGGTGGCACCTACTCCGAGTCCGGTGTGGCGGCGGCGCCGGTCGCCGTGGGGCACGAGCTGATCGGACGCCTGATCGCCGGGTGACCGGTGACGGCGCACCCGCCGGCCTGCGGTTGTTGTGAGGGTCGGGCCGGGTCACTACAGTTGCGATCTGTCGGTACCGGGTACCGCGCCACATACCTTCGATGACCTGATCATCGGGCGGAGGTAGCGCAGCCACCGGCGTACCGTCCTTCCCGTCACCTTCCTGCTTCGCGGCGCGTCGGTGATCGGGTCGAGCCTGGTCCCGCCTGGACCAGCGTGGCGTCGATCCCCAGAGTGATGAGGTTCCAGGTGAGCGTCGAAACGACCGATCTCGAGCGTTCCGTGCTGGAGCGAAAAGACCGCAACGAGTTGCAGACCATCGCCACGGCGATGGGAGCCAAGCCGCCGTCTCGGGCCCGCAAGGCCGAGATCGTCGACCTGATCCTGCAGCAGGCCGGCGCCGGCGCCGATTCCGGCGACGACGCGACCGGTGAAGGTGAGGGAGGCGACCCCGACGGCGGGTCCGCCGGTGCCGACCAGGCGACGGCCGACGACGATGAGGGCGACACCCGCCCCGACCGGACCAAGGGCAAGAAGGGCAAGCGCCAGGACGGCTCGGGCGGCGATCGCCCGGCCGGCCAGGACGGATCGCCGGACCAGGGTGATGAGCCACACGATCGCGACCAGGGTCGACAGGATCAGGGCGGCGACCAGCGCAACCGGAAGCGGGGCGCCAACGAGTCGGTCGAGGCCGGCAACCGGCGTCGCCGCCGTCGCGGCCGCGATCGTGACAAGCGCGAGGACGAGCCGTGGTCGGGTGACCCCATGGAGGTCGACGGCTACCTCGATCTTCGCGACGAGGGGTACGGATTCCTCCGGGTCGGCGGATTCCTGCCCACCAAGGACGACGTCTACATCTCGGTGAAGCAGTGCCGCCAGCTCCAGCTGCGCAAGGGCGACCACGTCGCCGGCGAGTCCCGCCCGGCCAATCGCAATGAGAAGAACCCGGCCATGGTCAAGGTCACCGCCGTCAACGGCGACGCACCCGACAAGAGCCGGGGCCGACCCCGCTTCGAGGACCTCACCCCGCTCTATCCCGACGAGCGGCTGCGCATGGAGACCAAGGACGCCGTCGCCAACATGACGGCGCGCATCATCGACCTCATCGCTCCCATCGGGAAGGGCCAGCGGGGGCTGATCGTTTCCCCGCCCAAGGCGGGCAAGACCACGATCATGAAGCAGATCGCCAAGTCGATCGAGGTGAACAACCCCGAGGCGCACCTGGTCGTCCTGCTGGTGGACGAGCGTCCCGAAGAGGTCACGGACATGGCCCGGTCGCTGGAACGCGGCGAGGTCGTCGCGTCCACGTTCGACCGCCCCGCCGAGGAGCACACCCAGGTCGCCGAGCTCACCATCGAGCGGGCCAAGCGATTGGTCGAGACCGGGGAGGACGTCGTGATCATCCTGGACGGCATCACCCGCCTCGCCCGGGCGTACAACCTGGCCGCGGCGCCCAACGGGCGGACCCTTTCGGGAGGGCTCGACACGGCGGCGATCTACCCGCCGAAGAAGTTCTTCGGTGCCGCCCGCAACCTGGAGGAGGGTGGGTCTCTCACCATCCTGGCGACCGCATTGGTCGAGACCGGGTCGAAGATGGACGAGGTGATCTTCGAGGAGTTCAAGGGCACCGGCAACATGGAGCTGCGCCTGGACCGGCGTCTCGCCGAGCGGCGCGTCTACCCGGCGATCGACGTCGATGCGTCCTCGACCCGCCACGAGGAGCTGTTCTTCGACCGCAAGCAGATGACCCAGGTCCACAAGCTCCGCCGGGTGCTCCACGGCGTCGCGGGCGACGGTGACCCCGGCGCCGGACTGGAGCTGATGATGGACCGGTTGCGCAGTTTCCGTACCAACGACGAGTTCCTGACCGAGATCGCGAAGGGGTGAGCGGCGCCTCGCAGTTGTGAGCACCCCGTTCCTCCCACCACACTGGAGAGTTCTATGAAGGCCGACATCCACCCCGACTATCGCCCCGTCGTGTTCCAGGACACGTCCTCGGGTGACACCTTCCTCACCCGGTCCACCATCGAGACCGGCGAGACCATCGACTGGGAGGACGGCAACACGTATCCGCTGGCCAAGGTCGAGATCTCCAGCGCCAGCCACCCGTTCTTCACCGGCACGATGAAGATCGTCGACACCGCCGGAAGGGTCGAGCGCTTCGAGCGCCGCTACGGGAAGCGTCGGAAGAAGCAGGCGCCCGCTCCCGAGTCCGACGCCTGAGCCGTTCGCGAGGCCCACATGGACACTGAGCGTCTCGCGGCGCTCCGGTTGGCGAAGCTGCGCGCCCTCGCTCCGGTCGAGATCGCAGCGGGCGACAGCCTGGCGTTCGGGCCCGTCGTCCGCGACGGCGCCGACGCCTGGGTGATGATCGACGATCCGGGCGCGCTGGTCGGGGCTGTGGTATGGGCGCTGCGCGGTGATGTGACCCGGTTGGAGGTGGTGGTCGAGCCCGACGACGCCTTCGATGCGGCCGCCATCGCTCGGAGAGCGCAGCTCCTGCGCGAGCCCGAGATACGGGTCTGGGAGGCGACCGAGGCCGGACCGATCCCGGTCGGTCCGACCGACCCGGTCGTTTCGGCGGAGCCTCCCGTGGCTCCTTCCGAAGCCGAGCCGTTGCTGGCCGTGCTCCGAGAGCACGGTGTGGACCCGGTCGTCGAGGACGGCGCGATCGTCGGGGAGATCGCCGGACTCGAGGTGGCCCGCATCGATCTGCGGGGCGATGAGCCCACCCTGTCGGTGGGGGTGGGGCAGTTCGACCGTGACCTGAACGACATGCTCGTCGACTCCGACGGCACCGAACCCGCAGTGCAACTGGCCGCTGCGGCCAGGGCCGTCGGGCGACATCGCCGCCCCGGGGCGGCGCCGCATCCGCTCAATCGACTGCGCCGTGAGCGCTGGTTGCGCTCGATGATCGTGGAGGATCCGGCGGTCGTCGGGTGCGAGCGACTCGTGGCCGTTCCTCCGCTCCCGGTGGAGGGGCTGCGGGCTCCGTCTCCGGCCCCGGCGCTCGAGGCCGCGACGGCGTCCGACGTTGGTGGTGTGCTCCACGGGTGTCGACCCGGACCTGACGCTCGCCGCGGCCACCTTGCGGCTCCGCTACGCCCCCGACGCGCGTCTGGTGCTGGTGATCCCGGCGGTCGACGACTACCCGGTGACCCGGGAACTGGCCGCCGCGCTCCGCGGATCGGTCGAGGTGCTGCCGGTCGCGGCGCCGTGGCTCGGCTCGTAGCCTGCACTGATGCTCGAGCGACTGCCCGACTTCGAGAGTGAGCTCGCCGAGGTCGAGACCAGGCTGGCCGACCCCGACGTGGTGGGCGACTCCGGCGCGCTCGCGGCGGCGGCCCGGCGATACAAGGAGCTGGAGACCCTTGTCGCGTGCGGCCAGAAGCTCTCCCAGCGGCTCGACGACGTCGCCACGCTGAAGGAGATGATCACCGAGTCCGACGGCGACGATCGCGAGGTGCTCCGGGGCGATCTGGCCGAGGCCGAGCAGCAGGTCACCGCGCTCGAGGACGAGCTGCGGACCCTGCTGCTTCCCTCCGATCCGAACGACGGCAAGAACGTGATCGTCGAGATTCGTGGTGCCGAGGGCGGTGAGGAGGCCAATCTCTTCGCTCGCGACCTGCACGACATGTACAAGGCCTACGCCGCCCTCAAGGGATGGCAGATCGAGCAGCTCGACACCCGGCCGTCCGACCGGGGCGGATTCGCGTCGGTGTCGTTCGTCGTGAAGGGCGACGAGGTCTGGGGGCACCTCAAGTACGAAGGCGGTCCGCACCGGGTTCAGCGGGTGCCCGCCACCGAGTCGCAGGGGCGGGTCCACACCTCGTCGGCCACGGTGTCGGTCCTGCCCGAGGCCGAGGAGGTCGATGTGAGCATCGATCCGAACGATCTCGAGATCGACGTGTACCGATCGTCGGGACCGGGTGGCCAGTCGGTCAACACCACCGACTCGGCGGTGCGCATCACCCACAAGCCCACGGGATTGACCGTCTCCATGCAGGACGAGAAGAGTCAGCTCCAGAACCGGGAGAAGGCCATGCGGGTGCTCCGCAGCCGGCTGCTCGAACAGGAGATGGCCCGCCAGGCGGCCGAGGTCGCCGAGCAGCGCCGGGGTCAGGTCGGCGGTGGCGGCCGATCCGAGAAGGTCCGCACCTACAACTACAAGGAGAACCGGGTGAAGGACGAGCGGGTCGACAAGACCTTCTACAACCTCGACCGGATTCTGGGCGGCGAGCTCGGCGAGGTCGTCGGACTGCTGCAGGCGACCGAGCGGACCCAGCAGCTCGAGGAGCAGCGCTGAGCGGCACCGTCGCGTGGGGTGAGCTCCTCGCCGAGGCGGAGCGGGCCGACTCCGCGACGCCGGGTTGGATGCCGGGGAAGTCGATGCCCGTCGGATCGTCGAACAGGCGTCGGGATACGAGGGAGTGGAGTTCCACACCGGCCTGGAGCGGCCGGCCACGAAGCGCGGGGTGGCCGCGCTCGACGCGATGGTCGAGCGCCGGCTCGGTGGCGAGCCGCTCCAGTACGTCGTCGGCCGATGGGGGTTTCGGCAGCTGGATCTGATGGTGGACGCCCGGGTGCCTGATTCCGCGACCGGAGACCGAGGTCGTGGCCGGTCATGCGGTGGACGAGCTGTCCCGATTGGTCGCAGCGGGCCGGGCCGGATCGCCCCCGACCGTGGTGGACCTGGGCACCGGATCGGGGGCGATCGGGCTGTCGATCGCATTCGAGGGGCCGGGGGCCGGCGTCTGGTTGACCGATGTGAGCGCCGACGCAGTGACGGTGGCGCGGGCCAATCTGTCCGGTCTGGGACGAGCCGCGGTGGGCGTGCAGGTGGCGGAGGGCAGCTGGTTCGAGGCGCTGCCGATCGAGCAGCGGGGGCGGCTGGATCTGATGGTTGCGAACCCGCCGTACGTCCGAGCGGACGAGGTGCTGCCGGCCGTGGTGGCCGACTGGGAGCCGGTGCACGCACTGGTGCCCGGGCCGTCGGGGTTCGAGGCCTACGACGTGATCGTGCCCGGCGCCGCCGGATGGCTGGCCCCCCACGGTGTGCTGGTCCTCGAGAGTGCCCCGGATCAGGTCCCCGGGCTGGTCGAGCGCTGCGAGGCCGCCGGCTTCGCCGAGGTCGAGGGATTCGAGGACCTGGCCGGCCGCCCCAGAGGCATCGTCGCCCGCCACCCGACCTGAACTCACGAGAACGACGGTCAGGAGGGTTCGACGAGGATCTTGGCGTGGGCGTCGGGGTCGGCCAGTGCCTCGAACGCGCCGGCCACGCCGTCCAGGTCGACCGACCCCGTGATCATCGGCGCCACGTCGAAGGTGCCCTCGGCGACATGGCCGAGGGTCTCGGCGAATTCGGCGGGGTCGTACCCGAACGCGAAGCGCACATCGAGCTCCTTCACCACGCCGAGCATCGGTCGGACGGTGTCCGGTTCCATGCAGACCCCCACGACCACGACGGTGCTCTGGCGGGGTGCGTCCTGCATGGCCTGATCGAGCATGCCGGGGACCCCGACGGCTTCGAAGATCGTCAGCGAGCGCGACCCGTCGACCCGGCGCCACGCCTCGATGGCGGGTTCGGTGTCCGGATCGACCACCGTGCCGGCGCCCATGTGGTCGGCCAGCGCGCGGCGTGTCGGCGAGAAGTCGGCCGCCACGATGTGTTCCACGCCCCGCTCGCGTAGTGCGGCGATGACCGCCAGCCCGACCGGCCCGCAGCCGACGACCAGGGCCGAGTGGTGAACGGCGATCGACGACCGGTTCACGGCATGGACGCCCACCGCCATGGGCTCGGTCAACGCGGCGAGGCGGGCGTCGAGCCCGTTCGGGACGGTCAGCGCCATCATGTCGTTGAGCACCATCGTGCGGCCGAAACCCCCGGGGAACGTGTTGTCGTACCCGATCGGGTGGATCCCGGTCGACGCCATGACGATGGGCATCGACACGACGATGTCGCCCTCGTCGTGGGAGGCACCGGGGCCGAGTTCGACCACCTCGGCCGAGAACTCGTGACCCATCACGACGTCGCGCGACGGATCCATGATGTGGGGCCGGAGGGGGTCGCCGGGTGACGACGCGTGCCGGCTCATGTCGACCATGCGGTCGGCGTGGTGCAACGCGTGCAGGTCCGACCCGCAGATCCCGCACGCCAGCGTCCTGACCCGGATCTGTCCCGCCTCGAGGGGTGGCTCGTCCACCTCGTCGACGACGATCCGGCCCGCACGCATGATCGCTGCACGCATGGTGCGAGTCTGCCAGGTGCCGGCTCGTAGGCTTCACTTCGTGCCGATCATCCCCAGCCGGCCGGTCGTGGCAGCCGTCGCAGCCCTGGCCGAGCATCTCGAGGCCGGCGGTGTCGTCGTCGTCCCGACCGACACGGTGTACGGCATCGCAGCCCGGGCCGGGGACACCGCAGGCATCGCCGAGCTCTACCGGCGCAAGGGCAGGGATCGCGACGTCGCAACCGCGGTGCTGGTCGCCGATCCGGCTCAGGCCGAGCGACTCTGGTCCGATCGATCGCCCGGCCGGGCTCGCCTGACATCGCAATTCTGGCCGGGTCCGCTCACCATCGTCGATCGCCGAGCCGAAGACCTCGCCTGGGACCTCGGCGGCGATCCGTCGTCACTGGGCGCTCGCTGTCCCGATGACGCGCTGGTCCGAGCGCTGGCGGCCCGGGTCGGCCCTCTGGCGGCGTCCAGCGCCAACCGGTCCGGCGACACTCCCGTCGTGCAGGCCGATCGGGTGGCGGAGGTGCTGGGTGAGGATCTGGTCGTGGCCGACGGGGGCCGATTGGAGGGCGACGCATCGACGGTCGTGGACCTGCGCGAGGGGTTCCGACTCCTCAGGCTCGGCGGCTTGACCGAAGCGGAGCTGCGGGCGGCATGGAGGCCTCCTACGATGAGCGGCACCGAGGGGAAGTGACCGATGGCCAGACAGCACGACCGATCCGTTCCCGAGTGGCTCGCCGACGTGGCGTTCTTCGAGGGGTTCAGCACCCACGAGCTGGCCCGCGTGATCGAGCTGGCCGAAGAGGTCGAAGCCGAGGCCGATGCGGTGCTCTGCGAGCAGGGTCGGGTCGGCCAGGACTGCTACGTCATCATCGAGGGCGACGCCAGCGTGTTGGTGCGCGGGGAGTACGTCGTCACCCTCCACCCGGGTTCGATGGTGGGCGAGATGGCGCTCATCGACCACCGCCCGCGGTCGGCCACGGTGGTGGCCGACGAGCCCATGCGCCTGCTGCGCTTCGACACGGAGCACTTCCAGACGTTGTTGAAGGAGATGCCCGAGGCCCACAACCGGGTGATGGCCATGCTCCACGCCCGGATCCCGGGGTCGGGTCGGGCGCAGCACGACGGGGAGCACTGAGCCGGCGTCAGACGAAGCCGAAGGTCCCGCCCACCGAGCGCTCCACCGAGCGGTCGACTGCGTCGCCGTCGAGCAGCTCCTGCATGGTGGCGGCGTCGGTCGTGGTAGCCCACGCCCGCCGGCCGTCGGCGGTGCGCATGACAGCGATGCCCGTCTCGGGGGTGCTGTTGCGGTCGTGCATGACCGTGTACGCCTCCAGGGTCATCGACCCCGCGATGTCGCCCGCAGGTCGCACGGTGGGCTGCCGATCGATTTCGTCCTGCGGGGCGAGGTGCCGGAACCCCTCGGCCGGGGGTTCGGACGCATAGACGCCGAAGGCATGTTTGGAGAGGAATCCGCCGTTGGCGGTGCACAGCCCGAATCCCGGTTCGGACCGAAGGCGTTCGACCATGGTGGCCACCGCGTGGGTGACGTAGTTGTTCCACGGTCCGCCTGCGAACGTCAACCCGCCGGTCACGGTCAGGTCGCGCGTTTCGGCCAGACCCAGCTCGCGAGCAGCGATCTGCACCGCCGACGGGAAACACGAGTACAGATCGACATGCCGCAGGTCGGCCGGACCGATCCCCGCCAGGTCCAGCGCACGGCGACCGGCGACGCGCATCGCCGTCGACGTGTCGAACCGTTCCCGACGCGTGACCTCCAGCGGGTCCGCACCATCGGTTCCGGCGTGCAGGAAGACCATTCGATCGGCCGGCACCCCCACGGCGGTGGCCTTCTCGTAGGACATGAGGATCACGGCGGCGGCCTGGTCGACCATGTTGTTCGAGTTGAGGAGTTTGGGATACGGCGCGCCCACCATGCGGTTGTCCGGGCCGACGGTCGCCAGTTCCTCGGGTGAGTAGGCGGTGGTGCTCCACGCGTGGGGGTTGTCGGCGGCCACTTCGCTGAATCGACTCCAGAGCCGGGTGATGTGGTCGAAGTGCTCGTCCGGGGTCCGGCCCAGGTCGTGTCGCAGGGCGACCTCCATCATCGGGTACAGCTGGATGGGCATGACGGCGCCCACCGCTTGGGAGTAGGGGTCGCTCATGTCCAGGTCGGCGCCGAACATCAACGTGGGCTCGACGTCCTCGTCCTGTTTCGTCCAGTCCGGTCGCTGATCCGACCGCCGCAGGTCCATGCGGGTACGCCACAGCTCGACGCCGCCGACGACGACCGCGTCGAGGTCGCCGGCGGCGATCTCGACCGCACTCCGGTTGATCATCATCTGCGGTGTGTTCCCGCCCATCGTGCTGTAGGCGGTCTCGGCCGGTTCGATCCCGAGCCGCTCCGAGACGAGTCGGGCCGGATCCCGGTAGCGCCAGCTGAGGAGCCCGACCACGCGGACGGACTGGACCGTGGGAAGGACACGACCACCGGCGTCAGCGGCGGCGGCAGCGATCGTGTCGGCCAGCACATCGACCGGTTCGCGGTCGTCGGGTTCGTGGCGCGAGACCTGCCCGACTCCGACGACGACGGGCGTGGTGGGGTCCGGTGCGTTCATCGCGGCGCAGAATAGTGAGCGGGGCCGGGCGGTCGCGAACCCGCCGGTAGGATCGCCCCGTGCGCATCGCCCTCGGTTCCGACCACGCCGGATTCCACCTGAAGGACCTGATCGCCCGGCACGTGGCCGACGCCGGCCACCAGGTGCTGGACCTCGGTACCGATTCCACCGACCGGGTCGACTACCCCGACTTCGGGGCCGCGGTGGGCCGAGCCGTGGCACGGGGCGAGGCCGACGTCGGCCTCTGTGTGTGCGGGAGTGGTATCGGGATCGCCATGGCGGCCGGCAAGGTTCCGGGTATTCGGGCGGCGACCGTGCACGACGTCACCTCGGCGCGCATGGCCCGGGCCCACAACGATGCCAACGTCATGTGCGTCGGTGAGCGCTTCACCGGGCCCCAGGTGGCACTGGACGCCGTCGACGCCTTCCTCGCCACCGACTTCGACGGCGGTCGCCACGCGGCACGGGTGGCCAAGATCGACGCGCTCGACCAACCCTGACCGATCGCGAACCGGTTCCATGGTCGGCGTCGATCACCATGGCCCTGTAGCTTCGAATCGGTACCCCACCCACGAAGAGGATCCCCCGCATCATGCCCTGGCCCACCCTGAAGGACGACGAGGTCTTCGACCTGCTCGACGCCGAGAAAGAGCGTCAGAACACGGGCCTGCAGCTCATCGCCAGCGAGAACTTCACCTCACCCGCCGTCATGGAGGCCACCGGGTCGGTCCTGACCAACAAGTACTCCGAGGGCTACCCCGGGAAGCGGTACTACGGCGGCAACATGCTCGTCGACGACATCGAGGACCTGGCCCGGCAACGGGTGTGTGCCCTGTTCGGGGCCGATCACGCCAACGTCCAGCCGCACTCCGGTGCCAACGCCAATGTGGCCGTCTACCTGGCCATGCTCGAGCCCGGCGACACCGTCCTGGGCATGAGCCTCGACCACGGCGGCCACCTCACCCACGGGTCGCCCGTCAACCTCAGCGGGAAGTTCTACGACTTCGTGTCCTACGGCGTGACCCCTTCGGACGAGCGCATCGACTTCGACCAGGTGCGCGCCGTCGGCCAAGGAACACCAGCCGAAGATGATCGTCGCCGGCGCCACCGCCTACTCCCGGCAGATCGATCCGGTCCCGTTCGCGCGAAATCGCCGACGAGGTGGGCGCGCTGCTCGCTGTTCGATGCCGCCCACATCGCCGGGCTCATCGCCGGCGGTGCCCATCCCAACCCGGTTCCCTACAGCGACATCGTGACGTTCACCACCCACAAGACCCTGCGCGGCCCGCGGGGTGGCTGCATCCTCAGCCGGGCCGAGCACGCCGCCGCCATCGACAAGGCCATCTTCCCCGGCCTTCAGGGGGGTCCGCTCGAGCACGCCATCGCCGCCAAGGCGGTGGCGTTCGCCGAGGCCGCCACCGACGAGTTCCGCGACTACGCGGCGCAGATCGTGCGGAACAGCCAGGCCCTGGGCGCCGCACTGGCGGCGGAGGGCTTCCGCCTGGTCTCGGGGGGCAGCGACAACCATCTCAACCTGGTCGACCTGCGCACGTTCGACGCCGAGCTCACCGGCAAGGAGGCGCAGGCCGCGTGCGATCAGACCGCCATCACGCTCAACAAGAACACCGTCCCCGACGACCCCCGGTCGCCCTTCGTGACCTCGGGCCTGCGCATCGGCACCCCCGCGGTCACCACCCAGGGAATGGGCGAGGCCGAGATGGCGCGGATCGCCCAGTTGCTGGCCGCCACCCTCCGGCATCGTGAGGATGCCTCGGCACTGGCCGACATCCGGGCCGATGTCGCCACCCTCGTCGAGCCCTTCGCCCCGTATCCCTCCGGCGACTGAGATCGTCGGTTGACTGAGACCCCGCTGCTGGGTCGGGGGCGGGCGTGAACGAAGCGGCATGGGCGGACACCGCGGTCATCGCGGCGGCAGCCATCACCACCTTCGTGCTGACCGAGGTCGTGCGACGCTTCGCCTGGCGGGTCGGCGCGGTGGTGCGCCCGGACGAACGACGCGTCCATCTCCGACCCACGCCCACGTTGGGGGGCATGGCCATGTTCGGTGGGCTCCTCGTCGCGGTGCTGTTCGCATGGGCCAACGGGCAGTACACCGAGGTCTTCGCCAACCCGGTCCAACTCCTGGGGATCATCGGTGCCGCCGCCGTGATCCATGCGGTCGGTGTGGTCGACGACTTCCGGCAGGTGTCGGCGCCCGCCAAGGTGGCCGGCGTGACGTTCGGCGCATCGCTACTGGTGATCGCCGGCGTCAGCATCGTGACGTTCCGGGTTCCCACCTTCGGGCTCTTCCTGCTGTCGGACGACCTGGTGCCCCTGGTCACGGTCCTGTGGGTGCTGGCCATCGCCAACGCGATCAACCTGATCGACGGGCTCGACGGTTTGGCCGCGGGCATCGTGGCCATCGCGGCCGGGTCGTTCCTCGTGTACAGCACCGTGCTGCGCGAGGAGGGCATCATCGATGCCTCCAACCCGGGTCCGCTGGTGGCGATGTGTGCCCTCGGCGTCTGTCTGGGATTCCTGCCCCACAACGTGAGTCCGGCGCGGATCTTCATGGGAGACGGCGGTTCGCTCCTGCTCGGGTCGCTCATGGCGGCGGCGACCGTCTCGGTCGGTGGGAGCGTCGACGAGCCGTTCAGCGGACAGGCCTTCTTCTTCTACGCCCCGCTGCTGATCCCGCTGTTCGTCCTGGGGGTGCCGCTGCTGGACACCGTGCTGTCGATCGTGCGCCGCGCCATCGGCCGCAAGCAGCTCACCGAGGCCGACAAGGACCACCTGCACTACCAGCTGGTGCGGATGGGCCACGGAAACCGGCGGGCCGTGCTGATCCTGTGGGCGTGGACGGCGCTGCTCTCCGGGTTGGTGCTCTATCCCACCCTGAACGAGGGCAGGGGTGATGCGCTGGTGCCGATCGGGGTCATCGCGCTCGGGTTGGGCCTCTACACGTTCCTGGGCGCCCGGGCCCGGGGCGGTCGGGAGAATGGGTAGCCAGACCCACAGACGGAGGATGGCCCAAGGCTCTACGGTAGGTGGGTAGGATCAAATCGTGCGGTGAGGCATTCGGCGAACACCGCCAGGCGGAGTCAAGGTGACCGGGTTGAGCACCCCATTGGTGGACCCTCAGAACGTGACGGTCGAGGATCGGCCGATGGACGCGGGCGGCGTGAGCGACCTTGCTCCCGCCGACGATCGGCAGCTCCGTCGGGGCGTCACCCTCAAGATGGTGCTGATCCTGCTCGATCTCGCAGCCGCCGCCTCCGTATGCCTGGCCGTCTACTTCGGCGGCCTCCTCGACGGTCGCAACGACCTCACGTCCAACGTCCTGGTGTTCGGCTCCATCGTGGGGACCACCATCGGCGCCTGTGTCGTCCTTCGCCTCTATCAGGCCCGCGTGTCCTCGGTGCGATCCGAGGAGATCTCCCGCCTCCTCAAGGTCGCCGGCGCCGCCGGCATCGTGGCCGTCATCGTGACGCAGGCCCAGGACCGGCTCTTCCCGGTCCTGTCGCCCTTCGACGGTCTGGCCATCGTCGTCATGCTCTTCACCATGCTGGTCATCGGGCGGGCCGGCTTCGACGCCTGGTTGCGTCACCGCCGGACCCTCGGTCAGTACTGCCGCAACATCATCATCGTCGGGACCGGTCCCGAGGCGCTCGACCTGGCCCAGATCATCCGCGATCACCCCGAGCTGGGCTACCGGGTCGCCGGGCTCATCGGCGTCGACCCCGGCGCGCTCCCCGACGGTGTCACCTACCTGGGCGACATCGGCGCGATCGACGATGCGATCGACCGGTGCAACGTGAACGGCGTCCTCATGGTCACCGAGACGATGCCGCCCCCGATGCGCAACGCGTTGGTGAAGCAGCTGGTCTCCAGGGGGATCCATGTGCACCTCTCGCCCGGGGTCCAGGGGTTCACCTATCGGCGGCTGCGGATGGTGCCCATCGCCTACGAACCGCTGCTCTACCTCGAGCCGCCCGACCACTCACGCTTCCAGCTCTTCCTCAAGCGAGCCCTCGACCTGGCGCTGGCCAGCATCGCGTTGGTGATCTTCGCCATTCCGCTGGCCATCCTGATGGTGCTCGTCCGTCTCCAGGACCGAGGGCCTGCCATCTTCAGGCAGGAGCGGGTCGGGCTGAACGGCGAGCTGTTCACCTTCCTCAAGCTGCGCACCATGGTCGTCGACGCCGAGGCCAAACGAGCCGCCATCGCCGAGTCGAACGAGCGCAACGGCCCGCTCTTCAAGGCCGCCAACGACCCCCGCGTGACCCGTCTCGGACGCATCCTGCGGGCCACCAGCCTCGACGAGCTGCCCCAGCTCATCAACGTGCTTCGGGGTGACATGAGCCTCGTCGGACCCCGGCCCTGTCTGCCCACCGAGGCGGCCGAGTTCGACGATGCGCTCTCGTTGCGGTACGAGGTGCGCCCCGGCGTCACCGGATTGTGGCAGGTCGAGGCGCGCGACAATCCCGTCTTCCGGGCCTACCGTCGCTTCGATCTCTTCTACGTCGAGAACTGGACCGTCGGGCTCGATCTCGTGATCCTGGTCCTGACCCTGCAAAACGTGGTCAGCCGCGGCGTCAGCGCCGTGCTGCGGCGCACCGGGCCGTCCTCTGAATCGCCGGCCTCCGCTCTACCCTGACCCGCATGCCCCTCACGGTGGTCGTCCCCGCCCACGACGAAGCGGCGGTCATCGGCCCGAACCTGGCGCGGCTGACCCGAGACGTCGAACCGGGCCGGCTCGAGGTGCTGGTCGTGTGCAACGGCTGCTCGGATGACACCGCCGATCGGGCCCGTGCCGTTCCCGGCATCGAGGTCGAGGAGATCACGACGCCATCGAAGATCGCCGCGTTGCGTGTCGGTGACGCACACTTCGACCGCCTGCCGCGGGACCGATTCCCGCGTGCCTACGTCGACGCCGACATCGACGTGGCCGGCACCGACCTGCACCGCATGGCCGCAGCGCTGGCCGAGAGCGAGGCCGTGGTCGCATCACCTCGTCTCCATCTCGACACCTCCGGTTCGTCTTGGATCGTCCGCTCGGCGATGCGCATCTGGGTCGCCCTGCCGGTGGTGCAACAGGGTCTGTCCGGTCGCGGGGTGTTCGTGCTCACCGAACGGGCCCGGGGGCGCTTCGACGACTGGCCCGACATCGTCGCCGACGACGGGTTCGTCGAGCGCCTCTTCGCACCGCACGAGCGACTCCAACACGATCTCTGCCGGGCCACGGTGCTGGCCGCGCCGACGGCCAGGGCGTGGGTGGCGCGCAAGGCGCGGGTGTACCGGGGCAACCGCGAGCTCGACGGTCTCGGGATCGTGGGCCAGGGCGCCTCGGGTCGGCAATGGCTGGGCGTCGTGCGCTCCGACCCGCGTCGGTTGGTCGACGTCCCCGCCTACGTCCTGCTCACCGTGGCCGCCAAGCTCGTGGACCGTCGGCAGAGCCGGCGGGGCGAGGTCGGCTGGGGCACCGCCGACCGGGTGGCGACGTCGTGAAGGTGGCCATCGTGGCGGTGACCTTCAACAGTGCCGCCGACCTCGAGGTCTCCCTGCCCGGCCTGCCCGCCGGGTTCGACGGCTTCGACTGGCACCTGTATGTGGCCGACAACCTGTCCACCGACCCCACCACCGCCACCGTCCGGCGTCTGGTTCCGTCGGCCACGGTGATCGACATGGGGCGCAACGCCGGCTACGCCGCGGGGATCAACGCGGGGGTCGCAGCGGCGTCGAGCGACGGGTACGACGTCCTCGTGATCATGAACGTCGACGTCAAGGTCCCGCCGGCGGTGATGGGACCGCTGGTCGATGCGCTGGAGGAGCCGGGGGTCGGGATCGCCGTTCCGCGACTGACCCGCGGCGACGGTTCCCTCATCACGTCACTGCGGCGCGAGGCGACGGTGGCCCGGCTTCTGGGCGACGCCGCGGTCGGGGCCAGCCGGGCCGGACGGTGGCCGGCATGGGGCGAGACGGTGGTCGACCCGGCCGCATACGATCGGCCCGGCACGGCGGACTGGGCCGCCGGTCCGTTCCTCGCCTGCTCCCGTCAGTGCCTGGAGCGCACGGGCCGGTGGGACGAGCGGTTCTTCCTCTATTCGGAGGAAACCGACTTCTGTCTCCGGGCACGCGACCTGGGTACGCCGTCTCGTACGTACCCGACGTGACGGTTTCGCACTTCGAGGGTGAGAGCCGGACCGCACCTGCGCTCTACGCCCTGCTGACCCTCAACCGGGTCCGGCTCTATCGTAAGCGGCACGGCCTCGCCGCCACCGCCCTCTTCTGGCTGAGCTCCATCGTGCGGGAACTGCTGCGGGTGCCTGCCGATCCGGCCCTCCACGGCGCCGCCCTGGCCGCGCCTGGTGCGGGACGAAGCGCCGCCGCCGGCACCGCCTGCGGCCGATGCCGGCTGGCTACGACTCGCGCCGCCGCGCTCGATACGTCGGCGGTCATCCCCGGTTCCTCCGCGGTGCCACCCGGTCCATGACGTTGTTGGCGGCGTCGACCGCCCACAGGCGGCCTGCCCCCGGTCGCTTGTTGTACCAGGAGGTGCCCCGATCCCACCGCAGCATGGCCGCCGTGGTCCGGCGCCGCGTGGGCCATGGGCTCGCGCTCGGCCCGCGTGGACCGCGGATGACCATCAGGAAGTGCACCGCCTCGCGTCCGAGGTGACGGGCGACCGTGCCGTCGTCGTCCAGCCGATGGGCGGGCGGTTCGATGTCGAGCCCCAGCGCCGCATCCACGGCCATGGCTGGGTACTCGAGGCCTCGCCGGCGAGCCAGGGCCGTGCTGCCCCAGGGTCGTGCATTGACCTCGACGAACCACCGGGAGCCGTCCTCGAGTCGGGCGATCTGCTCAATCATCAGGATTCCGTCCCATCCGGTCCGGGCGACGAAGGACTCGGCCTGGGCCAGTTCGTCGGGCTCCACCCGACGGGCCGCGGCGGCGCTGGCTCCCGAACCTGCGGGATCGGTGGGTCGCACCCGGCGATGCGCGGACGCGGCCTGGAGGGTCCCCTCACGGGCGATCCCGAAGACGCCGATGCCGTCCCCGTTGACGATTCGTTGCGCCAGAACCGGTCGCTCGGAGGGGAACGAGCGGAGCGCGTCGCTCCACCCGCCGGGACCGTTGCAGAACACGTTGTCCGACTTGGCCAGGCGATCATCCAGCCGATGGACGGCGTGGGCGGGCCGGAGCACCATGGGACCGGCGAAGGGGGCCTCGGCGGGGAGCTGGCCGACGTCGTCCACCGCAATCCCCTCCGGGACGCACCAGCCGGCGGCCGCCGCGGCTTCGGCCTGGAGGGCCTTGTCCAGCGCCAGGGTGAGCGCCGAGCCGGCCGGGCCGACCACGGTGGTGCCGGCGGTGCGCAGCCGATCGGCGAGCACGAGGGCGAAGTCGTCCAGCGGGAAGACGGCGTCGGCACCGGCGGCGAGGTCGGCCAGCGCGTCGGTGGCGGCATTCAGGTCCCTGCCGGGGTCGGGAATGCTGGTGACCGACACCCGGCGATCGTGCCCGAGTGCGATCCGATCGTGCGGGTGCGTCCAGACCGTCACGCGGTGACCGCGGTCCAGCAGGCTCCACACCGCCTCGGTGGCGGCGACGGCGCGTGCGGGTCCGACCAGGATGTGCCGTCCGGTCATCGCACCCGCTTCCGGAGCGTGTTGAGGTCGCGGACCCAGCGGCTGGGGCGACTCCGACCGTGGGCCAGCAGATCGTCGAGATCCTCGAGACGATGCTCGGCGCGCAGGCTGGTGCGGGCGGTGAGCCACCGCGACGACGTCGCACCGCGGTCGCTGGTGAAGACCTTGGCGGCACCTTGACGACGCAGCGCGGCGAGCACGCGCCGGTCGTAGGCGCCGAACGGGCATGCGAAGTGATCCACCGGGCGAGCGATGGCCGCGGTCAGGTCCCGGGCCGACTCGGCGATCTCGGCCGTGAGCTGCCGATCGTCGCACTCGGTCCACGGGACGTGGGCCCGTCCGTGGCTGCCGATCGTCATCCCGGCGTCGACCATGCGCTGCAGGTCGGCGGTGGCCAGCTGGTCCGGGCGGTCGATGCGATCGGCGAGCACGAAGAACGTCGCCGTCATCCCGCGTTCTTCCAGCAGCGGCAGGGCGGTGTCGACGTCGGAACGGTTGCCGTCGTCGAACGTGATGCGCACGTCGGGGCGGTCGCCGACCCGGTCCAGCACGCCGGCGAAGACGTCAGGGGTCACGGTCATGTTCGGATCGTTCCCCGGGCTGGTCCGGTCGGCGACCTCGTGGAACGTGAGCCAGGAGGTGATCATCCGTGGCCGGCTCCCGCCAGCAGGGGATGGGTGCCGACATCGACGGGGGAGGTCATCGTGCCCACATGGGGAGCGATGTCGTCGATCGAACGTTCCCACCAGCGGCTCTCGAGGATGCATTGGCGGGTGGGCTCGTCGAATCGATGGCGTACGAGGCGGGCCGGGTTGCCGACGACGATGCCGAAGTCGGGCACGTCGGACGTCACGATCGAGCCCGCGCCGACGACCGATCCGATACCGATCGACGTGCATCCGCTGGTGATGATGACGCCGGCACCGATCCAGGCGTCGTGCCCGATCGTGACCGGACGTCGTGCGATCTGATCGCAATCGGTGAGGCCGAGGTAGCTGGCGTAGAAGTACGGGTGCATCGAGAGGTGATCCAGCGGGTGATTTGCCGGAAAGAGCTGCACCCCGATGGCGGTCGAGACGAACCGACCCACCCGGGTGCCGGCCGGGAAGGACCCAAGGCGCATGCACTCGCCGTAGCTGTAGGCGCCGACCTCGACGTGGTGGTGGCGGGCCAGGATCTCGCGAGCGGTGGCCGAGGTGTGCTGACCGCCCTCCAACCGGAGCGCGGCCTTGAATGCGGCCAGTCGTGCGAACGGCGAGCGCGCCGCGGAGAGCAGGGCGCTGCTGCTGCCCGATCTCCGAAGTCCCGGTTCGTCACCCATCGCCATGGCCGCTCCTGTCGGCGCCGACACCGGCCATCTGAACCCCCGAGGAGATTTCCTCCATCGTCGGGCTGTGGTGCCGATCGGAGAGGGATGCGTACGCCCTCGCCCGAGCGGATCGTACGATATCCCTTCCGCCGTCCTACCCCGGGAGTCCCCGTTCCGTATGCGCATGCTCGTGGCGATCGCCAACTACGGCACCAAGAACCAGGGATATCTCGAGATCCTGCTCGAGTCGTTGCGGGCCTCACCGCACGACCTGCACTTCGTGGCGATGTCGGAGGCACCGAAGGAGATGGCCCCCGACGTCGAAGTGGTCGTGGGCTACCCGGGACCGACGCCCATGTCGTTGCCGTTCGCGCATCGTGAGCTCTTCGCCGCCCGGCGCGACGACTACGACCTCTTCCTCTACACCGAGGACGACAACCTGATCTGGCCGCACACCATCGAGGCCTTCATCGACGCCAGCGAGGTGCTGCCCAGCGGTGATCTGGCCGGCTTCCTCCGCTTCGAGGAGTACCCCGACGGCACCCGCTCCTATTGCAGCATCCACAGCCACTACCGGTGGGATCCGGCATCGGTGATCGAGGCCGGCGGCCAGCACTACGCACATTTCACCAATCTGCACGGCGCGGCGTATCTCCTGAACCGCGATCAACTGGACCGTGCGATCGCCTCGGGTCGGTACGTGGTGCCTCCCCACGAGGGCCGGTACGGCATTCTCGAGAGCGCATCGGCCGATCCCTACGACCAGTGCGGGTTCCGCAAGATGGTGGGGATCGACCGGTTCGACGACTTCCTCATCGCCCACCAGCCCAACAAGTACCTCGGCGAGCTGGGGGCCACCCCCGAGCAGGTGTCGGCCCAGCTCGATGCCCTGCGGATGGTGCACAAGGGTTCGCGTTCGGACCGCACGCTCTCACCGCTGACCTCCGGGCTCGACGATTCTTCCTACGACCGGCACCTCTTCGACCGTGAGACCGAGCCGCTGGTGCGAGCCGTGCCGCCCGGGGCTCGGCGGGTCGTCTCCGTCGGCGCCGGCGCGGGCTACCTCGAGACGGAGCTGGCCCTGGCCGGCCATCAGGTCGTGGCCGTGCCGGTCGACGCGGTCATGGGCGAGGTGGCCCGTGCGTCCGGTCTCACCGTGCTCGATCCCGACCTGTCCGCACTGGGCCGGCTCGACGAGCTCTCCGATGTCGACTGCGTGGTGGTGGCCGGGCTGGCCCACCTGGCGCCCGAACCGGCCGAGCTGCTGGCGGCCGCGGCGCGGGCACTGCGGCCCGGTGGCTCCCTGGTCGTGTCGGTGCCCAACCTGTGGGCGGCACGAGCCAAGGACATGTACTACCGCCTGCCCGGACGGAAGCGGCCGCGCAGCACGTGGACGACATTTCGGGCTCCGGACGTCAGCGGGGGATACGAGCGCACGGGCATGCACCGCAGCGATCCCGTTGCGATCCGGCGCTGGCTGCAGGCGGCCGGACTCACCGTGGCGTCGGTGGACATGGTCGCCACGGCCCGGACCCGGTCGGGCGCTCGGTTCGGTCGGGGCCCGCTGGGCAACGTTCTGGTGGATCAGATCATCGCGACGGCCCGACGATGACGGCCCGGATCAGCGTCGGGCTTCCCGTCTACAACGGCGAGAACTACCTCTCTGGTGCCCTGCAGGCCCTCGTCGATCAGGACGTCGACGGGCTCGAGATCGTCGTCTCCGACAACGCCTCCACCGACGGGACCGAGGAGATCTGCCGCGGCTTCGCGGCCGACTCCCGGGTCCGCTATCTGCGCGCCGACGAGAACCGGGGTGCCGCTTGGAACTACAACGTCGTGTTCCGGGCCTCCACCGCCCCACTGTTCTCGTGGGCGGCCCACGACGACGAGAAGAGCCAAGGGTTCCTCCGCCTGTGCATCGAGGCGCTCGACGATGCCGGTCCCGATGTGGTGCTGGCCACGCCCCGGGCGGTCTTCATCGACGCCGACGGGGGGGTGACCGGCGACGATCCCGACGACATGACCACGCTGGATCCGCGGCCGCACCGCCGACTGTCCGACACGCTCGACGTCCTCAATATGGCGAGCCCGGTGTTCGGGGTCATCCGCGTCGACGCGTTGCGGCACACCCGGCTGATCGACTCGTTCATCGCCTCCGACTACGTGCTGCTGGCCGAGCTGGCCATGCTGGGCGGGTTCGTCACCGTGCCCGATCAGCTCTTCCGGCGCCGGCTGCACGCCGCATCCTCGCGCGAGGCCAATCTGACCAAGGCTCAGGTCCAGGCGTGGTTCGATCCCGCGAAGGGCGCGTCCCGCCTCACCGACCGGCAGCGGCTCCTGGTGGAGTACCACCGGTCGGTCCGCCGGCTTCCCCTCTCGTCGGCGGACCGCGTACGGTGCTCGGCGGTGATCGGCCCTACCCTCGCGGTACGCCGCGGACGGGTGGCCGGTGGTCGGTGGAAACAACGCGTGAAGGAACGAGTGGGCACATGAGGACGCGCCGGGTGCTGCTGATGCTCGTCGTGGCCGCCGCCTCGCTGGTGGGTTGCTCCGACGGCGACGACACCGGTTCGGGTCCCCCGATCGTGCGGGAGCTTCCCGATCCGTGCCGTCTGGTCACGTCCTCCACGCTGCGGCGCGAGACCGAGCGCCAGTACCGCGTCGTCGACGCCGACGAAACCGGGGATCCCGATTCCCGCTCCTGCGCATGGGTCGAGGTGGTCGAGGTGGACGAGGGCGACGGGACCGGCGATCCGAACGACTATCTGGCCGACGAGGCACCGCGGTATCTCGACCTGGCCATCGTGAGGACGTCCGAGACGACCGACGTCGATGCGGTCATCGACGACGTCAGGTCCGGCGACGACGAGATCGAGGAGCGCCCCGAGCTGACCCTGGACGGCGGTGAGACCGGCCAGCTGGCGGACGAGGCGTTCTCGGTCGACGGCACCCTGTACGCCCGGAAGGGCGAGCGGCTGCTGATCGCATCGACCAAGTCGGCCGAGGATCTCGAGGACTTGGCCCAAAGCATCCTCCCCCGCCTGGTCGGCCGGCTCTAGCGCACGTTCGCGCCCACCCGGACGTGTCCGTGGACGCGTGATTGCCACGCATGGTGGCGGAGGTCGGTACCGGGCGTGGCCGGGCCGCCGGTCCCCGGTGGGCCATGGGTCGGTTCTGCTCGCATAGCTGCGACAACCTCGGTGCCGAAGACATCAGCGTGGCCTGGGGTGCGGCTTTCGGGTCCGGAACCCGAGACGCCACGCAGTTTGCGGGTGCTGTGTGACAGGGAACGCACCTGTACCTGGCGGATCGTGCAACGACACTCCAATACAGAACCGCTGCCAGGACCCAGCGATTCGTCGAGGCGAGCTAGCGGCGATACCAGCGAGCGGCGGCGAGGATCACTTCATCGCGCGTAGGAGCCTGGGCGAAATCCTTCCAGACGACGGAGCCGCCACGCTCCAGACTCAGGCAGTAGTACAAGGCGTCCACCTTGAAGAAGGACGCCCTACCGGGCTGACCGTGAGACATGTACTCCGAGTGGAGGTCACGCTCTTCAATCCTCAGCTCGTAGCCCTCACTGGCGAGGAGCTGGACCGCCTCCGCGACTTCGTCGGCCATTGCAGCATGGTACGGGACCCCCGAAACCTGCCGCCCCGTTCGAACACCCATCAGCCCGCCAAGCGCCACTCGGTGTTGGGTCGAATGGGCCCACCGACCCGAACCACCACGGCACGCCCACTCGGGTGACATTGGTGGATGCTGGCCTGGGGCAGTCGGACTACTCCAAGCGCCTCCGATCATCCAGCTGACCATGGCAGGAGGTGGACGTCTCGGGAGCGCACGTAGAGGACGACTTCACGGAGTATCCACACCGGCTCGTCGAGTTCGACGAGGACCTTGACGGCTCTTCCGATCCAAGGGGTTTCGAGTTCCCACCGGTCGCTGTTGAGCTGGGGGGCCGCGATTCTGCGGCCGTTGGCGAGCAGGACCGAGCTGTGGTCGAGGGAGATCTCAATGACGCAGAGCTGGCCGAAGATGAACGCCCGGCGGAGGATGGCTGGGACTGGTTCCCGTCGCCCTGGTGCTGGTGGCGGCTGTTGGGCGCCTAGCGAGTCGTAGACGGCCGCCATCCCGTGCTTGAGGACGCGGCTGATCTGCCATGCGCGGAACGCCCCGAACAACACGCCGACAACGAAACCGACTATGGGGATGTACGTGAGGGCGGACAGAAGGTCGAGCGAATCGATGGGCGCGAGTCTCGTTCTCAGCGGTTGCGTCTGGCAATGGAGGTGTGAAACACATCGACGGACTGTGGGGCCTGGAGCTACGGTCGCCCCGGTGTGCCTTCCTCAGCGTGGGCCGCACCAGCGTGATTCAGCCGGAGATCCCGACCTGAGCGTCCGCGTTGGCACGAGATCGTGCGGCTTGTTCCACCCAGGCGTACCCGGGTGACGCTGGCCAGTAGCCACTCGGAGTTGAGTCGGTTCGGTTCACCGACACGAACCCCCACGCCACGCCATTCTTGGGTGTTGCTGGCCTGCGGTGGGGCGTGATCTCCGCGCGCCGCTCCGGGTGGCGAGGGGTGTTGGTTCGTGACCCGGGTGGTGTGGACCGTGCCTGAACTCGAGGAGCTGGCCCCTGGGATGTCGACACCATCGTGGACGGAACGTCCGGCGGCCTCACCTTGCACCCACTCTCCGTCGACTAGCCGCGCTGCTACGGGTCGGGGTCACGTTCGCTGGCGGCACGGTCCGTGTCGACGCCTTCAGTGGGAGTCGATCCGTCGGATGGTTCGGGCCGCGGGTGGGGGTCGGGCTGGGTCGGTGTGGGGGTGGGTCGGTTGTCGAGGAGGTGGTGGAGGATGACGTCGCGGGCGTAGTGGGTGAGTTGGTCGCCGGCGTAGGCCCGGTGGTGGGGGGCGATGTCGGGCGGGTCGGCAGTGGTTGGTGGGGGTCGTTTCCCGGTCCAGATGGTGCCGTCGAGCCGGTGGACCGCGATGGTGCCGTCAGCCTCGCGGGTGAGGGTTTCGTCGCGGTCGTGGACGATGTGGTGGTGGATCCAGCACAGCAGGACGAGCCCGTCGAGGCGGGTCTCGGGCTGCTGGGCGTAGGGGGTGAGGTGGTGGGCGTCGAGGTAGCCGAGGTTGGTGCACCCGGGGTAGGCGCAGTGCCGGTCGCGGGCTCGTAGCGCTCGGCGCATGGCCCGGTTGGCGGTGCGGATCTTGTGGGTGGTCCACAGCGGGATCCCCCGCAACGACACCAGCCACGAGAACGACGAATCGCCCAGGATGGTCTTGAACTGGTCGATATCGACCGGCGTGTCATCGGTCAGGGTGACCTCGCCGTCGAGGCCGACGTGGAGCATGGTCAGGTACTTCTCGGCCCGCTCGACGGTGGTCGGCGTCGGGGTCGAGGGCCCGTTCGGCCAGGCTGACCAGCGCGTCGGCCCGGGTCGGTTTCACCGCATCGTCGCCGTTCGCGTCGTTCTGGTCGGCGTGGTGGTCGTCCCAGAGCCGGTCGAGTTCGGCTTGGAGGCCTTGTTTGACCCGGTCGCCGCCCAGGGCCGGGAGCCACCCGCCCAGGCGGTAGCCGCCCCGGTGCCCGGTGAACGACACCGCCGCCTCGGGCGGGTCGAGCGTGGCGTCGTCGGTGGCGTTGCGGTAGTCGGCACAGATCTTCGACACCTGCGGGCCGGTGGCATGCTTGGCCAGCTCCACGACCTTCGATTCGTTGTCGGGGGTGGTGATGTCGGCCACCATCGCCGCGGCCGCCAACGGGATCGACCCCTCCTCACACGCCGCGGCCAGCACGGGCCGGTCCGCCAGCGCGGCTGCGACCTTTCCCAGCCGGCGGGCCTCACCGGCGGGAAGGCCGAGATGCCAGCCCGCCCACGATGCCGGCGACCGGTGCCCGGCACACCCATCGGCCGCGTCCAGTTCGGCCAGCGTGGCCGCCAGCCGGCCCTGCAACCCCGCGATCTGCGACCCCAACCCGATCGCCTCCTCGGCCAACACCCGGACCCGTTCCTCATCGGAACGAACCCGCTCCCGCAGACCGGCCAGCATCACGTCGTGCTGGGCCTCGTACCGATCCACCACACCCCCAACGGCGGGGTCCCCGGTCGAAGACTGATCGATCAACGTCACCCCACCATCATCGCAGGGGGGTATGACAGTCACCCGCCGCTGGGTCAGGCGACCGGCGTGACCTGGGCGTCGAGACCGAGATCGCGGACCGAGCCGGAGATCTCGTCGAGGTAGATCGGGTTCATCACCAGCACGTGGGCCAGGTCGTCGGGAAGCGAGTCGGGGGTCTGGACCTGCAGGCCCGATGCGGGGAGGTACTTGCCGGCTTTGTGCGGGTTGACGTCGACGACGTGGCCGACGGTCGCGGGATGGGCGACCAGCGAGAGGAACGACACGCCTTTCGATCCGGCGCCCCAGACGGCCACGGGACCGTCCTGCGCCATCCGATCGAGGCGCTGGTCCCAGTCGGCGATCATCGATCGGAGGTGGTCGCCGAAGCCCTCGGCGGCACCGATCAGCGCGGCGAGCTCGTCAGGAGACGGGTACTCGGTGCGGGGTTCACCGGCACCGGCCTCGACCCACAGGTACTGATCGCCGAACGAGCGCCCCGAGCGCAGGGTCTTGAACCCGGCCCGGGCACAGAGCGCGTTGAGCGTCGGCTCGGAGAAGTAGGTGCAGTGCTCGTAGATCAGGTCCCACACCGCGGGCTGCTCCAGCATGAAGGTGGCGTCGGGAACCTCGAGGTAGACGACGGTGTCCAGGGCCGGGTCGAGCGAGCCGCGGACACCCTCCAGCAGTGGGATGGGCTCGGTGACGTGTTCGAGGACGTGACGGGAGCAGACCAGCCGGGCGTCGATCGGGCGATCGATCGGGTAGTGCTCGGCCACCACCTCGACCGGCCCGGGGACGGCCCGAGCGGGATCGTGGCTCGGGTCGTAGCCGATCCCCCGATTGCTGCCGAGCTCGCAGACCATGGCCAGGAAGTCGCCGCTGCCGGCCCCGATCTCCACGACCGAGGTGTCGTGCAGGTCGTAGCGCTGCACCAGATCCTCGGCCAGTGACTTGGCGAAGGTCTGGAACGCGGGGGAGAAGTGCAGCGAGTTCTCGTAGGCGGGCGAGTAGGCGGTGAGCGCCTCGTCGAACGAGCGGTTCCAGAGCAGGCCGCAGCGCTCGCACAGGACCAGATCCAGATCGCCGACCGGAGCCGACCGGGCCTGGTCCCGATCGTCCCAGAGGGCGTTGCAGAACACCGGGACGGCGGTGAGCTCGGCGATCGAGCGGACGCCGTCGTGTTCGCAGGCGGGACAGTGGGGGAGCGCCACGGTCAGACCGCGACCAGCTGGGTGTCGACGCCCAGACGGTCGAGCTCCGCGCCGATCTCCTCGAGATAGATGGGGTTCATCGCCACGACCATGCCGGGCTGGTAGTCCCGCAGGAACTCGGGCCCGACGATCTCCTGGCCGGTGCCGGCCATGAACTTGCCGTGCTTGTACGGGTTGATGTCGACCGCGTACTCGATGCCGGCGTCACGGCCCAGGTTGGTCAGGAACGAGACACCCTTGGAGCCCGCCCCCCAGATGACGGTCTTGCCGCCGTCGGCCTCGACCTCGGCCAGGCGCTTGAGCCATTCGGTGTGCAGCGCCGCGTAGCCGGTGGCGAACCCGTCGACCCGCTCCACGAGCGATGTGGGGTCCTCCTCCTCGGGCAGCGGTGCGCCCGGGGCGGGAGTGTCGGTGGGCCGGGCCTCGATGATGAGGTACTGGTCGTCGTACTCGACGTCGAGGTGCAGGACCTCGAATCCGGTCGCCCGGAAGAGACGGGCGAGCGAGCCCAGCGTGAAGTACGAGCAGTGCTCGTAGTAGACGTCCCAGAAGGCGATCTCGTCCAGTACCCGGGCCACGTCGGGCAGCTCGAACAGGACGATGGTGTCGGTGCGATCGCCGATCGACTGGCGGACCAGGCGCATGAAGTCGGCCACGTCGGGGATGTGCTCCAGCGTGTGACGGCACACGACGGCGTCGGCGGCCAGGTGGGAGTAAGCGGGACCGTAGAAGTCGGCGATCCACGTGAGCTGGTCGGCGACCGGCGAGTCGACGCGCTCGGCGTGCACGCCGGGGTCGATGCCGGTGCCGTGGCCGGCGCCTGCCTCGACCATCATCGTGAGGAACTCACCCTTGCCGCAACCGATCTCGAGCACCGAGCGGCCAGCCAGGTCGTACGTGTCCACCCAACGTCCGGCCAGGTCCCGAGCGAACTCGACGAACCGACCCGAGAAGGCCTGGGTCTCCTCGTAGCGCTGCGAGTACTCCGACAGGGCCGGGTCGAACGACGCATTGAAGACGAAACCGCACGTGTGGCAGAACGTCAGGTCCAGATCGCCGCACGGGTATCCCTTGGCCTCGTCCCGGGAGTCGAGCAGCAGGCAACTGTTGGTGGGGATGTCGCGCTCGGCGTGGAACGCCTGGAGCCGGCTCTCCCCGCAGGCGGGGCAGGTGGAGGTGGTGGGGCTGGTCACGTCGACATGATCTCCGGTTCGGGCACGGGGCGGATGAAACGTCCGCCGGCGGCGAGGTAGTCCTGTTGCTGGGCGACGATCTCCTCGGCGAAGTTCCAGGCCAGGAGGAGCACGTAGTCGGGCTGGCGCTCGACCAGGGCCGTCGTGTCCAGGATGGGCTGATGGGTGCCGGGCATGAAGAGACCCTGCTTGTGTGCGTTGCGATCGACGACGAAATCGACCAGTTCGGTGCCGATCCCGACGTAGTTGAGCAGGGTGCTGCCCTTGGCGGCGGCGCCGTAGCCGGCGATGGTGGCGCCCTCGGCCTTCAGTCCGCGCAGCAGGTCCAGCAGTCCGTCGCGGACGTGCTCGACCCGGTGGCGGAACGACTCGTAGTAGCCGATCTCGTCGACGCCCAGCTCACGTTCGAGCTCCAGGAACTGCTTGGCCTCGGGCGTCTGCGCCTCGTCGTGGCCCAGGTGCCACCGCAGGGTGCCGCCGTGCAGGTTGGGGAAGTGCTCGACGTGATTGAGCGCCAGGCCGTGGCGCTGGACCAACGCGCTCGATGCCGGTGCACGAGTGGTAGCAGAGGTGCTCGTGGTAGATCGTGTCGAACTCGACGTGGTCGATCAGGTCGCGCACCCACGGGTTCTCGACCGTGACCACCCCGTCGGGGGCGAGCCAGTGGGCGATGCCGGCGACGAAGCCGTTGAGGTCGGGGACGTGGGCCATGACGTTGTTGGCGATGATCACGTCGGCCGGGCCCAGCTCGTCGCGCAGCTCGCGGGCCATCTCCAGGCCGAAGAAGGCACACCGCGATCGCACGCCCGCCTCGTTGGCCGCAGCCACCTGGTTGGGAGCGGGATCGATCCCCATCACGGGGACGCCGTGCTCGACGAAGTTGCGGAGCAGGTAGCCGTCGTTGCTGGCCAGCTCGACCACCAGGCTGTCGGGGCCGAGGTCCCGGTCGCGGATCAGCCCCTCGGCGTGGGTCCGCGAGTGGGCGAGGAGCGCGTCGGAGAACGACGAGAAGTAGGGGTAGTCGTCGGGAAACAGCACGTCCTCGGGCAGGGTCTCGGTGATCTGCACCATCGTGCAGTCCGAGCAGAACGCCACCTCGAGCGGGTAGCTCGGGTCGGGCGTATCCAGCTGGTCCTCCCGACGGAGACCGTCCGAGAGCGGGGTGGTGCCCAGATCGAGGAAGGAGTGGAGCGACGCGTGCCCGCAGGAGCGACACCGGAGATCGGGGCTCATGCCGCCACCCACCGCAGATCGGTGTCGATCCGGTCGTCTGCCAGCAGCTCCTTGACCCGGGCGATGCGCAGGTACCGGCTGCCCTCGAGGTCGTCCAGGGTGAGCCCGACGGCCTGGTAGGCGGCGTAGAGCTGCTCGACGCCGCGTCGGACCGTCCAGTTGCACTCGAAGTCCACCGCATCGGCGAGCTTGTCGCAATTGACCCGGTAGTTGCGCAGGTCGGGTCCGGCCGAGTCGGCCAGAGCGATCCGGCTGTCCGGTACGACCTCCTCGACGATCTGGGCCACGTCGCGGATCTGGTAGTTCTCCGCGGTGGCGCCGACGTTGAAGGGCTCGTCGTGGACCACCGACCGATCGGCACCGAGCAGGGCGACGAACGCTCGGGAGATGTCCTCGACGTGGACGAGGGGGCGCCACGGGGTGCCGTCGCTCTTCATGAAGACCTCGCCGGTCGTGTAGGCGAAGCCGGTGAGGTTGTTGACCACCAGATCGCCGCGCAGCCGGGGCGAGACGCCGTAGGCGGTGGCGTTGCGCAGGTAGGTGGGGCTGAAGCCGTCGTCGGCCATGGCGTGGAGGTCCCGCTCGCACAGCACCTTGGACTCGCCGTAGGGCGTGACCGGGTTGAACTCGCCGCCCTCGTCGATGGGAGCGTCGCCCTGCGCTCCGTACAGGCTGCACGAGGACGAGAACAGGAACCGCTGGACACCGGCCGCCTTGGCCAGCTCGGCGACGTGCATCGTGGCGCGGTGGTTGATGTCGTAGGTGCAGTCCGGGTTGAGGTCACCCAGCGGGTCGTTGCTGATGGCGGCCAGGTGGATGACCGCGTCCTGCCCTTCGAGATGGGCGGCGGTGGCGTCGCGGGTATCCACGTCCTGTGTCGACGCCTCGGCGCGGTCGGGTTCGAACGCGCAGCCGCGGAACAGGCGCGAGTCCAAACCGGTCACCTCGTGGCCGGCGTCTTGCAGCAGGGGCACGAGGACCGTGCCGATGTAGCCGTCATGGCCCGTAACGAGAACCTTCATCGATCGTCTCCCAACGAGAGGGTCAGTCCCAGACTTTCCAGGGTGGCTTGGTCGCCCACAGATCCTCGAGACGCTTCTTGTCCCGGATGGTGTCCATGCACTGCCAGAAGTCGTAGTGCCGGTACGCCATCAGCTCACCGTCGGCGGCCAGTCGTTCGAGCGGCTCGCGCTCGAACTGGGTGTCGTCGCCGTCGATGTAGTCGAAGATCTGCGGTTCGAAGACGAAGAACGCCCCGTTGATCCAGCCCTCGCCGGTCTGGGGCTTCTCGTTGAACTCGACGATCCGGTCGTCGTCGATCTCGAGGTGGCCGAACCGGGCCGGCGGGCGGACTGCCGTCAGCGTGGCCACCTTGCCGTGGGCGCGATGGAACTCGAGCAGCGCATGCAGGTCGACGTCGGACACACCGTCACCCCAGGTGACCATGCAGGTCTCGTCGCCCAGGTAGGGCTGGAGGCGCTTGATCCGGCCTCCGGTCGCGGTGTCCTGGCCGGTCTCGATCAGGTCGACCCGCCAGGGGGATTCGGTGCTCTCGCCGTGGGGGATCACCTCGCGGCGGGCGAAGTCGACGGTGATGTCGTGGGTGACGTTGGCGTGGTCGACGAACCAGCGCTTGATGTAGTCGCCCTTGTACCCGAGCGCGACAGCGAACTCGGTGAAGCCGAACTCCTCGTAGTAGCGCATGATGTGCCACATGATGGGCAGTCCGCCGATCTCGACCATCGGCTTGGGCCGCAGTTCGGTTTCCTCGGCCAGACGAGTGCCGAGACCACCTGCCAGGATTCCTACCTTCATCGGACCTCGATCCAGGGACTGGCGACGCGGATTGGCCACCAAGGCTCCATCGGAGTGTACGGACCACCCTTGAGGCTCGGCGACGGAGAACTTACCCAGTGCGAGTGGGCCCGACGGCCCCCGCTCAGATCCCCTCGTTGCCCTCGAGGGTCACGCCGTCACCGTCGATGTCGTACGGCCCGAACAGCCAGCTGTCGGGCTGCCAGTGGTTGTCCCGGAGCGTGATGGCCTCCGGGTCACCGTGGCCCTGGTTCCGCACGTAGACGGTGTAGGTGCCGCCCTCGAACCAGTTGTCGGAGATCGTCCACCCGGCGACCGGTCCGAAGTTGGAGCTGAGCATGATCGCGGCGTTCTGTACCGGTGCGATGAGCCGGTTGCCCGAGATCACCGATCCTTCGCCGTTGGTGATCTGCACCGCGTCGTTGTGCGTCGTGTCGCCGATGGCGAGATCGTGGACGTAGGAGTCGTGCAGCTCCTGGCCACCCGCCATCTTGACGCCGTCCTCACAGTTGGACACGTCGATGCGGTGGGCCGTCCAGGTGCCGTAGGGCGCGATGCCGGCACTGCAGTCGATGCCGTCACCGATGATCTCGACGTCCTCGATCGTGATGCCGTCGACGTCGTCGACCAGGATGCCGTAGATGCCGTCGGTGTTGATGCGGGCATTGCGGATGGTCACGTCGTCGGCGGCGATCGTGAGCTGGCCGTTGATCTCGACGTTCTCGATGACCGCTCCTTCCTCCTCGACCTTCTCCGGTTCCCGCTCATCGAGCTCGGTGCTGACGGGTCCGGTCGTGGACGCATCCGGGAAGCCGTCGGCGCCCGTGGCCGGTCGGACCGTCGTCGAGGTGCTGGGCGGTGTGGTGGTGACCGTGGTGACGGTGGTCGAGGTGGGGGCGATCGACGTGGTCACCGATGGAGCGGCGTCGGGGTCGTCGTCGGTGGCGACCAGCGGGCCGCTGTTGGTTCCGAGCGCGAGCGCAACGAAACCGCCGACGGTGAGGGCGGCGGCGGCGATGATGACGACCCATTGGAAGGAACGATCCACGCCCCCAAGGATGGCGGGTCAACGGCGCGAAGCGACGTCAGCGGACCAAAACTTCAGAAACCGGTGTTGCCCGCCATGGTGACGCCGTTGCCGTCGATGCTGGTCGGACCGAACAACCAGCTGTTGGTGACCCAGGTGTTGTCGGCGAGGTGGACGTTGGTGGGGTCGCCGTGGCCCTGGTTCCGGACGTAGACGGTGTAGGTGCCGCCGGCGAACCGGTTGTTGGTGATGGTCCAGTTGTCGACCGCAGCGAAGTTGGAGCTCATCATGATCGCTGCGTTCTGCACGGGCGCGATCAGGTTGTTGTGGTGGATCACGGAGTTCTTGCCGCTGGTGACCTGGACGGCGTCGTTGTGGGTGGTGTCGCCCACCGCCAGATCGTGGATGTACGAGTGCTCGAGGTGTTGGCCGCCATGCATCTTGACGCCGTCCTCACAGCCCGAGACGTCCAGATGGCTGGCGGTCCAGGTGCCGAACGGGGCCAGGCCGGCGGTGCACTCGATGCCGGTCCCGATGATGGTCAGGTCCTGGAATCGGGCGTTCACCGCGTTCTGGTCGACGAAGATCCCGTAGTCCTCGCCGGTGGTGATGCGGCTGTCCCGAATGGTCACGTCGTCCGCCTCGATGGTGATCTTCCCCGTGACGTCGAGCCCTTCGATGATGGCGCCATCCTCGGACACGACGAACCCGGCGCTGGGGTCGAGGTCCTCGGACCGGTGCCCGGTGGTCGTGGCGTCGGGGAAGCCGTCGGGCCCGGACGTGGGTCGTTCGGTGGTGGGCACCGGTGCCGCCGTGGTGGGCGGGACCGTCGTGCTGCTGCTGGTGGTGGTCGGCGCGGTCGTCGTGGAAGTGGTGGACGCCGTCGTGGACGGAGCGACCGTCGATGCCGTCGTGGGGGGCACCGTCGTGGGCGGAGACGCGTCACCGCCGCCGTCCCCTCGGGTGAGGAACCAGATGGCTCCGGCCGCGAGGACGGCGGCGGCGAAGGCGGCGATCAGACGTGGGGCGACGGACGTCACGCCCCCATCATGACCGCTCAGTACCTGTTCCGCGCGAGGGTCACACCCCCGCCGTCGATGCTGGTCGGACCGAACAACCAGCTGTCGGTGACCCAGGTGTTGTCGGTGAGCTGGATCCGGCTGGGGTTCCCGTGGCCCTGGTTCCGGACGTAGACGGTGTAGGTGCCGCCGGCGAACCGGTTGCCGGTGATGGTCCAGTTGTCGACCGAGCCGAAGTTGGAGCTCATCATGATCGCTGCGTTCTGCACGGGGGCGATCAGGTTGTTGTTGCGGATCACGCCGTTGTTGCCGCTGGTGACCTGGACGGCGTCGTTGTGCGTCGTGGCGCCGACCCGCAAGCTGTGGATGTAGGAGTCCTCGAGTCGCTGGTTGCCGTGCATCTTGACGCCATCCTCACAGCCCGAGACGTTGAGCCGGCGAGCCGTCCACCGCCCGGTCGGCGCCACGCCGGCGGAGCAGCCCGCACCGGTGCCGATGATGGTGAGGTCCTCGAGCACGACACCCGACACGCTCTGGTCGAACCAGACTCCGTAGTTGCCGCCGGTTCGGATCCGGGAGTTGCGGACCGTGACGTTGCTGGCCTTGATCGTGAGCGTGCCGCTGATGTCGAGGTTCTGGACGACTGCGCCCGGCGTGGTGACGGTGTAGCTGCCCTTGCTCGTGAGGTTGGTGCCGGGACGGACGCCCGTGTTGGACGCGTTGGGCACGCCGCCGCTGGGCGCCGGCGCCGGGGCCGGCGCGGGCCTGGCGGTCGTGGTGGGTGTGGGCTCGGGAGCCGGCGGAGCGGTGGGCGCCGGGGCGGGGGCCGCGCTGGTGGGGGGCGTCGTCGGCGCGGGTGCCGGCTTCGGTGCGGCGGTGGTGGCCGGCACCTGGGTGGTCGGGGTGTCGCGGGGCGCCACGGTGCCCGGAACGGTGAAAGCGGCGGAGAGAGTCACGGTCGCGCCGGTCGCGAGCTTGACGTCGGCAGCGATCTCGTGGTCGCCGGCGCCCAGCCGGTTGAGATCGTACGGTCCGCTCAACGACTTGTGCTCGGGCACGAGGTCGTAGGGCGGGAAGAGATCGTCGTCGCGGTGCAGTTCACCGTTGACGAACCACTCGACGTGGTTGATCCGGGTGATGTCGCCCGGCTCGAGGAACACGTGGATGACGTCGGTGTCGGGATCGACGCTGTCCAGCATCTCCGCGTCCGAGCGGTCGGACGAGTCGGAGAACAGCAGCCCCGCCTCGGGCGCGGCGGCCACGGTGGTGGGGGACACCTCCCACGTCGCATCGATGTCCTCGCCGGCGACATCACACGCTGTGGCCAGCAGTGCGAGAGTCGCCCCCGAGACGATCAGAGTTCGAAGGAACGTGGGTGCCGCCATGTCGTGCTCTCTCCTTGGATGGGCAGAAGTACCCATGTCCATCGGTCGCCGTTTCGCCCGCCTTGAGCGCATTCGTCACAATTTCGTAACGTTATCGCGATAAAGGCGAGCGAAAGACCGACCCTCGGCGTGCCGACCCCGGACGGAGGAGGGATCGCCGTGCGCTCAGGGGGCCGACCGGTAGAGGCGCCGGCGCCAGATGCGCTTGACCGTTCCTCCGACCGATTGCACCTTTTCCCGGCCCGACAGCTCCCGGAGCCAGCTCGGGAACATCGCCATGTTGCGATACCGGGGCGTGGGCAGGCCCATCAGCCGCATCGTCGCCAGCCGGGCCCACACGGAGCCACGCGTTCGTAACAAATTGGGCTGCGAGCGCACCAGGATGTCCGGCGATCGCGGCTCCAGATCGAGCACGCCGGCCTCCATGGCGGCGCGCACGGCCCGCCGGCCCCGTTCGGTGCGCACCAGGACCAGGCTGCGGCCGGGGTCGTCGGGTTCGATCTCCCGGTACCAGGGATCGCCGACGGCGACGTCGGCGAACTCCCCGGTGTGGTCGGCGCAGATGTGACAGCGCCAGGGTCGGTGCCGTTGGAGGATCTCGCCCCAGGACTCGGCGTAGGTGAGGGAGTGCGAGTCGGTCCCACCCGAGCCGGTGTCGACGACCACCTCGGCCAGGCCGGGCCATCCGTTGCCCCGGTAGCGGACCGAGCGCACGTCGTCGGTGGCCGGGTCGACGCCCATCGTGCGCATCATCTCGAGGGTGCCCTCGGTCGAGGGTGTTCCGGCGCAGAAGATGGCGATGGTGAGCGCGAGCTGCCGATCGAGGTCGGGCCGGGAGACGCGTGCGTTGGAGGCGGCGGCGACGTCGCACGGTTTGCCGATGAACACGCTGGGTTCGGGTGCTGCCGCCACGGCTCCCAGCGAGTCGGCGGGGCTGGCCGGTGCGTAGCGCGAGCCGGTTGCGCCCAGCAGCGCCTCGCGGGTCGTGCTGAGCACGGTCTCGTTGCGCCAGGGCTCCTCCGATCGGGCTCTGATGTGGGCCACGGCACCGGCCTCGTCCTGCTCCATGGCCCACAACCCGAGGGCCGTCGCGGCACCGCCGCTGGATCCGGCCCGCCGCAGTTCGGGGTCGGCGGCGTAGCCCTCCCACAGCTCGAGGATCGGGCCCCAGGCCTCGAACAGCTCCGGGATGTGCCCGCCGTCCTCCGCGCCGGGTGCATGACCGATCGAGACGCCGGGACAGACGGGGATCAGGTCGGCGGTGGCGTCGGCCGAGGCGCCGTCGCGCAGCACGGGTCGCAGTCCCTTGTCGGGGACGTCGACCATCTCCAGCAGGTCGGGGGCAAGGCCGGCACAGGCGCCACAACCGCAACAGAGGTGTCGTTCGGCCACGGCGGGAATGGTGGCGATCCGTTTCACGGGCGAGCTCCCGTCCGGTCGGGTACGACGATCTCGTCGAGCAGCCGGTCGAGTTGGGCGCGGGCCGCACGGACGGTCTCGGGCCGGCGGCCGGTCGCCAGCTCTGCGGCGGTCCGGTCGCGGTCGGCCCATGCTGCGGCGAGCAGATCGATGGCGTCGGTCGTGGGAGTGTCGGTGGTGACGACGCGGTGGCCCTGATCGCAGCTCTCGAAGACCCCCTTGGTCTTGATGCTGTAGGCGACCGCGGCGGTGGGAACTCCACTGGAGAGGCCGGCGATGGTCGCGTGCATGCGGGTGCCGCAGAACCAATCCACGCAGGCGATCAGACCCTTCACCTTCCGCGGGTCGTCGTAGCTCGGTGCCGACGCGGATCTCGTCGGGCGAGCGACCGAGGGACTCGGCCAACCGGACCGTCGCAGCAGGGTCGGCGTCGACCTGCCCCGCTGCGCCGATCACGTGGGGTACCAGCAGCACCCTGCCGCCGTCGTCCAGCACTGCGTCGATGGCCGCTCGCACCACGCGGGCGTAGTCGTACACCAGTCCGTACCGTCCGGCCGCGTCCGGGTCGTTCAGAAGGAGCCCGCTGAGGTTGAACCCGGCGACGGGCCCGGGCCCGTCGAGGAAGGACCGGAGGTCGTCCGAGAGCCCGGGATCCACGGGGTCCATCCCGAACGCCATGTCGACGCCTTGGCGGTGGCGGTTCGGGTCGAAGTCGGCCCCGGCCAGATCCTGCAGGGCGGCGAAGCTGTCGGCGTCGCGCGCCCAGGCGGTCGTCGCGTCGCGGACGATCTCGCCGGCGACGCGCCGGCGTCCGGGGTCAGCGAAGGGGCCGTAGGTCTGGGGGAGCAGGTGCAGGGGTCGGCCGATCGTGCGGGCCAGGAGCTTCGGCATGACCACCGTGGCGAACCGATCGGCGCCGTAGAGGTCGCTGAAGCTGTCGCCCCCGCTGGCGTCGAGCAGGGCGTCGGCCGCGACGATCTCGCGGGCGGTCGGGTTGCGCAGACCACCGAGCCGAGCGGCGACCTCGACCCGAAGCTGGGCCTCGGGTCGGTGCAGGCGGCGGGTCCGGGCCAGGCCCGCGTAGGCGACCGAGGCGGGTGACCCCGATGCGATCCGGCGTTCCCGTCGCCCGCGTCCATGGTCCATCACACAGAGGTGCATCGGGCCCTCGTGCCGGTCGACCGCGGCGATCACGCTGTGCATCAGGGCGCTGACGCCGAGGTTTCCGGTGTCCCCGGCAGCGCCGAAGAGGCAGAGTCGGGTGGAGGGGCGCGGCGGTTCGTTCATGGCGGAGGGTGGCCCGTGGGCGTTGGACTCGTGTCGGCCGGTGCCGGCCACTCATGAGCCCCATCGTCGTGATGTGGGCGCCCGGGTGGCTCAACTCCGTCCGTGCGGTGCCGACTCCAGAGAGGTCGATCCCGATAGGTCAGATTACCCAGGAGAGAAGGGCCCGCCAGGGCGCACGAGGATGTCACAGCCGAGTAGCATGATCTTCAGACAACAACCTCCGGCGGCGGCGGATCGTGTTCAGCGACAAACGTCGTATCGTCGCGACAGCGCCTCGCGGCGTCGGCAGAGTACTTCGACCAACAATCAAGGGCTGAGACCAGAAGCGCGGCAGGCTCGCTGCGGCGGTGGAGATTAAGCGTGGACCTCTGGGAAGCAACGAAGATCCTGTTCCGGCGTTGGTACATCACCGTGCCGATCTGCGTTCTGGCCGTGGTCGGCGCGTACGGCGCCGGCACCCAGATGGATCCCGAGTACGTCGCCAGCAGCGTGGGCATCATGCTCCCGATCGACGAGAGCGGCGACCAGAACATCTTCGGGACGTTCGAGGAAGCCGAGAACCCGTGGGAGGCGGCCGGATCGGTGGCCACGCTGCGCTCGGTCGCCCTGGTGTTGCGCGCCGACACCGTCCGCTCACAAATCGTCGACCAGGGTCTCGCTCCCACCTATTCCATCGAGGTCGAGCCCCGTGATCCCATCGTCTACATCGACGTGACCGATCGCAATCCCGATCTTGCGCTGGTCACGCTGGACGAGCTGATCCTCCGACTCGAGGACGAGCTGGACGCTCGCCAATCCCAGGTCCAGGCCCCCGAGACCCGCCGGTTCAGGGTCGAGATCCTGAGCCAGTCCGAGGTGCCCCTTCCCGACCACGGCAACCGCACCCGTGTCCGCATCGTCGTCCTGCTCCTCGGCTTGGTGCTCGCCGCCGTGGCGGGCCTGGTCTACGACGCCCTGGGCCGTCGCGAAGGCCGAGCGACGTGAGGGCGAGGACGCCGACGAGCCCGACGCGTCCGAGATCGAAGCCGCCACGACGACCGAGGTGGAGAACGTCGTCGATGACGAGCCGATCGGGAAGCACGTTGGCGGCACGCTCGACGACGACGACTTCTCCACCGACGAGGACGAGATCGAACGCGCCCCGGTCACCGTCGGGGCACGACGCGGTATGTCGAAGCGCCGGTAGGTCCGCACTCATGGACCGGTCCGACCGCGCCGCCACCGCCGTGCCCGGGTCCGAGCCGTGACGGCCCCGGTGGTCGAGCGCGAGCCCGACCTCGATCCTGATCACGCCCCTGCGGCCGGCGCCCGCCGGTCGGGACCGGTGCGTGAGGGCCATCCGATGCCCCCGCCGCGGAAGCGCTGGGCCTTTCCCGGCGTCGACGTTGCCTACATCCTGGGTGTTCTGGTCATCCTGGCCACCTTCCTCCCGGCTCGACTGGTCTTCCTGCCCCTCGGCGCCGAGGGTCGGCCGGCCACCATCCTGGGCATCCTGCTCCTGCTGTGGTGGACGCTGTCGCGGCTGGTGCCGCGCCTCACCCCACGGGGGGCGCAGCCGTTGCGCATGGCGATCTACGGATTCCTCTTCGCCTACTTCGTCGCCTACGCGGCGGGCTTCGACCGCGGTCTGCTCCCGATCGAGGCTCGCGCCGCCGACCGCAACGTCCTGGCCACGTTGTCGCTGGTCGGGATCGCCCTGGCCGTCGCCGATGGCATCAAGACCCGCCGACGCCTCGACGATCTGCTGCGGACGCTGGTGTTCGGGACCGGCTTCATGGGCCTCGTCGGGGTGTTGCAGTTCGGTGAGATCTTCGACATCGTGCCCTACATCCAGGTCCCCGGCCTGGAGCTCAACGACGACCTGATCGGTGACCGGCTCCGGGGTGCTGCGCTGCGGGTGGCGGCCACGGCGGGACACTCGATCGAGTTCGGGGTCGTCTGCATGCTCGTCATGCCCGTGGCGCTCCACTACACGTTGGCATCACGGAGCCGCAACGAGCGGATCTACCGGTGGATCCTCGTCGTGCTGATCGCCTCCGGCAGCCCCTTCAGCGGCTCGCGGGCGAGCTACGTGGGTGCCGCCGTCGTGATCGTGGGCATGTTCGTCGCCTGGAACGCCCGCTTCCGGTTCCAGGCGGCCGTCGTCTCGTTGGCCGGACTGTTCATGCTGCGCGCGGCGGTGCCGGGCCTCCTGGGCACGATCAGGTACCTGTTCCTCAACTTCGGGAACGACCCGTCGGTGCAGGGGCGCACCGAGGACTACCAGATCATCTTCGTCTACATCTTCGACCGGCCCATCTTCGGACGCGGACCGGGGACGTTCATTCCCGACCTGTACATCGTGCTCGACAACCAGGTGCTCTACTCGCTGGTCACGATCGGTGTCGTCGGCACCCTGGCCTTCACCTTCGTGTTTCTGATGGCGCTCGCCCAGGCCGGTCGCATCTGTCGAAGTGGTCGCGACAACGAAACGCGCCACCTGGCGCAGGCGCTGAAGGTCTCGATCCTGGTCGGCGTCTTCGCGTCGATCACCTTCGATTCCCTGAGCTTCGCCACCTACTCGACCATCTGGTTCCTCCTTTTCGGCGCGACGGCCGCGCTCTGGCGAATCGAGCTGCAGGAAAGCGAACCACCCGATCTGCGGCCCTCGCCGATCGACCGTGTGCTCCACCGCAGCCGCCTCGTGGACAACACTGCCGGCCCCGACTCCTACCTGATCGACCTCCGCCGCCGGTTCCGCCGCGCCGACCGATGAACCCGATCGGCGTCGGGCTCGGCCTGGGGGCGGCCGGTGCGGCCGGCTACCTCGCTCCTCAGGCGCTGCGGATTCCCGCGGTGCGCTCGCTGCGCAGGGCCACTCGTACCCATGGCGCGGTCTGCCTGACCTACGACGACGGTCCCGGCCCCGAGACCACGCCGCTGCTCCTGGATCGGCTGGCTTCTGCGGGCGGACGGGCCAGCTTCTTCGTGGTGGGCGGGCGCGTCCACGAGGCGCCGGAGGTGATGGCGCGGCTCGTGGCCGACGGCCACGAGCTGGGCGCTCACTCGGCCCACCACCTGCACGGGTGGAAGGTGGATCCGGTCCGTCACGCCCGCGACAACGAGGCGGGGTTCCGAGCCCTCGAGCCGTGGTCCGACGATTCGTCACCGCTGTTCCGACCGACGTTCGGGAAGCTGACCGCCGCCAGCTGGACCGTCGCTCGCCGCCATCGCGCTCGGGTCGCCTGGTGGACCCTCGACAGCGGCGACACCTGGGCCGACCTTCCTCCCCCGCAGACTGTCGTCGACGCGATCGATGCCGACAGGGGAGGGGTGGTGCTCCTCCACGACCTCGATCGCAGCGCCCCCCGGCGCGACTTCGTCCTCGACGTGACAGAACGGCTCCTCGCGCTCGCCGAGCGGCGAGATCTCGCCGTGATCGGCCTCGGTGAGCTGATGGCCCGCAGTCGATGACCGCCACTCGGGTGCTCGCGGTCGCCTCGGGCGGCGGGCACTGGGTTCAGCTGTTGCGGCTTCGGCCGGCGTTCGAGGGGGCCGACGTCGCGTACGTCACCGTCGACGACGCCTACCGGTGCCAGGTGGAGCCGGCCCGGTTCCACCGAGTCCCCGACGCCACCCAGTGGGACCGACTCAAGCTGATCTCGCTGGCCCTGCATCTGCTGTGGATCCTGGCGCGAGAACGGCCCCATCTGATCATCTCGACCGGCGCCGCCCCCGGTTACCTGGCCATCCGACTGGGTGGCCTGCTCGGAGCGCGGACGCTCTGGCTGGACAGCATCGCCAACGTCGAGGAGCTCTCCCGGTCGGGCCGAATGGTCGGTGGCCACGTCGACACCTGGCTCACCCAATGGGAGAACGTGGCCGAACCCGACGGGCCCGACTACCGCGGTGCGGTCCTGTGAGCCCCAGACGGCGGCGATGATCTTCGTCACGGTCGGCTCCCAGATGCCCTTCGATCGTCTGATCAGGGCCGTCGACGAGTGGGCCGAAGACCGCGGTCGTGATGACCTGGTGGCCCAGATCGGCGAGACCGAGATCGAGCCCAGGTCGCTGACCTGGTCGCACCGGCTCTCGGCGACCGAATTCGAGCAGCACTGTCGCGACGCCACGGCGATCGTGGCCCACGCGGGGATGGGATCGATCCTGACCGCCCTGCAGCACGGAACCCCCATTCTCGTGATGCCCCGACGGGCCGACCGTCGCGAGACCCGCAACGACCATCAGGTCGCCACCGCCACTCGCCTGGCCGAGCGGGGCCTGGTTCATGTTGCGCTGGACGACGATGACCTGCCGGCCCAGCTGGACCGGCTCGGCGAGCTCGATGCGTCGTCGACGATCTCAGCCGATGCCTCGCCGGAGCTCCTCGCCGCGATCAGCGCGGCGATCGAACAGGCGGCGCCGCGATGAAGGTCCGATTCGTCGCACACGTGGGCCATCTCCGGCTCTTCCCCACCTGGGGCGACAACGTCATCGTGAAGGCTCGCCGATCGGCTCGCTGAGTTCGAGCATCGTGTTCATCGCCTGCTGAGGATCACGAGCCCGCAGCTGGTTCGCCGCGGTCCGGACCCTCGACGAGGTCACCAGCAGCAGTGCCAATGCGACCGATCCGGCCACTGCAGCCGTCCCGGCGAGCTGCCGCGATGGCGGGCACCCTGGGTTCGAGGAGGGACGAGCAGGCCAGCCCGGCGATCAACGCGCCCAGACCGGTGATCGACGGAGCGAGCATCCGTCGGCGGATCCGGGCGAACGGGGTGCCGGTGACCCGGCAGATGATGACCATGTTGACCGCCGCGGTGAGGAAGGCGAAGAGCACGATGTTCACCAGCGTCAGGCCGAGGACCTGTGTCGTCGGATCGGCGTCGCGCAGCAGGTAGCCGGCACCGAAGTAGCACGACCGCTCGAGACCGTCGCGGTGATCCAGACCAGGATCGCCTGTTGGTGGGGGCGTCCCAGCGCCTGGAGGATCGGTCCGACCAGGAAGGTCGTGGCGATGGCCAGCCCCTCGATGCACAGCAGCTGGAGCGGGACCGTTGCGCTGTCCCATTCGGGACCCAGCAGTCGGGTCAGCGCCGGGCGCGCACGCGGCCAGGACGGCCATGGCGGGGTACGTCAGCGTCACCGCCAGGGAGATGGTGGCCACCACGCGCTCGGCTGAAGCGATCCGGCTGGTTCTGGAGACGGGAGAGCTCGGAGAGCGACACCGGCTGGAGCGCCCGCGCCACGACATCGGCGACCATCGTCATGACCCGATGGGCCAAGCGGTAGAGGCCCAGCGCCCGTGGTCCCGAAGAAGATACCCATCGCCAACTCGTCGGACCGGCGCTGGATGTAGAGGCCGAGGCTCGACGGCGAGCGACCCGGCCGAGAAGCCCGATGAGGTCCCGTGCCGTGGCGTGACGTGAGAAGTGCGAGCCGCGGCCGGAAGTCGCTGGCGGTCCAGAGCACGATGAGCTCGGTGGTGGCCATCACCAGTTGCTGGATGACCAGGGCCCAGACACCGGCGCCGGCCAGCGCGGCGACGACGCCGGCGACCGCCGCCGAGCACCACCCCGAGGTTGGTGCGGGCGGCGAGGGCCTTGAACCGCATGTCACGTCGGAGGATGGCATCCTGGGTGACGATCAGTCCGCGGATGGGCAGAAGCGGCAGCATGGCCCACACGACGTTGCGGAGGACGGGCTCGTTGTTGACTCGTCGCCCACCACGGCGCGATGGCGGCGCCGACGACGACGAGCAGCCACCGAGAGTCCCATCACCATCCAGAACGCGGCGTCGAGGTGCTCACGCTGGAGGTCGTCGCGCTGGACGATGGCCGCGCCCATGCCCTGCTGGAGCAGCAGCTGGAGGAACATGATCAGGACCAGGGCGAGAGCGATGGTGCCGAACGCTGCGGGGCCCACCAGAGCGGCCAGGAGGAACAGGGTGAGCGAGCTGAGGCCGATCTGGCCGATGCTCATCACGAACGACCAGGGAACGGCGCTGCGTACGGCCGACGTTGGAGGGTGCGGTCACGAGCCCAGCGGTTCGAATTGCACGTTGCCGATGGACACGTCGACGTGGTGGGCGACGATGGCGACCGAGCCCGAGGAGGTGTCGTCGTCGTCGATGACGGACACGACCCAGTCCTCGGGCGCCTCGGAGCCGTCGGCCCATGCCCGCATACTGATCCGCGGACCCTCGTCGGTGCGCCTCGACGCGGACCCGCATCCAGATTCGGTCTCGAAGGGAAGACTGATCGGCTCCGGTGTCGGACTGCGGCTGGTTGCCGTTGCCCGCCACCTCAGCCTGGCCTCCTCCGGGGTGTCCCATTGAGCCCGGCCTCCCGGTGGACGGCCAGTAGACCCAGAGCGGTGGCTGGTGGCCACTGCGTAGTGGCCGGTCCAGCCGACCGTGAGCGCCAGGCTCGGCCTGCGGCTGATGTTGTTGTAACCTTCTCCTCGCTGACCTCGTGGACGACGAAGGGGAAGACGATCTCGTAGTTCTCGTAGGAGCTGATCGCCGATGGCGACGACGCGGTCGTAGCCGATCTCGACGGTGCGGAGCGTGTCCCCTTCGACCTCCCATTTGCCGTCGACGACCTGGGCGATGTCGTTGAGCGAGCGCTCGTCGGCCCAGTCGGTCCGCAACGGCGAGCGAGGGCGGGGCCGCCAGCGGGCGCGACCACCAACGTGATGACGCGGGTGGCCGTGTTGCCCGAGCACGTCGGTGGCGACGAACTCGACGGTGTGCTCGCCGGGCCAGCTCGGCGAAGAGGACGGCTGCGTTGAAGTCGCCGGGCCGGCAGGAGCCGCCGATCGGACGGGCCGATGGTGAGCCGGTCTCGGCACCCGCCGTCGAGGGAGTACGTGAGCGGTCGCCATCCCGTCCTCGTCGGACACATTGCCGAGAATGTTGACCCATCGCTGCGGGGACCCGTTCCGTCCGAAGGACTGGCGTCGCCGTACCAGAGGTCGATGATGGGCAGTCCCTCTGCGCTGAAGTTGATGTCCGAGCGGTCCTCACCGATGAAGGTGTTGTTGCCCGCGTCGGCTGCGACGCGGCGGAAGTGGTAGGTGGTGCCGGTCTCGAGGTCGGGCAGGACAGCTGGTGGTGGAAGCCGGCCCTCGCTGGGCAGCGAGCCGAACTCGTGTCGGGGGTGCCCCCGACTGTGAGGGCGCGGAGATCGCCGGTCTCGTCGGTGACCAGATGATCCGAACGCGGATCGGTCCGCTAACGGAGGCGACGTCATGGACCAGGGGGGCCGGTTTGTCGGGGCCCGCGCTCCGGGTCCTCGGCGTCGACCCGGAATTCCTCGACGCCGCAGCCGATCGGAGGTCGGCTGCTGCGAACCGAAGGAGAGCCAGCCGCCGACCGCGAAGGGATCGACGAAGAATCCACGATCGTGCCAGTCTCGCCGTCGGCGAGGCCGACCATGAGGGGTACTGGACGGGCCGATCCGGCGGACGCGCAGGGAATCGGGAGTCGGCCGGGACCGGCTGGTTGATGCGGATGCGCGGGATGCCTCCCCGTGTTGGGACGCCACGAACAGGCGCGGCCCGTCGTCGGTCCCGACGAGATCGATGCGGTGCCACGACGTCTCGGCCACCCATGGACGTCCGACCGACTCGTAGAGGGCGAGCGGGAAGGGCGACGAGTTCCAGTTGGAGGTCGAAGTCTCGGTCGTCGATGACGGCTGACCATACGAACGGCACGATCGTCCGGCTCCCACGAATGGCGCCTGCCGGGCAGGGCGGCCTCGAGCACCCCGTCGGTGACCGGACGCCGGCGCCGCCGGTCGGGTCGCGAGCGTCCACGTGTCGAGGTCGATGTTGGCGCTGTCGAAGCCGTCGCCCGTGGCCGTGGAGATCGCACGTCGACCGACGTGGTGGTGGTGGTCGTCGGCGGCCGGCTCGTACTGGGCGACGGCTGCACCGAGCCGGCGCGGAAGCGACGACAGTCCCGAGGCCAGAGCCATCACGATGGCGGCTCCGGGCCATCGTCGGTCGGAGAGGCTGACGATCGACGGCGCCCCTGCGGAAGGTGGGGAGGGAAGGATCGGCATGAGAGTGCAGGGCGGATCCGCCGGAGAGTTCAGGCTACCTGGTGCCGGTTGCACGACGGGAGTCGGCCACGGAGGTTCATCGGCCGAAACGGCTTGCTGGTGAGGAGATGGCTAGAGTCGGACTCGGCCGGGCAGCCCGCCGATCCCGACGGGCCGTCGGGCCCGCTCGGAGTTGCCAAGCGCCATCCGCCTCCCATAGATTGCGAAAGACTTCACAAGCTCGTGGCGCCGTGGATGTGCCGCCCCGAGCCCTTCCCCCGGGACTCTTCCGTGAGCGCAACCGATACTCCGCAGTTGACCAGTGACGTCCGCCAGACCAGCGGCGGGTTCGAGCTCGTCCTCAGTCCGCTGTTGCTGGCCCTCATCGGTCTCGGGCTCGATCGGCTGCTCGGCCTCACGCCGGTGCTCACCATCCTGTTCGCCGTCGTCGGCGTGGCGGGTGCGGTCACCAAGATCGTGGTCGGCTACGACCGCGAGATGGCCGAGCACCGCGACCATGCGGCGTGGACCCGACTGGACTCGGACGGATGATGCAGGATCCCACCACTGCCGCCGCGGACGCCGCCGTCCCGGTCGCACCCGAACCCGAGATCGCCCTCGACGTCCTGAAGCGGGCCGTCTGGGTGCTCCCCGTGGTGGCCATCGTCGGCGCCATCGGCTGGGGAGCGGCCGGTGCCGCATCCGCCACCTTCGGTCTGGTCGTCGCCGTCGCCAACCTGGTGTTGTCGGCCTACCTGCTCGCCTGGAGCGCCCGCATCTCCATCGGACTCATGATGGGGACGGCGCTGTTCGGGTATCTCATCCGGCTGGCGATGATCTTCGCCGCCGTCTGGCTGGTGAAGGATCAGTCCTGGGTCGAGATCTGGCCCCTGGGCCTGTCCCTCGTCATCAGCCATCTCGGGCTCCTGTTCTGGGAGCTCCGCTACGTGTCCGCTTCCCTGGCGTATCCGGGTCTTCGACCCGACGCCGACCATTCGTCCGAAGGAGTGTCCGCATCGTGATCGTCGGACTCGAGTTCCCCAGCATCGAGAACCTGGTCGAGTGGCCTGACGCCAGCTTCTTCCCGGGCTTCAACAAGATCGCGCTCATCGACGTCATCGCCGTCGTGGGCACCATGGCGATCTTCTGGTTCGGCGCCAGCAAGGCCGCCCTGATCCCCAAGGGGATCCAGCAGGTGGCCGAGGGGTCGGTCAACTTCATCCAGACCCAGATCATCCATCCCACGATCGGCGAGGACAAGCAGGCACTGGCCTGGTCGCCGTTCATGCTGACGTTCTTCTTCTTGATCTTCTTCGGCAACATCTTCGAGATCATCCCGGTGTTCCAGATGCCGGCCAACGCCCGCATGGCCAACCCGCTGGTGTTCGCCCTCATCGTCTGGGTGACCTTCATCGCCGTGGGGATCAAGCACCAGGGCGTGGGGGGATACTTCAAGGGTGCGCTGTTCCCGCCGGGTGTGCCGAAGGCGCTCTACCTGCTGGTGACGCCCATCGAGTTCCTGTCGACCTTCATCGTGCGACCGTTCAGCCACGCCGTGCGACTCTTCGCCAACATGCTGGCCGGCCACATCCTGCTGGTCACCTTCGGCGTGCTCTGCATCGCCCTGTTCTCCGCCACGGCCCTGATCCTCGTCGAGGTGCTCAGCTTCCCCATGCTCGTGGCCCTCACCGCGTTCGAGGCCTTCGTCTCCTTCCTCCAGGCCTACATCTTCACCATCCTCGCCGGTGTCTACATCGGCGGGGCGCTCCACCCCGAGCACTGATCCTCGTTCCAACCGTTCCATCAACAAGATCTGTCAGCCGGTGCGCCACCGGGTGACGAACCCCGACAACAGGAGAAAGTGAATCCATGAGCGTAACTGCGAACTTCATCGGCGAAGTCGCCGGCCTCGCCCAGGAAGGTGCCGAGGCCATCACGGCCGACGACGCCAAGGCGATCGAAGCCGCCGGCGGTGCCGGCATGGGCTACGGCCTCGCGGCCATCGGTCCCGGCATCGGCATCGGCTACCTGGTCGGACAATCCGTGCAGGCCATGGCCCGCCAGCCCGAGTCGGCCGGCATGGTCCGAACCACCATGTTCCTGGGTATCGCGTTCACCGAGGCGCTCGCGCTGATCGGGTTCGTGGTGTTCATCCTGCTCAAGTTCGCCTGATGCTGGCGGTCATCACCAAGGTCGCGATCGTCCTGGCCGAGGAGGGGGGCGAGGCCGTCGAAGAGGCGACCAACCCCATCCTTCCCGACCCGGTCGAGATCCTCTGGGGTCTGGGCTCGTTCGTGGTGCTCTTCCTGTTCTTCCGCTTCGTGGGCTACCCCCGTGTGGTGAAGAACATGGACGACCGGACCGAGAAGATCCGGGGTGACGAGGCCGCGGCCGACCAGGCCGGGGCCGAGGCCCAGACGGTCATGGCCGACTACCAGGACTCGCTCGCCGACGCTCGCCACCAGGCGAGCCAGATCATCGACGAGGCCCGGGATCAGGCCGACCAGCACCGAGCCCAGCTGATGGCCCAGGCGCAGGGCGACATCGCCGCCATGCGCCAGGAGGCGACCGAGGAGATCTCGGCCGCCAAGGAGCGGGCCATCGCCGATCTGCGGGGTGAGGTGGGCCGTCTGGCCGTCGGAGCCGCCGGATCGGTCGTGCAACGGGATCTGGATCCCGCCGCCGAGATGGACACCATCGAGGAGTACGTCAACCGGGCGAACGCCGACCGGCGCTGAGTTCGAGGAGAAGTATGTTTGCACTGTTGATCGCCGCAGAGGGCCCCAACGGCTTCTGGTACGGAGACATCAACGAGGTCATCTGGGGGACGATCTCGTTCCTCGTCCTCTTCGTCGCGTTCCTGAAGTGGGGTGTGCCCGCCATCAAGAAGGCGATGGCGCAGCAGCGGGAGGGGATCGCCGAACAGATCTCGTCCGCCGAGCAGCGTCGGGCCGAATCCGAGGCGCAGCTGAACGAGATCCGCACCCAGCTGTCCGACGCCGACGCCGAGCACGACCGGATCCTGGTCGAGGCCCGCGAGGCCGCCGGTCATCTGAAGACCGATCTGGCCCAGCGGGCCGAGCAGGACGCGATCGAGTTGCGGGCCCGAGCCGAGTCCGAGATCGCCTCCAGCCGCGATCAGGCCGTCGCCGATCTCCAGAGCGAGGTCTCCAGCCTCGCCTTGGGTGCGGCCGAGACCGTGGTCGAGCGCAACCTCGATCACGACACGCAGGTGCAGCTGATCGAGAACTACATCAACCAGGTGGGAGCGCAGAACCGATGAGTCGCATCGAGAGCTACGCCCAGGCCCTCTTCAACGTGGCGCAATCCGAGGGCAACCTGGCCGAGGTCGAGGACGAGTTGTTCCGGTTCGGGCGGGCCCTCGACGGCCACGACGAGCTGCGCGACAAGCTGACCGACCCCAAGATCCCGGCTGCGGTGCGGCAGCAGGTCGTCGAGGATCTGCTGGGCGGGAAGGCCACCGACACCACGGTGTCGCTGATCTCGATGGTCGTCGGCGCCGGCCGGGCCCGGGACCTTCCCAAGATCATCGACCAGCTGGTCGAGATGAGCGCGGCCGAGTCCAACAAGGTCGTGGCCGAGGTCCGTTCCGCCATCGACCTGTCGGCCGACCAACGGGAGCGACTCACCACCGCCCTCAACTCGGCGACCGGCAAGACCGTCGAGCTGAAGGTCATCGTCGACCCGTCGGTCATGGGCGGCGTCGTCACCCAGATCGGCGACACCGTCATCGACGGCACCGTCCGGTCCCGCCTCACCCAGTTGCGCGACGTCTTCTAACCCCACCCTCGACCGTTCCCACCCAGCCCGAGTACGCAGAAACCGAGAGACCAGAGGATCATGGCAGAGCTCACGATCAACACCGGCGACATCACCGCCGCCCTCGAGAAGAACCTCCAGGGATTCACGCCCTCCGTCGAGATGACCCAGGTCGGCCGCGTGGTCGAAGTGGGCGACGGCATCGCCCGCGTCTCGGGCCTGCCCGACGCCGCGGTCAACGAGTTGCTGCGCTTCGAGAGCGGCACCTATGGCCTGGCCCTGAACCTCGACGAGGAGACCATCGGTTGTGTGGTGCTCGGCGAGGTCCACGACATCGAGGAGGGCCAGCCGGTCGAGTCGACCGGCGACATCCTCAACGTCCCCGTCGGTGACGGCATGCTCGGCCGGGTGGTCAACGCCCTGGGTGAGCCCATCGACGGCAAGGGGCCCCTCACCAACACGACGACCCGCCGCATGGAGGTGCAGGCGCCCGGCATCATCGGCCGCAAGCCGGTGCACGAGCCGCTCCAGACCGGCATCAAGGCCATCGACTCGCTGATCCCCATCGGCCGGGGTCAGCGCGAGCTGATCATCGGCGACCGCAAGACCGGCAAGACCACGGTCGCGATCGACACGATCATCAACCAGAAGGGTCTGGGGGTGAACTGCGTGTACGTCGCCATCGGCCAGAAGGCCTCGACGGTCGCGCAGGCCGTCGCCACCCTCGACGAGTACGGCGCCATGGACTACACCGTCGTCGTGGTGGCGCCGGCGTCGGATCCGGCCCCGTTCAAGTACCTGGCTCCCTACGCCGGCTGCGCCATGGGTCAGCACTGGATGGACAACAGCGGCCACTGCCTGGCCGTCTACGACGACCTCTCCAAGCAGGCCGAGGCCTATCGCCAGATGTCGCTGCTGCTCCGCCGCCCGCCCGGCCGCGAGGCCTACCCCGGCGACGTGTTCTATCTGCACAGCCGCCTGCTCGAGCGGGCGGCCAAGCTCAGCGACGAGAACGGTGCCGGGTCGCTCACCGCGCTGCCGGTCATCGAGACCAAGGCCGGCGACGTCTCGGCCTACATCCCCACCAACGTGATCTCCATCACCGACGGGCAGATCTTCCTCCAGGACGACCTGTTCAAGTCCGGCATCCGTCCTGCCGTCGACGTGGGCATCTCCGTGTCCCGCGTCGGCTCGGCCGCGCAGATCAAGGCGATGAAGACCGCGGTCGGCACGCTCAAGTCCGACCTCCAGCAGTTCCGTGAGCTCGAGGCCTTCGCCGCCTTCGGTTCCGATCTCGACGCCGTGTCGCAGGCCCAGCTGGACCGCGGCTACCGGCTGGTCGAGCTGCTCAAGCAGGGCCTCAACTCCCCGATGGCCGTCCAGGAGCAGGTCGTGGTGATCTTCGCCGGCACCAACGGGTTCCTCGATCCCATCCCGGTCGAGGACGTCACCCGGTTCGAGGCCGAGCTGGTCGAGTGGTTCCGGACCCGGCACGGGGACCTGTTGGACACGATCGTCGCCGAGGGCAAGATCCCCGACGAGGACGCCTTCACGGCGCAGATCCAGGAGTTCGCCGATCAGTTCGAGATCTCCGAGCACCTGCGGGTCGAACCGTCGACCCATGACACGATCGAAGGACACGCCGAGGTCGTCGACGAGCCCACGACGCTGCCCGAGGTGGAAATCGAGCGAGACGAGGCATGAGCGCAGCGGCGACGGCACGCGGATCGAGGAGGTGAACCATGGCAGGAGCTGAAGAACGAGTCCTGAAGCGGCGCATCGCCACGGTCGGGAACACCAAGAAGATCACCCGCGCCATGGAGCTCATCGCCACCACCCGGGTGGCCAAGGCGCAGGGCCGGGCCCACGAGTCCCGTCCCTACGCCGAGCAGATCACCGGCGTCATCGAGAACCTGGCTGCGGCCGGGACCAGCGTCGACCATCCGCTGCTGCAGCAGAAGACCCAGGACGAGATCGACGTCGTGGCCCTGGTCGTGCTCACCAGTGACCGCGGCCTGTGCGGCGCGTACAACGCCAACGTCATCAAGGCGGCCGAGCGGGAGCTCGACGAGATCCGCAACGACGGCCACCAATATCGGCTGATCCTGGTGGGGACCAAGGCCAACGACTACTTCCGGTTCCGCGGCTACGAGGTGGCGGCCAACTTCGAGCACATCAGCGATCGGCCCACCTACGACGACGCCCGCGAGGTGGCGCACGCAGTCACCCGGATGTTCGAGGACGACGTCGACCAGGTCCGCCTCATCTACACCCAGTTCGTCTCGATCGGCACCCAGCGCGTCACCGTGCGACAGTTCCTGCCGCTGGTCAGCGCCGAGACCATCGCCGAAGAAGGTGGCGGCGAGGCCCGGGCGCTCGCCGCGTTCGAGTTCGAGCCCAGCGCCGAGGGGGTCCTGACCGACCTGCTGCCTCGCTACGTCGAGGCCCGGCTCTACTCGGCGCTGCTCGACGCGGCTGCGTCCGAGCACGCCAACCGGCAGCGGGCCATGAAGGCCGCGACCGACAACGCCGAGGAGCTCATCGTCAAGCTCACGCGCAAGATGAACCGGGCTCGTCAGGAATCGATCACCACCGAGATCATGGAGATCATCGGCGGCGCCGAGGCCATGGCCGGCGACGACAAGGACGATGACGACGACATCGCCGTCCTCATCCGTGAGGTCGTCTCGTGACGACCCCTCCGTGGTCGACTCGTACGACCCTCCATTCACCAGCACACCGTCCGTTCACCGACGCAAGAAAGAGGAGCGTCCTTCGATGACCGCTACCGAACCCGAGCTCAAGGAAGGCCGCATCGTCGCGATCGCCGGGCCCGTGGTCGACATCGAGTTCCCACTCGACTCGCTGCCCGAGATCAACACCGCGCTCGAATTCGACGTGACGGTGGACGACGAGGTCGTCCAGGTCCGCGCCGAGGTCGCCCAGCAGATCGGCGACGGCCGGGTCCGAGCCATCGCGCTCAAGCCCACCGACGGTCTCGTGCGGGGTGCGCCCGGTGCGCAACACCGGCCAGGGCATCACCATGCCGGTCGGCGACGCCACGCTGGGCCACGTGTTCAACGTCATCGGCGAGCCGCTCGACGTGCCGTCGGTCGATGCCGACACCTACTGGGAGATCCATCGCCCCGCTCCGGCGTTCGACACGCTCGAGCCCAAGTCGATCATGTTCGAGACCGGCATCAAGGTCATCGATCTGCTCACCCCCTATCTGCAGGGTGGCAAGATCGGTCTGTTCGGTGGTGCGGGCGTGGGCAAGACCGTGCTCATCACCGAGATGATCTCCCGGGTGGCCAAGAACCACGGTGGTGTGTCGGTGTTCGCCGGCGTCGGCGAGCGCACCCGTGAGGGCACCGACCTGTTCCTCGAGATGGAGGAGTCGGGCGTGCTCGAGAAGGCCGCGCTGGTCTTCGGTCAGATGGACGAGCCGCCGGGCGTGCGGCTGCGCGTCGCGCTGTCGGCGCTGACCATCGCCGAGTACTTCCGCGACGTGCAGGGCCAGGACGTGCTGCTGTTCATCGACAACATCTTCCGCTTCGTGCAGGCCGGCTCCGAGGTGTCGACCCTGCTCGGGCGCATGCCCTCGGCGGTGGGCTACCAGCCCACGCTCGCCGACGAGATGGGCGAGCTCCAGGAGCGCATCACCTCCACCGGCGGTCGATCGATCACGTCGCTGCAGGCCGTGTACGTGCCCGCCGACGACTACACCGATCCGGCGCCGTTCACGTCGTTCACCCACTTCGACGGCACGACCGAGCTGAGCCGTGACATCGCCGCGCAGGGGATCTACCCGGCGGTCGACCCGCTGTCGTCCACCTCGACGATCCTCGCCCCCGAGGTCGTCGGCGAGCGTCACTACAACGTCGCCCGTCAGGTCCAGGAGATCCTCCAGCGGTACAAGGAGCTGCAGGACATCATCGCCATCCTCGGTCTCGACGAGCTCTCCGAGGAGGACCGGGTCACCGTCGACCGGGCCCGCAAGGTGGCCAAGTTCCTGTCGCAGCCCATGTTCGTGGCCGAGGTCTTCACTGGGCTGCCCGGTATCATCACCCCGGTCGACGAGACGGTGGACAGCTTCGAGGCGCTGCTCAACGGCGATCTCGACGAGTACCCCGAGCAGGCGTTCCTCAACGTGGGTGGCGCCGCCGACGTCGAGCGCAAGGCCGCCGAGCTCCAAGAGGACAGCTGACGTGCAGATCGAGCTGGTGTCGCCCGAGACGATCACCTACTCCGGTGAGGCCGACGTTCGTGCTGGCCCGTACCCGGGGCGGCGGCGACATCGCGTTCCAGCCCGGTCACGTGCCGTTCGTCGGCAGCCTCGAGGTCTGCAAGGTCGAGATCCTCACCAGCGACGGCGGGCGCGAGGCGTTCGCCGTGCACGGCGGGTTCCTCCAGGTCGCCAACGACAAGGTGACGATCCTGTCCGACGTCTCCGAACACATCGACGAGATCGATGTCGGTCGGGCGCAAGCCGCCCGTGA
>CAWCAL010000017.1:0-76989 GCA_963793475.1 uncultured Acidimicrobiales bacterium
TCGGGCCCGGGCCGCGCTGGACGCCGACGAAGCCGACGCCGATGCCGAAGCCGCGTTGGCACGGTCGCTGGTGCGGCTCCGCACCGCGGTCGGCGAAGAAGCCGTCGCCTGACCCACCGACAATCTCCGAACGAGCTGGTTGCATCAGCCGCCGGTCTCGGCGGTGTCCTCCATCTGCTCCTCGGCGTCCTGGATGCTGTCCGCGACGCCCTGAATGGTGGTCGCGACACCCTCCTGGATGTCTTCGACCCCTTCCTCGACCTCCTGTTCGCCCTGGTCGACGTCGTCGTCGTCGCCGCAGGCCGCCAGGGGTAGGGCGAGCGCCGCCGCGGCGAGCGCCAGTCTGGACCAACGGGGGATTGGTGTGCTGTTCATGGTTCGCAGGACCTCTCTCTCGGGGACACGAAACGTTGGCCCTGATCGTCACACGGCCCGAGATCGGACGACAGCGCCAAAATGGCTCCGGAAAGGAGCAAGGGGTGCTCGTTGGTGGCGTCCCCTCCAGCGAGGTGCCGGTCTCAGTCGACGACCACGTCGGACAGGTCGTCCTCGGGCTCTGGCCACTCGAGGTGCATACCCTCCAGGGCGTCCACCACGATCCGTGAGACCAGGTGGTTGCGGAACCACTTGCGGTCGGCGGGGATCACCCACCACGGCGCCCACGCGGTGCTGGTGCGCTCCAGGGCTTCGGTGAACGCAGCCTGGTAGTCGTCCCAGCGCTCCCGCTCGGCCAGGTCGCCGACCGAGAACTTCCAGTTCTTGTCGGGGTCGTCCAACCGAGCCTGCAGGCGCTCCTTCTGTTCCTCCTTCGAGATGTGGAGGAAGAGCTTGATGATCGTCGTTCCCTCCTCGACCAGGAGGCGCTCGAACTCGCGAATGTGGTGATAGCGGCGGCGCCACTGCTCGGGGGGCACGAGGCCATGGACTCGGACGACCAGGACGTCCTCGTAGTGCGAGCGATTGAAGATGACCATCTCGCCGTCCGCCGGCACGTGCTGATGGATCCGCCAGAGGTAGTCGTGGGCCAGCTCGGTCGAGGTGGGCTTCTTGAACCCGGCCACCTTCACCCCGGCCGGGTTGACCCGGTCGAAGACGTGGCGGATGGTGCCGTCCTTGCCGCCGGTGTCGGTGGCTTGGATCACGACCAGCAGGCGGTGGCGCTTGTCCGCGTGCAGTTGCTCCTGGAGCGCCTCCAGCCGACGGTTGAGCGCTTTCGTCTCCTTCTCGGCCTCGGACCGGTCCAGGTCCAGGTTCTCGTCGGTGGCCCAGGCGTCGAGGTCAACCGTGGATCCCGGCCGGACGAGAAACTGCTCCAGAGATGGGTCATCCATGGCGCCGAACCTACACTCGCAGCCCATGAACCCGTGGCGGACTGCGCTGGTGACCGGCGCATCATCAGGCATCGGTGCCTCCCTCGCGCTTCGGTTGGCTCATGACGACGTTCACGTCGTCGTGGTCGCCCGGCGCGAGGACCGACTCCACGAGCTGGCGGCCCGAGCTCCCGCCGGCATGGTGGAGGTGCTCGCGGCCGATCTCGCCGACCGGTCCGATCTGCAACGGGTCGACGCCAGGCTCCGTTCTGCCGACCGGCCCATCGAGCTGTTGGTGAACAACGCCGCGATCGGCAGCCAAGGTGCGCTGGCCGAGCTCACCGACGAACGGCTCGATGCCGTGGTGGATGTCAACGTTCGGGCACCGCTGCTGCTGTCGCGCACCGCCCTGTCGGTGATGGGGGAGCGGGGCGCCGGGTGGATCATCAACGTCGGCTCGATCGGGGCCTACACCCCGGGGCCGGGCGCGCTCCCGTACGGGTCGACCAAGGCCTTCCTCACCCACCTCACCGAGAGCATGCAGAAGGAGGCGCGGCACTCGGGCGTGGTGGTCACCCTGGTCGCTCCGGGATTCACCCAGACCGAGATGGTGCAGCAGGCCGGGTTCGTCGAGGGTGAGTATCCCGGCCCCGACTTCCTGTGGTCCAAACCCGACGACGTGGCCGCAGCGGCCCTGGAAGCGGCAGCAAAGGGCCGGGTCGTCTGCCATCCCGGACTGCTCTACCGCATCCTGGCGGGACTCTTCACGTGGCTCCCTCGACCGATCGTTCGGCGGCTCATCGGGAACGCATGGAAGCCCGAGGCCGACCCCGGTGGTGAGCGGCCAGCCCCGTGACCGGTTCCTCCTCGGTCGTTGCGGCCGGGCTACTCGGTCGGCGGACGCCGGCGGGGGGTCCACCGCTGGGCGGGGGAGGGAAGCTCCGCATCGTCGGGGTCGGGCTCATCAGGCCGGACTCCGAACCGGGCACGGTCGAGCTGCGCCACCATGAGGGCCACGGTGCTGGCGTAGAACACGGCGGGCGAGGCCTTTTCGAGGATGGCCTCGGTGAGCCCGAAGAGGGCGAACCCGACGACGACGATCAGCCCGGCGGCGCCCAGCGCGCTGATCTGCGGGTCGCGGTCCAGCAGCGCCTGGAGGAAGATCCATCCGGGAACCGCGAGGAGCGCGAGCAGCGTGGCGAGGCCGACGAGGCCTCCGCTGGCGGTGGTGCTGATGAACTGGTTGTGGGCGTGGTTGTACTGGGCGATCCGGGGCACCCGCACCCCGGCGTCGACGTCGGCGTTGAAGCGATCCCGGAGGTTGCCCCAGCCGATCCCGAAGATCGGCTCGCTCCGGAATCCACCCGCCGCCGATCGCCACATCTCGAATCGGGCCCCGATGGACGTGGAGCGGACGTCGAGATCGCGGGGGCCGACGATGTAGGCCATGGTGTCGCCCACGCCGTTCTCGAAGTACCGGACCGGGGCACCGTTGTGCGAGACGGCGGCGAAGGTGATCGCCAGGGCGACGACGAGCCCGAACGCCCCGGCCGAGCGGGGGCTGAGGCTGTGGCGGTACTGCAGGGCCAGCACCACCAGCAGCGCCGGACCGGCGATCCAGCTGCCCCGCGACTGGGTCAGGACGCTGGCGACGACGGCGAGGCTCACCGCGGCGATCGAGGCGATCGTCCGTTGGCGGGACGCGATGCGGTCGGCCAACGGGCGGGTCGCGACCGCGATCAGGCCGAGTGTGAGCGCGAGATCGCCGAACAGGATCGGGTTGGTCAGTGCGGCCGGCCGCCATACGTCGGTGAACGCGACCTGGAGCAACGCGACGGTGCCGGCGCCGATCGCACCGGCGGTGGCACCCAGCCAGAGAGCGGGGCCCAGCTCGTAGCGGCGTGTCACCCGGAGGGCCCAGATCGAGAGAGGGATGAGCGCGAACTTGCCGAGGGCCCAGATGCCGGCGAGGCCCACCGGATTGAGCAGCGTCGACACGAGCGCCGCGGCGACGAAGACCGCCGCCGTGAGGGTCAACCGGTCGATCTGTCGCGTCGGGGCGGCCCAGGCGTCGCGATCGTGGCGGAGGGCGAGCGCGACGAATGCGACGACGGCCAGGGTCGAGGCGGCGTCGGGGGCGAGCGCGACGAGGCCCAGGTAGGCGATGGTCGCACTGACCATGCGCGCGGCGTTGGCGCTGTCTGGCCCACCCAGCCCGATTCTCTGCACGAGGGAAGAAGGTAGCCACTCGGCGGGCGGAACGGCCATCGGCGTGACAAGCGTCACACTGGCTGACCGGGCCCGGTCAGATGTATTGGATGCTGGAGAAGGTGCTGAGTTTGTCGATGCGGTGGCGGGCGTTGATCTGGCGCACGGTGCCGGACTTCGAACGCATCACGAGGGACTGGGTCGTGGCGCCCCGCCGGTCGTAGTGCACGCCGCGGAGCAGCTCGCCGTCGGTGATCCCGGTGGCGGCGAAAAAGCAGTTGTCGGAGCGACCAGCGTCGTCGTGCGTCAGGACCTGATCGAGGTCGTAGCCCTGGGCGATGGCCTGCTCACGTTCGTGGAGTTGCGGGGCCAGAGCCGGCCCTGCTGCTCGCCGCCCATACACTTCATCGCCGCCGCGCTCGATGACCCCCTCGGGGGTGCCGCCGATGCCCATCAGGATGTCGGCCCCCGAGTCGGGCCAGGCGGTGGAGATGGCGCCGGCCACGTCACCATCGGGGATCAGCCGGATGCGGGCGCCGGCGTCGCGCACGTCGGAGATCAGGTCGGCGTGGCGATCACGGTCGAGGATGACGACGGTGAGGTCGCGCACCGATTCGACCCTTGGCTTCGGCCACAGCGGCGAGGTTCTCGGCGGGGCTCTTCGAGATGTCGATGGCGCCGACGGCCTCGGGCCCGACGGCGATCTTCTCCATGTAGACGCAGGGGCCCGGGTCGTACATGGTGCCCCGCTCGGAGACGGCGATGACGGCGAGATGCGTTGCCTCGGCCAAGCGCGGTGAGGGTGGTGCCGTCGATGGGGTCGACTGCGATGTCGGACTTCGGCGGTGAGCCGTCGCCGATCTCCTCGCCGTTGTAGAGCATGGGGGCTTCGTCCTTCTCGCCCTCACCGATGACGACGATGCCGTCCATCGGAACGGTCCCCAACACGATCCGCATCGCGTCGACGGCGGCACCGTCGGCACCTTCCTTGTCGCCCTGTCCCACCCAACGGGCGAGGCCACGAGAGCGGCGGCTTCGGTGACCCGGGCGAGCTCCATGGCGAGGTTGCGATCGGGGATCTGAATGCCTGAATCGGTCATGCTCGCGACGGTACCGTCTCCCTCTGCGCTCCGATAATCCGGAGCGCCGGCTTCGCCGATCCGGGTTCCAGGGTTGCTGCTGCTCCGCCTGGCGGCTGCGCAGCGCTCTCGTTCCTCGCTGTGCGCTCCGATAATCCGGAGCGCCGGCTTCGCCGATCCGGGTTCCAGGGTTGCTGCTGCTCCGCCTGGCGGCTGCGCAGCGCTCTCGTTCCTCGCTGTGCGCTCCGATAATCCGGAGCGCCGGCTTCGCCGATCCGGGTTCCAGGGTTGCTGCTGCTCCGCCTGGCGGCTGCGCAGGCCTTCGGGTGGCACACTGGTCGGATGGCTGATTCGTGGCAGGAGCAGTACGACCGGGCGCCCAAGCGTGACGCCGATTTCGAGACCATGTCGGGCCTCCCGCTCGCGCCGCTCTACGGCCCCGACGAACCGCCCCAGCGCATCGGTCGGCCCGGAGCGTTCCCCTACACCCGCGGCCCCTACGCCTCCATGTATCGCTCGAAGCTCTGGACCATGCGGATGTTCGCCGGGTTCGGCACCGCCGAGGACACCAACCACCGGTTCCACGAGCTGCTGGCGGCCGGCGGGACCGGGCTCTCCACCGCCTTCGACCTGCCCACGCTGATGGGTCGCGACAGCGACGACCCGATCAGCCTCGGCGAGGTCGGCAAGTGCGGCGTCGCGGTGGACACGCTGCGGGATATGGAGGATCTGTTCGCCGGCATCGATCTGGGCGACGTCACCACCTCGATGACCATCAACTCACCGGCGGCCGTGCTTCTGGCCATGTACGTCGCCGTGGCCGAAGGGAAGGGCACCGCACGCTCCGATCTGGGCGGCACGCTGCAGAACGACATCCTGAAGGAGTACCAGGCTCAGAAGGAGTTCGTTTTCCCGCCCCGACCATCGATGCGGCTGGTGCGCGACACGATGGCGTTCTGTGCGGCCGAGATGCCTCGCTGGCATGCGATTTCGGTGTCCGGCTACCACATTCGCGAAGCGGGATCGACGGCCGTGCAGGAGCTGGCCTTCACCCTGGCCAACGGCTTCGCCTACGTCGAGCTGGCCATGCAGGCCGGGCTGGCGGTCGACCAGTTCGCGCCACGGTTGAGCTTCTTCTTCAACGCCCACATCGACTTCTTCGAGGAGATCGCCAAATACCGTGCCGCCCGGCGCATCTGGGCCCGGTGGTTGCGCGACCGGTACGGGGCCACCGATCCCCGATCGATGACGTTGCGGTTCCACACCCAGACGGCCGGGGTGTCGCTCACGGCGCAGCAGCCCGAGGTGAACGTGGCCCGCACCGCGCTGGAGGCGCTCGCCGGCGTGTTGGGGGGCACCCAGAGCCTCCACACCAACTCGATGGACGAGGCGCTGGCGCTCCCGACGGAGAAGGCGGCCCGCATCGCCCTGCGTACCCAGCAGGTCATCGCCCACGAGACCGGCGTCGCCCACGTCGCCGATCCGCTCGGAGGATCGTGGTTCGTCGAGGAGCTGACCGATCAGGTCGATGCTGCGGCCGAGGAGATCTTCGCCCACCTGGACGACCTGGGCTCGGGTTCGATCCTCGAGGGCGTCCACGTAGCGGTCGACGACGGATGGTTCCAGCGAGAGATCGGCGAGTCCGCTTACCAGCTCGAACGCAAGCAGAACGAGGGCCGTCGCGTCGTGGTCGGTGTCAACGCGTTCACCGACGGCGACGAGGGGATGGACGAGCTCCTGCGCATCACGGCCGAGCAGGAGGAACACCAGCGCAAGCGGCTCCGAACGGCGCGACAGGATCGCGATGACAGCGCCGTGCGGGTTGCGCTCGATGCCCTGGCCGCACAGGCCGCCGATCCCGAGGTCAACCTCATGCCCGCCCTGCTCGACAGCGTCCGAGCCACCGCCACACTGGGCGAGATCATGGACACCCTGGCCGGCGTTTTCGGCCGCCATGTCGAGAACCCCGTCTTCTGAGCACTCTGGGGGCCAGGCACCGAGCGTGCTCACTTCGACGGCGAGCACGCTGGGGGTCAGGCACCGAGCGTGCTCACGTCGACGGGGGCGTCGGGCCGATGGGCGTCCGCGGCTCCGCCGGATACGCTGACCGCGTGTCCAACGCCGATGATCTGCCCGAGTCTGCCGACCTCCCCGACATCGGCGACCTTCCGGGTTCAGCGGCCCCCGACGAGACCCATGCCCAGGCCACGCGTGACCTGGCCGCTTGGGCCTCCGAATCCCGGGAGCTCCTGGCCGCGCTGCTCTCCGGTCGGGTGATCGAGCATGTCTGGCAGGGCACCACGCTGGTGACGCGGGCCGTCGACGACGAAGCGGTCGAGCGGCTGATCGGCGAGGTCGAGACCGCCGCGACGCCGATGTGGGACGAGGAGGAACCCCGCGTCGTCTACGCGGTCGGCGGGTGGCCGGTGGGAGCGCAGAGCACCGTCGCCAGTCAGCTCGCCGAGCAGAACATCAACCACGCCTGGGACGACAGCGGCGATCTCATCGTGGCCGAACGGGACGAGACCGCGGTCGAGGCGATCTTCGACACGATCGAACTGCCCGACACCGACGATGACGACGACGCTGCGCCCTACGACGGACCCGAAGCGATGGAGGTCATGTCGCAGCTCTTCGTCGCGTCGGACCGGCTCCGCAAGAACCCTCTGGATCCCGATGGGGTGCTGGCCGCAGTCGAGTGGTCCGAGCACGCCGAGCAGGTTCCGCTGCCCTTCGGCCTGAGCCCGTCGGCGTGGAAGGACATCGTCGAACAGGCCGTCGCGCTGCGGAACGCCATCGAGGACGACGACCAGGAAGGCGACGAACAGATCCAGGAGCTGGCCGACTCGTTGCGCAACCAGCTCCGGTCGTACGTGTAGCCAGCCCCCATGCCGCTCGCCGTTCTCGAGATCTACCACTCCCGGCCCGTCGCCCCTACCCGCCGGGTCGCCCTCGGTCGGCGGTCGCTGCCCGCCGACCCGGCACCGGGATGGGCCGGGGTCCTGCTCGGCGGCATAGCGGCATCACATGGGCGCGGCGTGGCCGACGACGTCATCGACGACTACCAGGCCCTGCTGCAGCAGATCGGGCGGGGCCATCGGGTCGTTCAGCCCCGGCTTCGCCACCGCTTCCAGACCGACAAGGTCGGTCTGGTGATGAGCCGGTTCGCCCTGGTGAGCCACGACGGCGAGGCCCACTTCTCGTTTTCGGATCGGCTCGGAACGCCGCTGCAGTACCTGTTGGGCGCGGCCTACGCCGCCTCGCGGGTCGGCGCCGATTCGAGGTCCGCAGTGCTTGACGCCATTCGTCTCGGCCTGCGATGGACCGGTCGGCTCGACGGTGAACTGATCGGTCAGCTGGGCGGCGCAGGGACCGACCGCTTCGACGATCCGATCCGCTGGGCCCTGTCCCAGCTGGGCATGGAGCCGAGCCGGCGGGATCCCAGCCGGGCCGAGGTCCAGGCCACCTTCCGGCGATGTCTCCGTCAGGCCCATCCCGATCACGGCGGAGATGCCGACGGTGCAGGCGATCGCATCGCCGACCTCCGCGAAGCACGCCGGATCCTCTCACTCGGCCGACCGGTGGCCAGTTGAGAACGCCGCCTGGCGCCGTGCTGCTCACGCACGGGGCCGGCAGCGACCGCGATCATCCGACCCTGCAGGCCCTGGACCGGGCGCTGGCGCCGTTGCCCGTGGACCGGATCGATTTCCCGTACCGCGCCGCCGGGCGGAAGGGGCCGCCCGATCGAGCGCCGAAGCTGATCGCCGCGATCCGCGAGGCTCACGACTCATTGGCGGATCGAGCAGGGGTGGCACCCGACTCGGTCGTTCTGGGTGGACGTTCGATGGGCGGCCGCATGTGTTCGATGGCGGTGGCCGACGGCCTCCCGGCGGCTGGGCTCGTGCTCCTGAGCTATCCCCTTCACCCGGTCGGCAAACCCGAGAAGTTGCGCATCGAGCACTTCCCCGACATCGGCGTGCCCACGCTCTTCGTCGGCGGCGATCGCGATCCGATGGGACCGCTCGACGACCTGCGAGCCCATGCGAGCCTCATTCCCGGACCGGTCACGTTCCACATCCTCGAAGGGGCGCGCCACGACCCCAAGAACGCCGACGAGGAGATCGTCGAGGCCGTCGTGGCGTGGATGGCCGATCTGGCCTGATCGCGTCTGGCCCAACCACCGCTGGCCGTTCACGGACTCGGGCCCGGTCTCGCTCAGGCGATGATGTCGACCGGAGTGCCGAGGGGGAGGCCGTTGTCCTTGATGTCGGTGATGTCCTCGTTGTACAGACGGATGCAGCCCGAACTGGCCTCGGTGCCGATCGAGGCCCGATCCGACGTGCCGTGGATCCCGATGATGCCGTCGCCGCCGGCGAAGTTGCGCAGGGCCGGGACCTCGGTGAACGCCGACAGCCCGTAGGCGTACGGACCGTACGGTCCTCCCGGGTCCGGGGGAGCCAGGAGCTCCTGGATGTAGTAGACGCCCCCGGGGGTGGGCCGATCGATGCGCCCCACACCGATGGGGTAGACCTTCTGAACCTCGCCGCCCTCGTAGAGGATCAGCTCGTGGTCGCTGAGGCGGACCTCGACCCGGTGCCGCACGGTCTGCAGCACCACGTCGTCGGCCGCAACCCATCCGGTGGAGCCGTTGGGTCGCACCGGGAGGTACACCTCGACCCAGTCACCTTCCTGTTCCTTCACCATGAAGACCCGCGGGGCGCCGTTGATGTTGGGGTTCTCCATCCTGCGCTGTTCCGCTCCACCGGGGGACTCGTAGACGACGATCTCGGGGACCCCGTCGGGCACCGCGGCGGCGAAGGTCATCTCGGGGACCGAGCGCTCAGTGGTGAGGACGGTGGTCGTGGTGGGGTCGGGGTCCAGGTCGACCCGCGGCACGGTCGTGCTGGTGATGGGGGTGGTGTCGGCGACCAGGTCTCCCGACAGCGCCTCGATGTCTCCTTCGATGCTGGGCCGGGTGCCGCCCGAGCAACCGACCGCGACCAATGCGAGGACGGCTAGCACCGCGAGGGTCGTGGTGGCGCGCGCAGAGGGAGGGACGGTCACAGAACGTGAGCGTACCGCCCGGGTTCGCTCAGCTCGCGGCGGGTGGGGTGGGCTGATCGCTCGGGTTCAGCTCCTCGAGCTCGACTCCGGCCGTCTCGGGGTAGAGGAAGATCACCAGGATCAGGACGATGGTCGGCCCGATGGCGAGGAGGGCGAAGGTGGTGCCGAACCCGACTGCGTCGGCGAGCCGGCCGCCGACCACGAGACCCACCACGCTGCCTGCGACACCGGCCACCCCGAGGCCGCCACCGGCGACCCCGCGGCTGCGGGTCGGGAAGAGCTCGGGTCCGTACACGCCGAACACGGGCACGAGCATCGCCCCGACGACGCCACCGAACGCCCACAACCACAGCGCCGTGCCGCTGCTGGCGTACGTGCCCACGACGGTGACGATGATGCCGACCAGGCCGATCCCGCCGATCAGGCGCCGACCGTGGGTGTCGGCCAGGCGACCGCCGACCACGACGCCGAGTGACCGCGGCGTGTTCGTGGCGAGCGTGAAGATGGCGATGAAGGTTGCCCCCCAACCGATCTCCTCCTTGAGGTACTGGTTCTGCAGCTGACTGGCCGGGGCGAGGAACAGGTTCATCAAGAAACCGGTGGCGGCCAGCAGGGCGAAGCGCCTCCAGCCGACGGAGTCGCCGAATCCGGGCTCCTCCTCGGGGTCGTCGGCGTGGGCCTCGAACCGGACCGACTCGGGAAGTCGGGCCCGGATCCACCACACGCCGGGCAGGCCGATGAGCGGGACGAGATAGAGCAGCCGCCAGGCTCGCGGGTCGAGGTCGGCCAGCGGCAGGAGCCAGACCGTGGCCCCGGACCCCAGCCCGGCGGCGAGCGCCAGGGCACTCACGGCGTAGGCCCGACTCCCGGCTGGGACCTCCTCGGCGACGTGGATGCCGAACAGGACGATCATGGCGGTGGCGAAGCCGCGGGCGACCGTCTGGGTCGCGCCCATGGCCCAGAGGGAGGGGACGAAGGCCGTGGCCACCGCCATCAGCGAGCCGCCGAGGCAGGCCAGCACCAGCAGCGGCCGCCGGCCCCGACGGTCGGCGCTGGCGGTGAGCGCGAGCGAGAGGAAGATCCCCACCCGGGTCACGGCGAGCACCTCTCCCTGGAGGCTCGTGTCGTCGGCGTGGCCGAACTCCTCGGCTGCGAACGCGATGGTCTGCGTGATCAGGGTGCCCAGGTAGCCGCTGAGGAGCGCCACCATCGAGAGGACGCCGACCACTCGGGCGGTGCGAGCGTCGAATCGATTGGGGGGAGACCACCACGGCAGCCGGTCACCGTCGGAGCGGTGCGCGCCGTTGCGGTAGGTGATCCGGGCGAAGAGGTCGAACAGCGGTCCCCAGACCGGGATCGCCGACCGGAACGCCATTCGTTCGACCACCGAGAAGTGCGCGGCTTCGTCGGAAGCTCCGGGGTCGACCGGCGTCACCTCCAGGGTCCGGGACCAGCGGCGGTACGGTCCCTCGACCAGTCCGAACTCGTCCTCACCCAGCTGCTCCTCCAGGAGGAAGCCGTCGACAGGGCGCCGGGCGTCGGCGAGCCCGTCCGCGTCGACGGTGAAGGTTCTTCGCACGGTGGCCATGGGTCGCCGATTCCCCGGGGTTCGGTGGACGGCGACCATACTGGACGACCGTGGAAGCGATCGTCTCCTCACCCAGCGGACCCCTGTCCGGCGAGGTCCGGATCCGCGGGGCCAAGAACTCGGTGCTCAAACTGATGGCGGCGACGGTCCTGGCCCCGGGCCGTTCGGTGCTGCAGAACGTGCCGCAGATCCTGGACGTGCGATGGATGGCCGAGCTGTTGGGGTCGATGGGCTCGACCGTCACCGCCGAAGGTGAGACGGTCACCGTCGACACCCCCACCGATCTCGTGCCCGAGGCGCCCTACGAGCTGGTCGAGCGGATGCGGGCCTCGATCGTGGTGCTCGGACCGCTCCTGGCCCGCTTCGGTCGCGCCCGCGTCGCACTGCCCGGAGGCGACGACTTCGGGCCCCGCCCCATCGACATGCACCTGCGCGCCCTGCGCGACATGGGGGCCGAGTTCCGAACCGAACACGGCTACGTCGAGGCCACCGCCGATCGGCTCCACGGAACCCGAATCCTGTTGGAGTACCCCAGCGTCGGCGCCACCGAGAACGCCCTGATGGCCGCGGTGCTGGCCGAGGGAACCACCGTGATCGACAACGCGGCCCGCGAGCCGGAGATCGCCGATCTGGTGGCGTTCCTCAACCGCATGGGAGCCCACATCCTCGGCGCCGGATCGTCCACCCTGCAGATCGACGGGGTCGACGAGCTGTCGGCGGTCGAGCACCGGGTGATTCCCGACCGCATCGAGGCCGCCACCTACCTGGCGGCGGTCGGGATCGCGGGCGGGGAGATCACGCTCCGGGGAGCGCGGGCCGACCACATGGCCATGCTGGTGCGAAAGCTCGGCCAGATGGGGATGCGCATCTCACCCGAGCAGAACGGGATCTGGGCCATGGCCCCCGGACGCCTGCGCAGCGTCGACGTCTCCACCCTGCCGTACCCCGGGCTGGCCACCGACTACAAGCCCTTCCTGGTCAGCATGTTGGCCGTCTCCGAGGGCGTCGGCATCGTGACCGAGAACCTCTTCGCCGGTCGATGGCGCTACGTCGACGAGCTCCGACGCATGGGCGCCGACATTCGGACCGACCGCAATCACGCCATCGTGAAAGGGGTCGAGCGGCTGTCCGGTGCGCCCGTCCGGGCCCACGACATCCGGGCCGGGGCAGCGCTCGTCCTGGCTGGATTGGCCGCCGAGGGCGAAACCGTGGTGGCCGACGCCGACCACGTGGCCCGTGGCTACGAGGACCTCGTCGGCGGCCTGCGGTCGCTGGGGGCGGACGTCGTCGCCAAGTAGACGGGCGTCAGGACGGCTCGGAGGCTTCCTGCTCCTTCGCCGCTTCTTCGCGTGCTGCGGCGTCGCGGATGGCCCGGCGGTTCGCCATCCACAGGAGACCGGCGAAGATCGCGATGGGGGCCGCCACCATGAGGATCTCGTCCCACCCTCCGGCATGCGCCAACATCGCCCCGTTCAGCATGCCTCCAGCGTCACAGACCGGCTCGGCGCTTGACAACGTTGGAACACTCCGTCTCCTTGCGCAGCGATCCTCCGCTGCGCCGGCTTCGCCGATCCGGGTCCCGACACTGGTGCTGCTACGCCTGGCGGCTCCGCAGCGTGGAACACTCCGTCTCCTTGCGCAGCGATCCTCCGCGGCGCCGGCTTCGCCGATCCGGGTCCCGACACTGGTGCTGCTACGCCTGGCGGCTCCGCAGCGTGGAACAGGGAGAAGGCCTCCGGCGTTGCAGTGAGTGATCGGGGCCTTCGGCTGCGACAATGAGGTGCGGCGACTTCGCCGCCGAACGATGACCCAGGAGACACGGTGCGGGCTCAGGTAGAAGAAACGCTCGAGGCGATCCGCCCGGCGATCCAGGCCGACGGCGGCGACATCAACCTGATCTCGGTCGATGCTGACACCGGTGTCGTGGTGGTCGAGCTGACGGGCGCCTGCGTCTCCTGCCCGGCGTCGACCGTCACGTTGAAGGCGGGCATCGAGCGGATCATGAAGGATCGTATCGACGGTGTCACCGAGGTCCGCAATGCCAACGACGGTGCCGACGAGGGCACCGCCGTCATGCTCTGACCCGTGCGGCCGCCCCTTTCCTCCCGGGTCGAGACCGAGTGAGCCGATCGACCGATCCGGCCGATCTGTTGCGCGAGGCTCGGAATGGAAGCCGCCCGGCGCTGGCTCGGCTCCTGTCGTACGTCGAACGGGGCGGCGCCCTGGCCGACACCACCGACGGTCTGGTCTGGGCCCATGGTGGGCATGCCTACACCGTGGGGATGACCGGCGCCCCCGGGGCCGGGAAATCCACCCTGACCAGTGCGATGATCGCGTTGCTCCGAGGTCGACGGCAACGGGTGGCCGTGTTGGCCATCGACCCGTCGTCACCGTTCAGCGGGGGCGCCATTCTCGGTGACCGGGTTCGAATGGGCGATCACTCGCTGGACGACGAGGTGTTCATCCGATCGATGGCCACGCGCGGGCACCTCGGGGGACTGGCGCTGGCCGCCCCCGCCGCCGTGCGCGTCCTGGACGCGGTGGGGACCGACTGGGTCCTGTTGGAGACGGTGGGGGTGGGCCAGGTCGAGGTCGAGGTCGCCGGCACGGCCGACACCACCGTCGTGGTGGTCAATCCGGGGTGGGGCGACGCCGTCCAGGCCAACAAGGCCGGACTCCTGGAGATCGCCGACGTGTTCGTGATCAACAAGGCCGACCGCGACGGCGCAGCGGCGACCCGACGCGACCTGGAGGGCATGTTGGAGCTCTCGGGGCACAGCGAGTGGCAGCCACCGATCGTCGAGACCGTGGCCACCGAGGCGGCTGGCGCGCCCGAGCTGGTCGATGCGATCGAAGCGCATCGGGCGCATCTGGACGGGGCCGGGCGCCTCGACGCGGCCAGAACGGCCCGGGTGCGACGCGAGCTGCAAGCGCTGATCGCCGCACGCTTCGAGGCCAGGGCCCAGGCGGTGGCGGAGACCGACGAGTTCGCGTCGGTCCTGGCCCAGGTGGTGGAACGAACCCTCGACCCGGCCTCAGCCGCCGCCCGGTTGAGCGGCTGCTGAGACCGGAGCCGTGGTGATCAGTTGCGAGCCTGCAGCGAGTCGCGGATCTGGGTGAGCAGCTCGACCTCGTCGGGGCCGTCATCGTCCGGTCCGCCGGTCATGGCGTTGTAGGCCTTGACGACCAGGAACAGCGCGAACACGATGATCACGAACGAGATGATCGCGTTGATGAAGTTGCCGATCTCCACGCGGGCGTCGCCCAGATCGAAGCCGATCTGGCCGAACTCCGGCTGACCGAAGATCGCGGCGACGAACTGCATCAGAATGTCGTCGACGAACGCGGTGACGATCGGAGCGAACGCCAGGGCCATGAGTAACCCGACGGCGATCTCCAGCACGTTGCCCTTGTTGATGAAGTCCTTGAATTCCTGCAGCACGATGTTCTCCCTCGGAAGTGGCTGATTGCCCGGAGACGCTACGACCGGCCCGCGAGTCGCGAGTGGATGCTGCTCCGCCTGGCGGCTGCGCAGCGGCTCGCTACTAGCCTTCGTCGATGTCCGAACTCGTCCATCTGGAGCGCCGGGACGACGGCGTGGCCGTCATCACCCTCGACAACGGCAAGGTCAACGCCCTGTCCGGTGCTCTGCTCGACGAGTTGCACCTGGTGGCCGCCGATCTCACGATGGATCCGCCCGGGGCGGTGGTCGTCACCGGCGGTGAGAAGGTGTTCGCGGCCGGAGCGGATATCAGCGAGTTCGGCGGACCCGAGCAGGCGGCCGCCATCGGAGGCCGGTTCCTGGCGGCGCTCAACGCGGTGGCGGCCATCCCACGGGTGACCATCGCGGCTCTTGCCGGCGTGGCCCTGGGCGGGGGCTGCGAGCTTGCCCTGGCCTGCGACTTCCGGGTGGCCAGCACCCGGGCCAAACTCGGTCAGCCCGAGGTCCTGTTGGGGATCATCCCCGGGGGTGGGGGAACGCAGCGGCTGGCTCGGCTGGTCGGCGTCGCCCGCGCCAAGGATCTGTGCCTCTCGGGTCGCCAGGTGCGCGCCGAGGAGGCATTGGCGATGGGACTGGTGGATGAGCTCGTCGAGCCCGACGAGGTGATGCTCCGAGCGATGGAGCTGGCCCGCACGTACGCCGGCGGCGCGGTCGCAGCGCACGCCCACATCAAAGCGGCCATCGATCGAGGGCTCGACGGCCCGCTCGCCGACGGCCTCGCCCTCGAGCAGGAGCTGTTCGTCGACGTGTTCACCACCGAGGATGCCCACATCGGCGTGCAGAGCTTCCTCGAACACGGACCGGGCCAGGCCGAGTTCAAGGGCCAGTAGCGGCGGTCAGGTCGGGCTGGCGACGACGTCCAGCTCGGGAACGGGCCAGAGCATGGCCTCGACCCGTTCGGCGGTCTGCGGCGCAGCGAAGTGGTAGCCCTGAGCGAACTCGACGCCGAGCTCCATCAGCGCCCGGCGCTGCTGCTCGTTCTCGATGCCCTCGGCGATGACGCGCAGGCCCATGCTCTCGCCCAGCGCCAGGACCATGGCGACGATCGACCGTTGACCGGTGTCGTCCTCGAGCTCGTTCATGAAGCCGCGGTCGATCTTCACGATGTCGATCGGGAGCTGGCGAAGGTAGGTCAGCGAGGAGTACCCGGTGCCGAAGTCGTCCAGGGCGATCGAGATACCGAGTGACCGGATCTGGTTGAGATTGTGGATGGCCCGATCGGGGTCGGTCACGAACATCGATTCCGTCACCTCGACGGTCAGCGTCGACGGGTCGACCCCCGATGCCCGGACGGCGGACCGGATCGCATCGACGCAGTCGGACTGCACCAACTCGCGTGCCGACAGGTTGATGGCCGCCGACACGGTCTGGAGGTGCTCCTTCTGCCAACCGGCGACCTGGCGGCACACGGTGTCGAAGACGTAGCGGCCCAGCTCGACGATGAGACCGCTCTCCTCGGCCACGGAGATGAAGTCCTCGGGGGAGACCACGCCGAGGTCCTCGTGGTTCCAACGGGCGAGCGCTTCGACGGCCATCACGTCACCGCTGCCGACGTCGACGATCGGCTGGTAGGCGACACCGATGTCGCCGTTGTCGATCGCCTTGCGCAGCTCGGTGTCGAGTTCGTGGCGGCTCTCCACCCACGACCGCATGTCGGCGTCGAAGACATCGACCCGGTTCCGGCCTCCCTGCTTGGCCCGGTACATGGCCACATCGGCATCGCTGAGCAGGCTCTCGGCGGTCACGTCCTGGTCGTTCATCATGGCGATACCCACGCTGGCCGTGACGTAGGTTGCGTTGGCTCCCACGACGAACGGGTGCTTGAGGGCGGTGAGGATCCGCTGACCGACCTGGCGAGCCTCGGCCGAGTCGGAGAGCCGGGTCAGGAGCAGAACGAACTCGTCACCACCGAATCGGGCGATGACGTCGGCCTCGCGCACCGCCCCGGTCAGGCGGTTCGCCACCTGCTGCAACAACTTGTCGCCGCTCTTGTGACCCCACGAGTCGTTCACCACCTTGAACCGATCGAGATCCACGAAGAGCACGGCGACCGTGTCGGCCGCGTGGGCCTCGCCGGCGAGGGCGGTCTCGAGCCGGAGATCGAACAGGTCGCGGTTGGGGAGACCGGTGAGTGAATCGTGGGTGGCCAGGTGGGAGAGTTGCTGTTCGAAGGCGAGTCGTTCGGAGATGTCGCGCACGATCGCCGTGTAGGTGGTGGCCGAGCCGTTCGCGTCCGAGTTCACGGTGCTGACCGCGACATGCACGGGGATCATGGTGCCGTCGGCACGATGCGCCACCATCTCGATTCCCTCGGGACCCTGGCGTCGTGCCACCGCCATCCCGGCGGCCAGTCGACGCAACCCGTTGTCACCCGGCAACGTGAGCATCTCGGAGACCGGAGCGCCGAGCGCTGGTCGCAGCGTCGATGTCGAAGATCTTCTCCGCCGCGGCATTGAACTCGAGCACCGCTCCGTCGGCCCCGACGCTCATGATCCCCTCCGCCGCGGTGTCGAGGATCGAACGCACCGCGGCTTCTTTGCTCCGCAGCCGACCGTTGAGGTCTTCGAGCTGGGCGGTTCGCTGTGCTTCTTCGGTCGCGGCGTCGACCAGCGAGTCGGCCATGCTGTTCATGCGCCTGAGCCAGCGTGCCGATCTCATCCTCGCTCGTCACCGGACTGCGCTCGTCGACCTTGCCCTCGGAGACCGCGACCGCGGTGCGGGTGAGCCGCCGTAGCGGGCTCGGAGATCCGACGGGCCAGTGCCATCGAGGCGAGGATGCCGAGCGCGATGGCGGCGACGATCGCAGCGAAGAGCGAGCGTTGGAAGTCGGCCGTGCCGGCGAGTGCCTCGGCCCGATCCATCTTCACGACCACACCCCAGCCGTGCTGAATCGACCGTCCGGGTGACGGCCAGGACGGGCTGATCGCGGTAGTCGAGGGTGTCGGAGAATCGATCCTCCTCACCGGCGAGGGCTCGGGTGATCGGCGGCCGCGGTCGCCGTGCTGGGCACCGTGGCCGTCATGACCGCATCCTCCTTGAAACGGAGGGGAGCGATGAACTGTGCATCGCCGTTGCTGTCGATCTGGGCGACGCTGGTCTCGCCGGTCTGGCTGAGGCCCTGGTAGTTGGTGGCGAGCTGGGAGATCGGGGTCGGCGTCGGTCTCCACCATCACCGTGCCGATGATCTCGCCGTCGGATTGGAGCTCGGTGCAGGCGAGCATCACCAGCCTGCCGTTGCGGTTCTCCATCACGGTCCCGATCGCGTTGCCGCCACCGAGCATGCCGGCGACGAGGATCGGACGATGCGGCGTTGGCCGTCGCAGCGATCTGATTGCCGTCGCCGTCGAAGAGGGCAATCGCCTCCAGGCGGGGGACGACGTTGATGAGGTTCTCGAGGGTCGCCGTCGTTTCTTCGGTCGGAGCGTTCTCGGTGAGGGCCTCCCCGACGTCCGGATGGTTGGCGATGATGCTGGCGGTGTCGGCGTCGGCCTGCACCAGGCGCTCGAGCTGGCCGACCTGGGCGGTCGCCAGCCCCTCGAGCCGCTCGAAGGCGTCGTCGAGCTCGAGCGACTCCTGCTTGGTGTAGGAGGCGTAGCCGACGATGAGCAGCGGGATCACGGCCGCGACGATGATGGTCAGGACGAGCTTGATGCGGATGGTGCTGGTCCATCGCGCCTTGGAGGGAGCGCGAGCGTCCATGTGGTCCTCGGTTCGGAGTGGTCCCGTACTGGGGTATCGAGGTCGAACCGGGCCCCCTTGAGGCGGTGGGCCAGGATTGGGTCCTATTGCCCCCGCCCATAGGCATCCCAGCCGGCGAAGCGGTCCGGTACCGTCGCTGCGTGAGCGATGACCTCGAGGCGGCTCGTGCGATCCTCCTGTCGATGGGTGCGGACCCGGAGACCGCACCGCGACTCGAGGTCGGGATGTCCCAGCACGCCGCCGATCTTGTGCTGCGAACCGACGGGGACCGGAGTGTCCGGGACATGGCGGCGAGCCTCTCCTCCGACCTCGATGCCGTCACCGAGGTGCTGGAGCATCTGGGGATCCTCTCGGATTCGCCGGACGCCACCGTCTTCACCGCCGCCGACGAGGCGCTGCTCGTCGACGTGATCGACGGTGGGGGCGCCTACCTCACGACCCACGATGTGCACGGGTACCTGAGAGTGCTGGGTCGCACGATGGCGACAGCCGCCGAGGCCGCGGTCGCGGTCCACACCCGCAACGTCGATCCCCGCGTCGAATCGGCGGTGGGCTGGGTCGAGGCGAACGCCGCCATGGCCCGGCTCGGACTCGATCTGGCCCGACACATGGGCACGATGTTCACCCACCATCTCCGCCAGGCCGTCGACTTCCAGCGCCACTCGCACGGCGGGAGCGTCCGAGGGGAGGTGCTGCACCTGGCCGATCTGTTTCGTCGACGTCAGCGGCGTTCACCAGCCTCTCCTCCCGGGTCTCCGTGCAGGCGATAGAGGAGTTCGTCGATCTTCTCGAAGCCACCACGGCCACTCTGGCGATCCAGCACGGGGTGCGGCTGGTCAAGCTGATGGGCGACGAGGTGATGTTGGTCGGACCCAACGCCTCCGACGTGGCGTGCGCAGCGCTCTGCTTGGTCGACGATCTGGCCGCCAGCGGCTACCGCTCCAGGGGAGGGGTGACGTTCGGCGACGTGGCGATGGTGCACGGCGACTACTTCGGCCCGGTCGTCAACCTGGCGTCTCGGTTGGCCGGGTTGGCCGAGCCGAGCCGGTTGTTGACCGATCGCTCGGGAGCGGAGGCCATCACCTCCTCCACGGCAGGTTGCGGCGATGCCGTCGTGGTGGCCGAGTCCGGCGTACGGCCGATTCGGGGTCTGACGGAGCCGGTCCTGACCTACTCGGTCTCGGCGGCCGGGCCGTGAGCGATGAGGCGGCGACGCCCTTGGACCAGCTCCAGACGCTGGCCGTGCAGGAACAGGAGATCGACGGGGGACTGACCCAGATCGAGATCTTCACCTTGTCGGGATTGCTGAGCCTGTGGTGGCACGGTCCACGCGACGCCGAGCGGGTGGTCCTGGCGTGCGGCGGGGCGATGGGCGGGACGTTGGGCCCGGGCCTGCTCTACCACCGCCTGGGACGGACGCTGACCGACGACGGCATCGGAACGATTCGCGTGGACTACCGCGTGCCCGACGACCTGCCGTCGTGCACCCACGACGCGGCCGCAGCCGCAGACTGGGCGGCCCGCAACGGAGCCCGTCAGATGGTCACCATGGGCCACTCGTTCGGTGGGGCGGTGGCCATCCGCATGGCCGTGGCGCTGGCCGAGCACTGCGCGGGTGTGGTCACGTTCGCGACACAGTCGGCCGGGTGCGAGCCGGCCGACCAGCTCGGCGACACGCCGTTGCTGCTCATCCACGGCGACCGCGACGAACTGCTCCCGGTCCAGGCCAGCGAGATGGTGCGCCTGCTGGCCGGGCACGGTGAGCTCGACGTGGTCCAGGGCGCCGGCCACCTGTTCGACGACCACAAGGAGTACCTGCACACCCGGGTGACCGCGTGGCTGCGAGGCATCTGGCCCTGACCGGATCGTGCGACGCGAGCACCGCGGTGCCTGACCCCCGTTGCTCGCGACCCAACGAGCACGACGGGGTCAGGCACCTCTCTTGCTCGCTACGCGTCGGCGAGGTGGTACCAGCTGACGTGGGAGCCACTGGTGCCGTCGAACGCGGCACCGTCCCAGCCGGCGCTCCGGCGCTCCAGGCTCAGGCCGCTCGCAGCGGCCTCGGCGTCGAGCTGCTCGGGGGAGAGGTAGCCCAGCTGCCACGGTCGGAGCCGAACCGGCGCCCCGTCCGTCAGCTCGACATGGTGACCACTGACCGTGGCCGCCGCCGGATCGCGTCGACTGATCGTCAGCACCAGCCGGTCCGTGGCCATGGTGCGGATCTCCACGTGATCCTCGATGCCGTCGGGGTCGGGTCCGGGCACGACCGCCTCGATCGCCAGCCGGCCGTCCGGGGCCATCACCTCGACGAGTCCGTCGAAGCACCGGCGCCGATCGTCGGCCGTGGCCAGGTTCAGCAGCGTGTTGAACGCGGCGAACACGACACCGAACCGGGCGGCGTGCGGAATGGTCCCGACGTCGCGCAGGTCGACCAGGTGGGTCTCGACCTCGCCGCTTCCCGGCTTGGCGACGAGTTGGTCCACCATGGCAGCCGAGGCATCGACCCCGACCACCTCGAAGCCCCTCGCCGCGAGCGGGATGGCGATCCGACCGGTACCCACGCCCAGCTCGAGGACGGCCCCGTCGACCAGTTCTGCTGCGGTCGCCACGGCGTCGACGACCGCGTCGAGGTCGCCCAGGTCGCCGTACCAGGCGTCGTAGACGTCGGCGAACGCGTTGCCGTAGGTGTCCGGGCCGTATCCGTCCATGGCCGGTAGTCTCGTCGCGCCCGGCGGGGGTGACGAGTTGGTACGGAACGTGCGCCAGACTGGCTGAGCGTGCAGGACAGGAGCGACAGCGTGACGGCAGCCCCGTGGGCGCCCCCCGAGGCCGGGCTGGGTGCCACCGCCCCTGCGGGTGAAGCCGACTCGCCCGTCACCGCGCGCCCCGACGATCGTTGGGAACACGCCGGTGAGGCGCCTCGCTCGGTCCCGCTGCGGCCACTGACGTACATGGAGATCCTCGACCATGGCTTCACCGTCGTGCGCCAACGGCCCCGCCACGCCTTCGCGGCGGCGGCCTGCGTCACGATTCCCTCCCAACTGGCGCTTGCTCTGATCCTTCGACAGACGTTCGCCAGCGACGATTTCGGTCAGTTGATCGGCCTGAACTCGGCCATCACCGGCGCCGACCAACTGTTCGAGGGCGCCAACCTCACGGTCATCGCACTCCTGACGCTCGGTCCTCTGCTGGCCTCGCTCTTCGCCTCGATCGCGCTCGGTCAGGTCGTGGCCGAGGCGGCGCTGGGTCGAGAGCTCGCGGTCGGTCCGATGCTGGCCGGCGCGGCGCGGCGCCTGCCCAGCGTTGCGATTCCGTGGATCGTCGCTCACGCCGCGATCGTTCTCGGGACCTTCTTCTTCCTCCTCCCGGGACTCATCCTGGCCGTCGGGTTCTACCTGATCGGTCCGGTCGCGGGAGTGGAAGCGCCGTCGGTCGGTCAGCTGTTCAGACGACCGTTGCAGTTGGCTCGGGGCAAACCCTGGCGGATCCTGGCCACGTGGAGTCTGACCGGTCTGGTCTTCGGGATCCTGACCCCGGTCAGTGCGGCCATCCCGTGGATCATCGGGCAGATCGCCGACCCGTCCTGGCTCTGGATCCTCAGATCGGTCCTGGCGTCGGGTATGGCGCTGTTCACCGCAGCAGCCACCGGAGCGATCTCGGTCGTCGCCTACCTGGACGCACGAACCCGACTCGAAGGCCTCGATCTCGAACTGGCCACCCGGGCGCTGCGGACGGGGGGGCCGTGAGCCCGCCGGTCCCGGCCCAACTCCCGCCCAACGAGCAGGACCCGGAGGCGGTGCGGAACGCGGCCGACGACGTCCTCTCGGGTTCCGGCTACGACCGGGCCGAGCCCGAATGGCTCGACCAGGCGTGGGAATGGGTCCTGGAGCGCCTCCGCGAGCTCCTCGACGGACTGCAGGTTCCCGGACTCGGGGGCGGCGGGGCCGGGGGGAGCTCCGGAATCACCTGGCTCCTCCTCGTCGTCGGCGTGGGGCTCCTGGTCTGGTTGATCGTCCGGTACCGACGGCACCGGGCGCCGGAGGACACCGAGCCGGAGAGCACCGTCGTGCTCGACCCCCACCGCAGCGCCGACGAGTGGCGTGAGGAGGCCCGGCGACTCGAGGAGCTGGGCCGGTGGGGACGAAGCGGATACGCGCCGAATACCGGGCGATGGTGGGTGACCTGGTCGATGCGGATCTGCTCCCGGACATCCCGGGCAGAACCGCCGGCGAGTACCGCCGGGACGTCCACCGGGACCTTGCACGGTTCGCGGGCCCGTTCGACGAGGCCACCGACCTGTTCGAGCCCGTCTGGTACTCCGACGTCATCGCCAGCCGAGCCGGCCTGACCCAGATGCGCGACCTGGCCGCCCGGATCGATCCCGAAGCCGTCGACGAGCGTGCCGGCGCGGGTGCCGGCACGCCGGATTCCGGGGCGACGTGAACAGCCGAGGCGTATGGGGAGCGCTGGGCCTGATCGTGGCCGTCGTCCTCATCGTGCTGCTGGCCGGCCAATCGCGTGGGGGTGGTCCGCCGCTGGATCCGGACTCGACCGACGAGCTGGGTACGCGCGCCCTGGTCGAGCTGCTGGGCCGCTACGGCAGCGTGGACGTGGTCGAGGGTGTACCCGGGCCCGGCCACGACACCGCGCTGCTGCTGGAATCCACCGATCCGGGGCAGGACGAGTCCGAGCTCGAGGAATGGGTCGAGTCGGGCGGTCGCCTGGTCCTGTTCGCCGGTTACGCATCCATGGCGGCACCCGAGGGCGGGACCTTTTTCGGGGGGGTCGACCGTGGGCTCTGCGATGTGCTCGCCCTGGCCGACGTCGAGGACATCGACGTCTCCACCGGGACCAACCTGATCGTCGGCGAGGGCGACCAGTCGTGTTTCGGCGACGACCGCCAGGCGTTCGTGGTCTCGGCCGAACGTGGTGCCGGCGTCGTCACCACGCTCGGCGCGTCGGCCCCGTTCACCAACCGTTACCTGGACGAAGCCGACAACGCGGTGCTGGCCGTGGGGCTGCTCGCACCCACCGACGACACCTCGATCGCCCTGGTCCGCCCCCGCGCCGTCTTCGAAGGCGGCGAAGGTTCGCTCGAGCTGCTCGGGCCCGCCTTCGACCGCTCGATCTGGCAGGCGGTCGTGGCCTTCGCCATCCTCGCGTTCGCCACTGCCATTCGCTTCGGTCGACCGGTCTCCGAGGAGATGCCGGCCCGCATCGCCGGCTCGGAGCTCGTCGACGCCGTGGGCGGGCTGTTGCAGGACGCCGACCAGCCGGCCGATGCGGCTCGGACCCTGCGCGACGCCGCCCGGGCCGAGCTCGGTCGCCTCGTGTCGGTCGACCCGTCTTCCGGCGACGACTACCTGGCGCAGCGGGTGGCCGGCCGGACCGGGCGCGACCAAGGCGAGGTGCTGGCCGCCCTGCACGGACCGGTCGACTCGACCGGCGACCTGGTCCGCACCGCCCGGACCCTCGAAGAACTCCGGCGTGACTGCCGGCACGTACCAGGAGGTACCCCATGACCGACGCTCCCGCGCCGGATCCCGAGTCCGCTTCCCCGGCCCGCCAAGCGGTGCTGGCGCTGCGCCAGGAGGTGGGCAAGGTCGTCGTCGGCCAGGACGGCACGCTGTCGGGTGTGGTCGCCGCCATGCTGGTCAACGGGCACGTCCTGCTCGAGGGGGTACCCGGCGTGGCCAAGACGCTCCTGATCAAGGTGATCAGTGCTGCGCTCGATCTCGAGTTCCGGCGCGTGCAGTTCACCCCCGACCTGATGCCGTCCGACGTCATCGGCCAGCTGATCCTGGAAGGGAGCGACTTCCGGTTCCGTGAGGGACCGGTGTTCACCAATCTGCTCCTGGCGGACGAGATCAACCGCACGCCCCCGAAGACCCAGGCGTCGCTGCTGGAGGCGATGGAGGAGCGTCAGGTCACCGCCGAGGGGGTGGCCCGACCGCTGCCCGACCCGTTCGTGGTGGTCGCTACCGAGAACCCGATCGAGTACGAGGGCACCTACCCGTTGCCGGAAGCGCAACTGGACCGGTTCCTCTTCAAGCTCCACGTTCCGTACCCGAACGCGGCACAGGAGGCCCAGATCCTGCGTCGGCACCATCAGGGCATGGATCCCCATGACATCGCCGCCGCCGGTGTGCGCCCGGTGGCGACGGCGGCGGATCTGGCCGCGGCGCGGGACGAGGTCGAGGCCATCACGGTCGAGGATCGCGTGATCGACTACATGGTCGAACTGATGCGCGCCACCCGCGAGGCGCCCTCGGTCAGCCTGGGCGTGTCGCCTCGTGGTGGCACCGCGCTGCTCCATGCCGCCAAGGCGTGGGCCTGGCTGTCCGGGCGTCCGTTCGTCACCCCCGACGAGGTCAAGGCCATCGCCAAACCGGCGCTCCGCCATCGGATGCAGTTGCGGCCCGAGGTCGAACTCGAAGGGGCGACCACCGACAGCGTGCTCGACAGCGTCCTGGCGTCGGTCCCGGCACCGCGCTCGACATGCCGGTTCCCACCCGCCGCCTCGCACTGCTCGCCGCGCTGCTCGTCGTCGTGCAGGCGTTCTCGGACTGGGATCTGTGGGCCGGTCTCCTGGTGGTCAACGGGGGGCTCCTCGTACTGGCTGCACTCGACTTCTTCGCCGCACCCGGCCGCAACGCGGTCGAGATCCAGCGGGAATTCCCGTCGGTCATCGTGCTCGGCCATCGCTCCGAGCTGCGCTGGACGATCCTGAACCGCACGAATCGGTCGGTTCGTGTGGCGTTCGCCGACGAGCTCTCGCCGTCGTTGCGGGCCATCGACCGCCGTTTCACACTGCGGCTGACGCCGCGCGGCCGCGCCCACGTGGCGACGCCGGTGAAACCGGCCCGGCGCGGCCGCTTCCGAGTGGCCGAACTGGTCGTGCGCCACCCCGGTCCGCTGGGGCTGATCGACCGCCAGTACAAGCGGCGGGAGCCGATCGTCGTCGCAGTCCATCCGGCGTTCCCCTCACGACCCGACGCCGAGCTGCGACTGCAGAAGGCCCGGGTGCTGGAGGTGGGGCTGCGCTCGGCGAAGGGACGGGGCGGTGGCACCGACATCGACCAGCTGCGGGAGTACACCGTCGACGACGAGTTCCGGCGCCTGGACTGGGCCGCCACCGCTCGGGTCGGCAAGCCGATCGTTCGGACGTTCCGGGCGGAACGGAATCAGACCGTGATCGCCCTTCTGGACAACGGCCGGACGATGGCGGCCCGCGTGGCCGACGTTCCCCGCGTCGAGCACGCGATGGACGCGTTGATGTGCCTGGTCACGGTCGCCACTGGGCTCGGCGACCGTGTCGGTCTCGTCGCCTACGACCGCGAGGTGCAGGCGGTGGTGCCCGCATCGGCCCAGCGGGGCCAACTGGGTCGGATCACCGGTGAGATCTTCGATCTGGAGCCGGCGCTGATCGAGAGCGACTACCGGGCCGCGTTCCTCACCGCGCTGACCCGCTTCAAGAAGCGCACCCTGTTCGTCCTGCTGGGCGAGCTGAACGCGGCCACGATCGAGGAGTCGCTGCTTCCGGCGCTGCCCTTGATCGCCCGGCGCCACGAGGTGATCTTCGGGTCGGTGCAGGATCCGCAGGTCGAGGCCTGGGCCGACGAGGTGCCGGCCGACGCCGACGCCGCGTACCGGAAGGCCTCAGCCGTGGCCGCGCAGGCCAAGCGGCGGCGGCTGACCGCCGTGCTGCGGGGATACGGCGTCCGTGTCGTCGATGTACCGCCCGGTGCGCTGGCGCCGCAGTTGACCGACGCCTACCTCCACATCAAGGCGACGGGACAGCTCTAGCAAGATCGTCGGTCCGAGCGTCCGGTCGAGCGGTCGGGTCGGCCGTTGCGATCGCCGGATCGGGGAAGTCTTCAGGCGGGAGCGGTTCATCGTCCCAGCGGGCGCGGGGAACACCGAGCCGACCGACGTCGCCGCGGGCGACGGCCGCCGGACCCTTCGCCACGACGTAGGCCAGGAAGGCGAGCCACGCCACCACACCGACCGCGACGCGGGCGCTCGTGTCGAGTGGGCTGGGGGTGACGAACGCCTCGATCACCGCTGCCACGCCGAACACGAGGACCAGTCCCAGAACGATCGTGACCGACCGGCGACCTTCGTCGGCGATGGCCGCCCCTCGGGAACGATCGCCGGGCGAGATGATCGACCACCCAGCCGGAGCCCGGCCCCGCCCGCGATGACGACGGCGGTCAGCTCGAGCAGCCCGTGGGGGATGATCAGGCCGAAGAAACGATCCGCCTGCCCGGCGTAGAGGAAGACCCCCGCCCACCGGCCCAGCATGAGGCCGTTCTCGATCAGCACCCATGCGGTACCGACGCAGAAGAGCATGCCGGCGCCGAAGGCCAGAATGGCGACGCGGACGTTGTTGACGAACACCATCGTGGCGAACTGTCCGGCCGGAGCCGAGGAGTAGTACTGCTCGAACTCCTCCTCGACGGCGATCTCGCGCGCTTCGGGTGGAATCTCGGCGTCGAGGGCGGTCTCGGAGTTGGCCAGCCATGCCCCCATGGCGATGGCCGGGACGAAGAGCAGCGCCGTTGCGATCAGGACGAATCGGCGGCTGGCCCACACGGCTCCGGGAAAGGTGGAGGAGAAGAACGTGAGGACCGGCTGTACCGAGAAGCGGCGCCGGCCGTAGATCTTGCTGTGCGCGGCGGCGACCGAGGTGGTGAGGCGGCGGTGGAGGCTGGGGTCGGGGAACCGGTGGGAGGCGTCGGCCAGGTGGGTGGAGACCCGTTCGTAGAGCGCCACCAATTCGGCGGTCTCGGCCGAGCCGAGTTTGACCCGTCGACGCTCGGTCAACCCGCTGAGCTGGTCCAGCCGGGCCCACTCGTTCTGGTGCTCGGCGATGAATCGGTCGATGTCCACGCCCCACTAGCGTAGTGACGCGTGACCGACCCGAAGAGCTACCCGCGTTCCGACGGCTTCACCGGGATCGTCACCCCCGAGGCCGTCGTCCTCGACCTGGAACCTGCGACGGTCGGCTCGCGCGTGTGCAGCTTCGTCCTGGACGTGACCGTGCAGGGCATGCTCTACGCCATCCTGGCCCTGCTCGCGTACCCGCTCTCGCTCATCGGCCCGGAGTGGCTCGTCGTCGCCTACCTGATCGTGGCGCTGTTCGCCGTCATCGTCGTCTACCCGGTGGTCAGCGAGACCATGCTGCGGGGCCAGACCTTGGGGAAGATGGCCACCGGTCTCCGGGTCGTCACCATCGAGGGGGCGCCGGTCCGGTTCCGGCACGCGTCCATCCGGGCGTTCCTGGCCCTGGTCGAGATCTGGGCGTGTTTCGGTTCGATCGCCGCCATCACCATGTTGATCACCCCTCGGGCGCAGCGGTTGGGCGACCTGGCGGCGGGGACCCAGGTCGTGCGGGAGCGCAACGCGGGTGCACACGTCCGACCCATCGACTTCGTCGTCCCCTTCGGCTACGAGCAGGTGGTCGCCTCGCTCGACCCTTCGGGACTGACGGCGCAGGACTACCACGAGATCCGGCGGGTGCTCCTGCGGGTGTTCGAGCTGACACCCACCGCCCGGCTGTCGATCTGCCATCGCATGGCGACCCACTACCAGCGGAGCCTCGGACACACCGTCCACCAGATGGTGACCCCCGAGGCGTACTTGCTCTGCCTCATGGCCGCGTACCAGCAGCACCACGACATCGGGCCGCCCCGGTCGATGTTCCTGACTCCCTCGGCGCCCGTAGCCTGAACCGGTGGCGACCTATCTCGATCACGCGGCCACCACCCCGGTGCGAGCCGAGGTGGTCGAGGCGATGCTCCCGTGGCTGACCGGCGGGTTCGCCAACCCGTCGGGGGCGCACCGGCTCGCTCGGCCGCGCTCGCCGCGCCATCGACGACGCCCGCGACCAGTTCGCAGCGGCGTTGGGATGCCGGCCGGGCGACGTCGTCTTCACCTCCGGCGGGACCGAGTCCGACAACCTGGCGGTGCAGGGGGTGCTCGACGGCGCCGGGGGCGTGGCGGTCTGCTCCGCGGTGGAGCACCCTGCAGTGCTCCAGGTGGTCGAGGCCACCGGCGGGCGGTGCGTCGAGGTGGATGCCGGCGGCAGCGTGGACCTGGACCGCCTGGAGGAGACGCTGGACGGCGACGTCAGTGTCGTCTCCGTGATGACGGCCAACAACGAGGTCGGCACCGTCCAGCCCGTGGCCCGCATCGTCGAACTGGTGCGACGGTCGGCTCCGCAGGCCCTGGTCCACACCGACGCGGTGCAGGCGGCGGCCTGGCTCGACCTGCGCGACGTGACGGATCGGGTGGACCTGGTCAGCGTCAGCGCTCACAAGTTCGGTGGCCCCCAAGGCGTGGGGGCGCTCATCGTGCGGACACGAGGAGGCTTGGCCGCCCGGCAGGTCGGCGGCGGCCAGGAGCGGGGGGTGCGCAGTGGCACCCACAACACGGCGGGCATCGTCGGCGCAGGACGGGCCATCGAGCTGGCCGCCGCCGACCGCGAGGCCGACGCGGCCCGCATCGGCGGGCTGGCGCGGCGGCTGCTGTCCGGGCTGCAATCGGCGATCCCGGACCTGGTGGACACCGGTGCGGCGGCGGGGTCATCGCGCCTGCCCGGGATCGCGCACGTCTGCATCCCGGGTGTCGAGAGCGAGGCGCTGCTGTTCCTGCTGGAGGCCGACGAGGTCTACGCGTCGGCGGCATCCTCGTGCGCCAGCGGCGCACAACAGTCGTCGCACGTCCTGGCGGCCATGGGGGTCGATCCTGCGCTGACGTTCGGTGCGCTGCGGCTGTCGCTGGGCCACTCCAGCACCGAAGCCGATGTCGAGCGGGCGCTCGTCCTGATTCCGGCCGCGGTCGAGCAACTCCGCGCCACCGACCCGGTGGCGCCGCGTCGACAGGTGCGGTCGTGAAGGTGTTGGTCGCCATGTCCGGGAGGGGTCGACTCGTCGGTTGCGGCCGTGGTGCTGGCCGCCGCCGGACACGACGTCACCGGGGTCACGCTCAAGCTCTGGGGCGGAGAGAGCGACAGCGGATGTTGCTCGGTGTCCGACGTCGACGACGCCCGCCGGGTCGCCGACCACCTGGGCATCGAGCACCACGTCTTCAACTTCGGGCTGGACTTCGACGAGCACGTCGTCGATCCGTACGTGCAGGCCCATCGCGATGGGCTCACCCCCAATCCGTGCGTCGAGTGCAACCGCCATCTGAAGTTCGACCGGCTCACCTCCCGGGCCGCCCAGCTGGGATTCGACGCCGTGGCCACCGGTCACCATGCGACGATCGGCGCGACGCGCAGGGTCGGGCCTGGATCGGTCGTGGCGCCGACGGGGCCAAGGACCAGTCCTACGTTCTCCACATGCTGAGCGGGCGTCAGCTGGAGGGCATCCTCCTCCCCATCGGGTCGATGACCAAGGACCGGGTACGGGTCGTGGCCGAGGAAGCGGGCCTGCGGACCGCGGGGAAGCCCGACAGTCAGGACGTGTGCTTCATCACCCGCGCCGAGGGGACGGCAGCAGTTCCTCGCCGAGCGCATGGCACTGCACCCCGGGAACCGTGGTCGACCGATCGGGTCGCCATGTGGGGACGGTCGACGCAGTCGAGATGGTCACCGTCGGTCAGCGGCGCGGCCTGGGGGTGTCGGGCACCCACGATCCACGATTCGCGGTCGAGGTCGACGTACCCGAGCGAGCGCGTGGTCATCGGCACGAAAGGCGATCTGCGGGTCGATCGCATCACCGTCACCGACCTCGGGTGGCCCCACGGGCCGCTCGAGGGTGGGGTCACCGTCCAGACCAGCGCGCACGGCGACGCCGGTGGCGGCATCGACTCTCGAAGGTCGACGACGACCGGATCGTGGTGGTGTGGGATCAGCCGCACCAGCGGGTTGCGCCCGGGCAGAGCGTGGTCTTCTACGACGAGGACCGGGTGGTGCGGAGGCGGCACCGCAACTTCGAACTCGTGAACTTGCGTGGTTCCCCCGAACCACGCAAGTCCGTGGGCTCAGGTGGGGTGGGGCTCGCCGACGGGGAGGCCGCGGGCCTTGGCTTCGGCCAGGACCGCGCCCGGTCGGCTCGGACTGACCAGCACCCCTGTCGTCGACTCGGTGACCGTCGGCTCCTCGCCGGGGGTGACGCCGAGCGATCACCAGCGGCTGGTCGGTCTGATGCTCAGCACGAGGCCCGCAGCGTCAGCGGTCAGGTCGGTCAGGTCGTCGACGGCCCCGGCCAGTGCCGGCCCCATGGACGCGAACGAGCTCGGAGCGGACGAGGACGGGATCGACCAGGGTCGCGTGGTCGACGATGACCAGACCCGGCGGGCACGAACACCAACCAGCGTTGCTCAGCCGATGCAGCGCGACGAAGAGGAAGAACGCCAGCGGGAAGTCCCATGCGCCATGACGGCGACGCCCAGGATCCACCGTCGGTCGGCGAGCAGCAGAGGTCCGGCGGTCACGCCGGCCACCAGGAGCAGCCAGGCGACCGGTACGGCGCTGACCGCCACCGCGCGCCGGCGGACGCAGCAGCATGCGGCGCTCGGGTCCGTACGACGAGCCGTCGGCGAAGAGATTGCCGACGTCGCCAGCATCGAAACGACCGACACCAGGATGGCGACGACCGAGCATGACGATGGCACCGGCCTCGGGCATCGGTGCGGCCACGGCGACGACGGCAAGGGGGACCGACATCGGCACGACGACGCGGACGACGTGAGCGGCAGGGTGCGAGGCACCGCCATCGCGACCAGGCCAGCCCGAACGCGATCCAGGCGAGCACGCTGGCGGTGGTCCCGACCGCTCCGTCGCCGACTGCCGCGGCGAACGAGGGGCCGCCGACCAGTGGCAGCAGGACCCAACCCACCCGCATCGACCAGAGCAACCACACGTCCATCGCCCGAAGATTTGCCGACCGACTCGGCCGAGTGGCTATTCCGGTGGGGCGGGCGGGTCGACTCGAGTGGCCCGGATGGACGAGGAAACGATGGCGATGATCAGCTGGTGGGCGGGATTCGGTGGAGCGGTTGTCGTCCGTGAACTCGGCCGACGCTGCCCGTCGGAGCGGCCACCGGGATCGGCAGCCTCGGCTTCACCGACCACGCGGAGGCCTGCGACTTCGTCTTCGATCACATGCCGGCGCTGCCGGCTGCGCCCTCGTTGCCGGGGCCCGTCACCGGAGCGAGTCGATCATCGGTCAGGCTGCCGCCGGGCTGGACGGTGTCGAGATCGGCGAGGACGGGCGCTCAAGTCGAGCCGCCCGACTCCTCGCCACCGATGCCGAGTGTCGGCCGCTCGCTGGACGGGCCGGAGTACCAGGGACTGAGGGCGTTCGTCGACGCTGCGCTCGCTCGACGCGACCGACGCCGAGGGGGCCCCCAGCCGACTGAAGTTCCAGATCACCGGACCGGTGACGTTCGGCCTGGCCCTCGCCGGCGAAGGGCGTGCCGATCGACGAAGGCGTTCCCGTTGGCCGGAGCGGTCGTCCGCGGGCGCGCGGCCGAGGCTTTGACTTCGCGGCTTCCGGAACCAGATTCCTGATGTGACGCCCGGTGGTGTTCGTGGACGAGCCGGGGCTCACCTCGATGACCCATCCCGGGTTCCCGCTGGTGCCCGAACGACACGGTGGCGCTGGTCAGGTCCGTCCTCGACATGTTCGACCCGGCACGCTGACCGGGATCCACTGCTGTGGCAGCACCGACTGGGCGGCGGTCATCGCCGCCGGCTCCGACGTGCTGTCCACGCCGCTGGACTGTGGCCTGGGATTCGCTGGCGCCGAGCTCAGCCGATTCCTCCAGGAGGGGCGGCTGGGTGGCATGGGGTGCGGTGCCCACCGACCAGCCGTTGGGGACGACGATCGATCGCTACTGGCAGAGCCTGTCGGCGGTCTGGGGCCGCCTGGCCGAGGTGGCTGCGACCCCGTGTTGCTACGGACCCAGGCGCTCGTCACGCCCGCCTGCGGGTTGGCCGGCTACCAGGCGTCCCAGGCGGCGCGGGTCTTCCAGCTGGTCAACGCCGTCGCCGACCGCCTCCGATCGCAGGCCGTAGGGCTCCGGCTGCAGGTGGGAGCCTGAGGCCGAGCGCCCGGTGGTTTGGGTTGGGCCCCGAACCACATCGCGATGAGGCCTCGGCCGAAGAGCCGTGTGAGAGGCTTCGGCTGCAGGTGGGAGCCTGAGGCCGAGGCCCGGTGGTTTGGGTTGGGCCCCGAACCACATCGCGGACTGAGGCCTCGGCCGAAGAGCCGTGTGAGAGGCTTCGGCTGCAGGTGGGAGCCTGAGGCCGAGGCCCGGTGGTTTGGGTTGGGCCCCGAACCACGCGGGGCCGCTCCCTAGACTGCCCGGTCATGACCGAGCCTGACGCCGCCCAAGCGGGTGGAGGAGCTTCGCGCTCGTCGCTGCCGGGCGTGGGGGGCGGCGTACTACGACCGGGACGAGCCGCTCGTGCCCGACGCCACCTACGACGAGGCGCTGCGCCAGCTCCGGCGCTCGAGGAGCGGTACCCGCATCTGAGGAGCGCCGACTCGCCGACGAGCAGATCGGCGGGTCGCCGGCGATCCCGTTCGCCCCCGTCGAGCACGCGGTGCCGATGATGTCGCTGGACAACGCGTTCGACGAGGAACAACTGCGAGCCTGGGCGACGCGCAACGAGCGCCGAGGCGATCGACCTGGCCTGCGAGCTGAAGTTCGACGGGCTGGCCGTCTCGCTCCGCTACGAGGACGGCGTGCTGGTGCGGGGCGCCACCCGGGGCGACGGGCGGGTCGGGGAGGACGTGACCGCCAACGTCGCCGTCGTCGGCGACATCCCCGAGGAAGCTCGGCTCGGGTTCGCCGAGGGTTCTCGAGGTCAGGGGCGAGGTCTACATGCCGGTCCCGGTCTTCAGGCGCTCAACGAGCATCAGCTCCGGCGGGCGAGAAGACGTACGTGAACCCGCGCAACACCGCGGCGGGCAGCCTCCGGCAGAAGGATGCGACCGTGACGGCAGTCGCGGGGGCTGACCATGTGGTGCTACCAGTTGGCCGAGGTCGACGGTGTTCGCCATGCCGGATCGGCATTCCGGCGCGCTCGAGCTGTTGTCGCGGGCTGGGGTTCCCGGTCAACCCCTACGCCACGGTCTGCCGGTCGGTCGACGAGGTGGTCGCCTACTGCGGGCGGTGGCAGGAGCAACGCCATGACCTCGACTACGAGATCGACGGCGTGGTGGTGAAGGTCGACGAGCTGGTCCGTCAGCACCATCTGGGGGCGACGGCCAAGGCGCCCCGCTGGGCGATCGCCTACAAGTTCCCGCCCGAGGAGAAGACCACGCTGCTGCAAGCGACATCCAGGTCTCGGTGGGGCGTACCGGGCGGGCGACGCCCTTCGCCGTGCTGGAGCCGGTCTTCGTCGGCGGGAGCACGGTCGAGATGGCCACGCTGCACAACCAGGATCAGGTGCGACTGAAGGACGTCCGGCCCGGCGACACCGTCATCGTTCGCAAGGCGGGTGACGTCATCCCCGAGGTGCTCGGCCCCGTGCTGGCCGAGCGGCCCGACGGGCTTGCCCCGTGGGAGTTCCCGGCCGCGTGCCCGGTGTGCGGCGAACCGCTGGTTCGACCCGAGGGTGAGGTCCAGCATCGATGCGTGAATCCCGCGTGCCCGGCGATCGTCGGCCGGCGCCATCGAACACTTCGCCTCGCGTTCGGCCATGGACATCGAGGGGTTGGGCGAACAACGAGTCGCGTCTGTTCGCTGAGCTCGGTCTGGTCGACGGACGTGGCCGACATCTACACGCTCGACCCCAGCGGCTGCTCGAGATCGAGAAGTTCGGCGAGACGTCGGTGGCGAACCTGCTGGCCGCCATCGAGCAGTCGAAGAGCCGCACGCTGGCCAACCTGCTGCGAGGGCTGAACATCCGCCATCTCGGAACAGCCGGGGCCGAACTGCTCGCCGGCACACTTCGGTCACATGGACCGGATCGCGGCCGCCACCGAGGACGAGCTGGCCGCCATCGACGGCGTCGGCCCCACCATCGCGGCGTCGGTCCGGGCCTGGTTCGACGACGAGGCCAACCGGGTGCTCGATCGAGAAGCTGCGGGCGGCCGGCGTCACGATGGAGGGACCCGCACCGGTCGAGGTGGACCGCACGCTCGAAGGTGCGTCGGTGGTGGTCAGCGGCACGTTGACGGGGTTCAGCCGCGATGGAGCGGCCGATGCCATCAAGGCCCGAGGCGGGAAGTCGCCGGGCAGCGTTTCGAAGAAGACCACGGCGCTGGTCGTCGGGAGCGGACCCGGGCGCATCGAAACTGACCAAGGCCGAGGAGTTGGGCGTTCCCATCCTGGACGAGGCACAGTTCCTCCGCCTGCTCGAGACCGGAGAGGTCCCCCAATGACCAGTCCCTACGGCACCGTCGTGTTCGACTTCGGCGGCGTCTTCACCGGCTCGCCGTTCCTCACGCTGTCGCACGCGGTGGCCGAACGTGGGGTGGACGTCGACGCCGGGCTGTACGAGGTGTTCGGGGACTACTCCCGCGACACCGATCATCCCTGGCACCGGCTCGAGCGCGGTGAGATCACCTTCATGGACGCGCGGAGCGAGATCATGGCGTCGAGCAGCGCGACGCATGGGTGTCGAACTGGATCTGATCGAGCTGTTCGCAGCATTCACCAGCGACGCCAACGCCCGGCCCGACATGGTCGAGCTGGCCCGCCGAGTCGGCACGTCCGGGCGCACGGTCGGTCCTGCTCACCAACAACCTGGCCGAGTTCAACGACGGTTGGCGCTCGCTGCTGCCGGTCGATGAGCTGTTCGCCGAGGTGGTCGACTCCAGCCGCGAGGGGATGCGCAAGCCGGACCCCGCGATCTACCACCTGACCCAGGAGCGACTGGGCGTGGACGATCCGGCGTCGATCCTGTTCCTCGACGATGCCGAGGGCAACATCGTGGCCGCCCGCGAGCTGGGCTGGCACACCGTCCAGGTCGAGGACGAGTACACCGCAGGCGATCAACCAGGTCGGAGACCCTCCTCCAGCTCTGACCAGCCGGATATCGGGGGTCGACAGCCACACCGATGGGCCAGGATCGACCCCAGATCCTGCTGCGTGCGTCAGGCCGAGGTGCGGCGGGACTCGGCCCAGGTCAGGCCCTGCTCGACGTTGACCTCCCGCGGCAGGCCCAGCACCATCTCGGCCACGATGTTGCGCTGCACGGCGAACGTGCCGCCGCCCAGCGTCAGCGCCGGCGAGAACAGGAATCCGTAGTGCCAGATCGGGCTCGACGTCGGCGAACAGGTCGCGCTCGAAGTTCACCTCGGTGGCCCCGCGCCGGCCGGACCCGGGCAGGTCGCCGCCGCGGGCCCGACCCGTCGATCATGCCGGCGGTCCCGGCCAGGTCCTTGGCCAGCTCCATCACGTGTTGGCCGTGCTCGTCGGCCATCGCCTTCTGGATCGATGCCTCGGGACCCGGGCGTCTTGCCGGCCAGCCGGGCGCTGAGGGTGCGGAGCCGGTTCAGTCGCAGCACCTCGGCCTCGCAGTGCAGCGCGGCCATCCGCTGGCGCATGCGGGGATCGTCGACACCCACCGGCGTCGCGCACCAGATCGATCAGCATCGCCGCCGACGGTCCCTCTCCCCACAGCGAGCCGGCCGACGAGAGCGACACCCGCTCGTTGGAGAGGGTGACCTTGGCCAGGCGCCACCCGTCGCCCTCCTCGCCGATCCAGCAGGTCGGCGGGGATGCGGCACATCGTCGAAGAAGACCTGGTTGAACGAGTGCGCCGTCGTCATGTCGACGATCGGCGTCATGCGTGATCCCGGGCAGGTCCATCGGGCAGATGAAGTACGAGATCCCCTTGTGCTTGGGCACGTCGGGGTCGGTGCGGGCGATGAGGATGCCGTACTTCGCGTAGTGACCGCCGCTGGTCCAGATCTTCGAGCCGTTCACGACGTACTCGTCGCCGTCCCGCACGGCCCGGGTGGCGAGGGCGGCCAGGTCCGAACCGGCGTCGGGCTCGCTGAACAGCTGGCACCAGAGTCCTCGCCCGTGAGCATGCCGGGCAGGTAGATCGCCTTCTGCTCCTCGGTGCCGGCCAGCAGGATCGTGGGGCCGGCCCAGCCCAGGCCGATCGGGTTGGCGGGCGGGCGACCCCGGCCCGGCGCAGCTCGTCGTCGATGATCAGCTGGTGCATCGGTTCGGCCTCGAGAGCCCGTAGGGCCGGGCCAGTGCGGCACCACGTAGCCCGACTCGGCCAGTTCCTCCGGCGTCGGTGAGGGGTTGGCTTCGAGCCAGGTGCGGATCTCGAGGCCGACGAGGATCGTCCTCGGCGGGGAAGTCGAAGTCCAATGGCAAGCCTTTCGCGATGCCTAGCGCAGCGGACGTGGTGCGCTCATGCGGAACGATAGATGGCCGCTCCAGGTACGCCAGAAACGGACGTTTCGGCAGTCCGAGCCGCCGCAACTCGTCGGCGACGGGATGGGTCGCCGAGCCGGATCGACGCACCGGTGCGGTGGTAGCCGACGTCGGTGTATTACTGCGTGAGGTTGCCGACGACCTGCTCCCGTCGAGCACCGAGAACACCGGGGGCGAGATCGTTTCGGCGTGCGGGTCCCGGTGTCGGGAACGACAGCCGCACGACTTCGGTGTGGCGTCGCTCCACGACATCGACTTGCCTGCCCGGTCGGCACGCCGGAATCGGAGATCCTCGACGGTCTTCGGGTAGCCCCACATCCGGAGCCCGGCGTCGCGTGACAGCGTCGTCGAGACCGCAAGGCGCCAGGTGTAGCTGGCCACCCTCCCGCGGAGGAGGTCGGTCACGGTCGGCGCGTAGCGAGGCGCCGCCGCACCGTCGATAGGCTTCACCATCACCCCCCATGCGATCTCGTCGTAGTCCCCGCAGTCGGTGTCGGTGTAGTGGACGCCGACCACCGTGGCGACCGTGCGGCCGGGGGCGACCTGGGCGGCGGTGAAGCCGCTCGCGGCGATCTGCTCGTTGGCGGACCGGCGGGACGAGGTACATCGTCACCAGCGAGCAACCGTCGCGGAAGCTGGTCGGGTAGCGCAGGGTCCGTCCCTTCGATCTCGAAGATCCGGTCGGGCGGCGCAACGGACTCGCCACGAGGTCAGCCCCGTCGTCGTGCTGCATCACGCGGCCGCGGCGTCACGGACCAGGTCGGCGAACCTGCCGCCAGAGAAGGCCAGGGTCTTCTCGACCCGGCTGGCGAACCGCCAGCGGCCACCCGCGAACGTAGGTGTCGTGGTAGAAGGCCATCACGTCCAGGATCTCGGCCTCGCCCGTCCCACTCGACGCCGTTGCGGTTGTGGAGATGGACTCGACCGGTGGCGCGATCGTCGTCGACGAAGCGGATCTCCGGCGTGGAGATCGAGTGCATCGACCAGACGAAAGCGCTCATGGCGTCGGGCATCCAGGCCGCGATCTCGGCCGGCGTGCCCGTGATGCCGCCGGACGATCGGTAGTCGATCAGGGCGTCAGGCCGGAAGAGGTGCTCCCAGCGCTCCCAGTCCTGGTCGTCGACGGCGTGGGCGTAGGAGACGTCAGGTCGATGATCGCCTGGTGATCGGCGAGGCGGGCCGGTGAAGGGCGCCCCGTCGGCAGACGAGGCGTTCGCCGATACGCGGTGGGTTCGGATCGGTCGAGCGGTCAACTGCAGCCCCCGACCGGTTGTGCGCATGGGGCCTGACGGCCAGAGGGTCGAGGCCCGGTGCTAGTCATGGCGGATGGATTCGGCCGCCGAGACCCGACGCCGGCTCCGCATTCTGCTCCCGCTGGCCGTCTTCGTCGTCGTCATCGACTCGACGATCATGAACGTGTCGATCGGCGCGCTGGTGGACGATCTCGACACCGAGATCGCCGGTGTCCAGAGCGCGATCGCGTTGTATGCGCTGGTGATGGCGTCGTTTCTCCTGACCGGCGCCAAGCTGGGCGACATCCTGGGTCGCCGGCGGGCGTTCTCGCTGGGTCTGGGGCTCTACGGCGTGGGGTCCGCCGGCACGGCGCTCAGCCAGAACCTGACGATGCTGATCCTCTTCTGGTCGGTCATCGAGGGGCTGGGTGCCGCGGTGTTGTTCCCTACCGTCCAGGCCCTGGTGCGCACGCACTTCGAGGGCGGCGACCGGATGAAGCTGTACGCCTTGATCGGCTCGGTCGTCGGGGCCGGGGCCGCCGTCGGCCCGCTGGTGGGCGGGTTCTTCACCACCCTGCTCACGTGGCGGCTGGCGTTCGCGGTCGAGGTTCTGATCGTCCTGGGGGTCCTGCTGCAGGTCCGGCACATCCCGGTGCGCACCACACCGCAGCCATGGCGGGACTTCGATGTCGTCGGCGCGCTCCTTCCGTCCTGGGGCTGGGTGGCGTGATCGTGGGCATCCTGTCGGGTTCGCGGCCGGGCCAGACCGTGGCGTGGCCACTGGTGGGCGGAGGCTTGCTGCTCCTGGTCGTACTGGGGTGGTGGATCGCCCGACGGGAGCGCTTCGGTCGGGCCCCGCTCGTGCGGTCAGCTCTGGCTCGCAACACCACGTTCCGCAGCGGCGTCACCCAGTCGTTGGTGCAGCAGTTCGTCGTGGGCGGCTCGATGCTGATCACCCCGATCTACGTGCAGATGGTGCTGGAGTACTCGGCCCTGCAGTCGGGCCTGGTGGTCATGCCGCTGTCGCTGTCGATGTTCGTGACGTCCAACAGCGTCCCTCGCCTGCCGCGCCCGGTTCAGTTCCCGCCCATTGCTGCAGTTCGGCATGGTGACCATGATCGCCGGCATCGCGTGGCTCACCTTGATCCTGGGCCCCGGCACGGGGGCGCTGAGCCTGGTGCCGGGCCTGCTGCTGATGGGGATCGGTCTGGGGTTCCAGATGTCCCAGCTGAACAACCTGATCCTGTCGTCGGTTCCGGTCGAGCAGGCATCCGAGGCCGGTGGCGTCAACACCACGGCCGGCCAGTTCGGAATCTCGCTGGGTACCGCGCTGGCGGGCACCATGATGCTGTTCGGACTGACGGCCAGCTTTGCCGACCTGACCGCCGAGTCGACCGTTCTGGACGGTCCCGCGCAGGACGCCGTGGCCGACGCGCTCGAGCGGGACGCCAGGATCATCTCCAACACCGAGCTCGAGACCCTCTTGGACGATGCCGAGGCCGACCCCGAGCTCCAGGCCGAGATCATTCGCATCAACACCGAGGCCCGACCCCAGGCGTTGCGCCTGGCTCTGCTGGCCCCCTTGGTCGCCGGGTTCGTCGGTCTGGCCACCTCGACCCGGCTCCCTCGGAATCCCGCCACCGAGGTCCCGCCGCTGCCCGACATCATCCCCGACGAGAGGACCGACTCGTGCCCCCTTCGCCAATTTTCGCCGCCGTCCGCGTCCAAACCCGCCCACGCCGATCGGCAGCGGGACCGTACTGGCCGCTGGCCCGATACGCGCTCGGCCGAGGAACGGGCCGCTTCCGGTGGAGGTTCCGGCGGCGGATCGTTCGTCCCGCCGTGGTTCCGCCAGGACGTGGCACTCGCCGGCCAGGCCCGGCTCGCGGGCGCCGAGCTCATCCTGCACAACCCGACCTTCGTCGACGCCGCGCATCGGGTCTTCCCCGAGGACCGGATCGTGCGGCCCACGACGGTGTACGTGAACCTGATGACCCCGTGCACGTATCCGTTCATCGCCCATGTCGACGTGCCTGCGTTCCGGGGGATCGCCCGCGACCGGTACCCGGTCTGGCTGCTCCACCAGATGAAGGCTCCGGTCTGTTCGAGCGTGGCGCATCCGGCTGGCTACTGCGGTGTCGTGGTTCTTCGATGGTCCCGGCGGAGCGTTCCACTACTGGCCCGACGGACCGGAGGGTGCGGGTGTGGTCATCGATCCACCGTTCGGGAACGTCGCCGTGGTCGCCGACAACGAACGCGTCGATCACGGCGTCGGCCCGCTGGCGGAGCCCGGCCGGACCGAACTGACCGACCTCTCGATCGACGCCGAGCTCCGGCGCCGCTCCGACGGGACCGGCTGGGACGTGATCGACCGGGGAGCACGTCGGGCCGATTTCGACGACGCCGACGTGCGGGTCACCGTGTCGTGGAAGGCCGAGGTGTTCCGCGACGAGGAGGAGCAGCGGATCGTCGACGGGCACTGGACGACCTGACGATCGATCGTGTCGTCGGTACGTTCGCCGATGATCTGCGGCTCGCGGTGTCGCCGGCGCGACCGGCGACGACCCACTGAACGACCCGTCGTGGATCGAGGCGCTGGCCACGACCTACGCCGAACGAGCCTGCCCCACACATCGGATCGTCAGGAGGCCCGTAGGGTGGAGCCGCCGACGAGGGAGGGGCGATGCTGAGCCTGTTCGACGACTTCCCGATCCACCAGACCCCCGACCCGGTGGCCACACCCGCCACCAGTGATCGCAACTTCTACGAGCGGTACTGGTTCAACGGCTACACCAAGGTCGGCGACCTCTACCTGGGTGTCGGGTCGGGCCACTACCCGCACCTGGGGATCGCTGATGCTGCCATCAGCGTGGTCCACGACGGCGTCCAGCACGCCTTCCACGCGTCGAACCGCAAGGGACCCGAGCCGACCGACCTCGCGGGTCGGCCCGTTCCGGATCGAGATCGTCGAGCCCATGCGGTCATGTCGGGTGGTGCTCGAGGACAACGAGACCGACATCGCCTGCGATCTCCTGTTCGAGGGCCGGACGGCCAACATCGAGGAACCGCGCCACACCCTCGCAGCACGCCGGGCAGCGCGTGATGGACACCACCCGGTTCGCCCAGCTCGGCCACTGGAGCGGGTGGATCCGGTTCGACGGGCGGACCGTCGAGCTGGACCGACAGGAGACCCTGGGCACCAAGGATCGATCGTGGGGGATCCGCCCGGTGGGTGGGGGTGATCCGCGTGGCGCACCGCCCGAGGATCTGGGCGGCGGGGTCTTCTTCCTCTGGGCCCCGCTCCACTGGGAGGACATGGCGTCGCACTTCCAGCTCTTCGAGGACCGGTTCGGTCGCCCGCTCTACCAGGTGGGCGCGTTCATGCCCGTGTACGACACCCCGGCGTCACTCCCGGGATGGAGGACCCCGACATCCGGCACCTGAGGAACCTCGAGCATCGGTTCGAGTTCGCCGAGGCAGTCGGATGATGCGAGCCGCCACGCTGCTGATGAGCTCACTCGACGGAGCCGAGCAGTACGAGATCACCCTGGAGCGCATCTTCACGTTTCGGATGAAGGGGATCGGCTACATGCATCCCGGAATGGGGTCACGGAGCCTGGAAGGGGGAGTCCGCGATGATGAGCGAGCAATGGCGGCTCGAGGACGTCGACGAGACCGACCTCTTCAACCAGCACGTCCAGCATCTGGTCCGGGCCCGGATGGGTGACCGCGAGGGGATCGGCGTCCTGGAGCAGATCATCCTCGGCCCGCACGACCCGTCGGGGTTCCGCGGGCTGATCGACCCGGACTAGTACCGATACCGCCACCGTTGGCCGGTCACGGCACGAGGCGCCTCGGACGGTCCGGGGTCAGCCGCCCTCGTCGCTCGGGTCGGGGGTGACGGCGTCGCCGAGCTCGGCCTCGGGCTCGGCGGTGGTGGTCACCGTGGTGGTGGTGTTCTCCTGGGTGATCCCGGCGACACTCACCTTCGTGTCGGGGCCGGGATCGTCGTCGAGCATGGTCCAGGCCAGCGCGCCGCCGGCGACCAGAACGGCAGCGCTGAGCCCCGCGAGTGCGACCAGCCGGCCTCGCTTCTCGGATGTCTCGCGGAGGTCGACGACGCTGCTGGCCGTGGCCCGATCCAGGATGGGGTCGTGGACCCGGCCCGGCGTGGGGAGCGGCGGACCGCCGGGTTCATCAGGGTGGAGCGCAGCGCGGTGAGCACGGTGTCGGTCAGGTGCTGGGGCCAGATGAGCTGTAGGTCGGGTTGGTCCTGGATGGTCAGCTCGACCCACTCGAAGCCGTCGGGAGCATCGGCCAGGGCGTCGATGTTGACGACGTCGATCAGTTCGACTCGCCGGTCGTGGCCGGGTCGATCGAGCCCGACCTCGAGGCCGGTCCCGGAGGCGGTGGTGCGGAGTGAGAGGGTGGCCCGCTGCCATTCGGATTCACCCGGGAACCAGGCCCATCCGATATCGCTCGGCGGGGCGTTGACGACCGGCACGCTCATGAACGGAGACTAGGGGGTGGTCTCGTCGCGGATCGTGGACACTCCCGGCACCGTGCGGGCGGCGCGGGTAGCGTGCGGCCCGCACCCATTCGCACCCGGGCGAGAGGCCATCGACATGGTTCGGCACCGTTCATGAAGATCGTCATCTCCACCGATGGCAACGTCCATCCCGCCAAGGCGGCCGAGATGGGCGCAGCCCTGGCGGGCGATGATGCGTCCCTGACCGTGCTGACCGTCGTCGAGGTGCCGCGCAAACTCATCGCGGCCATGCGGGAGGCCGCCGAGGAGGGCGACGGCGCCGTGGCCCGGCAGGTCAACGTCGGTCACAGCCACGTTCCGGCCGGCGACCCCGAGCCGACGCACTGGATCGGCGACGATGCGGCGATCGAGCGCTACGTCGCCGCCCGTACGACCGAGGCCACGACCGAGCTCATCGAAGCCCTCGAGGGCAGGGGCGTCACGCCCACGCTGGTCACGCTCGAGTCCGAGAACACGGCGTCGACGATCATCGACGCAGCTGCTGAGATGGACGCCGACGTGCTCATCATCGGCACCCACGGCCTCGGTCGGTTCGAAGGACTGCTCGGGTCCATCTCCACGAAGTTGGCCCGTCGGGCCGGTTGCTCGGTGCTGCTGGTCCGCTGATCCCGTCCCACGGTCACCGCGGGCAGAGCGGCCTCAGGCGGCGGTGAAACACCAGGTGACGCGCTGGCTCGTCTGGGGATCGGCGAACGGACGCATGGTCGCCGTTGCGCAGTTTCGGTCGGCCTGCAGCTCCTCGATCGCCCGACCCTCGCGAGCCTGGAAGAAGTAGAGCCCCAGACTCTCGGTGCTGTTGAGCTCGTCATCGGGGATCGGCACCCCGTTGATGGTCAGCTCGGCGAACCAGCCCGGCACCAGGTCGATCCCCACCCGGTCCTGGCGGAGGATCTCGGCGTTCTCCTCCGGGATCAGCGCCTCGATCGGTGAGATGTCGGACTGGAGGAGCGGACTGCGGCCCCCATCGCCGCTGGGACGTGAGGTGGCGGTGGCCACCGCCACAAGTCCCACCACGAGCCCTACGATCAACAGGGCAGGGCGGACCTTTCGGAGCACCTTCTCGGAGACGACCATGACCGCATTCTGTCCGATCAGCGCCCCAAACCCTCACCGGTGCGATGATCCGCGGCCGTGCTCGGGCGGGCGGGTACGTTCCACGCCATGGTCGTGGCACGCGTGAACGACCAGGTTGGCCGCGTTCTCGGTGATCGCTACCGCTTGGTCGCCCCCATCGGCGTCGGTGCGTCCGCCCAGGTGTTTCTGGCCGACGACGTGACGCTGCGTCGTCGCGTGGCCGTGAAGCTGCTGCACAAGGGCCTGGCCGACGACGAGCAGTTTCTCAAACGGTTCCGGGCCGAGGCCCAGGCGGCGGCGCAGCTGAGTCACCCGCACATCACCGCGGTCTACGACTGGGGCCAGGACGATGTGCCGTACATCGTCAGCGAGTACCTGGGCGGCGGCAGTCTGCGCGCCATGCTCGATCGCGAGAAGACCCTCAGCCTCTCGCAGGTGCTCCTGATCGGTCTCGAGACGTCACGGGCCCTGGAGTTCGCCCACGGCCGGGGGTTCGTCCACCGCGACCTCAAGCCGGCCAACCTCCTGTTCGGCGACGACGGACGGCTCCGGGTGGCCGATTTCGGGCTCGCCCGTGCGCTGGCCGAGGCGGCCTGGACCGAACCACAGGGTGCGGTGCTGGGCACGGCCCGCTATGCGTCCCCCGAGCAGGCGCAGGGGCACACGGTCGACGGCAAGGCCGACGTGTACAGCCTGGCGTTGCTCTTGGTCGAGGCCGCCACCGGTTCGGTCCCGTTCGCGGCCGACACCACCATCGCCACGCTGATGGCTCGCGTCGACCAGCCGCTCGAACCCGGACCCGAGCTGGGTCCGCTCCAGCTGGTGTTGCGCCGAGCCGGCCAGCCCGATCCCGACGACCGGCCCGACTCGGGTGAGCTGGTCGTGGCGCTCATGGCGCGGGCCGAGGAGCTCGAGCGGCCCGAGCCGTTCCCACTGGCCGGGACCGAGCCCATCTCACCCGACGCCGTCGCCGACATCGATCCCACCCAGATCGGCGACGCGGCCGTGGTCACCGCCGCCGACGTCGAGGCCGTCACCGCCACCGTGGCCGCCGACGCGGCCGCGGACGCACCGTCGGGTGGCGACGGAGATGCCGGGGACGAGCCGAAGCGGCGGCGCCGCTGGCCCTGGATTGCAGGGGTACTCCTGTTGCTCGGACTGGCCGGCGCGGCTGCCGCGTACGCGACCTGGGGTATCGGCGGCTCCACGGCGGTCGCGGTACCCGACTTCTCCGACTCGACCCGAACCGAGGTCGAGCAGGTCGCCGACGACAACGGCTGGCTCTTGGAGGAGAACGAGCTACGTGAGAGCGGCACGGTCGAGGGCCAGGTGATCCGGCAGGATCCGCTGCCCGGCGAGGCGCTCGAGGAGGGCGAGATCCTGTCGGTCACCTTCTCCCGCGGGCCGCCGGTGTTCGTGTTGCCCAGCGGCCTCGTAGGGCTGCAGCAGGAAGAGGCCGAGGCCCTGCTCCTGCCCGCACTCGACGAGGGCGCCCGGCTCGCCACCACCGTCGAGGTGTTCGACGAGGAGATCCCGGTCGGACAGGTCATGGAGGTGCGCGTCGACGGTGACGTGGTCGACGACACCATCCCGGACCAGGAGTTCGAGGAGGGTTCGTTCGTCGAGCTCACCGTCTCGTCGGGCCCCGAGCCGCGCACGGTGCCCGATTTCGTGGGCGACACCTTCGACGAGGCGCTGGTCGTCCTCGGTGAGCTGGGGCTCACCGGCGGCCAGGACGAAGTGTTCGACGACGAGGTGCCCGAGGGCCAGATCATGAGCCAGAACCCGGCCGCGGGCGAACAGGCCGAGAAGGGCTCCAACGTCGCCTTCGTCGTGTCGTTGGGTCCCCGCCTGGTCGAGGTGCCGACCGTGACCGGCGACCCGGTCGCCACCGCATGCGAGAAGATCGAGGCCCAGGAGCTGGTCTGCGGCAACGTCACCGGCGGGGCGGCCAACCCGGTCACCGCCACCGTGCCCGCTGCGGGTGAAGCGGTGCGCCCCGGCTCCACCGTCGATCTCACCACCGGCTGACCCCACCCCAAGCCGAAATTCCGTCCGGGCGGTCCGGTTTCCGACCCTTTCTCGGGGTGAGAATGCTCACCACCGTGCGGGCGCTCGGGGCCAGGCCCTACCCTCGGCCGCCGTGCCCTCCACCCCCCAGTCGCCGCCGGACGAGCGCGACACGTCACCGGATGGGCGGGGGTCGCATCCGGGGGATCTGGCCATCGGGACCTCGGGTGGCACGCCGGTGGGTGTTGCGCCGTGGGCGTTGATGTGGCGCCGCCGGCTGGCGGCCAAGGTCGAGCAGAGCCCCAACCAGCCGTGGATCGTGCTGTGGACGGCCCTGTTCGGGCTGTTCGCGGTCCAGTTCACGATCACGATCCTGGCGGTGTCCATCGCAGGCATCGCCGACGACTTCGGGACCGCGGAGTCCACCGTCGATTGGGTGCTGACCGGCCCACTGCTCGGGTTCGCGGTGACCGGTCCGGCCGCCGGAAAACTCGCCGACCGCTACGGCCATCGGCGCGTCTACCTCTTCGGCCTCACCGCTGCGATGATCTTCAACGGCCTCTCCGGGCTGGCCTGGAGTGCGGGCAGTCTGATCTTCTTCCGCGTTGCGGGAGCCCTTCTCGGCGCCGCGACCGGACCCAGCTCCATGGCGATGATCAACCAGTTGTTCGCTCCGGCCGAGCGTTCCCGGGCGATGGGCATGTGGTCGCTCGTCATGGCGGGCGGGCCCGTCTTCGGAGTCGTGGCGGGCGGGCCGATCGTCGAGCAGTTCGGGTGGCGCTGGATCTTCTTCGGCCAGGTCCCGTTGATCCTGGCGGGGCTCCTCATCGCCTACGCGGTTCTGCCCGAATCAACCGCCGAACCCCGCAACGAGCCCATCGACGTCACCGGCATCCTGCTGCTGGCTGCCGGCACGTTGGCCGGTATGCTGGCACTGAATCAGGCCCCCAGCGTCGGTTGGAGCTCGCCGCTCGTCCTGTTGGGGTTCGCCCTGGCGCCGGTCCTGATCGGCGGGTTCGTCGTGTGGGAACGCCGCATCGATCACCCCTTGTTGCCTCTGCAGTACTTTTCCCGCCGCAACTTCGTGTTCCCCGTGATGGGCCAGTTCTTCACGATGTTCGCCTACATGGGCGGCTTCTACCTCACGCCGTTCATGCTGGACAAGGTCTTCGGGTACAACGAGGCTCGCATCGGGCTGCTGACGATCTCGCGGCCGCTGGCTTTCGCCATCACGGGCCCGATCGCGGGGTATCTGGCGGTGAAGATCGGGGAGCGCACCTCGGCGGTCTTCGGCACGCTGACCATCGCCGCATCGATGTTCGCGCTGGCGGCCGTCAGCGGGGGTGACTCGGCCGACGCCATCGTGCTGGTGGCCCTGGCACTGTCCGGCGTGGGGCTGGGAGCGGTGGCGCCGGTCATGGCCTCGACGGTCGCGAACGCGGTGGACGACCGTGATCTGGGCATCGCCGGCGCAGCCCAGCAGATGATGTCGCAGATCGGCATCGTCGTCGGCATCACCGTCCTGTTGGCGGTGCAACGCTCCAACCTCGAGGGCAGCGGTGTCGTCGAGGGCGATCCGGGCTACGCCGACGCGCTCAGCGAGTCCTTCACGCTGGCGTACTCGGTCGGTGGTGCGGTCTGCTTCCTGGCGGTGGTGTGTGCCGCCTTCCTGAAGAACACGAAGGACGACGACCGCGATCCGGTCGAGGCCGCGGTCTGACGGACGCGGCCGGGGCACCTCACGAAGAGGTGCCCCGGTGCGCTACGTCTCGGTCGACCAGCCCGGTCAGGTGGTCATCTCCTGGATCTTCTGCGCCATCTCCTGGGCCGCCGGATCCGGCGTGCCCTGCTGGAGCGCCATCATCTTGGTCATGTCGCCCAGGACCTTGATCTTGCCGGCCATGAAGGCCTGCATCCCGGCCTGCGGGTTGCCGTCGACCATGATGGCCTTGGCGGTCTCGTAGTCGACGGTCACCGTCAGGTCGACCTCGTCCTCGGGCAGGTGTCCGAGGCCCATGTCGGCGTGCCCGTCGGCGGTGTCCATGTACGCCTTGATGTCCTCGTCCTGGAACGGGACGTCGGTGACGATCTGGTTCATCTTGACCACGTGGGCGGGAGCCGCCACCTTGCCCTCGAACTCCTCACGGATCTTGTGGGCGGCTTCGACCCATTCGGGTGTCAGGAACTCGTATTGATCGGCCAAGGGGACTCCTTCGGTCATGGCCCGCGGTGGGCGTGCATGGTGGGCCAATCCTTACCGGCCTTGACCGGACGGTCAAGAGCTACGCTCGGGCCATGACGAAGAGCCGGCCCGAGCGCCTGCAGGAGCGCGCCCGGAAGGACTGGAAGCCGGTGCCGCTGAAGATCGACATGTCGATCTGCATCAACTGCGATGCCTGTCTCCGGGCCTGCCCCCGCCAGTTCGGCGCGATCTTCAACCACGGTCCCGATGTGATCATCATTCCCGAGCTGTGTTCCGGCTGCGAGAAGTGCCTGCCGCCGTGCCCGGTCAACTGCATCGTGCCCGATCCCGACTGGACTCCCGCCCCCGACGAGTGGTGGGCCACCCAAGCAAAGGACGACCCCTATGTCTGAGTATCCCGTTCTCGCCGGCGCCGAGCCCTGGTCCGCTCCGGGTGGATCCAGCGGTGCACTGGTCGTCCACGGATTCACCGGTTCGCCACAGTCGATCCGCGGGCTGGCCGAGTCGCTGGCCGGCGCCGGGTTCACGGTCGAGCTGCCCCGTCTGCCGGGCCACGGCACCGCGGTCGAGGACATGCTCACCACGGGGTGGGCCGATTGGTCGAGCCACGTCGAGGAGACCTACCGGGATCTGGCGTCGCGCTGCGACAAGGTCGTCGTCACCGGCCTGTCGATGGGCGGCACGCTCACGCTGTGGCTGGCGGTCCGGCACCCCGAGATCGCGGGCATCGTGCCCATCAACGGTGCGGCCGAACCGGCCGCCGAGATGAACGAGCTGATCGGCGGCATGATCGAGGCGGGCGAGACGACCATGCCCGCCATCGGCGGCGACATCGCCAAGGAGGGGGTCGACGAGATCGCCTACGAGCGGACGCCGCTGCAGGGGCTGATCGGTCTCGGTCAGGCCATCGATGACCTCCAACCGCAGCTTGGTTCCATCACCATGCCGGCCCTGATCATCAACAGCGTCGAGGACCACGTGGTGGCGCCCAGCAGCAGCGACCACCTGGCCTCCTCGCTCGGGGGCCCGGTCGAGCGGTTGGTGCTCGAGGACAGCTATCACGTCGCCACCCTCGACCACGACGCCGAGAAGATCAACGAGGCCACCATCGCCTTCGCCCAGCGAGTCTGCTCCTGACGGAATCTCGGCCGCCGCAACCGGACTGAGTCCGGCTCACGGGGCCGAGATTCCGAGTTGGTAGCCTGGCCCGCTCATGTCCGAGCCGCATCCACCGTCGAAGATCACCCGCGACGACGTCGCACACGTGGCCCATCTGGCCCGGCTCAGCCTGACCGAGGACGAGCTCGACCGATTCACCGGGCAGCTGGCCGCCGTGCTCGACCACGCCCGTGACGTCGAGGCGCTGGAGATCGACGACGTGCCCCCGACCGCTCGCCCGTTCCCGCTGGTCAACGTGATGCGAGCCGACGAGGTGGGTCCGACGCTGCAACCCGACGACGTCCTCAGCCAGGCGCCGGCCGCCGAGGACGACCAGTTCCGCGTGCCCCCCATCCTGGGTGAGGCTCCGTGAGCGCCACGGCCACCGAGATCGCGGCCGCCGTCGCGACGGGAGCCCGGTCCGCCACCGACGTGCTCGACGATGCGCTCGCTGCCATCGACGCCGGTCGCGAGCTGCACGCGTTCAATCATGTCATGGAGGGGTCGGCCCGCACGCCGGGCGGCCGAGATCGACCGAGCGGTGGCCGCCGGTGAGCGCATCGGGCCGCTGGCCGGTGTGCCCATCGCCCTGAAGGACAACATGTGCACCCGGGGAGTGCCCACCACGTGTTCGTCGCGGATCCTCGAAGGCTGGCGACCGCCCTACGACGCCACGGTGGTCGAGCGGCTCGACGCCGCCGGCGCCGTCATCGTCGGCAAGACCAACCTGGACGAGTTCGCCATGGGCTGCTCCACCGAGAACTCGGCGTTCGGTCCCACCCGGAATCCCCACGACCCCGCCCGGGTGCCGGGTGGTCAGCTCGGGCGGCAGCGCGCCGCGGTGGCCGCCGGCATGGCCCCCATCGCGTCTGGGGTCCGACACCGGCGGCTCGATCCGCCAGCCTGCCGCGCTGTGCGGTGTGGTCGGCGTCAAGCCGACCTACGGTGGCGTCAGCCGCTACGGGCTGGTGGCGTTCGCGTCGTCGCTCGACCAGATCGGCCCGTTCGCCCCCACCGTGGCGGATGCCGCCCTCGTGCTACGAGGTGATCGCCGGTCACGACCCGCCGCGACTCCACGTCGATCCCGCAGCCGGCACCGTCGCTCCGGGACCAGCTCGACCTGGGGGTCGACGGGCTGCGCGTCGGGCGTCATCAGCGAGTTCACCGGCGACGGCATCGACGCCGACGTACTCGCCCGCACCCGCGAGGCGGCCGAGGCGCTGGCCGCCGCCGGGGCGTCCGTGGCCGAGGTGTCGGTGCCCGACGCCATCTACGGGCTCTCGGCCTACTACCTCATCGCTCCGGCCGAGGCGTCCAGCAACCTGGCCCGCTACGACGGCGTCCGCTACGGCCTACGGGTCGACGCGCCCACCACCGCCGAGATGAACACGGCCACCCGCACCGCCGGGTTCGGCGACGAGGTGAAGCGCCGGATCATGCTCGGCACCTACGCCCTGTCGGCCGGCTACTACGACGCCTACTACGGCAAGGCCCAGCGGGTGCGCACCCTGATCCGGCGCGACTTCGACGCGGCCTACGAGCAGTTCGACGTCCTGCTGTCGCCCACCTCGCCCTGCACCGCGTTCCCGTTCGGCGCCAAGGCCGACCCCCTGGCGATGTACTTCAACGACGTGTGCACCATCCCGTCCAACCTCACCGGGCATCCCGCCATCTCGGTGCCGTTCGGCACCGGCGACGACGGTCTCCCTGTCGGCGTGCAGATCCTCGCCCCGACGTTGGGTGAGCCGGTGATGTACCGGGTGGCCGCCGCCCTCGAGGCGGCGGCGGAAGCGACCGCCGCATGAGCGCCGCCGACGAGTGGGAGACGGTGATCGGCCTCGAGGTCCACGTCGAGCTGGCCACCGAGACCAAGATGTTCTGCACGGCCCCCAACCGGTTCGGCGACGAACCCAACACGTGCATCGACCCGGTCGTGCTCGGGCTGCCCGGCACCCTTCCCGTGCTCAACGCGCAAGCCGATCGAGCTGGCGATCCGCACCGGGCTGGCCCTGGGCTGCACGGTCCAGCCGTGCGTGTTCGCCCGGAAGAACTACTTCTATCCCGACATGCCGAAGGACTATCCAGATCAGCCAGTACGACCTGCCGCTCAACGTGGACGGTCACCTCGAACTGGCCGACGGCTCGATCGTCGGGATCGAGCGGGCCCACCTCGAGGAGGACACCGGGCAAGTCGACCCACATCGGCGGCGGCGGCCGGATCCACGATGCCGACTACTCCCTGGTCGACTACAACCGGGCCGGCGTCCCGCTCCTCGAGATCGTGAGCCGGCCCGACATCCGGTCGGCCGAGCAGGCCCGGGCCTACGTCGAGGAGCTCCAGGCCATCCTGGTGGCCATCGGCGCCTCCGACGGCAAGATGGAAGAGGGCTCGATGCGGGTCGACGCCAACGTGTCGGTCCGGCCCGCCGGGAGCGACGAGCTGCGCACCCGCTGCGAGATCAAGAACGTCAACTCGCTGCGGTCGCTGGGGCGGGCCATCGACCACGAGGCCCGCCGGCACGTCGATCTCTGGTCGCCGGTGAGGCGCCGCGTCAGGAGACCCGGCACTGGGACGAGGAGGCCGGTCGCACCACCCCCGGGCGCACCAAGGAAGAGGCCGAGGACTACCGCTACTTCGCCGAGCCCGACCTGGTGCCGGTCGAGCCCGACCCGGCCTGGATCGAGGCGATCCGGGCCGCGCTGCCCGTGCTGCCTGCGGCACGTCGCGGCCCGGCTGGTCGACGAGCTGGGCGCCGCGCCGGGCGACGCCGCACTGCTGGTGCAGCGGGGGTCTGGACGACCTGGTGGCCGCGGCCGCAGGCGGGGGCGCCGGCCGATCGGGTGCTGACCCGGGCGGTGCACAACCTGGCCGACGTCGACGCCGCCGCGTCGTCCGCCGGCCATCTGGCCGAGCTGGTCACGATGGAGGCCGGCGGCGCCCTCACCGCCACCCAGGCCAAGCAGGTCCTGGCCGACATGGTCGAGACGGGCCGGGCGCCGGCCGACCTCGCGGCCGACGAGGGTTCGAGGCCATGGACACCGGTGACCTCGAGGCGCTCGTCGACGCCGCCATCGCCGAGAACCCCGACGACTGGGCCACGTTCTGCGCAGGGCGAGGACAAGGTCAGGGCTTCTTCGTCGGTCAGGTCATGAAGGCCACCCGGGGCAAGGCCGACGGCAAGGTCGTCAGCGGGCTGCTGCGAGGGAAACGCGAGCAGGGATGACCCGACGCCCACGCCTGACCGCCGTCGCGGTCGCCGTCGGCCTGGCCGTGGCCGCGTGCGGTGGATCGGATGACGAGGCGTTCTGCCGGCCCGCCGGCGAGGGAATCGTGGATCTCACCGAGGTCGTCGGCGTGTTCGGGGCGATCGCGGCCGACGCGGCGCAGGCGGGGCTGGGCTCCGAGGAGGAGTTCACCGAGTTCATGGTCGAGCAGGTGCCACCGGCGATCGACGGGTTGGAGTCGGCCGAGGCCAACTTCGCCCGAGCCGCTGAGGCCGCCGAGGGTGATGAGGTGGCCGACGACCTGGCCGCGCTGTCCGGGGCACTCGAGGCCAGCGCCGAGGAGCTGCGCGCCGATCCGGCCGCAGCGCTGGGATCCGGCGACCTCAACACGCTCCTGGCCTCGACCTCGAACCAGCTGCAGGAGCGCTGCGGCGAGACGTTGGCCGATCTGGCCACGGTGGAGGAGGACGGATGACTGCGGTCGGCTGGATCGGATTGGGCGTGATGGGCGCTCCGATGGCGGGCCATCTCCTCGCCGCCGGACATGAGCTCACCGTCGCCACCCGCACGCCCGAGAAGGCCGGGTCGCTGGCGGCTCAGGGGGCGGTGCTGGTGTCGACCCCGGCCGAGGTGGCCCGGGACAGTGAGGTCGTGTTCACGATGCTCGGCCTGCCCGACGATGTGCGCAGCGTGATGTTCGGCACCGACGGAGTGCTGGATGCCGCAGCTCCCGGATCGATCCTGGTGGACTGCACCACGAGCGAGCCGGCCCTGGCCGTCGAGATCGCCGAGGCGGCGTCTGAGCGGGACGCCGGTGCGGTCGACGCCCCGGTTTCCGGCGGCGATGTGGGCGCTCGTGAGGCTCGCCTCTCGATCATGGTCGGGGGAGCCGAGGAGGACGTCGACCGTGTGCGACCGCTGCTCGACCTGATGGCGGCGACGGTGGTGCACCAGGGGCCGCCGGGATCGGGTCAGCACACCAAGGCCGTCAACCAGATCGCCATCGCCTCCACCATGATCGGCGTGAGCGAGGCCCTGCTCTACGCCCAAGCGGCGGGTCTCGATCCCGAGACGGTGCTGGCGTCGATCGGCAGTGGTGCGGCCGGCAGCTGGAGTCTGGCCAACCTGGCGCCGCGCATGATCGACGGCGATTTCGCCCCCGGCTTCTACGTCGAGCACTTCGTGAAGGACCTCGGCATCGCGCTGCGCGAGGCCGAGGAGCGGGACCTCCAGTTGCCCGGGCTGTCGCTGGCCACCGAGCTCTACCGGCGCCTACTGGCCGACGGCGGCGGCCGGTCGGGCACGCAGGCGCTGATCACCACCCTCGCCGAGCTCAACCGGCTGTCCTGGCCTGAGGACTGAGGAGCCGCCCTCAGGCGCCGGTGACCAGCCAGGCGCCCGACCGGAACCGCACCACCAACGCGACCGCTCGTGTGGCCAGGAAGAGGGTGATGGCGGCCCAGAGCCAGCCGAGGCCGAGATCGTTCCGCATCACGATCCATGCCGCCCCGCCGAACACCAGCACGGAGCCGACCATGGCCCAGGCCAGCCAGGTCAGATCGCCGGCTCCGATCAGAACGCCGTCCAGCGCGAACACCACCCCGTTGAGCGGTTGTTGCACCGCCACCCAGATCAGCAGGAAGGAGGCGAGGTCGAGGACGGCCTCGTCCGTGGTGAAGATGCGCGGCAGCACCTGGCTCCCCGCGAGGAGGAGCGCGCCGACCATCACCCCGACCACGATGTCGATCTGGATCATCCTCCCGGCTGCGCCCCGCGCCTTCTCGACCACGCCCGCCCCGAGGTGGTGGCCGGTCAGGGCCTGGCCGGCGATGGCCACCGCATCGAGCATCAGGGCGGCGAGGGCCCAGATCTCGTAGGCGATCTGGTGGGCGGCCACCTCGGAGGTCCCCATACGCGCCGCGGCGGCCGTGGCCAGGACGAGCGCTCCTCTGAGCGCGGTGGTGCGCACGACCAGCGCCGCACCGTCCCGGGCCAGACCCAGAGCGGCTCCGAGGTGGGGCCGGAGTGTCACCGACCGTCCTCTCGCCTCGCCGACGATCGGTCGCAGGTAGGCGGCGGCGGCCCCCATCTGGGCGATCACGGTGGCGAGCGCCGACGCGCCGATGCCGTAGCCGAGGCCGAAGATCAGGACCAGCTCGATCACCAGGTTCGCGAGCGCCGAGAGTGCGGTGATGACCAGCGGGGTCCGGGTGTCCTGCATGCCGCGCAGGTAGCCGACGGCGGCCAGGTTGATCAGCAGGAACGGCACACCGGGCAGGCTGACCCGCAGGTAGATCAATCCCTGGTCGGCCACCGCGCCGTCCGCACCGAGCAGGCTCAGCACGTCGGGCGCCAGGACGAAGAGCACGGCGGCCACCACCGTCCCGGCTCCGGTCGCGACCCAGACCGAGGCGACGGTGTGTTCCAACGCCTCCCGGGGCCGGCCCGCACCGACCAGGCGGGCGACCGTCCCGGTCGTGCCGTAGGCCAGGAAGACGAACACCGCATTGATCAGCAGGAGGATGCTGGAGGCCACCGCCAGCCCGGCCAGCTCGGTGGTCCCGAGGCGCCCGACCACCGCGGTGTCGGCCAGGACGTACAGCGGCTCGGCCACCAGCGTCGCGAACGCGGGGATGGCCAGCGCCGCGATCTCCCGGTCGTATGGCGAGGCCCGCAGCACGCCCCGTGTCTAGCGCAGGGTCAGATCGGCGGCAGGAGGACCTCGGTCCAGGTGAGGCCGCCATCGTCGGTTGCGAGAAGGTGGTGGGAGGCGATGGCGACGCCGCGGTCGGGTGAGGTGAAGACGAGGTCCTGCAGGGGGACGTCACCGATGTCGACCGGTTCGGTCCAGGTCGCGCCGTCGTCCGAGGTCACGGTCGTCGCCATGGGGACGTTGTCGCCGGGCAGCGTCACGATCAGCATGGAACTGCCGCGTCGAACGAGTTCGTACACCGCCCCGTAGGCGTTGCCATTCGGCAGCGGAAGCTCTCGGGGGAAGGTGGCACCGCCGTCGTCCGAGGCGTACAGGTGGAAGCCGGTGTCGTCGGAGAAGCGTTCGTCGCACAATGCGACGACATCTTCGGCCGACGATGCCGCGATGTGGAAGACCGCCGCTCGCTCGCTCCGGCAGGAGACAGCCGATTCGGTCCAGACCCCGTCTCGAAGGGAGGCAACAGCGGTAGAGGTCGCTTCCCTGACCGAGGACCACCCCCGACCCCCGGCAAGTGCGAGGTCGACCCGCGGCGTGGCGACCCCTCCCCACGGAAGGACCGGCGGGGATGTGGTGAACTCGTCGGACCCGACCTCAGAGCTCGACATCCGCAGCGTGTCCTGCTCGAGCACGATTGCGTGCACCGCACCGTCGGCCGTCTCGAGTGCGAGGACCCGGCCCGGGAGATCCACTTGCTCCCAGGTCGCACCCCCATCGTGGGTGCTCCAGAGATCGGGCGTGACCATCCACCCGTCCCGCTCGTTGGCGAACCGGAGGTGGGGCTCGAGCTCGACCTCCCAGCGGTCGAGCTCGAGTCGAGGACGGGTCCCATCGATCTCCTGCCAGCTCCGGCCGCCGTCCGCGGTGGCGAGCAGCACTGCTCGGCAGGTGGAGGAGCAGTTGGCGTGGGCGGCGAGCACCCACCCGGTGTCGTCGGACGTCCAGGTGGTCGAGAAGGCCAGCGGGCGGTCGTCCGGGGATTGCACGCAGGCGGCCAGCACGATCAGGCCCAGAAGCGCCGGCACACGAAGGGCCCGGTGCGTTTTCTGCATCAGATGGGCGGGAGGAGGAGTTCGGTCCAGGTCAGGCCGCGGTCGTCGCTCAGGAAGACCTTGTCGGCGACGATCGCCTCGCCCCGGGTGGGGGTCGTGAACCCGAGGTACCGGGTGACGCCGTCGGTCAGCGGTTGGGGTGTGGTCCACTCGGACCCGTCGTCCGAACTGGCCGCGACCGCCGAGCCCGTTCGGTTGGCCTCGGTCTCCTCCGTGATCAAGACCAGTACGCCCTCCTCGGGCCGCTCCACCACCACGCCGGTCCCCAGCGCGAGATCTGGCAGCGGAAGCTCTCGGGTGAAGGTCGCTCCGTCGTCGTCCGAGGCGTAGAGGTGGAATCCGGGCGCCTCGACCGGGCCGGTCACCCCTTCGTTGCACAGGGCGACGACGTCGGTCGCGGATGCCGCCATCTCGACCGGTCCGAATCCGTCGCGGCACGGCGGATCGAACGGGGCCCATGCCCCTTCCTCGAGCGTCAGGCCGCTGATCACCGCCTCGTTGTTGACGGTCATCCACCCCCGGTCGTCGGCGAGGACCAGATCGGTCGAGGGCACCGGGCCGGCTCCGGGCGGAGCGACGACGGCAGAGGGGACGAAGTCGTCGGTCGTGACCGGTGAGGTCCAGATCCGGAATCCGTCGGAGTCCAGTACTACCGCGTGCACCATCCCCTCCTCGGCTTCCAGAGAGGTGACGACGCCGTCGAGCTCGACCAGCGTCCAGGTCGCTCCGCCGTCATGGGTGCTCCAGAGATCGGGGGTGACCATCCATCCGTCCCGGTCGTTGGCGAATCGCAGGTGCGGCTCGATCGCGACGTCACCGTCCCGCCGGTCGATGTCGAGGCGGGGCTCGGCGCCTTCGAGGGTCTCCCAGGTCTCACCGCCGTCGGTGGTCCGATAGATGACGGCGGCGCACGTGGCCGTACACCCTGCGTCGGCCACGAGGACCCAGCCGGCATCCTCGGAGACCCAGGTGGTCGAGTAGACCAGCGGGGTCTCTTCGAGCGAGCCGGCGCAGCCGGCCAGCACGATGAGACCGAAGGCCGCGAGGAGGGGAGCGGAGCGTCGCATCAGTCGACGTTGCCGCGGGCGACGCGCCAGGTCAAGACGGCGAGGGCGACCGCGGCGATCGCCAGCGGGACGAGGATGGCGGTTCCGAGCGAGAAATCGGCTCGTCCCATCGAGGCGTCGGTGAATTCCGCCACGATCGAGTGGAGGTATCCCGAGATGGACGTGCCGTTGAGGCCCTTCGAGGCCCGGGCGATGAACCCCTCCCACAGGATCAGGTACACCAGTCCCCAGAGCAGGGGTCGCTTGCTGACGTAGCCCAGGAGGAGGAAGAGAGCGCCGTAGGCGAGGGAGCCGACTACCACGGCGCACGTGGTCGCCAGGATGAGTTCGGACGAGGTGTCGATCATGATCGCCGACCCGATTCCGGTGAACCACGCGATGGGTGCGACCACCGTCACCGCGGCCAGGAGCGCAGCCAGGACGATGACGATCCGGCGGATGGGCCGGAGCCAGATGTAGACGAGCGTGCGATCCTCGATCAGGTCGCCGAACGCGGACGCTCCGAACACCAGGGCGGCGATGGGGAGGTACAGGGACAGGACGACCTCGGCGACGAAGTTGGAGCCCACGTCGATGAGGGGATCATTGTGGTCGCCCTGGCCGACGACCCAGGCGACGGCGAGGATCGCCAGCGCCGCCAGCCCGAACGAGATCAGCCGGGCCCGGGTGGTCAGGTTGCGGCGGAACAGCGAGTAGAGCGCGACGATCATGCGTCGGCCACCAGATAGCGGAACACGCTCTCGAGGTCGTCGTCCAGCGGCATCACTTCGCGCAACCGGATGCCGTGGTCGCGTGCGGTACGGGCCAGGCCGGCGCGGAACGCCGGGATGTCGCTGGTCTCCAGCTCGACGCGGCCGTCGGTGAGCCGGACCGATGACACGGCGGGGTCGGCCAGGAGCAGCCGGGCGAGCTGGCGAGGATCGTCGGATGCGACGCGGATCCGGTGGGGCCGGTCGTCCATCAGGGCCCGGATGGCGTGGAAGTCACCCTCGGCCGCCAGACGGCCCTGCGCCAGCACCAGGACGCGGGAGCCGAACTGCTCGACCTCGTCCAAGACGTGGCTCGACACGACCAGCGAGCGGCCCAGACCGGCCAACGTGTGGAACAGGGCGATGACCTCGGACCGCTGGTTGGGGTCGAGCCCGGACAGCGGTTCGTCGGCCACGAGGACGGCCGGTTCGTTGACGATGGCCGCGGCGATCTTCACGCGCTGGCGCATTCCCTTCGAGTACGTCCCCAACGGCCGGGGGTCGGCCGGGTCCATCTCGACGACGTCGAGGGCGTCGCGGGTGCGGCGCTCCACGTTGGACACGCCGTGGAGGATGCACGCCAGTTCGACGAACTCGCGGGCGGTCAGCCGGCTGTAGAGCTGCTCCTGCTGGGGGACCAGGCCGACCGATCGGCGGACCTCCAGATCGGTACGGGGATCGGACCCGAGGAGCCGGACGGTTCCCTTCGACGGCGCGGTGAGGCCGCACACCATGCGCAGCAGCGTGGACTTGCCGGCTCCGTTGGGACCCAGGACCGCGGTGATGCCGGGCCGGAGCTGGAACGTGACGTCGGAGACGGCAACGACACCGCCGAAGAACTTCGAGACGCGGTCGACCTCGACCACCGGTGCGCCGCTCATCGACGCACGTCCATTCGCCGGTAGCTGAGGACGATGACGGCGATGCTGAGGCCCGTCACCAGCACGTAGGTACCGACGACCGCCGCGGTGGACACGTTCCAGTCCCCGGCCTGTCCGAAGATGCGGTAGAGCAGCTCGATGGGAAGCTGCCACAGGTTCAGGAGGCGGAACGACTCGCTCTGTCCGCCGTCGACGAGTGCGTCGGACAGGCCGGCGGAGCCGATCAGGACCAACGCGATCGCGGCCGACGCCACCCCCTTGCGATCGGTCAGGCTGGACACGGCGAGAGAGAAGGCGGCGTACAGGGTGGCGATCGCCGCGCCGCCGCCCAGGATGCGCGCCGCGGCCGTGATCCAGTCGACGAAGGTGTCCGGTCCGGCGTTCTGGGCCGTGAAGCCGATCAGCAGGAGCATGCCGGGCCCGATGGTGATGATCGACAGCACGATCGCCACCGCCGCACCCTTGGCCATCAGATACGTGCCGCGGGTCAGAGGGGAGGCCAGGTACATGCCGAGCATGCCGGTGCGCCGGTCGGGGCACAGCACCTCGGGTGCGACGAAGGTCACGAACAGCACGATCGCCAGCGTGATGTACGAGTAGGAGTCCGGATAGTCGGGCAGGAAGTCCAGCTCGTTCAGGAACTGCCGCGTCTCGTCGTCCTGGATCGACGAGCCGATGAACGCCGTGATCCCGATGAACACGATGGCGGGGATGAAGGAGACCAGGATGGTCAGCACCGGGGCGATCTTCAGCGTCCAGCGCCGTCCGATCCCCAGCGCTTGCTTGATCGTCTGCCAGGTCAGCGATCGGACGACGCCGGCCACGCTGGTGCGCTCTCCTGCGTAGGTGCGGTAGCCGCGGTCGGCGATGCGCGCGTCGCTCATCGGCCGGCTCCGACGAAGACGTCCCGCAACGACACGGTGTGGCCGGCCAGCCGTCGGATGCCCAGGTCACGGTCCGCGATCGCGTCGCGGATGAGGTCGAGGAGGACGTCGGCGTCCAGTTCGCCGCTGACGGTGAGCTGGTGCCCTCGCCGTTCGACGGCGAGGTCTCGGGTCTCGAGATGGGAGGCCAGGTCGTCGACCTGCTCGTCGGAGCCGTCGAGCGCCACGACCACACCGCGTCCCTCGCCGCGCAGTTCGCTGAGCGTCCCGGACTCGGCCACCCTGCCGCCGGTGAGGATCACGGCCCTGGTGCAGGCTCGTTCGACCTCGTCGAGCAGGTGGGAGGACAGCACCACGCTGGCCCCGGTGCGCTCGTAGAGGCCGGCGATCAGTTCCAGCATGGCGTCGCGCTGGACCGGATCGAGTCCGTCGGTCGGCTCGTCGAGGAAGATCAGATCGGGAGCGTGGGCGATGGCCTGGGCCAGCTTCACCCGCTGGCGCTGGCCAGTGGACATGGTGCCGAGCGGCCGGAACCGTTCCTCACCGAGCCCGACGAGGAACAGCGCATCTGATGCTCGCTCGGTGGCGTGATCGGACGGCAGGCCGTGCATCTGCGCCATGTGGCGGACGAACTCGTTGGCGGTCTGCTCGGGCGGGACCAGGTGGTGCTCGGGGGAGTAGCCGATCCTCATCCGGATGTCGGGTCCCGCAGTGCGGGGACTCATGCCCAGGACCTCGATGATGCCCGCGTCGGGCTGGTGGAGGCCGAGCATCAGGCCGATCAACGTCGTCTTGCCGGCGCCGTTCGAGCCGAGCAATCCGGTGGTCCCGGTCTCGATCTCGACATCGGCCGAGTCCAGCACGGTCGTGGCGCCGTACCGCTTGACCAGTCCGGTCGCCCTGGCGATCGGACCCTGGGCCCGGGCGATGGTCGGCGGGCTCGCGTGCGGGTCGGTGGGCTCGGTGGGCTGGCTCAACGGTCGCTCGCGATCGTGGCGTACTCGAGAACGGCGTCGGCGCTGAACGCTCCGACGACCGTGACCCGCTGAGCCTCTGGGGGGATGTCGGCCACCGGAATCAGGATCTCGAATCCTGACATCGCCAGATCCTCGCTGTCGAACCATTGGGGCACGTCGGTCCGTTCCAGGTTGGGTGGAGCCTCGTAGGCCAGTTGATCACCGAAGAAGACCAGCATCGACCCGGGTGGGACCTTCTCGGCGGTGTCGGCCGACCACCCCTTGATGCGCAGGTTGCCGCCCTCGACGGTGGCGGTGTCGATCACGACCTTGCGCTGGCCGGGATTGACCACGGTGAGCACCTCGCCGGCTCCGTCGCGGAGCTGCGTGGCCTCGATGGCGCCCGACTCCGCGACATGCCAGGTGCCGTCGGGCCCCGGGGCGATGATCTGCACGTCGTTGGCGCCCAGGTTGTACACCTCCTCGGGAACGACGGCGGAGAAGGTGAAGACGTCGCCCGAGTCGCGGACGGTGAAGCCGGCCCCCGACACGGTGCCGTTGACCGAGACCAGCACATCGGGGCCGGCCAGCTCGTCGGGCAGCGTGATCCGCCCGGTGAGCACGGTCGGAACGACGCCGGACGCCAGATCGATGGCCGCTGCCTGGTCCGCTTGGTCGATCGTGGCGACGATGCGGCCGTCGGGGATCGGGTCGAGCTCGCTGACGAGGGAGCCGATGCGGCCCGCGTGTGGTCCGGTGACGGCGACGCCGGACCAGGACGACTGGTCCGGAAGGTACTGGCGGGTCTCGGCCACCTCGGCCATCAGGGCGTCGACGCCGGTCTCCAGCGGCGCCTTGTGGGCGGTGAAGTGGTCGAACTCGTGGGGGCGGTCCGAGGGCAAATCGTCGGCCACCAGCGACTGCCCGTCGAACACCCAGTCGGTCTCGATGTCGAGGAGGTCCACGACGGTCGGCGGGATGTCGTACAGGTAGGCCGCCTCGTCGTGGACCTCGCCGCTGCTCTGACCGGGTTCGTGGATGAAGAACGGCACACGGTAGAGCTCGTCGAGGTTGGTCGGCGTGGTCCAGCGGCGGTGGTCGCCGGGGTCGAAGGACGCGCCGTGGTCGGCGATCAGGATGACGATCGACTCGTCCCACATCCCGGTGCGCTCGAGCTCGTCGATCATCAGCCCGAGCAGCTGGTCGACGAATCCGAGCTGCATGAGATGGCGTTGGTACGCCTGGGTGGCCGGACGGGGATCGTCGAGCCAGAACCCGTTCTCGACGCCCGCGACGGACGTGCTCAACGCCTCGGGCCGGTCGTAGCGGGTGCCGGAAGGATTGACCTGCCACGGGATGTGCGGTGCCACGAGATGGGCGTAGTGCATCGCCGAGCGGGAGCTCCCGTCGAAGTCGCCGATCGTGGCCAGCATCTGGTCGACCCAGGTGCGCCGCTCCTCGGCGGGCGGAAGGGGGAGTGACGCCTCGAGATCGGTGGGCTCGGCGTCCTCGGCCTGGCGGGTCTGGCCGGCGAAGCCGCCCCATTGGCTGTCGATGGCGGGGAACCGGTTGCGGACGGCGGGCGGCATGGTGGCGTGAGCGTGGACGACGACGGCGTCGGTCATCAGTGAGCGGAACGACCCGTCGGTCAGCGAGAACCGGCCCGCGTCGTCGTCCCCGCTCTCGTCGTCGGCATCCGCGGCACACAAGGAGTCGGGGCACAGGGTGGTGATGCTCTCGCGCACCCGTAGCTCGTAGGTGGCTCCCAGCAGGGTGAAGAGGCTCCGAGGATGGTCACGGGAGGTGGGGGACGCGCCCTCGTTCAGCACGCCGGTCAGCGCCAGCGGAACGCTGTCGGTGGTGGCGATCGAATTGGAGATGCCGTTGCGGAACCAGTGGCTCTCGTCGGCGAGGCGGGCGAAGTTGGGGAAGAGATCGGCGTTGATCTCGCCCTCGGGCGTCACCAGCGACATCAGCGGGAGCTCGTCGAGCACGAGCATCACCACCGGGGCCGGCGCACCGACGACAGCGGTCTCGTCGGCGGCCGCCTCGCTCTCCCAGACGAGCTCGGCGGAGTCCGAGAATGCGAAGAAGCTGATCAGGGCCACGACCGGGAGCCCGGCCAACAGCTGGAGCCAGGTCCGGACGCCCGGACTGCGCCCGGTGACCCAGACCAGGCCGGCGGTGGCCCCTCCGGCCAGCAGCATGGCGGCATTGCTGTCGGGGAGCAGCTGGCGCAGCACAGCCGACGCCGCCAGGAAACCGGCGATGGAGAGGGCCACCGTCATGGCGATCGCGCCGGCCCGCCGGTCGATCGCCCCGACGATCGCCACGGCGCCCAGAGCGAGGAGGGGCGGCACCAGCGTGACGACGAGCGCGAACCCCACGATCTGGGTGGTCGACGACCGGTTGGCGATGAAGACCTCGGGGTTGCTCCCGTACAGGTCCAGGAGCGGTTGGGCGATCCCGAGACCGAACAGACCGAACAGGGTGAGGGCGCGGGCCCACCACGAGGTCGGTTGACCCCACATCGATCGGGTGTCGTTCGCAGCGGGGGGTGATTCGGTCGAGGTCATGCAGCTTTGCGTGGCGTCGTCACCGGTCGGGCCGACCCATCGACCCTACCGAGCACGGGCGGCAGTCGGATGTCACGCCACGTCCCCCATCGGCATCCGTTCCCGCGCCCTGAGGACCCCCGCGTCGAGGAGCGGATCGGCGGGCGACGGTAACCTGCGGCCATGACGACGTACCGCTCGCACACGACCACGCGCGGCCGCAACATGGCCGGCGCTCGGGCGCTCTGGCGCGCCACCGGGATGACCGATGACGACTTCGATAAGCCGATCATCGCCATCGCCAACTCGTTCACCCAGTTCGTGCCGGGCCACGTCCATCTGAAGGACCTGGGCCAGCTCGTGGCCCGCGAGATCGAGGCGGCGGGTGGGGTCGCCAAGGAGTTCAACACGATCGCGGTCGACGACGGCATCGCGATGGGCCACGGCGGGATGCTCTACTCGCTTCCCAGCCGTGATCTCATCGCCGATTCGGTCGAGTTCATGGTCAACGCCCACTGCGCCGACGCGTTGGTGTGCATCAGCAACTGCGACAAGATCACGCCGGGCATGCTCAACGCTGCGCTGCGGCTCAACGTGCCGGCGATCTTCGTGTCCGGTGGTCCCATGGAGGCGGGCAAGACCCGCCTGGCCGGCAGCGAGGTGAAGGTCGATCTCATCTCGGCCATCACCAGCGCCGGCGACGCACGGCAGAGTGACGAGGACGTCGACGAGATCGAGCGGTCGGCCTGCCCCACGTGCGGTTCGTGCTCGGGCATGTTCACGGCCAACTCGATGAACTGCCTCACCGAGGCGCTCGGGCTGTCGCTGCCCGGCAACGGCACCACGCTGGCCACCCATGCCGATCGTGAGCAGCTGTTCCTCGAGGCCGGGCGGCGCGTCGTCGACCTGGCCCGGCGCCACTACGAGAAGGACGACCACGACGTGTTGCCCCGGACGGTCGCCGGGCCGGCCGCGTTCCACAACGCGATGACGCTCGACATCGCCATGGGCGGGTCCACCAACACGGTCCTGCACATCCTGGCCGCGGCCCAGGAGGCCGGCCACGACTTCACCATGGCCGACATCGACGCCATCAGCCGGGGCGTGCCCAACCTGTGCAAGGTCGCGCCCAGCACCGACCGCTACCACATGGAGGACGTGCACCGGGCGGGCGGCATCCCCGCGATCCTCGGTGAGCTGGATCGGGCCGGGCTGCTCGACACCGCCGTGCCCACCGTGCACGCCGACACCATGGCGGCGGCCCTCGACGAGTGGGACATCGCTCGGCCGTCGGCCTCGGACCAGGCCCGCAGTCTGTTCACCGCCGGTCCGGCCGGGATCCCGACCCAGGTGGCCTTCAGTCAGTCGACCCGCTGGCCTTCGTTGGACACCGATCGCGCCGACGGGTGCATCCGCTCGGTCGAACACGCCTACAGCGCCGACGGGGGACTGGCCGTGCTGTACGGCAACATCGCTCCCGACGGCTGCATCGTCAAGACGGCCGGGGTCGACGAGTCGATCCATCGATTCACCGGCCGGGCGCGCGTGTTCGAGAGCCAGGAAGCCGCCATGGAGGGAGTGCTCGATCCCGACCAGGTCGGCGCCGGCGACGTCGTTGTCGTGCGGTATGAGGGTCCCAAGGGCGGGCCGGGGATGCAGGAGATGTTGTATCCGACCACCTACATCAAGAGCCGCGACCTGGGGAAGGAGTGCGCGCTGCTCACCGATGGCCGCTTCTCGGGGGGCACGTCGGGCCTCTCGATCGGTCATGTCTCGCCCGAGGCGGCGGCGGGCGGCGCAATCGCGCTGATCGAGGACGACGACACGATCTCGATCGACATCCCGGCCCGGACGATCACGCTCGAGGTCGCCGAAGACGAGCTCACCGCCCGACGTGTCGCGCAGGAAGCCCGGGGAGCGGACGCCTTCACGCCCGTCGAACGCGAACGGTCGGTCAGCCCTGCGCTCCAGGCGTACGCGGCCATGACCACGTCGGCCGACCGCGGCGCGGTGCGCGATCTGAGCCAGTTGAACCGCTAGTTCAGGTTCGGCACGCGTCCGACGGCGGCCCAGGCTTCGTCGGCCTGGGCGGCTTCGTCCGCCCACGTGAACGGGACCCAGTAGATCGAGTCGCCCAGGTGCACCGGGGCGTAGACGCCGTCCTCGGCCTCGAAGCAGGATCGGCGGGGCAGGCGGGCGTCGATCGTGACCGGCCGGTTGCCCAGCCATGACGCATTCAGCACGATCACGGCGTGGTCGGTGGCGGCCAGCACCACGGGGCGTTCGGTGACGACGGCCAGGATTCCCGCTGCGGCCGCACCACCGAAGACGGCGATCAGGAGCGGGAGCCACTGGAAGAGCAGCACCGCGATCGCGACACCGAGCGTGGCGACCAGCAGGGGGTGGGCTCCCCGCGTCGCAGGCATGACGTTCTGCAGGATCTCGTCGTCCAGCAGATAGGGCTCGACTTCGTCGGCCATGCGCGTTCGAGCGCGTTGCATCAGCATGATCCACTCCAAGGATTGCTTCTGCCCCTGTCATCGGTCCGAACCGTGCAGAATCTTGAGTGTTTCCGTGCCGCTCCGCGGGGCCGGCGCGGTTTCGAGCCGAGCGGGCTACGCTTGTCTCCGATGACCAGCCCGTCCCTCCTCACCACCACCCTGCTCGTAGTACTCGAGTAGCGCACGTCTCCCATACGCGTGCGCTCTCGGCCTCCCTCTCCAGGGGGGCCGCTTGCGTTTTCGGGCCACTTCTCGGAGGAGGTGGCGGCGAGATTCGCAGACCGAACGAGCACCGACGAGAATCGACCCACCTATGACAGGAACCAGCATGACAACCGATGGCGGCAGCGCCCTGATCCGTAGCCTCGAGATGGCGGGGGTCGAGGTCGTGTTCGGCCTCCCGGGCGGCGCCATCCTGCCGGTGTACGACCCCATCATCGAGTCGCCGATCCGGCACATCCTCGTGCGTCACGAACAGGGCGCCGGCCATATGGCCGAGGGGTACGCCCACGCCACCGGCAAGCCGGGGGTGGCCATGGTGACGTCCGGCCCGGCGGCGACCAACATCGTCACGCCCCTGGCCGACGCGTACATGGACTCGGTGCCGCTGGTGGTCATCACCGGCCAGGTGCCGTACGCCGCAATCGGGACCGATGCGTTCCAGGAGGCCGACACCACCGGCATCACCCAGGCGGTGACCAAGCACAACTACCTGGTCACCGACGCTTCCGACATTCCCCAGACCGTGGCCGAGGCCTTCCACATCGCCACCACCGGTCGGCCGGGGCCGGTGTTGATCGACGTGCCCAAGGACATCGTCGATCCCAACAACCCTCGGTCGGCGCTGGACTGGTACTGGCCCGAGACGCTGGACATGCCGGGCTACAAGCCCACCACCAAGGGCCATGCGAAGCAGATCAAGGAAGCGGCCAAGCTCATCCTGGCCTCGACCCGGCCGGTCATCTACGCCGGCGGCGGCATCCTCAAGGCCCGAGCGGCCGACGCGCTGCGCGAGCTGGCCGAACTGTGCGACATCCCGGTGGTGACCACCCTCAACTGCAGGGGCGGCTTCCCCGACAGCCACCCGCTGGCGCTGGGCATGCCCGGCATGCACGGCAACTTCACGGCCATCACCACGATGCAGGAGACCGACCTGCTGATCACGCTGGGCGCCCGGTTCGACGATCGGGTCACCGGCAAGCTCGACGGGTTCGCGCCCGACGCCAAGGTCATCCATGCTCGATGTCGACCCGGCCGAGCTCGGCAAGATCCGTCGACCCGACGTCCCCATCGTGGGCGACTGTCGCCTGGTCATCGAGGCGCTGATCGAGGCCATCAAGCACAACGGCGGTCCCGAGGTGCAGCCCGACCGCTCGGCGTGGAAGAGCCGCATCTCGGGATGGCAGGAGCGCTTCCCCCTCACCTACGAGCACTCCGAGACGGGCGATCGGCTCAAGCCGCAGTACGTGATCGAGCAGCTGCGCGATCTCTCGCCCGCCGACACCATCGTCACCTCGGGGGTGGGCCAGCACCAGATGTTCGCCAGCCAGTACTGGAAGTTCGATCACCCGTACACCTGGATCAACAGCGGCGGCCTGGGCACGATGGGCTTCTCGATTCCCGCCGCCATCGGGGCCAAGGTCGGGCAACCCGACCGCACGGTGTGGGCCATCGACGGCGACGGCTGCTTCCAGATGACGGCGCAGGAGCTGGTGACCGCCACCGTCGAGAACATCCCGGTCAAGGTCGCCCTGTTGAACAACTCGTACCTGGGCATGGTCCGGCAGTGGCAGGAGATGTTCTACGAGGAGCGCTACAGCGAGGTCTACCTGTCCGAGCAGGTCCCCGACTACGTCAAGTGGTCCGAGGCGATGGGCTGTGTCGCCATGCGGGTCGAGGCGCCCGAGGACGCCAAGCTGGCCATCGACAAGGCCAACGAGATCGACGACCGGCCGGTCGTCATCGAGTTCCGCACCGACCCCCGAGAGCACGTGTTCCCCATGGTGGCGCCGGGCAAGACCAACACCGAGGTCGTGGTCGATCCCAGCCAGGCGGATCAGCCCCGATGAGCGAGCGCAGCGAGCGTGGCCGCCCGGCCCGGTGCGTCAGCACCAGGAGGGCACGAAGATGAACGACATCACCCACCACCACACGCTGGTCGTGCTGGTCGAGAACAAGGCCGGGGTGCTGGCCCGCGTGGCCGGACTCTTCGCCCGGCGCGGGTTCAACATCGAGTCGCTGGCCGTGGCGCCCACCGACGACGAGCGGTTCAGCCGGATCACCATCGTGGTCGACGCCGCCACCGCGCCGCTGGAGCAGATCGTCAAGCAGCTCAACAAGCTGATCAACGTCGTGAAGATCAGCGAGCTCGCCGACAGCGAGTCGGTGCTCAGCGAGCTGTTGGTCGCGACCGTGTCCGCCTCGGCGGTCGAGCGCAGTCAGGTGATCGAACTGGTCGACGTGTATCAGGGCAAGATCCTGGGCGTCGGCCACGCCGCGCTGACCGTGTCGCTGAACGACCGGCCCGATCGCATCGACGACTTCGAGGAGTTGTTGCGGCCCTTCGGCATCATCGAGCTGCAGCGCACCGGTCGGGTGGCGCTGCCCCGGCTGGACCACAGCGGCCCTCGGCTGCGGGCCGTCAACGGCGGCGCGTGGAGCGCATCCGGTCGTTGTTCAGGTCGTCCCACCCATCTCACCACCCCCACCCAAGGCACAGGAGCAAGCACGTGGCGAACGTCTACTACGAGAAGGATGCCGACCGGTCGCTGATCGCCGACCGCAAGGTCGCGATTCTGGGCTACGGCTCGCAGGGGCACGCCCATGCGCTCAACCTGAAGGAGTCGGGCATCGACGTCCGTGTGGGGCTGCGCGAGGGGTCGTCCTCGCGCCAGAAGGCGGCAGACGCCGGCCTGGCCGTGGCCTCGCTGGCCGACGCCGCGGCCGAGGCCGACGTCATCATGGTGCTGGCGCCCGACACCGAGCAGCGCCGCATCTACGAGGAGTCGATCGCCCCCAACCTCAACGACGGTGACGCCCTGTTCTTCGCCCACGGGTTCAACATCCGGTTCGAGCAGATCGTCCCGCCGGCCGGCATCGACGTGGCCATGGTCGCACCCAAGGGGCCCGGCCACCTGGTGCGCCGTACCTACACCGAGGGCGGTGGCGTGCCGTGCCTCATCGCCGTGCACCAGGACGCCACCGGCGGGGCCAAGGGCCTGGCCCTGGCGTACGCGGACGCCATCGGGGGCGCCCGGGCCGGTGTGCTCGAGACCACGTTCGAGGAGGAGACCGAGACCGATCTCTTCGGCGAGCAGGTCGTGCTGTGCGGCGGAGTCACCTCGCTGGTGCAGGCCGGGTTCGAGACGCTGACCGAAGCCGGCTACTCACCCGAGTCGGCCTACTTCGAGTGCCTGCACGAGCTGAAGCTCATCGTGGACCTGATGTACGAGCAGGGCATCGGTGGCATGCGGTACTCCATCTCGGACACCGCCGAGTACGGCGATCTCACCCGCGGGCCGCGTGTCATCAACGACAGCGTCAAGGCCGAGATGCGCAAGATCCTGGGCGAGATCCAGTCGGGCGAGTTCGCCGAGGAGTGGATCGCCGAGAGCGAGGGCGGTCGCAAGAACTTCCACGCGCTGGAAGAGGCGGGTCGGAATCAGCCGATCGAGCAGGTCGGTGCCGAACTGCGCGGGATGATGCCGTGGATCTCGGCCGGCAAGGAGTCGGTGCAGGACGTCAGCGGCGGCCAAGGCTGACCAAACGATCGAACGAGATCGCCGTCGGCTGAGCGCGAGGCCTCACATCGTCTCGGTGAAACTGACCTCGCCCGTGCCCCGCAATGCGTTCTTCAGCAACTTGCCCGACGCGTTGCGGGGCAGGTTTTCCTGACGGATCTCGACGTAGGCGGGCACCTTGAAGTTGGCCAACGTCTCGGCCACCCAGGCCTGCACCTGTCCCTCGGTGATCTCCTGGCCGGGCTCCACCTGGATCACCGCCTTGACCTCCTCGCCCAGCTGGTGGTGGGGCACGCCGATCACCGCGGCGTCGGCGATGTCGGGGTGGTCGACCAGGCGCTGCTCGATCTCGACGCAGTACACGTTCTCCCCGCCGCGGATGATCATGTCCTTCTTGCGGTCGGTGATGAACAGGTAGCCCTCGTCGTCGATGTGACCGACGTCGCCGGTGTGGAGCCAACCGTCGCGGACGGTCTGGGCGGTGGCCTCGGGCTTGTTCCAGTAGCCGGGCATGACGATGGGGCCGGCGATGCAGACCTCGCCGGTCTCGCCGGTGGGGAGGGCGTTGCCGGCTTCGTCGGCGATCTTCAGGTCGACGACGGGCATCGGGGGTCCGACCGAGTCGGGCTTTCTGTCGGCGTCGGGTCCGGAGAGCACGGTGGCGACCGAGCTGGACTCGGTGAGGCCGTAGGCGTTGCTGGTGACCTTCACGTTGGGGAAGGTGCCGCGGATCTTGCGGATGAGTTCGTCGGCGGACGGCGAGCCGCCGAACGCGACGCTCTCGACGCTGGAGGTGTCGTAGTCGTATCGGCCCGGGTACTCGCAGACCCGCCACACCATGGTGGGGACGGTGGCCCAGATCTTGACGCCCTCGTCCTCGATGAGCTGCAACGCTTTGTCGGGCTCGAACTTGCTGTCCAGCATCACCAGGCGGAGACCGGCCAGCAGTCCCACGACCAGGGTCGAGTGGCAGCCCGACACGTGGAACAGGGGAGAGGTGAACAGCGACACGTTCTGCCCGTCCCCGCCGGGGAGCGCGCCGCCGTCGCCTGTCATCGAGCCGGCGATGGCGTTGAACATGGTGTTCTGGAGGTTGGCGACCATGCCCATGTGGGAGCTGATGGCGCCCTTCGGCTTCCCGGTGGTGCCGCTGGTGTAGAAGATCACCGCCGGGTCGAGCTCGTCGATGGTGGTGTCGGGAAAGCGGTCGGTGGGCGCCTGGGTGAGGTCGTCGAACCGGTGGAGGCGGCCGTCGTCGGGGAAGTCGGACGGGTCGGCGTCGGCGAGGTAGATGGCCTCGAGCTCGGGGAGCTCGTCGAGGTGTTCGGCGATGCGCTCGTACCGGCGGCGGTCGGCGACCAGGACCTTGGCGCCCGAGTCGTGCAGGCCGTAGACGATCTCCTCGGTCTTCCACCAGCCGTTGAGGCCGACCAGCACCGCCCCCATGTCGACGGTGCCCCAGAAGGCCTGGCACCACTCGGGGTTGTTGGCCGAGAGGACTGCGACCCGGTCGCCCTTCGCGACGCCGCGCTCGGCGAGGGTGTGGCTGACCGAGTTGGCCGACGACAGGAACTCGGTGAAGCCGATCCGGCGATCGCCGTAGACCAGGAAGGGGTCGCCGTCGCCCCGGCCGATGGAGATCTCGGCCACCGACCGCAGGTTCGGGAGCCGGTCCTTGTAGACCTTCATCGTTCGCCCGCCGATCGTGGCGTCGACCACCTCGAACGCGCCACCGGCGCCGGTCAGCGCAGCGCGCACCTCATCCATCGTCGGCATGTGGTTCCCCCTCGTCTCCCCGGCGCCCCTGAACGAAACTTGGGCAACCGGCCCCCGCCTGTGCGGATGGATGCCCAAGTTTCGGCCGTTCGGCGCGCTTGCGTCGAAGTCTGTCACACCCTTTGGCCCATCCTTGCGCCATGGACGACACCGGCGAGGAAGCGATCATCGGCCGGTTCGGTCGGTCCCAACACGGCGCCGTGAGCCTCGAACAGCTGGCCGATGCCGGCGTGTCCCGACCCGCCGTCGACCGCCGACTTCGACAGGGCCGGTTGATCCGCCGGGGTTCCGGCCTCTACGTCGTGAACGGTGCGCCGCCGTCGATTCGCCAGGACATGCACATCGCGCTGCTGGCGACCAACGGCACGGCTGCGCTGTCCCACGAGAGCGCGGCCGAGCTCCATCGCTTCTCCTTCATGCCGAGGGGACGGGTCGTGCTGACCGTCAGCCGGCGGGCGCACCACCGGATTGAGGCCGACCGTGTCCACCGCAAGGCCGACCTTCGCCCGGAGCACATCGTGGAGATCGAAGGGCTTCGGGCCACGAGTCGGGCCCGAACCATGGTCGACATCGCAGCGGCGCTCGGACGGCACCGGCTGGAGCGCGTCCTCGACGATCAACTCGGGAGCGGTCACCTGACCTACGGCGAGATCGTGGCGATGTTCAATGCGCTCGCCCGCCGGGGGCGCGACGGGATCGGCCTGCTCCGGCCGCTGCTCGAGGTGCGCGGCGACGGCTACGTAGCGCCGTCCAGCCTGCTCGAGGCCCGGTTTCTCGAGCTCGTACGGGACTACGGCCTGCCGGAGCCGAGCCGCCAGCATCTGCCGCCGTGGGCCGTCGTCGATGGCATCGGCCGGGTCGACTTCGCCTTTCCGGTCGAGCGACTGCTGGTCGAGGTCGATGGTCGGAGATGGCACAGCCGGGACCGGGCCAACGAGGAGGACCGGTTCCGCGACCAGCAGGCGGTGGCCACGGGTTGGCGGGTGTTGCGCTACACGTGGGCACAGGTCACTCGGCACGCTTCCTACGTCGCCGGCAATCTCCGGGCCACGCTCGCCCAGCCCGCCGCCTGACGAAACTTGGGCAACCAGCCCACCCATACGCCGATGGATGCCCAAGTTTCGCTGGGACGGAGGGGTGCGGGCGGAGGGCGCGGTGGCTACGACAGGGCGCTGACCACGTGGTCGATGCTCTTCGTCAGCGCTTCGACGTCCGCGGGGTCGATGGCGGGGAACGTCGCCACCCGCAGCTGGTTGCGGCCGAGCTTGCGGTAGGACTCGGTGTCGAGCACGCCGTTGGCCCGCAGGACCGCCGAGACCGTCCCCGCGTCGACGGCGTCATCGAGATCGATCGTGGTGACCACCGAGCTTCGATCGGCGGGATCGACCACGAACGGCGTCGCGTACTCGCTGGCCTCGGCCCAGTCGTACATGATTCCCGATGACTGATCGCAGCGAGACGCCGCCCACTCCAGGCCACCGTTGTGGCACAACCACTCCACCTGCTGCACCGCGAGGAACACCGTGACCAGCGCCGGCGTGTTGTAGGTCTGGTCCTTGCGCGAATTGGCGAGCGCGATCCCCAGGTCCAGAGACGCCGGGATCCACCGGTCGGAGGCGGCGATCCGCTCGATCCGCTCGACAGCGGCCGGGGAGAGCGCCGCCAGCCACAGGCCACCGTCGGACGCCAGGCACTTCTGGGGGGCGAAGTAGTACACGTCCACCTGCGTCGGGTCCCAGCGCATCCCGCCGGCGGCGGAGGTGGCATCGACGGCCACCAGGGCATCGTCGGCCGACACCCCCTCGGGCCGCTCCAGCGGCATGGCCACGCCGGTCGAGGTCTCGTTCTGGGTCAGCGCGTACAGATCGATCCCCACCTCGGCCAGCGCCTCGGGACGGGTCCCGGGCTCGGCTTCGACGAGGGTGGGGTCCTCCAGGTGCGGCGCGGCAGCGGCCGCCACGGCGAACTTGGACGAGAACTCGCCGAACACCAGGTGCTGGCTGCGCTGGTCGATCAGACCGAACGTCGCTGCGTCCCAGAACACGGTCGTGCCGCCGTTGCCCAGCATGATCTCGTAGCCGTCGGGCAGCGCGAACAGCTCGGCCAGGCCGTTGCGCAACCGTGACACCATGAACCGCACGCCGTCCTTGCGGTGACTGGTGCCCAGGTAGTGGGCCGCCTCGGCTACCAGCGCGTCGACCGCCTCGGGCCGGACCTTGGACGGTCCGCAGCAGAAGCGCCCGTCGCTCGGGAGCAGCTCGGAGGGGATGGTGATATCGGGGGTGGTGGGACTCATCACGGCCACTCTCGCGCCCCGACGAAGGGCGCGGGTAATCAGTTCGGCGCCCGCCGACGCCCGGCGGGGCAATCCCGGTCGTGGCCACCCGTCGACCGTGCCAGACTCGGCACTGCACCCGTCTTCGGACCCCCGTCATGAGGAGCCCCCCTTGTCCTCCAACCGCATCTCCGCTCGGATCGGCGCCATCAGCGAATCGGCCACGCTCGCCGTCGATGCCAAGGCCAAGGCCCTACGGGCCGCCGGTGAGGACGTGATCGGCTTCGGCGCCGGCGAGCCCGACTTCCCGACACCCCAGCACATCGTCGACGCCGCAGTCGCCGCCTGCCAGGACACCGCCAACCATCGGTACTCGCCGGCGGCTGGTCTTCCTGCGCTGCGCGAAGCCGTCGCCGCGAAGACCGCCCGCGACAGCGATTACCAGGTCGAGCCCTCGCAGGTGCTCATCACCAACGGCGGCAAGCACGCCCTGTACAACACCTTCGCCACACTCCTCGACCCGGGCGACGAGGTGCTGCTCCCCGCGCCGTACTGGACCACCTATCCCGAGTCGATTCAGCTGGCCGGCGGTGTCACCGTCCCGGTCGACACTCACATGGAGAGCGGGTTCCGCGCCTCGATCGAGCAGCTCGAGGCGGCGGTCACCGACCGCACCAAGGCCCTGGTCTTCGTCTCGCCCAGCAACCCGACCGGTGCCGTGTACCCGCCCGACGAGGTGAAGGCCATCGGTCAGTGGGCCGTCGAGCGCGGGCTCTGGGTGATCACCGACGAGATCTACGAGCACCTCGTCTACGGCGAGAACCGGTTCTCGTCCATGCCGGTCGAGGTGCCCGAGCTGGCCGACCGCTGCGTCGTGGTCAACGGCGTGGCCAAGACCTACGCCATGACCGGTTGGCGGGTCGGATGGATGATCGGGCCCAACGACGTCATCAAGGCGGCGGCCAACCTGCAGTCGCACGCCACGTCGAACGTTGCCAACGTCTCCCAGCGGGCGGCCCTTGCGGCGGTCAGCGGCGGGCTGGACGACGTCGCGATGATGCGAGCCGCGTTCGAGGAGCGGGCCGAGGTGATCGACGCAATGCTGGCCGATATCGAGGGGGTCGAGTCCATGGCGCCGGAGGGTGCGTTCTACGCCTACCCCCGGTTCGACGGCATCCTGGGTCGGACCTTCGGCGGTGTCACGCCGACGACGTCGTTGGAGCTTTCGGCGGTGGTGCTCGACCAGGCCAAGGTGGCCTTCGTGCCCGGCGAAGCGTTCGGCACCCCGGGCTACGGGCGGCTGTCGTTCGCCCTCGCCCTCGACCAGATGACCGAAGGGGTGAAGCGGATGGCCGACCTGTTCGCCTCGGCTTCATGACCGAGGGCGCGGCCCGGGTCCCGTTCGGCGCCTGGCCGTCGCCACTCACCATCGACCGCGTCCTCGAGGCGGGCGTCTCGGTGGGCGAGATCCGGGTCGACGGCGGCGATGTCTGGTGGACCGAGTCACGCCCCTCCGAGGGCGGACGGATCGCCGTGATGCACCAGCTGGCCGGCGGCACGACGGTCGAGGCCAGTCCCGACGACACCTCGGTGCGGACGCGCGTGCACGAGTACGGGGGAGGGGCGTGGTGGGTCGACCGCGGCACGCTCTTCTTCGCCGACTGGGCCACCCAGCGGCTCTTCCGAGCCGACCCGGGCAAGACCCCGGCGCCCATCACGCCGGCGTCCCAGGTGCCCGCCGGTGACCGCTACGCCGACGGTGTGGTCACCCCGGATCGCACCTGGGTGATCTGCGTCCGTGAGCACCACGGCGCAGGTGAGCCGGTCAACGAGATCGTGGCCGTGCCCGCCTACGGCGAGGGTCCGCCCCAGGTCCTGGTGACCGGCCCGGACTTCGTGGCCTGGCCGCGCCTGTCGCCCGACGGGTCCCGGCTCTGCTGGATCGAGTGGGATCACCCCGACATGCCCTGGGACGCGACCCGACTGAGGGTGGCGCCGGTCGAGTCCTCGGGCGGTCTCGTGGCCGACACGATCACGCTGGGCGAGGCCCACACGGTGGCGGGCGGTCCCGACGAGTCGGTCCAGCAGCCCGTGTGGCAGAACGCCGACGAGCTGCTGTTCATCTCCGACCGGACCGGGTGGTGGAACCTCTACCGGGCCCGAGCCGACGACCCGGACACGGCCACCAACCTGGCCCCGACCGAGCGAGATCTGGCCGGGCCACCCTGGGTCTTCGGGACCTCCTCGTATGCGATGTGCGACGACGGGACGATCGCGATCGCCGTCCATCACGACGGTGTCATGTCGCTCGGTCGTATCGACGACGATGCCATCGAACTGCTCGACACCGGCCTCACCTCCATCTCGCAGGTGCGGTCGCTGACCGGTGGGATCGCGCCGTCCGACCGTTCCCGGGCGTCGGTCGTGTGCCTCGGCGCCTCGTTCACACGCGAGCCCACCGTGGTGCAGGTGCCGGTCGGCGCCGGGTCGTCGGGTCGCCCGCTGGAGCTGCGCCCCGCGTTCGAGCTGGACCTGCCCGACGGCCTCATCTCGGTCCCGGAGCACATCACCTTCGAGGTGGGCGAGGGTGCGCAGGCCCACGGCTTGTTCTATCCACCGGCCCACCCCGAGGTCGAGGGTCCCGAGGGTGCGGCGCCCCCGCTGCTGGTGCTCAGTCACGGCGGCCCGACCGCCGCAGCACGACCCCAGCTCTCGCTGGACGTGCAGTTCTGGACCAGCCGCGGCTTCGGCGTGGTCGACGTCAACTACCGAGGCAGCATCGGGTACGGGCGCGAGTTCCGCAACGCGCTGCGTGACCGTTGGGGGGTGGCCGATGTGGCCGATTGCGTCAGCGCCGCCGGTCACCTGGCGGCGGTCGGCCGTGCCGACGGCGATCGCATGGCCATCCGTGGCGGTAGCGCCGGTGGCTACACCACGCTGTGCGCCCTCAGCCTGACCGACCGGTTCGCCGCCGGCGTCAGCCGCTACGGCGTGGCCGACCTCGGTGCGCTCGCCCGGGACACCCACAAGTTCGAGTCCCGCTACCTTGACCGGCTGGTCGGTCCGTGGCCGGAAGCCGAGGCCATCTACCTCGAGCGCTCGCCGATCCATCACATCGACGGGTTCTCGTGCCCGCTGCTGGTGTTGCAGGGGCTCGAGGACGTGATCGTGCCCCCGGACCAGTCGGAGCAGATCGTCGACGCGGTGCGGGCCAAGGGGATTCCCGTCGCCTACCTGGCCTTCGAGGGAGAGCAGCACGGGTTCCGGCAGGCCGAGACCATCCGCCGGGCGCTGCAGGCCGAACTGGCCTTCTACGGGTCGGTCTTCGGTTTCGACCCCGCCGACGACCTGCCACCGCTCGATCTGCGCTGATTCCGGCCACACCGGGTGGTCGTTTCGGCCACGCAACGGAGGGTAGATCTGTACAAGTGATGCATGGCAGCGCATCGGTCGGTTGTCGCGATCGTGAAGCGATGAATTCTCCAGAATTCAGCCACTGAGGGCCATCCGGCGAGCGACGAACCACAGGACACTGACATAATCACCAAATCACGTCGCTCCCGCCACCACCGGTAGCGGCGTTTC
>CAWCAL010000018.1:0-135405 GCA_963793475.1 uncultured Acidimicrobiales bacterium
TCGGCGGCGTACCGGCGTAGGGGACCGGGAGGCGCGGCGAACCGCGTTGATCGTCTCCACGAACGTGTGTACGATCCGACTTCGGCTGCGGGCGGAGAGGGGTCCACGTGCACACCGAAGCATTCGAGCGGGCCGTGGCGACGGTCGAGGAAGCCGTCGACGCCTGCCGAGCGCAGACCATGTCGGCGTCGCAGTACGGGTGGACCGCCGTCGACGCGCTCGCTCGAGTACCTCGACGACGAGGACCCTCGCGACGACGTCGAGCTGTTCATCGCCTACGTGGTCGACTGGGCCGACGCACTCGGCGAGGTGTCACTGTTCGCCGATCAGACGCTGGCCGCGGTCACCGAGCGACGGCTGCGGTGGTGCCTTCAGCGCCAATCGCTCCGCTTCCGGTACGACAAGCTCCTCACCGATCTGGATCGAGGGCTGCGCCGGAGCGACCATGCTGCGGTCGTGCGGATCGCCTCGCTCTGCGCCACCGGTGCCTCCCACCAGATGTTCCAGCCGCTGCACTGGGGTGGCGAACTGGTCGACCTCGCCGCACGCCACCGGCTCACCGGTGCGCTCTTCGAGGCGCTGCGGCCCTCCGCCCCGTCGCGGCTCGCTCACTGGGATCGCGACGACGGTCGCACCTATCTCGCGGCGCTGAACCATCTCGCCCACCTTGCCGCCGACCCGATCGGGGCCGGCGGCACGGCCGAAGCGGCGCTGGAGCGGATGGTCGACCTGACCCGCTTCTTCTCGACCGCGGCCGACGCCGCGATCCGGCTGCCCGTCCACCTGGTGGCCGACGAGCAGTTCGAGCGCCTCCTGGGCCACTACGAACACGGGACCGCGGACTACCGCTTACGGGCCGACGACGAAGCGGCGCTTCCCAGCGAGCTGACCGAACGCGACACGGCCGTGTTCCGCACCGTGCTGTTCCAGATCAGGGACGCCGACCGGATGAGCGTCGCGGTCACCGGTCGCGGCGTAGAGCAGAGTCCGGCGCCCGAGGATCCGCGGCCCGGCTACCCGCCGCGTGCGGTGACCGCGTCGACCACGGCGGCGAGCGCCGCGGCCAGCCGGTCGATGGCCAGCGCCAGGTTGCGGTCGAACTGTTCGGCGGTCTCTTCGTGGTGGTCCACCAGGTCGGTGATCGCCTTCAGCGCGGTGAAGGGCACGCCCATGCGCTCGCACACCCAGCCCACGGCGGCCGCCTCCATCTCCTTGGCCCGGGCGCCGCTGTTGGCCATGGCGGCCAGGTCCTCGGCCGGCGCATCGAGGGCGTTGCCGGTGCTCACGGTCCCGCTCTCGATGCCCAGATCGTCGAGCGGCAGCCCGAGGTCCGCCACCGGGTAATCGCCCACCCCGTAGTCGTCCCAGCCCGGGATGGCGATACGCCGGTCGTGGTACACGCAGCGGTCGGCCAGGATCACCTGCCCGACGTGTCCGCCCAGCGACTCGAAGCCACCCGCGGCTCCGGCCGAGATCACCAACCCCGGGTCGAACCGCTCGATCGCGTGCAGCGTCGTGGTGACCGCCGGCTGGGTGCCGATGCTGTCCACGTCGAAGCGCGCGTCGGCGCCGACCAGGGCCACACCGATCGTCCCGGTCCGGTCGACGGTCAGGGTGGCGGGAAAGCTGGGGTGCAGCGGTTCGGCTGGACCGTCGAGCCCGAGCGCCTCGGTGATGGGCCCGGCCTCGGCCCGCATGGCGACGACGATCAGGACCCGGTCGTAGGTGGTGGGCACGGACACGCCCGCACCCTAGAGCCACAACCTGAACCCTCTGGGGGTCAGGCACCGAGAGGGTTCAGGTCGAGTGAGCACGCTGGGGGTCAGGCACCGAGCGTGCTCAGGCCCGGCCGGCGATGCCCCACTCGCTGCGGAGCATGTCGGCGAACTGGGCGTAGCCCTCGCCCTCCTGGCCCAGGCTGGTGATGATCTGGTTCACCATGGCGACGTGGAACTCGTCGGCCTCCACCGGCCGCAGCTCGGCCTCTCCCCGCTCGTGGAGCGCCTCGACCTCGAGACCGGCCTCGTACAACGCCCGGATCAGGTACTCGGCCAGCTCGGGTGACTCGTCGGAAATCCAGATGAACGGGCCCTCGTGGGTCGCCGTCTCGGCCCAACGATCGAGCAGGTCGGCGAAGCCGTCGAGCGCCTCGCTTGACAGCACCGGCGACTCGACGGCGCGGAGCACCTGCACCATTCCGGCGGCGTACTCCAACCATGCCAAAGCGCTGGCCCGCGAGACGGGCCCGACCTGAATCCTCACCGGCTCCAGTCTCTCACTGTTGAGCCCGCGCGGCCAGAGGAGATCGTGTGTCAATCGGCTGCCAATCGGCATCTCGGTCGTCGGTGACGACCGTGCTGCGCTCTCGGCCCGGGTCAGACGTCCGGGGCACCCGGCCGTGTAGCCTGCTGCCATGCCCAGACCGATCGCCACCAACCGTCGTGTCGACCGGTCCGAGCTGGAGGAGTTCATCCGTCCCCGTCACCGGGGTGTCCTCCTGACCCGGCGGGCCGACGGCTGGCCCCAGGGCTCGCTGGTCACGATGGGCCTCGGCGACGACGGGGCCATCCTGGTCTCGACCTACGCCGAGCGGGCGAAGGCCCACAACCTCCGCCGTGATCCGCAGGCGTCCATGATCGTGATGTCCGACGACTTCGGCGGTGAGTGGGTGCAGTGCGACGGCACGGCCACGGTGATGGACCCTCCCGAATCGGTGGACGGGTTGGTCGAGTACTTCCGCAACATCAGTGGCGAGCACCCCGACTGGGACGAGTATCGGGCCGCCATGGTCCAACAGGGCAAGTCGCTGATCCGGCTGTCGATCGAACGCTGGGGCCCGATCGCGAGGGGCGGGTTCCCGGCCCGCCTGGCCCACGCGGACTGAGCGAGCGGACGTGCCCAAGGCCCATGAGTCCCGTGACCCGTGAGCTCGATGCCGCCTGCTGCGGCACGGTGCCGGCCCGGATGTCGGTGCGAGTGAGCGGACTGCGACGGTCGATCGTCTCGGGGTCGAGCACTCGGGCGAGGGGCCGGCCTGGTGCTCGCCGCTGCGTTCGGCGGATTGCTGCTGGCGGCGTGCAGTGGCGGGGCGCGACCTCGGGTCGAGCCGAAGCCGGCCGATGCGGCGACTTGGTCACCGACCTCGATGGTCGAGTCCGATGCGGCGACCACGGTCGGGTCGCCGGCCACCACGACGGCTCCCGTCCACCACCACGTCGACGTTCACCTCGACCACGGTGCCGCTCCCCCCGATCGTCCTGCACGGTACGGGCGACGTGAACCTCGACCCTGCCACCATCTCCAACCTGGTCGCCAACGGCTACGGGTGGGCCTTCGCCGGCCTGGAGGGTCTGTTCCTCGATGACGACCTGACTCTCATCAACCTCGAGTGCACGCCCAGCAACGAGGGAGCCCGCCAGGATCGGCCGTTCAACTTCCGTTGTGATCCCGATGCGCTACCGGCCATCCGGGCCGAGGGAGTCGACCTGGTCAATCTGGGCAACAACCACGCCATGGACTTCGGCGCCGAAGCACTGGTCGACGGCCTGGCCCGTGTGCGCGACGCCGAGCTCGCCGTCGTCGGTGCCGGCGCGAATCGCTCCGAGGCATTCGGTCCCGCCGTCCTCGACGTGTCGGGGTGGAAGGTCGCCGTCTTCGGGTTCGGTGGCGTGTACCTCGCACAGGATTGGCTGGCCACCGACGACCGGCCCGGAATCAGCGATGGCCTCGACATCGAGGCCATGACGGCTGCGATCGCTGCGGTCCGGGACGACGTCGACCTGGTGATCGCGTCCATCCACTGGTGCTGTGAGTTGGAGACCACACCCAACGCCCGGAACCGCGCTCACACCGAGGCGATGGCTCGCGGCCGGAGCTGACATCGTCTTCGGACACCACCAACACCGGCTCCAGCCGATGGAGCAGATCGGCGACGCCGTCGTCTTCTGGGGCCTCGGTAACTTCGTCTGGCCCCGCAACTCGGCCGCCAGCGCCGACACGGCGGTCGCCCGCGTCGAAGTCGCTCCCGACCGACGGCTCACGGGGTGCCTGCTCGATGCCACGATCGTGGCGTCCGGCCACCCCACCCTCGACAACCCCGAGCAACGTTCCTGCTAGCCGAATCTGGAGTCGATTCTGAACCGTCACGGTGGGTGAGCGACTCCAGATCCGCCATGATGGGGGTTCGAACGAGGGGGACATCTCGATGGGTCATGATCTGGTCATCCGCGGCGGCACGGTGGTGGACGGGACCGGTGCTCCGCCGACGCAGGCCGACGTGGGAGTCGACGGCGATCGCATCACGGCGGTCGGCACCGTCGATGCAACCGGCGCCGGACGCGTCATCGACGCCGAGGGCCGCATCGTCACACCGGGCTTCGTCGACCTCCACTCACACCTGGACGCCCAGGTCGGGTGGGACCCGTTGATGAGCTCGTCGTGCTGGCACGGCATCACCTCGACGGTCATGGGCAACTGCGGCATGACCTTCGCGCCGGTCGACGACGGCCAGGCCGATGTCCTCGCCACCGCGATGGAGTCGGTCGAGGACATCCCCGCCGCGTGCATCATCGACGGACTGCCCTGGGACTGGAACAGCTTCGGTGAGTACCTCGACTCGATCGAGCGCCTCCCGCGCGGGCTCAACGCCGGCGGCTACGTCGGCGATGTGGCGATCCGGCTCTTCGTCGCCGGCGACGCCGCGTGCGAGCCCGACTTCGTCGCCACGCCCGAACAACTGGCCGAGATGGCCGCTCTGGTCGAGCAGTCGATCCAGGCCGGAGCGCTCGGCTATTCGGTGTCGCGCAGCCTCTTCCACCGTGTGCCCGACGGTCGCAACGTGCCGGGGACCTGGTCGCGGCCCGAGGAGTTCTTCGCCATCGCAGAACCGCTCGCGCAGCTGGGCCGTGGGGTGCTGGAGAGCGCCCCCCGGTACAACGAGGAGCATTCCGGCGAGTCACGGGTGGAGGAGGAGCTGGGCTGGATGGCCGAGCTCAGTCGCACCCTGGGCCGGCCCTTCACCTTCAACCTCCAGCAGATCCGGTCCCTGGGTGACCACTACCGCGAGGTCATTCGCCTGGCCGAGGAGGCCAACCGGTTGGGCGCCCGGCTGCACCCCCAGATCACGCCCCGCAGCGTCGGGGTTCTGTTCAGCCTGGCGGCCAACTCGTTGCTGGACGCCCTGCCCGCGTATCAGCCGCTGAAGGACCGCGACCTGGACGGCCGCCTGGCCGGGCTGCGCGATCCCGAGATCCGCGCCCGGTTGATCGAGCAGGGGGCGGGACTGTCGGTCGATCCGTATCGCGGCATGTACCTCATGCCCGCCGACGCTCCGGCGTCCTACAGCTACACCGACGCGGATTCCGTCGCCGGCATCGCGGCCGCACGTGGCGTCACGCCCATCGAGGCCTACATCGACGCCATGGTCGACAGCGACGGTCGCTCCATCGTCAACTGGCCGGTCATGAACCAGGACGAGGCGGCCATCGAGGAGATGCTCACGTCCCCGGTCACCCTGATCGGGCTGGCCGACGCCGGCGCCCACGCCACTCAGATCATGGACGCGTCGCAGCCGACGTACATCCTCTCCCACTGGGTGCGCGACCGGCAGGTGATCAGTCTCGAGGCCGCGGTCAAGAAGATCAGCCACGACACGGCCGCGTTCGTCGGCTACACCGATCGCGGTGTGGTCGCCGAGGGAGCGTTCGCCGACCTGAACGTGATCGACCTCGATGCCGTGTCGCTGCCACTGCCCGAGATCGTCCACGATTTCCCCGGCGACGTGCCCCGCTTCATCCAGAAGGCCACCGGAATCGAGCACACCGTTGTCAACGGCGTGCCGTTCATGGAGGGTGGCGAGCACACGGGTGCGATCGCCGGCCGCCTCCTCCGGAGCAGCTGAGAACTCGGGCCCTCCGACAGCTCGATTCACCGTCGGAGGGCCCGAACTCTCAGGTCAGAGAACTAGAGCTGGGTGGAGGCGTCGCCGGCCATGTAGGTCATGATCGGCGTGACGGTGGTCATCGCCCCACCGGCGTCGATCATGAAGTTCACCCCGTGCAACAGCTTGTCGTTGGGATCGCCGGTGGCCGGGTCGGTGGCCGCTTCCCACTCGCCCACGAGCGGTGGAGCTGAACAGTCGCACGATTGACTCGGCACCGGCGATGGTCTGATCGTCGTTGCCGAGCGGGAAGTCGTGCAGCCACACGTGATAGTCGCCCGGCACCGGAGGATCGACCGACACGGTCACCGTCTCCGGTCCTTCGCCGTCGGTGTCTCGTCGTCCAGCGACACGTGAGGTACAGGGTTCTGGTCCCCGAAGAAGGCGTGGAAGCGCCCACCCAGGCCGTCGGGGCCCGAGACGTGGAGGTCGATGTCAGACCGAGGTCGTTCCACGAGAGCACCACCCTCGGCTCACCCTCGGGCGACAGTGCGAAGTTGACCGGCACGGTCTCGCCCGCTGTCACTGTGGCCGTCGTGATCGAGGAGACATAGCCGGTAGCGCTGGCCTCGAGGTCGCGGTCACCAGCCGGCACGTCGGCGAAGGAGTAGGTGCCATCGGCCACAGTGGTCGTGCTCCCGATTCCGGCTAGCGCAACGGTGGCACCCTCGATCGGAGCGGCATTCGTGGCGTCGACCACGGTCCCCGTGATCGCCCCCTCTTCGACGGGCTCATCGCCGCAGTTGGCGGACCAGAACTCGGCGTAGTCCGCCCTGATCGAGCTGAACACGCCCGAACCCCCGAGTGCGTGATAACCGCGTACCTGGGTGACTCCCGAGAAGTCATGGGACCCCACGTCGTCCTGACGTGTCGTGTCGGCTTCGGCCAGGTCTTCGGTAGCGGAGGTGTTCACCACCACTCGCCCATGTCGTCAAGACCCTGAAGCTTCCACCGCTCCTCGGTCTGGGTGGGTCGGTAGCCGGCCATGTGGCTGTCGTCGCGTGAGAAGAGCCGCACCGAGTACATGTCGGCGTCGAGATCGAACGCCTTCATGGTTGTCATCTCGTGGCCCGGCCGATTCCAGATGTGTTCGTCGAAGTTGATGGTTCCGCACAGCATCTCGCCGGGGTTCGGAGGAACCGAACACCCCGCAGCCACCAGTGCCACCACGCCGACGATCCATAGACGGATTCGCATGATTACTCCACCCCTCTATTAGCCCGATTCCTACTCGATTCGAACCCTAGCAACACGGGTGCGCTCGTGACGGACAGAGTGAGGAATTCGCGCGACTTCCTACGAATTTCGCGGAAGAGCGCGGGCGCCCACCCGGTTGACGGAAGGACGGCGAGCCGACGAGGAGCGCACATGGAACGACTGGACAACAGCCGATGGGGGCTCGAATCGAACTGCTTCGTGTGCGAGGAGAAGAATCCGGACGGGCTCGGCGTGCCGTTCTTCGCCGACCGCGACCGGCAGAGAGTCACGGCCACCTTCGCACTCGACGACCGGTTTCGGGCGCGCCCACCTACGTCCACGGCGGTGTGGTGCTGGCCCTCCTCGACGAGGCCATGGCCTGGGCCACGATCGCTCGCGGGGTGCTTCGCCGTGACGAAGGAGACCACCACCCGGTTCCGTTCTCCGGTCATGGTCGGTGAGTCGTACGAGGTCCGGGCCCGGGTCGCCGCCGACGAGGGTTCCGAGCTGGAGTGCGCCGCCGAGGTCGTCGACGGCTCCGGCCAGGTGTGCGCCGAGGCAGAGGCCGTCTTCGTCGCGCTCGGTCCGGCGCAGGCCCTGGAAGCGGCGGGTGCCGAGGTGCCTGACTCGGCCCGCGGGTTCATTCGAAGCTGACCGAAGGCCCGCCATGGAGCTCCGAGCCCGGGGCCTACGGTCCGGCGATTAGCCTCCCCCCATGACTCAGTCCCCCCAGAACGTCGCCCCCGCCGAGGGCAAACTCGGCATCCTCTGCGTCGGTCTCGGCGCCGTCACCAGCACCCTCATCGCCGGTGTCGAGCTGGCAAAGAAGGGGATGGCCCAGCCCATCGGCTCGCTCACCGAGATGGGCACCATCCGGTTGGGGAAGCGCACCGACGACAACGTCCCCGCCATCCGCGACTTCGTTCCGCTCGCCGGTCTGGCCGACATCGTCTTCGGTGCCTGGGATCCGTTCCCGGACGATGCGTATGTGGCGGCGCAGCGCGCCGGCGTGCTGGAGAGTGGCCGCCACATCGAGCCCATCGCCGACGACCTGCGCTCAGTCGTTCCCATGCCCGCCGCGTTCGATGCCGACTACGTCAAGCGGCTGGACGGTCCCAACGTCAAGGACCGGACCGACAAGCGGGCCATGCTCGAGGGCATCCGGGCCGACATCGCGGCGTTCAAGGACACGAACCTGCTGGAACGTGTCGTCATGATCTGGTGCGGCTCCACCGAGATCTTCATCGAGCCGGGCCGGGTCCACGCCGACCTCGAGGCCTTCGAGGCGGCCATCGACGAGAACCACCCCGACATCGCCCCGTCCATGCTCTACGCCTACGCCGCGCTGCTCGAGGGTGTGCCCTTCGCCAACGGCGCCCCCAACCTGACCGTCGACGTCCCGGCCTTGCGCGAGTACGCCACCGAGCACAACGTGCCCATCGCCGGCAAGGACTTCAAGACCGGCCAGACGCTGATCAAGACCGTGCTGGCCCCCATGTTGAAGGCGCGCATGCTGGGTCTGGAGGGCTGGTACTCCACCAACATCCTGGGCAACCGCGACGGCGAGGTGCTCGACGATCCCGAGTCGTTCAAGACGAAGGAGGAGTCCAAGCTGGGCGTGCTGGAGCACGTGCTGGAGCCCGCCCGCTATCCCGAGCTCTACGGCGACGTCTACCACAAGGTGCGGATCAACTACTACCCGCCTCGTCGCGACAACAAGGAGGGGTGGGACAACATCGATCTGTTCGGCTGGATGGGCTACCCCATGCAGCTGAAGGTCGACTTCCTCTGCCGTGACTCCATCCTGGCTGCGCCGCTGGCGCTGGATCTCTGCCTGTTCATGGACCTGGCCCAGCGGGCCGGGATGGGCGGCATCCAGGAGTGGCTGAGCTTCTACTTCAAGTCACCCCAGGTGGCGCCTGGTCTCTATCCCGAGCACGACCTGTTCATCCAGCTCACCAAGCTGAAGAACACCCTGCGATGGATCATGGGCGAGGAGCAGATCACCCACCTGGGGATCGACTACTACCAGGACGACGAGTAGGGGCGCGCATGTTCAAGCGGAACCTGATCTGGCTCGGCGTGATCCTCGTCGTGGGCGGCGTCGTGTGGGTCACCGCCGGCGTGCTCTGGGGTCTGCTCGCCGCCGGCGTCACGCTCTTCGTCAGCGAGGTCGTCGAGCGCACGGCCAGAAAGCGGCGACTCGAAGCCGCGGGAGCCGATCCGATCCAGCCGCTACGCGACATGTTCCGACGCAAGTAGCGAGCGGCGCGAGGCCAGGCTGAACTCGTGAACTCAGGCGAGCCTATGAGTCGCACGAGTTCGCGAGTCGATTCACACGTCGAAGAGCTCGCGGGTGTTGAAGCTCGACGTCATGAAGCGGCCGGCCGCCTTGCGCTTGGTGAGCCACGCCACCCGCTGACCGGTCTTGTCGGCGGCCAGAACCTTCTCGGCCAGCCAGGGGGTGACCGTCTCGACGTCGTCGCCCAGGATGTTGAAGATCTTCTTGGCCTTGGCCCATTCCTCGGAGGTGTGGTCGTAGTCGTCGACCAGGAGTTCGGTGGCCACGATGCCCGGGCTGAGGGTGTTGACCAGCACGCCGGTGCCCTCGATGTCCTTCTGCAGTGCCTTGTTGAGGTACTTCACCGCCCGCTTGGTGGAGCCGTAGGCCGCCATCCCGGCCTGGGCCTCGTTGTTGGAGCCGAACCCTTCCATGTTCCACAGCGCACCGTGGCCCCGGGCCACCATGCCCTCGAGCGCCACCTTCGACGCCAGCAGCAGGCCGGTCAGGTTGGTGTCGACGACGGTCGAGATCTCCTCGGCGGTCTGCTCCCACAGCGGCTTGCGCTTGGCCGAGGCGCCGGCGTTGTTGATCCAGATGTCGACGTGGCCGAAGTGGTCGACCGAGGACGACCACAGATTCCGAAGCTGGTCGATGTCGGTGACGTCCACCGGGCACCCGCCGACCAGCTCGGCCCCGAACCGCTCGGAGAGCTCGCCCACCGCCTGGTCGACCGTCGCCGGGGAGCGGCCCGTCACCACGGTCCGACAGCCTCGGTCCAGGAAGGACTCGGCCAACCCGCGCCCGATCCCGCGGGTGGATCCGGTGACAACGACCACGGGGTTGTGCTGCGTCATCAGTGTTCCCTCAGGAGGCGACCGGCGTGGAAGACCTTGTCCTCGATCCCGTTGTCCCGCAAGGCCATCCACCACGTCGCAGCGTTGATGGCGATGACGGGCTTGCCCATCCAGCGCTCGGCTTCGTCGGCCAGCTGCACCATGGACAGGTTCGTGCCGCACTGCACGAGCGCGTCGACCTTGGGGCCGTTCACCTCGATGAGGGCATCGCGCAGCTCGTGCTCGGTCACGGCGGCGATCGCCACGGCCGTGGGGCACTTCAGGCCCTTGATGGCGGCTACCTCGAAGCCCAGCTCGCTGAAGAACGTCACCACGTTCTCATCCCCGATCGGCTGGTACGGCGTGACGATTCCGATCCGCTTGGCCCCGAACAGGCGGAGCGCCCGCTCGCAGGCCTCGGCTCCGGTGGCTACCGGCAGGCCGGAGAGCCCGTGGATCTGCTCGATGAACTGCCGATTGCCTTCGACGCCGCCCCAGAACGTCTCGGCCGACATGCCCATGACCATGTAGTCCGGCTGGGCCGTCATGACCCGCTCGACCGCCGGACCGATCTCGGCCCGGATCTGGTCGAGCAGGTGCTTCATGCCGTCGTCGTCGGCGATCTCCTGGTCGCGGATGTGGATCCGCGACGTGTGCGAGGTCACCCCAGGCACGCCCATCGCGTGGAAGTCGGGTTCGACGATGGTGTTCGTGCTGGGGGCGATGACGCCGAACTTCCTGCGGTACCCCTGGACATCGGTCACGGCATGCTCTCCTGGTTCAGGAATCGAACGACATGGGTGCCTCGACGCCGACGACGCGCGAGCCCATGAAGAACTGGATGGTCTCGCGGGTGCCCTCGTCGTGCAGGCCACTGATCCCCCACGCCGGGCGCGGTGCCATCAGATGCAGGCTGATCGGGCTGGCGCCGTTGACCTTCACCCCGCCGGCTCGGACCTGGCGGGCGAACGCCATGGCGGCGTCCTCGTCGGTCCCGTACACGTAGGCCTCGAGGCCGTACGGCGTGGCGTTGGCCAGCTCCAGCGCATGCTCGACCGAGTCGTAGCCGTGCACGGTCGCGACGGGCCCGAAGATCTCGGTCTCGGTGTGGGACGGGTCGACTCCCGTGACCAGCGTGGGGGCCAGCCAGTTGCCGTGGCCGTCGGGCAGCGCGCTCCAGGCGTGGGCGGTGCCCCCCTCTGCTTCGAGCTCGGCGATGCGGGCCTGCAGCCAGGCCAGGTGGGCCGAGTGCACGATGGGCCCCATCTGGCTGCCGGGATCCAGCGAGCTGCCGACGACCAGGTGACCGAGGATGGCGCTGACCTTGTCGATCAGCTCGTCGTGCCGATCGGCCGGAACGAGCAGGCGGCCCAGCGCGCGACACCACTGTCCGTTCAGCGTCGTGAGCAGCGCGGCGACGCCGTCTGCAGCTTCGTCGAGATCAGCGTCGGGCATGACCACCATGGGACTGTGGCCGCCCAGCTCGAGCTGGGCCGGCTTGAGCCCTTCCGCGCACGCGTGGGCCACCGCCTTGCCCCCGCCGATACCGCCGGTGAAACTGACGGCCCGGATCCGGTCGTCGCCCACCAATGCCTGCGCCACCGGAGGGCCGCCGTGCACCAACTGCACCACCCCGCCGTCGAGTCCGACCTCGTGGGCCGCCTCGGCCAGTACGGCCGACCCGTGGGGGGCGCGCTCGGGCGGTTTGATGATGACCGGGCATCCGGCCGCCAGGGCGCTCGCCATCTTGTGCGCGGCCATCGGCGCCGGCGCGTTCCAGGGGCACAGCAACAGAGCGGGACCCCAGCCCAGGCGGTGCACCTCGACCGGGTTCCCGCTGTCGGCGGTGAGCGTCTCGGCCGTCAGGCCGCTGCGCAGCATCTGCGAAGCCAGGGAGAAGGCGCCGTGGGTGATGAACCCGAGCATCGAGGTGACGCCGATGACGGCGCCGCTGGTGGCCGACTCGAGCCGAGCCGACTCCTCGACCCGACCCTGGAGGTCGGCGGCCAGGGCGTCGAGCACGTCGGCCCGGGCCTCGGGGTCGGTGGCGGCCCACACGTTGGCGGCAGTGTCGGCGGCCGCGAGCGCGACCTCGATCTGATCGTCGTCGGTGGCCCGCTGGTGCTGGACCCTGGCACCGGTGTTGGGGTCCTCGACCTGGTCGGTCAGCTCGACGGCGGGCGTGGCCCACCGGCCTGCGATGTAGTCCCGGGGCTCGGGAAGTTCGGTGGTCATGTGTCCTCCCAGACCTGGGTCGCATGGGGTGCGTCGTGGACGGGTCCGCCGGGGCCTCGCGGGTCGTCGGCCAGGCGCACCGTGGGATCGTTCGATCGACGGATGCCGGTCACCGCCAGCGTGCGGGCCAGCCGACCGTCGCGCCACAGCGCCGTATGGCGGGTGCGCCGATCGCCCGAGAGCGTGATGATGTCGGGCTCGCTGTAGTGCTGCCAGGCCGCGCCGATGTCACGGGCCAGGAACCAGATGACGCCCGGGCCGCCGCTGACGCCCACGTGGGAGGGTGCGTCGGGGCCCAGCGTGGCGAAGGTGAGCACGCCGTCGCTGACCGAGGCGCTGAACGATCGCACGTGGGGATCGCGGCCGGACAGCACGACGTTGCTCTGGCGATAGGTGGTGCCGTCGAAGTCGATGTAGACGAGATTCTCGTACGGCATGGGTCCGGGAGCGCCCCCGTGCTCGTCGTGCGACGAGCGCGGCTCCGTCGGGCGCGAAGGCCTCGAGGTGGTCCTGCCAGACCCCGACCATCGCCGTCAGGTCGGCGACCAGCTGCGCCGTCACGAGCGCCACTCGGCACGGCCCCGAAACGAGCAAGAAGGTGCCTGACCCCGGTGTGCTCGGATCGGAAGTGAGCACGCTGGGTGCCTGACCCCAGGAGTGCTCACTTGCGGCCTTCGAACTGGGTCATCTCCTGGCCTTCGACGATGAACTGGGCCGCCTCGATCCGGCCCTTCTCGGCCGGGAAGGCTTGGACCAGTCCCATCGACAGGTCGCGAAGATTGCGCGACACGACGCCGCTCATCCCCGTGTTCGAGGTGCCGCACGCCTTGAGGGCGGTCTTGGCCACCTCGAACCCCGACTCGGCGACCGTGCCCTTGGCCAGCCGCCACTGACGGATGACGTCGTTCTTCGGCAGCAGCGGCGGGTCGGAGGTCTCCAGCTGGACCTGACGACGCAGCCACAGCGTGGCGGTGTCCAGCTCGTTGCGCATGTGACCGATGAGTTGCTGTTGGACCGGAGCGGTGCCGATGGGCCGGCCCGTATCGGCGAAGGTCATCGAGGTGAGGTGGTTGATGGCGAAGTCGTACGCGGCCTGCGCTGCGCCAAGGTAGACGGCGGTACCGGCCACCTGGCTGCCGACGAAACTGCCGCGACTGACCTGGAGCATCTTCACGAACGCACCGGGAACCGCCATGGCGTCCTCGTCGGGCACGAAGACGTCCTCCAGGATGATCCCGTGGGTTGCGGTGGCCCGCATGCCGACCGCGTCCCAGCGCTCGCGCTCGCTCACGCCTTCGGCGTCGCGGTCCACCAAAAAGACCGCCAGGAACTCGGCGGTCTCCCCGTCGGCCCGGCGGGCGGTGACCAGGTAGTCGTCGGCCACGCCGGTGGCGCAGCCGAACGCCTTCACCCCGTTGAGCCGCCAGCCTCCGTCGGTCTTGGTGGCGGTCGTGCCGATACTGATGTTGGCCGAGGACGACTTGGCCGACTCGCTGGCGAAGTTGGCCATCCACCGGCCCTCGGTGCCCAGCCGGGTCAGGACCTTCTCGGCGAACGCCCGCACCGCCGGGACCTCGTCGTCGGGGTACAGCCCGGCATCGATCGCCTCGAGGGGAAGGAGCCCGCGCGACGCGCTCGAGCACTGGAAGAAGTAGGCCAGCGACGTCGACGGGCACGCCGTGCCCATCGCGAAGGTCGCGGCAGCCAGGTCGCGCAGCCCGCCGCCCAGCCCGCCGTACCGCTCGGGCACCACCAGGCCGAGGAGGCCCGCGTCGCTGAACGTCTTGATGTGCTGCAGCGGGAACTCGGCGTTGCGGTCGGCTTCGACCGCGGCGTCGCGCAGCGCCGGTAGCACCGACTCGACGCGCTCGGCTCGATCTCGTTCGGCCGGGGTGAGGTCCTCGAAGAGGAGTGCGGCGGTGAGCTCGGTCATGGCGTGGGTCCTGTCATGTCAGGTGCTGGAGATAGGCGATGGCTGCGGACTCGGGGATCACGTCGGCGTACTTGGCCTGGAGGTCGAACAGCGCGGCCTCGTGCGGGCGAGGGTCGCGATCGCCGACCGCCTCGGCCACGACCAGCGGTCGGAAGCCGTGCTGGAGGGCATCGAGCGCACTGGCGCGCACACAGCCGCTGGTGGAGAGCCCGCAGATGATCAGGGTGTCGATGCGGGCGGCGGCCAGCGTCGATGCCAGGGAGGTGCCGAAGAACGCGCTGGCGTACTGCTTGGTGACCACCACCTCGCCGTCCTGCGGACTGGGATGATCGACGAAGTCGCCCAGCGGGTTGCCCTCGTCGAAGCACGAGAGCGCCTCGACCTTCCGGTAGAAGAGCCCGCCGTCCTCGCCTCCCGGTTGGTAGCGCACCCGGGTGTGGATCACCGGAACGCCGTGCCGGCGGGCCTCATCGACGACGCGCCCAGCGGACGCGACGGCCTCCTCGACGCCGGCGTAGAGCGGGCTGGTCGGTTCCAGGTAGGCGACGGCGAAGTCGACACAGAGCACGGCCGGTTGTTCGCCGAACCCGAGATTGCCGCCGAACCCGGCGTCGTCGTAGTCCTGCTGCAGGTCGACGCCCCCGACGACGGTCACATCACCGCTGGTGACCTCGGGGCCGGTCGTGCTGGTCACAGGGACTCCCGCACCGCGTCGAGCATGGCGGCCCGCAAGAGGCGTTCGCGGGCCCGAACGGGATCGGCCGCTTCGGCCTTGAGCTCGGCCTGGTACCGCTCCCGAGCCCGTGGGTCGGGTTCGCGCAGGACCTGCCAGTTCTTGTGCGAGTCGGCGCCGACGAATTCGATGGCGACGCGTCGTCGATTGCGGTCGTACTCGTCGAGCACGGACTCGTCGGCCCGACCGCTCAGGACGTCGGCCAGCCGCCGGGCCGCGCTGATCGCGTCCTGCACGCCACTGTTCATCCCCATGCCGCCGAGCGGGCTGTTGACATGGGCGGCGTCGCCGGCCAGCAGGAACGGACCGTGGCGCATCTCGGCGGCGACGCGTCGGTTCACGATGTAGAGCGAGGAGTGGGCCACCGGCCAGGTGCCCTCGAGTGGCAGGAAGGCGTGGAGTCGCGCCTGCAGCGCACCCTCGGTGGCCGCGGCGTCGGGGTCCTCGTCGGGGCCGACCGGGAACAGGATGCGCCACTGGTCGGGGGTGCGCAGCAGGACCATCCACTCGTCGGGATCGGCGACGTAGTTCACGTAGGCCAGATCGGGCAGGTGATCCTGAAGCTCGAGGTCGGTGGACACCACCAGGAAGTGCTCGGGGTAGGTCTCGCCCTCGAACGCGATCCCCAGCGAGTCGCGGATGACCGAGTGTGCTCCGTCGGCGGCGATGACCCACGGGGCGACGAGATCGACGGTGCGTGCCCCGCCGTCGACCTCGACGGTCACGCGGGCCCGGCCGTCGTCGTCGGCGCGGGCGCCGATCGTGTTGTGGCCGAAGCGCAGGTCGACGTCGAACCAGGTCAACATCGGCTGGATCATGCGGGTGAGCTTGTGCTGCTCGCATTGGACCCGGAACGGGAAGGGGGTGTCCTCGGCGAGCACGCTCATGTCCAGCTCGGCGATGGGACCGTGGACCCGATCCCGGTACTGGGTGATGGGCGCCTTCAGCCCGGCGGCGACCACCTCGCGAGCCACGCCGAGTTGGTTGAGGAGCTCCAGCGTGGGCGGGTGGAAGGTCGAGGCCCGCGACTCGGTCGAGAGGTCGTCGAGTCGTTCGAGGATGGTGACGGGGACCCCGGCGTGACCCAGGGCCAGCGCGGCCGACATCCCGACGGGACCGGCGCCCACGATGAGCACACGGTCGAGGGATTCGGTGTCGGGACGGGTGGGTTCAGTGGTCACGGAGGAGGCTCCCGAATCCGTCGATCTGATCGTCGATGCCGTTGGCCCGCAGGGCGTGCCAGAGCGTGGCGACGTTGATGGCGATCACCGGTTTGCCCAGCTCGACCTCGAGCTCGGCGGCCTGATGGACGAACGAGAGATTGGTCCCGACCTGAACGATGGCGTCGACGCCGGCGCCATCGAGCTGGGCGACGGTCTCTGCGATCTCATCGGGGGCGACCTCGGCGATGGCGGTGGCCGAGGGACAGCGCAGCCCGGTGACGGCCTTCACGTCGAAGCCGGCCTCGCGGAAGTAGTCGCCCACCTGGACGTCGGCGATGGGCTGGTACGGGCTGAAGACCGAGATGGTCCTGGCCCCGTGGGCGTCGAGCGCGGCCCGGCACGACGCCGCACCGGTGGAGACCGGCAGACCCGACTGCTCGAGGATGCGCTGCTCGAACGCCTCGTTGCCGGCCACCCCGCCCCAGAAGGTCTCGGCCGACATGCCCATCAGCATGTAGGTGGGGTCGCAGGTCATCACGTCGCGCACTGCGACGCGGATCGACTCACGGATCTGGATGAGGAGCGCCTCGAAGGCGGTGTCGCTGTCCAGGGTGGGATCGGCGATGTACATCCGACCGCTGTGGAAGGTGACGCCGTCGGGCCGGATCATGGCCAGGTCGTGCTCGACGACGGTGTTGGTCGACGGGATGATGACGGCGAACCGCCCACGGGGGCCGACCACCTGCGTCATGGGGCCGGCCGAGTCATTGGGAGGGGTGCCTCTGCGGCCAGCGGCGAGTGAGTAGTTCAGCGGAGAGGGGCGGTGCGAAGCTCGACTTCGCTGAACTTCCAAGGCCGACCCCAGGCGCGAAGCGCCTTTCTGTGCGGCCCGTCATACGATGCCGGCGTCGCGCAGCTCGGCGACCCGCTCGTCGGACAGGCCCAGCAGTCCCCCGAAGATCTCGTCGTTGTGCTCACCCAGCTCGGGACCGACCCACTTGACCTCGCCCGGCGTGTCGCTGAGCTTGGGGGCGACGTTCTGCATGGGGAACGCGCCCAGCTCGGGGTGCTCGGGCTCGACGATGGCGTCGCGAGCGGCGAAGTGGGCGTCCTCGAGCATCTCGGGCGCGCGGTAGATACGCCCGGTGGGGACGCCGTGTTCGAGCATCAGGTCGTAGAGGTCGGCGCTGGTGAGCGTGGCGGTCCACTCGGCGATCAGGCCGTCGAGCTGCTCCTGGTACTCGCCCCGGGCCGAGTGGGTCGCGTAGCGCTCGTCGGAGGCCAGCTCGGGTCGGCCCATGGCTTCGGCCAGCCGGGTGAAGACCGTGTCCTGGTTGGCGGCGATGAGGACCATCTGGCCGTCGCTGGTGGGGAAGACGTTGCTGGGCGAGACGTTGGGCAGGATGGCGCCGGTGCGCTCGCGGATGTAGTCGCCGAGGACGTACTCGGGGATCAGCGACTCCATGACGCCCAGCACGGCCTCGTAGATGGCCGAATCGACGACCTGGCCCTTGCCGGTGTGCGTGCGGGCGTGGAGGGCGGTGAGGGTGCCGATGCCGGCGAACATGGCGGCGAGGGTGTCGCCGAGGCTGATGCCCACCCGACTGGGCGCGGTGGAGGGATCACCGACGATGTAGCGCAGGCCACCCATGGCTTCGCCGATGGCCCCGTAGCCCGGCTGGCTGGCGTAGGGACCGGTCTGGCCGAAGCCGGTGACGCGTACCAGGATGAGCTTCGGATTGATCTTGGCCAGCTCGTCGTAGCCCAGGCCCCAACGCTCGAGGGTGCCGGGCCGGAAGTTCTCGATGAGCACGTCGGACTCGGCCACCAGGTCGCGGACCAGGTCGGCCCCGGCCTCTTCGCGAAGGTTGATGGTGACCGACTTCTTGTTGCGGGCCACCACGGGCCACCACAGTGAGAGGCCGTACGGTTTCTCGCGGCCCCACTCCCGCATCGGGTCGCCGATGCCCGGGAGCTCGATCTTGATGACCTCGGCGCCGAAGTCGGCCAGGAGCTGTCCGCAGAACGGTCCGGCCAGCAACTGGCCCATCTCGAGGACTCTGATGTCGTGCAGTGCGGGAGGCACCGGGCTCCTTCCAGGGATGTCGGGGGGCTGTTCCGCTGAGCGAAACGTTGTTCGCGAACTCTCGCCGACGCTACGAGCGGTGTGCCAGGCTGTCAACCGGACCGAACGTTCCAGGAGCTTCCCATGAACGCCACCGCCCCCACCCACGTGGAGATCGTCGAGGTTGCGCCGCGCGACGGCCTCCAGAGCGACGGGGCCATCGTCCCGACCGACCAGAAGGTGGAGTTGATCACCAGGGCCGTCGACGCCGGGATCCGGCGGATCGAGGCGGTCAGCTTCGCCCATCCCGAGCGGGTGCCGCAGATGGCCGACGCCGAGGCGGTGATGGCCGGGGTCCCCCGGCGTGACGGGGTCAGCTACATCGGGCTGGTGCTGAACGCCAAGGGCTTCGACCGCGCCGTCGAAGCGGCGGTCGACGAGGTCAACGTCGTCGTGGTGTGCACCGACACGTTCTCGCAGGCCAACCAGGGCATGACCACGGCCGAGTCCATCGCTGTTTGGGGCGAGATCGCCGACTCGGCCCGCTCCGCCGGGCTGCGCACCTCGGTCACGTTGGCGGCCTCGTTCGGGTGCCCCTACGAGGGTGAGGTGCCGGTGTCGCGGCTGGTCGAGACCGTCGATCAGGTGGCTGCGTTCGGGCCCGACGAGATCGCCGTCGCCGACTCGATCGGTGGTGGCGGTGCCCACCGACGTGACCGAACGGATCGAGGCCGGCCGTGCGGTGGCTGGCGATGCGGTGCTGCGCTGCCACTTCCACAACACCCGCAACACCGGTCTGGCCAACGTGGCGGCCGCGGTCGGCGCCGGGGTGCGGGTGGTGGACTCGAGCCTGGCCGGGATCGGTGGCTGCCCGTTCGCACCCAACGCCACCGGCAACATCCCCACCGAGGACACCGTGTACCTGCTCGAGCGCATGGGCTACGACACCGGCGTGTCGCTCGAGGCGCTCATCGCCAGCGTGCCCTGGGTCGAGCAGCTGCTCGACCACCCCACGCCAGGCCTCCTCGCCAAAGCCGGCCCCTTCCCACCCGCCGCCTGACGGAATCTCGGCCTCCAAGACCGGTTTCAGTCCGGTTTTCGAGGCCTAGATTTCGAGCGATGGAATCTCGGCCTCCGCACCCTGCCTCAGTCCGGTCTTCGAGGCCGAGATTCCGAGCGGTCAGGCTTCGGGGTCCGATTCGAAGCGGATGAGGAAGATGTCGGTGTCGGAGGACTCGACGCCCTCGCTGATGGCGCCGCCGGTGGAGCCGCTGGCCCACACGCTGCCGTCCGAGGCCACCCCCAAGCCGTAGGCCTCGTCGTCGCTGTCGGTGCCGAACTGTTCGACCCGGCCCAGCTCGCCGGTGTCCGCGTCGAGCCAGGCCACCATCGCGTCCCGACCGCCCGCATGGGAGGCGCCGAGCACGCCGCCGGCCGTACCGGTGACGACGACCTGCCCGCCGACGAACCGTGGTTCGAACGCCGAATCCGTCCCGTCGGTGCCGAACTGCTGCACCCACCGCAGGGTGCCGTCGGCCTCGAACACGGCGACGAGTGCATCGCGGTCACCGCCGGGCGGCCGGGTCACGTTGCCGTCGGTGTATCCCGCGATGGCGATTGCCCCGTCGTCGGGGTGGATGCCCACACCCTGGGTCCAGTCCTCGCCGGCCGAGCCGATCTGGGCCGTCCACTCGATGTCGCCCGACGCGGAGAGCCGGGCGACGAACGCGTCGCGCGCTCCGGCGTTGGGCTGGGCCAGATCGCCCATCGTGTACCCCGTGATCACCACGCCGCCGTCGGCGGTGACCGCCGAGCCCTGACCCCAGTCCTGACCGGGCGTTCCCACCAGGGTGATCCACTGCTGGGCACCGGTCTCGGGGTCGAAGGCGGCGACGAAGCCGTCGTTGCCGCCCGGGCCGTCGGGAGCCATCTCGCCGAGCGTGTAGCCGGTGGCGAAGACCGACGCCTCGGCGGCCGCGATGTCGAAGACGCGATCCCAGTCGGGTCCGCCGAACTGGGTCGACCATCCCTGGTTTCCGTCGGCATCGACGCGGCCGATCCATCCGTCGACCTTGCCCCGGTTGGCGTCGATCAGATCGCTGTCGGTGAAGCCACCCACGAAGACGGCGTCGCCGGCACCGACGTCGATACCCAGCGGCGAGTCGCGGTCGGCGGCTCCCCACTGGAGATCCCACGCGGTGTCGGTGGGCTCGGGGCCCAGGCGGGCGAGCCAGACGTCACGGTCGCCGGCGGAAGGGCCGGCGAGGTCATCGCTGGTCCACCCGGTCACCACGATCTCGCCATCGCCGATCGCGGCGAGCCCGAACGACGACTCGTCGCCCTCGCTGCTCACCAGCGTCCACACCGGCGCGTCGGGGACGGGTGGCGAGGTCGACGTAGTGGGCGCGCCGTCGGTGCTCGCCGTCGTGGGTGGTGCGGTGTCGTTGTCGACCGCCGTGGTGGGCGCGGCGGTGTCGTCGTCGACCGCCGTTGCCGTCCCGGCCGGCTCGGCCGAGTCCGTGTCGTCGCCGCACCCGGCGACGGTCAGCAGCAGGAACGCAGCGAGTGCTGCCGCAGAACGGAGCGCCGAACTCGGGCGTCGCACCGTTCCCGTCCGCTGGAGTCCTAGGCGAACGTGAGCTCCATGCCCGAGTAGAAGACGGTGTCGCTGGGCGGCCCGATGCCGTGGCCGCCGACGATGTAGCACGGGGTGCTGGCGTCGCATGTGCCGCCCTCGATCACGTCCTGGATGACGTAGTCGCTGGTGTGGGTGCCGTTGGCGTCGGTGGTGACCGTATGGTCGCCGTAGTTGCCGAGGTCACACGACGCCGGGCCGACGGCCGGCCATTCGAAGCACACCACGACGACGACCTCGGTGGCGGGGGCGTAGCCGGACAGTTCGACGGTGATGGTGTCGCCGGGGCTGACGCTGCTGGTGGGGGTGGCCATCAGGGTCTGTGTGCCCGGGCCGCCCAGCCGGAGGGTCTCGGGCGTTGCGGTCGGCGCTGCGGTGGTGGCCGGGGCAGCGGTGGTGGTCGGCGCCGCCGTGGTGGTGGGGGCGGCGGTCGTCGTGGGCGCCTCGGTGGTGGTGGCCGGTGCCGCCGTGGTGGTGGTGGCCTCGGCGGCGGTCGTGGTGGTGGCCTCGGTGGCCACGTCATCGTCGTCGCCACCGCAAGCGGCAGCCACCAGGGCCAGCGATGCCAGCAACACCAGGCTCAATCGTCGCATTCCGTCTTGCCTCCCGAGAAGCGTGCGCGCACCATAGAGTGAAACGCTGTTCCGGTCAACGGTACAACGGAGCCGGACGGTCTGTCGGGTCGCCGGAACGGGGAAGGTGCGAGCCACCGTGCACAGCCGGGTCGTCCGAGTCGTCGGAGCGGGTGCGCTCCTGCTGGTGCTCGCAGCGGGATGCAGTACCGGGGAGAGCGACGAGCCGGCGCCCCAGCCGACCAGCTCCGTCCCTGCCGTGCCTCCGTCGTTCACCATGATCGAGGTCTGGCCCGACGCCAACGGCCCCGCCGGTGCGCTGCCGGTCGACCTCGACGGCGATGGCCGGCTCGAGCTGCTGGTCAACGAGTTCGGTGAGCGCCCCGACGACGCGGGACCGATCGAGTTCCCGGCCGGCGGGCTGTCGATCTACTGGCGGGAGGGCGACGGGCTCGGCGGCGAGGGCGAGGGTTCGTGGCGACGCGAGGTGGTCCTCGACGCCGATGACAGCCTCTACTTCCCCAACGACATCACCGCCGAGGATCTCGATCTCGACGGCGATGTCGACCTGATCGTTCCGGTGGGCTTCTTCGTCTGCGAGTTCGCACCGCGGATCGGTCCGTGTGGGGCCCTGCTCTGGTTGGAGCAGACGGACGGCGGATGGCAGCAGCACGACATCGTGCCCAACGGCGACGCCCGCTTCTACCACCGAGGGATTCCGGTCGACTTCGACGGTGACGGCATCGTCGACATCGTCACCGTGGCCGAGCAGCAGGAGCACGCCGAGGCCCAGTGGTATCGGGGGATCGGGCCCGGCGAGTTCGAGCCCGAAGCGACCGTGATCGGCGCGGGCGGTGGCAGCCTCCCGGTGGTCCACGACGTCGACGGCGACGGCGATCTCGACGTCGGGTCCGCCGAGTTCTTCTTCCCCGGCGCGTCCTACGTGTGGTTCGAGAACACGGCCGACGACGCGACCGGACCGGGGCCGTTCACCCGCCACGTCATGAACGACGAACTGGGGCGTGCCATCCAGCTCGAGGTCGTACCCGACCTGGAGGGCGACGGCCGGGACGGGTGGGTCGGCTCCAACCACGTCAACACGGTGACCGGCGAGCCCGAGCCGCCATCGGTGGTGTCCCTGCTGACGCCGCCGGCCGACCCCAGCGGGCCGTGGGAGCACCGAGCGATCTCGGAGGGGATCGAGTCGCGGCCCACCGAAGGGCTGGCCTTCCAGGCTGCGCCGGGCGTCTTCGGCCACGGGGACATCGACGGCGACGGAGACCAGGATCTCGCCGTGTCCGGCGACGGCGACGACCGCGTCTTCTGGCTCGAGCAGACCGCACCGGGCACGTTCGAGACGCACGTCCTGGCCGCGGGGTTCGGGCAAGCCGCCGGCGGAGCGGTCGCCGACCTCGACGGCGACGGCCGGGCCGAGATCGTCTTCACCAGCTACGAGACCCAGCAACTCGTCATCTTCACCCGCGACGGGGCCGAGGCCGCGTGACTTCGTGCGAGGTGAACACCGTTTGACGTTGGCCGCGGGAGGGACGTACGGTTCGGAATGGTGTTTCGCCTGGCGGAACACCCTGGCGCCGGGCGCGCCCCGATGTGACGGTCCTTGGGGGACGAGACATGAACCACTACCGCAAGCCACTCAGCGTGGTGTCGATCTTCGCGGGGCTGGCCCTGGTCGTGGCGGGCCTCGTCGCCTCGCCCGCCGGTGCCGTCACCTCCACTGGCTCGATCACCTACTCGTGCGAGGTGTTGCTCTTCGGGACGGTGTCGGTCGGGACGTCGTCGAGCCCGGTGACCGTCACGTTCGACGCGCCCGAGTCGGTCACGCCCGGACAGACCTTCCAGGTCACGGCCGATGTCGATCCCGGGCTGGTCAACGGCCCGGTCGCCATCACCGCCGCCAACGGAGCGAAGGCCACGATGGATCTCACCGTCGGCGGCGGCACGCCGGGCACGGCGGGCGCCACCTCCAACACGAACGTGACCGGACCGGCCAACGGCACCCTGCCGTTGCCCCTCCTCAGCGCCGACGTGACCGCCGGCGCCTCCGGCAACGTCACCGTCGCCGCCGCCCAACTGCGGGTCCGGCTCAGCTCCGGCACGCTGATCCGGTGCAACCCCGCCGGCGGCAGCGCCAGTCTGCAGATCCCCATCAGTTCGCCCACCACGCTCGACCCCAACGCCAGCACCACGACGTTGGACCCCAACGCCACCACCACCACGACCGAGCCAGTGTCCACCACCGTTCCTCCGACGACCGCTGCGCCGACGACCGCCGCTCCCACCACGGCGGCTCCGACAACGGCAACGCCGACGACGGCGGCCCCCGCCACGGCCGCACCTCAGCCGAGCGGCCCGAGCCAGAGTCAGGTCCTGACCAGGTCGGCGCCGATCAGCTACAGCTGCCAGGCGTTCCTCTCGGGTACGGCCACGGGACCGCCCACCGTCGACACCCAGACCGTGTCCATCCGTGGCGTCGACCGGGTCAACCCGGGTCAGTCGTTCCCGGTCACCGTGTCGGTGTCGCCGGGTGTCACCAACGGTCCTGTGCCGCAGGGCGCCGGTGAGATCGTTCCCTCCATCGAGGTCTCGGTCGCCGGCGGGTCGCCATCGCCGTTGCGTATGACGGGCGGCGCCAACGCCGGCGACGTCGGTGCCGGGGGTGTCATTCCGGTCGCGCCGATGAGCTCCTCGATCCGAGCCACGGCATCGGCCGGCGGAACGGTCGACCTCAAGCCGGGCGTCATGACCATGGCGATCGAGCGCTTCGACGCCTCGGTCGTCTGCACGCCGGCCAGCCGGCCCACGGTCCTGTCGGTCAGTGTGGTCTCGACGCCCGTTGTCGTCGGCGGCACCAGCGGGAGTACGGGTGGGAGTTCGGGCAGCAGCAGCAGCGCCGCCGGCGCCAGCACGCTCGCGACGACCGGCCCCGTCAGCGCCGGCGCCCTCTCGTTCTTCGGTCTGGCACTGGTTCTGGGCGGCGTGGCCGTCCTGCGGTTCGGCCGGGCCCGCCAGGAAGCCTGACCCCTCGGGCCCACCCCGGGCCCCAGCATCCCGAACTCGCGGCCATCAGACCCAGAAGTGGGCTTGGTGGCCGGGGTGGCGCTCCTTCCCTCTCCTCCGCCGAACTCGCGGCCATCAGACCCAGAAGTGGGCTTGGTGGCCGGTTGGCGTTGCACCACGTGGTGCGGCGACCACGCGACACCCGGAGCAACACCATGGGGATGGAGACCGACGTACTGATTCTGAGCACTGCGAGCGCTGGCGGCGGCGCAGTGACGCACCGACAACTCACCGACGCCGGAATCTCCCCATCGTCGATCCAGCGCCGGATCGGAGGTGTGCTCACCCCGTTCGCCAACGGCGTCTACCTGGTCGGCGACGCAACGCCGGGCGCAACGCTGGCCGCAGCGCTCGCGGCAACGCCGGGCGCCGTGGCCAGCCATGAGACGGCGGCGCACCACCACGGTCTGCCGGTCGGCGGCGAGCTCGCCCCCGTCCACATCTCGCGCGAGGGCGGGCGGCGTCGGCCGTTGCCGGGCGTGCGGGTGCACCGGAGCGTCCAGATCGGACCGGATGATCGCACTACCGTCGACGGCGTCGCGGTCACCACCCTCGAGCGGACGCTCTGCGACCTCGCCGGCCGGTTTCACTTCCCGCGGCTGCGCCATCTCACCGAGCTCCAGCTCGTCGACGGGAGAACGACGGCAGCGGTGCTCCACGGCCAGATCAGGTCGTTCGTCAGGCGGGGTCGGCCCGGGAGCACGAAGCTTCGGCTCCTGCTCCTGGCCATCGGCGATGGTGAGCCCATCGCCGCCTCGGTCTTGGAGCGGCGGATGCGATCCATCCTTCGGCAGTCGGGCATCGGTGGCGTGGTGAGCCAATTCCGACCGCCCTGGTACGACGGCATCCGCGGGGTCGTCGACTTCGCGGTTCCCGAGCTGCAGGTGATCCTCGAAGCCGACGGCCGGCGCTGGCACGCCGTGACCCAAGCCCAAGAAGAGGATCGGCGCCGTGATCGCCGGGCTGCTCGTCACGGCTGGATCGTGCTTCGGTTCAGCGGGCACGAGATCACCCACCGGGCTGCGAGCCTCACCGCCGAGCTGCAGGGCTTCTTCGCCACCCGTCGCGCCGAACTCGCGGCCTGAGATGCCAGTTCTGGGCCTGGTGGCCGCGAGTTCGGGGAGGTGTCTGGGGTGAGCGCCGAACTCGCGGCCTGAGATGCCAGTTCTGGGCCTGGTGGCCGCGAGTTCGCTAGGCGGGCGGCGGGTTGTCGGGAGGCGGGGACGACGTCGGGGGGAGGCGATCGGTCAGCTGTGTGATGGTGGCCACCTCGGAGACCGTGCCCAGCGAGCCGAGCGCGGCCTCGTGGGCCTCGGCGCTGAAGGCCCCGCAGCCATCCGAGAGCACGACGGTGGACAGATCCCGGACGTGGGCGTCGCGCACCGTCGACGCCACGCCCCCGTTGGTGACGATGCCGGCCACCCACAGCTGCTCGACGCCCAGGCGCCGCAGCACGAAGTCGAGCCGGCTGGCGTAGAACGCCGAGTAGGCCACCTTCTCGACGGTGAGGTCCACCGGCGCCAGCTGGTCCACCACCGCCTGACCCCACGATCCCGAGGCGAACCCGCCGTCGGCCAGGAACGGTCGCAGCTCGGCCAGGTGGGCGCTGAGCAATCTCCGTCCTGGTCCTCCGTCGACCACCGTGAACAGGGTGGCGACGACGGGGACGCCGACCTGGCGGCACCGTTCCGCCAAGGGAGCGAGTCGAGACGGCAGCGCAGCGAGCTCGGCGGAGGCGACGCCGCCGCGGGCGTAGGCGCCGTCGGGATGCAGGAAGTCGTTCTGCAGGTCGACCAACAGCAGCGCGGACGATGGAGCGGACGAGGCGGTCACCGGCGCAGTGATCGCTACGGGAGCATCAGGTTGCGGGCGGAGTAGTTGGGGAGGTCCAGCGTGGTGAGCACGCCCGGGTCGGCCGCCACCACGTGGGGGATGGCGTTGATCACGTGCATGGCCGTCGCCAGGCAGCCGGCGTGGTTGTGGTCGCCGTGCTCCGACGACAGCTCCAGCTCGAGCTTGGCGGACGGCTCGCCCTCGATGAGGATGCGGTAGCCCTGACCCTGGGGCCAGTCGGGGGCATCCTGGTCGCGCAGGCGGGTCACGTGCTCGACCACGATGCGCGTCTCGCCGGCGATCTCACCTCGGATCTCGAAGTGCATGCCGGAGATGGTCCCCGCCGGGATCGGACCCGAGGCGATCTCGAAGTCCTCGTCGGCGTGGATCACCTCGTGCCATTCGGTGATGTCGTCCAGTTCGACACCCAGCGCCTCGGCCACCAGCCCGACGACGGGACCCCAGGCCAGCGCGGTCGAGCCGGGAGCCAGGAGGAGCGAGGTCGACGTATCGGGTTTGCCGAAGCCCATGATGTCGAACATCGTCCCCGGGTTGTCCCAGGTGTCGTAGTTGACGATCTCCATCATGCGGACCGTGCGCACCTCCTTGCAGAGGGCGGCGGCGCCGATGGCCAGGGTGGCGTTGCCGTAGCCGGGGTCGATACCCGACGAGTAGAACGACGTACCGCCCTCCTCGCAGGCGGCCTGGAGCTGCTCGTGGAAACCGGCCGTACGAGGGTGGAGCAGCGGCACGAAGGACGTGTTGACGACATTGTGTCCGCCCGCCAGCATGCGGCAGATGTCGTCGACCACCTCGCCGGGGCGCAGGTCGGAGTGCGCCGTGTAGCAAATGCAGTCGGCGCCCAGGGCGAGGAGCGCCTCGGCGTCCTGGCTGGCCGTCACGCCGGTGGGCTCCGAGCCGCAGATCTCGCCGACGTCGCGCCCGGCCTTGCTGTCGGAGTGGACCCAGCACCCGGCCAGGTCGAGATCGGGATGGGAGGCGATGGCCGGAGCGGCGTGGATGCCCACCGTGCCGGTCGCCCATTGGATCACGCTGATGGTCATGCCGGGAACTTATCGGGCGAGTGGGGTGATGAGGACGTTGCCGAGTGCGTCGACCGTCGCTGCGAATCCGGGCTCGACCACCGTGGTGGCGTCCGGCTGCTCGAGGATGGCGGGACCGTCGATGCCGGCACCGACCGGCAGATCCAAGCGTCGGTAGATCGTGGTGTCGTGCGCTTCGCCCTCGAACCAGGCGGGCCGGTTCCCCGTGTGCGCCGCTTCGATCGTGCCGCCTGCGGGCGGCGCCAGGCTGGCCGGGTCGAACGGAGGCCGCCGGCCGATCGCCGCGGTCCGGATCGAGAGCAGCCGGATGGCGATGCCGTCCAGGACCCGGCCGTAGGTCTCGCGGTAGGTCGCTTCGAACGCCGCGACGATCGCGTCCGCGTCGATCCCGCCGGCGGGCTCGAACGGCACGGTCACGGTGTGGGTCTGACCCACGTACGACATGTCCAGCTCGTGGAGGACGTCGACGGAGAGCACCCGGACGCCGGCCTGCTCGACCAGCTCGCGAGCTACGCGATCGTCCCGCTCGAGATGGCCGGTCATGGCGTCGGCGTTCAGGTCGGTCACGGCGGCATTGATGGTGCGCACCACGTCGTGGCGCAGGTCGGCGACCAGGCATCCCAGCGCACTGGTGACTCCCGGATAGCGCGGCACCAGCACCCCGCCCAGCCCGAGATCGGCCAGGAAGGCGCAGGAGTGGAGCGCGCCCGCGCCGCCGAAGGGCATGGCCACGAACGCGGCCGGGTCGTGGCCCCGCTCGATGGACACCAGCCGGAGGGCACCGGACATGGCCGCGGTGGCGACCTTGAGGATCGCCTCGGCCGCAGCGTGGGTGTCCAGATTCAGCGGCGCGCCGACGTGTTCGTCGACGGCTCGCTCCGCAGCGGCGACGTCGAGGCGGTCGAGGACCCCGCCGATGGGCGAGTCGGCGTTGATGCGGCCGAGGACGACGTTGGCGTCGGTGACGGTGGGGCGGGTGGTGCCCTGCCCGTAGCACGCAGGACCGGGGATGGACCCGGCCGACTCGGGACCCACCTGGAGCACGCCGCCCCGATCGACGTGGGCGATCGATCCGCCGCCCGCACCGATGGTGGTGATCTCGATCATCGGGGTGCGGATGACCATGCCGAAGTCGACGGCGGTCTGGGCGCTGAGCACCGAGCGGCCGCCGTGGATGACGGCGATGTCGAAGCTGGTCCCGCCCATGTCGCAGGTCAGCACGTCGTCGAACCCGGCGGCCCCCGCCAGCTGCGCTGCCGCGATCACCCCGGCGGCCGGACCCGAGAGCGCGGTCCGCACCGGCAGCGCACGGGCGGCCTCACTGGTCATGATCCCGCCGTTGGATTGCACCACCAGGAAGCGACCACCGAACCCGGCGTCGCCCAGACGCTGCTCGAGATCGGCCAGGTAGTCGGCCACCAGCGGTTGGAGGTAGGCGTTGAGCGCCGCCGTCGACGTGCGCTCGAACTCACGGATCTCGGGGAGGATCTCGGTGGCCACGGTGACGTGCGAGTTGGGCCAGCGCTCGCGGATCACCGCCGCGGCGGCCGCCTCGTTGGCCTCGTTGGCGTACCCGTTGAGGAAGGACACGCAGACCGACGGGCAGCCGGCGTCGAGGAGCGAATCCACTGCGGTGCGCACCGCGTCGAGGTCGACCGGTGTCTCGACGGTGCCGTCGGCAAGCGTCCGCTCGGGGACCCCCAGCCGGACGTCGCGGGAGATCACGGGGGTGAACGTGCCCCACAGTCCCCAGGTGCGAGGCCGGTCGCGGCGCCGCATCTCGAGCACGTCGGTGAACCCCTCGGTGGTGATGAGACCGGCGGGAGCGCCGGTGCGCTCCAGCAGCGCGTTGGTGCCCACCGTGGTGCCGTGGACGATGGCGCCCAGGCGACCCAGGTCGGGCTCGCCGGTGGTGACCCCGCTCATGAACCCGTCGGCCTCGGCGCCGCGCGGTGGACGGGACCTTGGCCACGCGGAACCCACCGTCGTCGTCCAGGACGAACACGTCGGTGAACGTGCCGCCCACGTCGATGCCCAGCGCCGAGCTCACGGTTGTGGCTCCGGGTCCACTCCATACGCGTCGCGGACGTGGTCGGCGGTCTCGTATTCGAGCGCCAGGTCGGTGGCGACGGCCTCCGGGTCGCGCTGGTCGGGCGGTCCGTAGCCGCCGCCGCCCGGGGAGGAGATGTGGACCGTGTCGCCCCGCCGCAGTTCGATTCCCACCGCCTTGGAGGTCATGGGCGGGGTCTCGGGACCCTCACCGGTGTCGAACGAGATGACGTTGGCCGCCGCCGGCTCGCCGCCGGCCACTCCCGGCGGCGGGAACCTGCCCCGGTCACCGAACGCAAAGGCGTCGGCCCGATCGGCCAGCAGCTCGATCTCGTACTCGGCGCCCAAGCCGCCGCGATGTCGACCCGGGCCGCCCGAATCGGGCCGCAGCGCCCAGCGGCGGAACGCCACCGGGTAGGCCGCCTCGAGGATCTCGACCGGCGGGATCGTCGCCGTGCTGAGGGGAGCGTTGCCATGGTTGAGCCCGTCACCGTCGGGGTTGCCGCCCAGCCCGCCCCCGTAGAACGTGAACATGACCCAGGGGTCACCGTTCTCGCGGACCCCGGCCAGGGACAGTGCGTTGATCGTGCCGTACGAGCAGCCGTTGCTGATTTCGGGGTCGGCCTGGGCCAGGCACCGGAAGATGACGTCCATGACGCGGAGGATGGTCTCGGTGTAGCCACCGACCGGCCGGGGATGGCCGGCGGCCAGCAGCGACGCGTCGGGGATGATGATCTCGACCGGTTCGAGGCACCCGGAGTTGGCCGGGACGTCGCGGAAGATGTGCTTCAGCGCGACGTAGCACGCGGCCTCGGCGGTGGTCCGGGAGATGCTGACGGGCCCCTGGGCGGCGGGTCCGGTGCGATCGAAGTCAAGGGTCAGCTCGTCGCCGCTGATCGTCAGATCGAGCGCCACCGCGATGGGTTCGTCGGTGATGCCGTCGTTGTCCAGGTGGTCGACGGCCGAGTACGTCCCGTCGGGAAGTTCGTCGATCAGCGACCGCATGAGCCGGGCGGCGCGGGTGGACAGCTCGTCGAAGGCGGTGGCGACGGTGTCGACGCCGTACTCGGCGATCAGCTCGGTCAGTCGGGCGTGGCCCAGATCGAGCGCGTTGAGCTGGGCGTTGAGGTCGCCGTACGCATTGACCGGCGCGCGGCTGATGGAGCAGATCACATCGACCACATCGGTCATCAGCTCGCCGGCCCGACGGAGCTTGACCGGAGGGATGAGCACCCCCTCCTGGCTGCTCTCGGTGGCGGTGGGGTTGTAGTTGCCCGGCACCGCGCCGCCGACGTCGGTGAAGTGACCCACCGAGGCGAGATGGCACACCACCTCGCCCTCGTGGAAGAACGGCCGGACGAGCTTCATGTCGTTGAGGTGGGTACCGCCGCGGTAGGGATCGTTGAAGACGTACACATCTCCGTCCCGCAGCTGGTTGGTACCGCCCGCGTCGTCGGCGATCTTGTCGATCACCAGCGCCACCGCGCCGGCCATCGAGCCGACGAACACAGGCAGACCCGAGCGGCCCTGCACCAGCGTCGCGCCCGACGCCGCGTCGTAGAGCCCGTGGCACGCATCGTGGGCCTCGGCGATGATGGGGTTGAAGGCCGACCGGAACAGCGTGGCGTCCATCTCGTCGGCGATCTGGCTGAGCCGGCCCGAGAGGACGGCGAGGGTGACCGGATCGAGGGTGCCGTCAGTCATCGACGCGTCCGCTACCGGCGACCGCGGTCATCAGGCCGTGGACGTCCGGTTCGGTGGCCAGCGACAGCGCCCGGTCGCGGACCTCGGTGGCGGCGCCGGCATCGAGCAGCCCATCGACGTTGTCGTCGAACTTCCGGGCCAACTCGTCGTCGGTGAGCGGATGGTCGGGCCCGCCGCGATTGACCAGCACGCTGCGGTGTAGCTGGGCACCGTCGTTGGTCGTGACCGACAGCTCGGCCGGGAACTGATGGGGATAGATCTCGCCGCAGCGCGCCGAGCCGACGACGTCGATCCGGGCCATGACCGCCCGGCGTTGCGGATCGATAGCAAGCGCATCGGTGAAGTCGGCCAGGCCCAGTCCCAGACCGCCACCCCCGAACAGCGCGGCGGTGACGGTGTACGGGCCGCTGAACTGGGCCTGGTAGCCGGTGTCCGGAGTCTGCTTGGTGGCCAGCGGCTCGCCGATGGTTCGCACGGTGGCGGGTGCCACCGCCAGGGTGGCGGAGGCGACGTCGTCGGGCCGGAGACCGTCGGCCGCCAGCGCCAGTGCGGCGTCGATGCCGGCGTGGGTGAAGTGGTTGGCCGGGTAGGGCTTGAAGAAGATCGACGGCACCTCCCAGTGCTCGCCGAGTCCGTCGGTCACCGCCGCCTGATCGGCGCGATCGCCCAGGAACGCCTGCAGCATGCCGAACCGGCCCTCGAAGACGGTCGGGGGTCCGGTGATGCCCTCGCCGGCCAGGCAGGCGGCGGTCACGCCGGCCTGTGCAGCCCAGCCGCAGTGCAGCCGCTTGACGGTGCCGCCGGTGCGGTTGGCCTCGATGATCCCGCTGGCCATCGAGGCGGCGATGGCCATGGCGTGGGCGATCCGGTCGGTGTCGAGCTTGCTCACCACGGCAGCGGCGGCAGCCGACCCGATCGCGCCACAGATGGACGTGGCGTGCTGACCGCGGTCGAAGTACACGGAGGCGGCGGCGTCCCGGTCGTACCCGGCCATGCCCAGCCGAACGGCGATCTCGATCCCGGCGGCGGCTGCGGCGACGGTCGTTGTGCCATCGGCGTCGGACGCCTGCGCCGCAGCCAGCGCGGCCGGGACGACCGATGCGCTGGGGTGAAGGATGGAGGGGAGATGGGTGTCGTCGTAGTCGAGCGAGTGGGCCAGGACGCCGTTGACGAACGCTGCGCCAGGGGCGGGCAGGCGTGGCCCGGTGCCGATGGCCGTGGCATCGGGCCGTCCGCCCTGCGCCACGGCGTAGCGGGTGGCCGCCGCGCTGGTATCGAGGGTGGTGGCGCGGACGCAGATGCCGAGGATGTCCAGGACGCGCTGGCCGACGCTGCGACGGACGGGCCCGGGAAGATCGGCAGGGGGCCGGGCGGCCAGCTCGGCCAGTTGGTGGACCAGGGTGGGCGGGTCGGTCACGGGCCGACGATGGCCAGCGGCCGGACCGGTGCGCCGGTGGCGCCGGTGATCTCGAGTGGCGCGACGACCAGCAGAAACTCGCTGGCGCCGGCCGCGGCAAGCGACTCGAGATCGAGGGTCTCGATGATGTTGATGCCTTCCTCCACGAGGAGCACCCGGTGCGCGGGCAGCGTGGCGTGTCCCTCTCCGGGGGCGATCCGCTCGAAGGCGATGGTGTCGGCGCCGACCGCGGCGGGTCGGTGTGCGGCCAGCCACCGGGCGCCGGCTTCGGCCACGCCGGGGACGCCGGTCTCGCCGCCCAGGTAGGGATCCCCCTGGTCCCACAGCTGGCCCCAACCCGATCGGATCAGGACGACGTCTCCGGGGTCGATGGTCACGTCGCCCTTCGCCCGGTCCAGCAGGTCGGTGGTGATCTCGACACCTCCGTCGAGTCGCTCGACACCGGTGGCGGCGGGAACGTCGAGCAGGACACCGCGACCGACGAATGGATCCATGGCGTCGATCCCGAGCTCGTCGAAGCGGCCACCCCGTTGTGCCTCGATCGCGTCGACGCCGCCGTGGAGACAGCCGTCGTGGCTCACGTGGGCCAGCGCGTCGACATGGGTGCCGACGTGGCAGCCCGTGGTGATGATGTCGGCCGCGGCCGAGCCGCCGTCGGTGCGGACGCGGTCGCCGTGGCGCCGGTCGAGGGCGTGCCGGAACGCGGGGTGATTGGGTGACTGGGGCATTCCCGTCGCGTAGGGCCGCGACAGGTCATGGACCACGGCACCGCGGGCAGCGGCGATGAGCGCGTCGGCCGGGTCGCTCATGCGACGACCTCCCGCGCTCGCAGCTGGGCCAGCTGATCGGGCGACACTCCCAGCTCCTCGCCCAACACCTGGTCGGTGTCCGCACCCAGGTCGCGGCCGGTCCAGCGCACGCGGCCCGGCGTCTCGCTCATGCGGAACAGGACGTTCTGCATGCGCATGGCTCCCAGGGCGGGATCGTCGACGGTGGTGACCATCTCGTTGGCCCGGACCTGGGGGTCGTCGACCAGTTGCTGCACGTCGTAGACGGGGGCGATGGCGACGTTGGCCTCCTCGAACGCCTCCATCACCTGGGTGAAGGGCCGGGCGCCGATCCAGTCGTTCATGTAACCGTCGATCTCCTCGGCGTGCTCGGCTCGGCCGGCGCCGCTGGCGAACCAGGGTTCGGTGGTGAGCTCGGGATGACCGACCAGTTCGAGCGCCCGTCGGGCGATGGCGTCCGCTGACGATGAGATGGCGACCCAGCGGCCGTCGGCGGTGCGGTAGGTGTTGCGCGGTGCGTTGTTGGAGGAACGGTTCCCGGACCGTTCCTGGACCACGCCCAGCTGGTCGTAGTTGACGATGTGGGGCCCGAGCGCCGTGACGATCGGTTCCAGGATGCTCATGTCGATGATCTGACCGTGCCCCGTGCGGTCCCGTTCGCGCAGCGCCATGAGGACGGCGCTGACGGTGGCCATCCCGCAGATCGAGTCGGCCAGCCCGAACGGGGGGAGGGTCGGGGGGCCGTCAGCTTCACCGGTGACGTGGGCGAACCCGCTCATCGCCTCCATCAGGGTGCCGAAGGCGGGTCGCTCGGCGTAGGGGCCGGTCTGGCCGAACCCGGTGACCCGGCAGATGACGAGCTCGGGCCGCAGCTCGTGGAGTCGTTCCGGACCCAGCCCCCATCGCTCGAGTGTGCCCGGCCGGAAGTTCTCGATCAGCACGTCCGCGGTCTCGATCAGCCGGAGGAAGAGGTCGGCGCCGTCCGGGTCGCCCAGGTACAGACCGATGCATCGTTTGTTCCGGGCCACCATCTTCCACCACAACCCGTGCCCGTCCTTCTGGCCGCCGTGACCCCGCAGACTGTCGCCCTTGGTGGGATGTTCGATCTTGATCACGTCGGCGCCGTAGTCGCCCAGGATCTGGCCGGCCAGCGGCCCAGCCAGGACGGTGGCCAGATCCAGGACGCGCAGACCCTCGAGTGGGCCGGCGGGTGGATCGGACTGCGACGGTTTCGTCATGATCGTGGTGGGCGGCCGGCAACCGGCCATTCGCGAACGCTGTTTCTCTGAGTGGAACAGCAAGATCTGTCTACCGGCTGAGGACACCAGCGTCAATGTGGACGGGCCGTCCGACCGACGGGGAGACATCGCTGTCAGGGCAATGATGTCGTGGCTCCATGGACGGGCCGGGCCGCCCCTCGTAGGCTGATCCTCCCAGCGGAACGCCGGTCGGATCTGGCCTCCGCGCCCATTCGGTAGCGGAACACCGTCGACGACCACGTCAGGACCACCACCACCCATGAGTTCGCCGAAACGACCGTCAGCATGAGCCAGGGAGGGCGCAGCGTCGCCACCATCGAACGCGCCGTCGACGTGCTGTTCCTGTTCACCCGCCAGGGTGGTGATCTCGGGGTGACCGAGATCGCCACCGAACTGGACATCTCCAAGGCCGTGGTGCATCGCATCCTGACCTCGTTGCGCGATCGCGACCTCATCGCAGTCGACGAGGACTCCCGCCGCTACTCGCTGGGTCCGGCGGTCCTCGATCTGGCCGTCGCATATCAGGACAGCCTCGACATCCGGGCCGAGGCGCTCGAGTCCATGCGGGAGCTCAGCGCGCGCACCGACGAGACCGCCACCATGTCGGTGCGCCACGGTCAGCGCCGGGTCTACGTCGACCAGATCACCCCGGATCGGGAATTGAAGATGTCCGTTCAGGTCGGGTCGTCGTACCCGCTGCACGCGGGGGCCACCGGAAAGGCCTTCCTGGCCTGGCTCACCGATGTCGAGCAGGAGAGGTACCTGGGCGGTGAGCTCGACTCGGTCACGGCGGAGACGCTGGTCGATCCCGCCATCCTGCGTCGGGAGCTCGATCAGATCCGCCAGCAGGGGTTCGCCGTCTCGATGGGGGAGCGGCAGGCGGGCGCCGGGTCGGTGGCGGCTCCGGTGCTCGACCACCGCAAGGTGCCGGTCGCGGTGATCAGCGTCTGTGGCCCCATCGAGCGATTCCGCGACGAGGTGGCCGACGCCGCCAAACAGGTCGTCGAGGCCACCCGGGACCTCAGCGCCCTTCTGGGGGCGCGCCCGTGACGGTGGTGGATTCCGTTGTTGTCGCCGCGGTGCAGTTCTCGACCGGACTCGACGTCGACGAGAATCTGAGCACCTGCCTTCGCATGATCGACCGGGCCGCCGAGGCCGACGCGACGCTGATCGTCCTGCCCGAGTTCATCAACCATCTGTCGGTCTACGAGAGTGCCGACCACTGCCGCGAGGTGGCGGTCGACCTCGACGGACCGTTCGTGCGGGCGCTGGCCGAGCGTGCCGCCCGGCACGGGGCGTACGTGGTCGGCGCCTGCACCGTCCGGCGTCCCGACCGGGTCACCGTGACCAGCCTCATGCTGGGTCCGGACGGTCACCTGGTGGGCCAGGCCGACAAGCAGACGTTGATGGGCAACGAGCGACAATTCCTCTCCGCCGGCCCCAACGTGGCGCCGGTGTTCGATCTCGACCTCGGAACGGGCCGGCACTCGGTGGGGATGTACGCCTGCATGGATGGGGTCACCCCCGAGACCCCACTGGCCCTCACCGTCCGGGGCGCGACCGTGCTCACCAACAGCCTCAACTCGTTCGCCAAGGACGAGGCGTCGCTGCACATCCCGGTGCGCGCCGCCGAGAACGGGGTGTTCGTCGTGGCGGCCAGCAAGGTGGGTCCCCTTCTTCCGCCGCCGCAGGTCGAGGCATTCAGTGCTGCCATGGGTCTGCCGCCCGAGTCGTTCCACGGTGCGGGCGAGAGCCAGATCGTCGACCCCGACGGCACCGTGCTGGCGGTCGGTCCCGCCGAGGGAGAGGCGGTCGTGGCCACCCGGATCGCCCTGCCCAACCGGGATGCACGGCTCTTCCGCGACGGCCCCCATCCGGTGGGTGCCCGCCGGCCCGAGATCTACGGGCGTCTCGCCGAACCGGCCGACCCGCCGGCAGCCGCCGACGCGTCGGTGCGGGTGGCCGTCGTGGGCTCGGACGAGCCCGACGCCGTCCGGTCGGCGCTCGCCGACGCCCAGGTCGTCGTCCTGCCGGAGCTGACCGACGTGCCGGCCGACATCCCGCCCGGCGTCTGGGTGGTGACCACCCGGCGCGACGGTGACGCCCACGTGGGCGAGGTGCACGACGCCGAAGGTCTGGTCTCCTCGCAACTCCAGCTGCACTTCACCCCCCGGCACGACTGGGCCAGCCGCCTCGCCGACGGGCTCGACCCGATCGACCTGCCGTTCGGCCGCATCGCCGTCCTGGTGGGCGACGACTGCCGCCTGCCCGAGCCGGCCCGGCTCGCCGCGGTGCAGGGCGCCAACCTCCTGGCCGTGCCCACCCACGTCGAGGCCAAGTGGGTGGACGACCTCGGCCTGATCGAACGGGCCGCCGAGAACCGGCTGTGCCTCGCGGCGGCCACGCGGCCCACCCGGCACGGGACCTCGATGCTGGTCGACCTCCCGTCCGACTTCACCCTGTGGGCCCCCGACCGGGACCGGCCCTTCGACGGCACCATCAACTACCCCGACGTCACCCGAGCGACCGTCGACGACCCGTTCCTCGCTGGCGACCTCCACCTGGAGCGCACCGCCAACCGGTTCATCTCGAAGGACACCGACCTGGTGGGCGGCCGCGCCATGGAGTCCACCGCCGTCCTGCTGGGCCACGCATGAGGAGGCCCCGATGACCGACGCGTTCGCCACCGAGTTGGTGGGCAGCTGGTGCAAACCGCAATGGCTCGCCGACCACTCCCTTGTGTACGCCCGGGAGGGCACGTGGTGGAGGGTCCCGCCCGACCACCTCGCCGAGGCCACCGACGACGCAGTGCGGTTGGCCGTCGCCGATCAGGACCGGGCCGGGCTGACCTTCGTGACGGACGGGGAGCAGCGCCGGCAGACGTTCAGCGGGCACTTCACCCGGTTGGGCGGCATCGACAACGAGGACCAGGCCGCGCCGGCCATGCACGGCTACGACATCGGCGAGTACCTCGACATGAAGGAGCGGCCTCCCCCGGATCCCGACGTGCCGCCGCCGGCCTTCGAGCAGCCTCGGGTGGTGGGACCCCTCACGTGGGACGTCCCGATCCTGGTCGATGACCTCCGGTTCCTGGCCCGCCACACCCGCGGTCGAACCAAGGTCACCGTCATCGGGCCCACCACGCTGGCGCTGCGACTGGTCGACGAGCACTACGGCGACCAGGCCGCATTGACCTTCGGCGTCGCCGACGCGCTCAACGCCGAGCTCCGAGCACTGGCCGAGGCCGGCGCCGATCTCATCCAGATCGACGAGCCCGAGGTGCACTTTCGGTACTCGGCGTGCCGCGACTTCGCAGCGGAGGCGATCGACCGCATGCTGGCCGGCGTCGACGCTCGCACCGCCGTGCACATGTGCTACGGCTACTCGAAGAACATCGCCGAGAAGCGAGCGACCCCCGTGTACGAGCAGGCGGTCGATCTCCTGGCGCAGACCGCGGCCGACGAGCTCAGCCTCGAGTACGAGCAGCCGGCCCACACGCCCGACCTGCTGGACCACACCGGCGACAAGGCGGTGATTCTCGGGGTGCTCAACCTGGACACCGAGGCGCCGGTCGAGACCGTGGAGCACATCAAGGGCCGGGCGTCCGATGCCGCGGCGGTCGTCGGACCCGACCGCATCCGCCTCGCCCCCGACTGCGGCATGTGGTTCCTGCCCCGCGATCACGCATGCGCCAAGATCGACGCCATGGCCGAGGCCGGTCGCCAGCTGGCCGCGTCCAGCGCCTGAACCCCACCCGAAATTCCGTCCGAAAGGGTCGATTTCCGACCCTTTCTCAGGGGGAGATCGTCGGGACGGGGGCTCAGGCGCGGGTGGTGCGCGCCGTCGCCGTCGGGCGCCCCAGGCCAGGGACTCGTCGGCCCCACGGGGCGGCCAGTTGCCGTCCCGTCGGTAGGCCCAGACCTCGAACGGGTTGTCGTAGTAGGCCAGCGTCTCGATGGCTCGGTAGACGTTGCCACCCCGAGCGAGCCCGGTGATCAGGCCGGCGACCGCGCCGGCGATGGCCCAGCCGCCGTACCCGAGGGGGTAGAGGGGGCCGAACAGCCGGCTCTGCCAGACGTGGAGCGCTTCGTGGCCGCTGATGAGGGCGCGGCGGCTGCGGCCCGCCGGGGTGTCGGGATCCAGACCCCGTTCCCCGGCGGCGTTGGAGATGACGTTGCCCCAGGTCACGGCGAAGCCACGCTTGAGGCGGACGCCGCCGGCGTACACGTGATGGCCCTGCCGGCGACTGAGCTCGTCGTGGTAGCCGGCGTCGGAGCGGCTGCGCTGTGCGGCGTGCACGGCCACGCCGACCGCGGTGCCCACCAGTCCCCACGTGGAGTCCAGCACGAATGCGGCAATGCCGCCTGGGGCGGCGCCAGTCGTAGACCTGGCGCCAGCCGGAAATGGCCCCGTTGGCGCCGCCGACGAGCGCTCCGACCGGTGTGAGACCGACCGGGGTGAGGGTTGCGCCGCCCATGGCGGCACCGGCCACCCCCGCAGCGAGCGCCTCGGCGGTCGAGCGTTGGGTGGCCGCAGGCGCGTCGACCCGCTTGGTCGTCGTCACCAGAGGAGCCCCTTGTGGCCGAGCGACAGGAGATCCATGCGTGAGCGCGATCGCCGGCGTGGAGGACGGCGCCCCACCACACGGAACGCGGTCTTGAGGCTGAGCGACCCCAGGACGAAGCCGCCGCCCATCGCTGCGAACGCCTCGAGCACCGGTTTGGTGAAGTGGATCATCGTGTAGGGGATGATCATGACGAGCACGGCCAGGAAGCCGAAGCGGGGCTCGAGTCCGTGCACCAGGAACCCGCGGAAGAAGAACTCGAGCGCGGCGAACTGGATGCCGTAGAGCACCCACCACGCCACCATGAACGGCCACAGACTCTCGCCCCGCGCCAGATCGTAGAACGGGTACTTGTCCTGGAACGCGGGGGTGAACGACACGGCGACCACCAGCGGCAGGACCAGGAGGAACAGCCCGGCGTAGGTCTTGAAGCTTCCCTTGGTGGGCGCCCGGAGGCCGAAGTCGCGGAGCCGCTGGCGCAGGACCACCTTGATCACGAGGAACGGCAGGACGGTGTACCCGGCGATCTGGACGACCGACCACCAGAGCCGGCCGTAGAACTCGCGCCGGTCCAGGAGCAGCAGGTTGTCCTCGATGTCCCCGGCCACGCCCCCGGCGCCGAGGCCCTCGAGCGGGGTGGTGAGCCACTGGGGTTCCGAGCCGGTCTTGCCGAACCGGATCAGCGTCAGGCAGACGGTCGCCGTGATGATCACGACGACGGCCTGTCGGGTCTGCACGGCAGGCGGTGTCACCGCTCGGTACGCGTCCGACTCGGCGTCGGTTCGGGCTGCGACCTCGCTGACGTTCTCGTTCCACCACCGGGTCAGGAACCCGGGTGAAGGCGTGCGGGAGGGTGGTGCGGGTCGTTCCACGGCGGCTTCCGAGACGGTACAGGACGGCGTTCCGGGGCCGGCCGTTGCCGCTACGGTGCGGCCCTCACCCCTCCGGACCATCGCAGGAGTCACCATGACCGTCAGTCTGGTCACCGGCGCCAACTCGGGCATCGGCCGTTCCATCGCCGCCCACCTGGCCGGGCAGGGCCACACCGTCTACGCGGGGATGCGTGACGTCGGCAAGGCCGAGAAGCTGATCGACAAGGCCGGGGAGGCCGCCGACCACCTCTTCCCCATCACGATCGACGTCACCGACGACGCTTCGGTCACCGAGGCGTTCGCAGGCGCCGGACCCCTGGACGTCCTGGTGAACAACGCGGGGATCGGACTCAACGCCACCACCGAGGACCTGGACCTGGACGCCGGTCGCCTGGTCTTCGACACCAATCTCTGGGGAACGATCCGCTGCATCCAGGCCGCGCTCCCGGCCATGCGCGAGCGCGGCTCGGGTCACATCGTGAACATCAGTTCCGTGCTGGGCCGCACCGCGACGGTCGGTCAGACCGCGTACTGCGCGTCGAAGTGGGCGCTCGAGGGGATGAGCGAGGCGTTGGTGCACGAGGTCGGACCGTTCGGTATCCAGCGTCTCGATCATCGAACCCGGCATCACCCGCACGGCGATCCTGCCCAAGAACATCGGCCAGCCCGAGGACACCGCGTACGAGATCGCCTACCGGCGCATGTTCCAGATGTACCAGGCCGGTATCGCCGCCAACGTCTCACCCGACGAGGTGGCCAGCGTGGTCTGGCACGCCATCACCACCGACGAACCGCGGCTGCGCTACCCCTGCACCTGGGGCGGTCGCGAGCTGACCGAGGGTCGGGCGCGACTGCACGACGAGGACTGGGTGGCCCTCGGCATGGCCGAGACCGACGAGGAGTACTTCGAGCGATTCGAGTCGGCGTTCGGCCTGGACCTGCGTCCCGCCGCCGACTGACCCTCCTCGGGACCCGGCCTCGCAAGGGGAGCGGGTTCCCGGGCAGCCATCGCCGATCTTCTGTTACCCTCCCTGTCGCCGACGCGACATGACGCGCCGTCGCCGCAACGTGCGGGGGACCATGAGGGGAAGAGCATGTCGAAGTTGAGCCGGGCGCTGCCCGCGGTACTGATCGCCATCCTGGCGCTGGTGGGGGCGTCCTGCACGATGCCACCGGATCCGCCGGACGACGTCGACATGGACGGGTTCGACGAGGATTCCGACTGCAACGACAACGACGCGACCATCTTCCCGGGCGCACCGGACACGCCGGGCGACGGCGTCGACCAGAACTGTGACGGCGTCGACGGCGACCAGACCAACGCCGTCTTCGTCAGCGCCAACACCGGTGCCGACAGCGCGACCTGCGGTGACATCGCCTCACCGTGCGCCTCGATCACCCAGGGCCAGGTCCGCTCGGCGGCCACCGGCCAGTCCGAGATTCTCGTCGCCGGGGGCAACTACGCGAAGTTCACCCTCGCCGACGGTGCGTCGGTCGTGGGCGGCTACGACTCGGCCACGTGGAAGAACGGCGCAGCAGGCTCGACCACCACGATCGACGCTTCGTTCGACGCCGGCGTCGGCGGCCCGGTCGGCGTCATCGCCGCAGGGATCACGTCGGCGACGACCCTCGCCGACCTGACCGTGGCCGGCGCCGCGGCCTCGGCCGGTCAGGCCTCCTACGGCGTGGTGGTCAACACCTCGACCTCCGCCCTCGTGCTCGACACCGTGCTCATCACCGGGGGAACCGGTGGGGCCGGCTCCGACGGCTCGGCCGGTGCCAGCGTGGGCGGCCAGGCCGCGAGCGGCGGCAACGGTGGCAACTCCACCGAGCCGGGCGGAGTGTGCGACGACAGCACCCGAGGTGCCGGCGGCAGCGGCGCCGGCGGTGGTGGCAACGGTGGTGGCGGTGGCACCATCGATGACGACTGCGACTTCTTCTCGCTGGACTTCGACGCCACCGGCGGGCAGTCGGGCGCCAGCGCCGGCGCAGCAGCCGGAGGCGGCGGCGGTGCACCGGACAACAGCGTCGTCCCCATCGTCTGCGACAGCAACGGTCTGCCCACCAACGGAGCGCCCGGCGGCAACGGCACTGCCGGTGCCAACGGATCCCAGGGTGCGGGCGGATCGGCATCGACCGGCGTGATCTCCGGTGGTCTTTGGGTCCCCGCCGGCGGTTCGGGCGGCACCGGGACCGGCGGCACCAACGGCGCTCCCGGCGGTGGCGGCGGTGGCGGCGGTGCCTCCGACTGTGACATCGACGACACCGGTGGTGGCGGTGGCGGTGGTGGCGCCGGTGGCGCCGCGTCGACCGCCGGTGGCACCGGCGGCACGGCTGGCTACGCGTCCATCGGCCTGCTGCTCAACGCTTCGAACCCGACGCTCACCGGTGTTCAGGTGACGATCGGTACCGGCGGCGCCGGCGGAGCGGGTGGCGCGGGCGGCACCGGCCAGACCGGCGGCAACGGTGGTACCGGTGGTGCCGGTGGCGACGACGGTGATCCCGGCGGCAACGGCGGCAACGGCGGCAACGGCGGCAAGGGCGGTGACTCGGGTGCCGGCGGCGGCGCCTCCGGCGGTCCCGCGATCGGTCTGGTGCGGACGGGCGGCTCCACCCCCGTCGGTTTCCCCAGCTACTCCGGTGGCGCGCAGGGTGCCGGTGGCGCTCCCAACGGTGGCAACGGAACGGTGCTCAACAGCATCGTCCTCTGATCCTTCGACGGATGCGGTGGTGGGACGCCCTTTGCGGGTGCCCCACCACCGTTCCTTCGATCTCAGTCGAGTCGGGTGAGCCAGGCGGCGACGGCGTCCGGCGCGGTCACGATGCCGTCGTGTCCCGCCTCGACCCGGTCGTAGCCGACGCCCTCGGCGTCGAGCCGTCCGCGGGTCACGGTGCAGGGCATGAAGTCGGGCGTCGCAGTGAAGAAGAGGTAGCGGGCCGGGAGTGCAGCGGCCGCCGCTGACGCGAGTCGCACCGTCTCCGTGGACGGCGCGATCGGTTCGGGCCGGAGCCGCTCGTTGATCCAGGCGGCGTCCTCGGGGAAGACGTGTTCGCTTGCGGCGACGGCGGGCGGGTCGGCCCACGCGTCGGCCGACCCGGCGACCGGCTCATCGTCGCGGCCGGGGAAGCCGTAGGCGCGGTCGCCGTCGGTGGGGACCGGTGCGTCGAGGTAGGCCAGCTCGGCCAGCCGGTCGGCGCAGGTCTCGGCGGCGACCCGGGCCAGGAATCCGCCCAGGCTGTGGCCCGCCAGGGTCACCGGTGCGTCGGTGTCGCTCCCGACGCTTTCCACCGCGCCGAGGATCGGATCGAGCAGGTCGTGCAGCGTCAGCGCCGATCGGGCCCGGACGGCTCCGGCCGACACCACGTCGGGCGTGGCGACGATGTGCCCGGAGTCGCGCAGCCGTCGGGCCACCCGGTCCCATGCCGAGCCGCTCCGGAACGCGCCGTGCACCAGCACGAAGCCGCTCACGGGCCGGGCGTTTCCCACACCACGTCGCCGTACTCCTTGGTGACCATACCCTCGGGGTACTTGGTCGGGTCGACGTGCTGGCTGAGATCCTCGATGTGGCGGCGGTACTCGGGCTCGTCGATCAGCGCCTCGTAGTCGCCCACCGAGACGAAGGTGCGGAGGTGCACCAGGTGGCATTGGTCGTCCACACCTCGGACCAGCACCCGTGACACGAATCCGGGCCGGGCTCGGAGCCAGTCGTCGAACGCGGCCGCCTTGGCGACGTATGCGGCGGCGTGGTCGTCGTCCTTGACCCAGGTCTGGCTGATGACCATCTGGTGCGACGGGGGCGGCACGGAGGCTCCTCGGCAGCTATGCGTACTGGCGGGCGTCGGCGACGATGCGTCGGGCTCGCCGCACCACCGCCTCGTCCACCATCGACCCGGCGGCATCGGTGAAGACGCCCATGCCGTCGTCGGTCCGAGCGGCGAATTCGGCGATCAGCTGCTCGGCCCACTCGACGTCGTCGGCAGACGGGGCGAAGACCTGGTTGATCACCGGGATCTGGGTGGGGTGGATGGCCGACCGGGCGCCGAATCCGGCCACACTCAACTCGTCCGACGATCGCCGCAGGTGTTCGAGGTCGGCGATGTCGGTCTGCACCGGACCGATCGGGGCGGCGATGGCGGCGGCTGCCGATGCCACCACCAGCTGCATCCGCAGGGGCCACAGACCGTGGAGACCGGCGCTGGGACTGATGCCCAGCTCGGCGGTCAGATCGGCTTCGCCGACGGCGAGCCGGTCGACGCGGGCGTGGGCGGCGAGGGCGACGGCGTCGAGGATGCCCTGCGCCGACTCGATCAGGGCGTTCACCCGGACCGACAACGCCTCGATCCCGCTCTCGTTCTCGAGGTAGGTGATGGTGTCCTCGAGGTCGGTCAGGCGCGAGAGCGTGGCCTTGGGCAGCACGATCCCATCGAGGCCGGGACCGACGACGGCGTCGAGGTCTCCGATCGTGCGATCGTCGCCGTTGATCCGGACCCAGCGCTGGGGACCGGCCGGACCGCCGTTCGATTCTGGTGCGTCGGCGAGCCATGCGGTCGCGTTGCGTCGAGCCTCGTCCTTGGCTGCCGGGGCCACGCCGTCCTCGAGATCGGCGATGACGGCGTCCGCGCCGCGTTCCAGCGCTCCGATGAGGCGGTCCGGACGGTCGGCCGGGACGTAGAGAAAGCTGCGGGTCATGCCGGCTCCGGTCGGGGGTTGCTGCGCGTTGACACCCCTGGGGCGAGGGTCCTAGGTTGCAATGAAACACCGTTCCGCTCACCGAAACAAGGCGCGGAGCGTGACAACACCACGGTGTTCGCAACAGGGGGAATCCATGGCCGAGACACTGAAGAGCGTCCGACAGCTCCACGACGAACACGGGCCCACCGACGCCACGGCCACGTTCAACCGGCTGTGGGAGATCCTGGGCGAGTGCAAGGCCAAGGTCGACCAGCGGTTCCCCACCGAGATCGACCCGTCCACCGAGCCGTTCTCGACCTACGGCGGGCCGACCGGCCCGCGCGGCGAGCTGCGGGCCTCCGTGGGCGAGGACGTCGACTGGATGATCCACAGCTGGCTCGGTGACCCCGAGACCGGGTTCACCAACATGCACCTCACCGTGTGGTTGGGGCCCCACCTGAAGGTCCCGCATCTGGGCATGGCCTGGGGCACGCTGCCCAACCTGTGGTGTTACATCGACTACCAGGCCCGCAGCGATCTGATGATCGACCTGGACCACCTCGACCGGTACTTCCAGCCGTTCAACGACCAGTTCCTCGAGCAGCGCGAGAACGAGGCGCTCAGCCCGTTCGTGTCCCGCGCGCTGTACGTCCGGCAGTCGGTGTCCAACGTGGCCAGCTGCTTCCTGGCCGATACCACCGACGAGAACATCGAGTTCATCGGCGACCTGGCCCACCGCCAGGTCGATGCGTGGCTGGCCCACCTCGACGATCCCGAGCTGGTTCCCGAGGACCAACGTGAGGCCATGGCCGAACGCGACCTGGCCGTCCGCCGCAACGTCGCCGAGCGCGATCCCGCCAACGAGATGGGGGTGCGCTACTTCGGGCAGGAGATGACCGATGCGCTCGTCGGTGCTCTGTGGGGCGCCAACCGTCAGCTTCCCCGGCCCGGGGTCTCGTAGGGCAATCGACTCCAAGGGGAGAACATGCTGAAGAACTTCTGGTACGCGGTCGAACTGGGCAAGGAGGTGGGCGACGACCCCACCCTCGTCCGGATCGGCGGCCAGGACCTGGTGCTCTGGCGCAGAGGTCGGGAGATCGTCGCCCAGTCCGACGTGTGTATCCACCGCGGCGGACCCCTGTCGGGCGGCAAGGTCAAGCGGGGTTGCGTCGAGTGCCCCTACCACGGCTGGCAGTTCGACGACACCGGCGCGTGCGTGAAGATCCCGGCCAATCGCGGCGACGTCCCCATCCCCAAGAAGGCCCGGGTCGACACCTATCCCTGCGTGGAGCGCTACGGCTTCGTCTGGGTCTTCCTGGGCGACCTCCCCGCCGACGAGCGGCCGCCGGTTCCCGAGCTGGACGGCCTCGACTCGGCCCCCGAGGCGCGCATCGAGGGCTACCGGGCCGTCAGCGGCGAGTTCACCTGGCAGGCCAACTTCGAGCGCGTCATCGAGAACGCGGTGGACATCAGCCACACGCCGTTCGTCCATGCCGGCTCGTTCGGGAATCCCGACAAGCCAGAGATCGAGGACTACGACGTCGACGAGGTCCACATCGACGACCGGCTCATGTCGGCTCGTGCCACGGTCGATCTGGATCCGCCACCGGCGAGCGGGCTCTGGGGCAAGCTCCGAAAGCAGAAGGACGAGGAGGAACGACCCAAGGTCAACACGACCACGGGGCTCTTCTTCCCCAACGTGTCCATGTTGGTCGTACGGCTCCCCATGGGGGAGATCCGCATCTACACCGCCGCGGTCCCGATCGACGAGAACGTGACCGTCTCGAAGTTCATCATGATGCGCAACTTCTTCACCGGTGCCTGGGCCGATCGCGACTCGATCAAGCGCACGTTGAAGATCTTCCGCGAAGACCAGCCGACCGTCGAGGGTCAGCGGCCCGAGCTCCTGCCCTTCGATCTGTCGGCCGAGCTCCACGTGAAGAGCGACGCGCTGCAGCTGGCCTACCGCCGGTGGCGCAACGAGGGGTACGAACAGGGATTGGGCGTCGACCAGCATCGGCTGGGCGACACCCGGGACTCGGTCGTGGTCATCCCGTCGCCGGTGCGGCACTCCGATCCCGACCTGGAGAACGCCTGGGTCCTGAAGGAGATCGCATCGGGTTTTTCGCCCAAGCCCGAGACGAGCGGGGCGTGAGCGACCGTCGGGAGCGGGGCCGCCCGGCCCGGTGCGTCAGCACCAGGAGGGCAGGAGGATGAGTGCCAGCACCAGGAGGGCACGACGATGAGCGCCGCCCGAGAACTGTGCCACTCCACCCGTGATGCCGTCGTCGATGCGCTCGGGCTGACCGAGCGGACCGGCGACGACGGCGGTCCGTTCCGCACGTACGTCGGTCCCATGGGCCCCGACCCGGTCGGGTCGACCCAGGTGTTCGACGGCTCGGTGACCATGGTCGGGGTGGGACTCACCGTCGACGCCATCGGGCTCGACAGCCACATGCTCTTTGCGTTCACGGCACCCGACAGCGGGGTGCCGCACTTCACCCTCGACTCGGTCCTGGCCGGCCCGCACTATGCGTTCCACCTCGATCTGATCCCGCGAGTCGATCCGGGCGCAAACCTGGCGTACCTCGATCACTGTTTCGTGCCGTTGACCGAGGCGCACGACGCGGCGGCCGAGATCGAGGGTCTCGAACGGGCCCATCTCTCGCCGCGTCAGTGGCAACTGATGTCGGCGTGGATGCTGGCCCACCGGGCCGATGAGAGCGCGTTCGGCGCCATCGGTGACGTGGTGGCCCGGTACCGGCAGCACTGGGAGCGGTTGGTGCGCGACGGCGTGCCGAGCGACGTGCTGGGTGCCCACACCGCCGACGCCCTGGCCCGCCGCGACGAGGCCAATCGTGCCGCGATCTTCAGCCCTGAGGTGGACCCGGTGTGGGCCAACGTCGACCGGCTGATCGGCGCGGAGAGCTCGGCCGAGATCAGGGAGATCCTCCGCACCGCGGGCCGGGACTGAGCGTGCGCAACTCACACAGGAAGCAGGAGAGATGACCGACCACGACCAGCCGAGTGAGTGGCAGCAGCGGATCGAGGGGGAGTGGTTCGGGCTGCCGTCGGTGTTCGATGCCGAGGGCAACCACACCGGGTTCAACAAGGTCAACCGGTCCAGCGTGTTCGAGGACGGCCAGACCACCTACTTCATGCAGACGAACTTCATGAACACCGGCCCGCTCCGCAACCGGTTCGAGGTGCGCGAGTTCGCGTTCGGCGTCGACGACGGCGAGAAGAACCGCGTCTACCGCGGCCCCGACTTCTACGGCGCCGGCCACCCCTACGGCTCGTTGGTCGACTCGCACTACTACTCGCCGGCGTGGCGGGCCGACCTCAACACGGTCAACCAGATCCTGCCCGATGGTGTCACCCAGGTGTACTCCTCGCTCCTCTACGAGGGGCCCCGGATCTTCTCCGTGTTCAACGGCGTGTACCGGTGCGTGCACGACCACGAGACCAACCCCGAGACCCAGGCCGAGATCGAGGCGTTCATCGAGTCCGAGCGGGCGATGGCCACCCGGCCGCACGTGTTGCCCGACCGGACACCCGGCGCGTGGACGGGCACCTGTGAGGTGTACGGCGCCGACCAGGAGCGCATCGGCGAGACCGAGGTGCGGCTGTCTCATCGCCCGATCGACCTGGTGCGGGCCGAGCAGACGCTCGAGTTGGGCGACCCGATCGGCCGATCGCTCGACTACTCACGGACCCGGCTGGACAACCGGTACACCTACGACGGTCCCGATCTGTTCGGGAACGCCATGGCCTACGGCCGGGCGCTGTACACCAGCCAGCACCACGAGCGCGAGGCCTGGAAGATCCGCGGTCGTGAGTTCCTCATCGACGACGAGTACACGATGGCCGTCATGTGGAAGATCTACGAGGGCGACCAGATGGTGAGCATGGTGTTCGGCCCCCTCACCTGGCACGCCGACTGACCCCAGCCTCCCCCCACCCGACCGAAATTCCGTCCCAAGGGTCCGGAAACCGACGCTTTCTCGGGGGGAGTTCAGCCGCGGGGACGGTAGGTGACGCTGGATCCGCCGTCGGGTGCGTGGCTGGTGACGAGTTCGATCGCTCGGACGGTCTCGGTGGCCGCGTCGGCCAGGACGAGGCGCTCGACCTGGCGGCTGGCGTCGAGCCATCCGTCGACGATCAGGCTGGGACCGACGAACCGAGCTGTGCCCTGCAGGCCGTCGGCCCCGGTGACACGGCGATCGTCGAAGGTCAGCTCGCCGTGCGGTCGCTCCCGAAGGCCCGGCGGTCTCCATTCCAAGTCGAGCTCGGGCCAGGCCTGTTCGCCCAGCCGGTCCACCGACTCGGCGACGCCTGCGATGGCGCACATCGGGGCACCGGCCACCGAGAACAGCCCTCCGGTGACCTGCCGATCCGGCGCGACCAGGGCGGCGTAGCTGGTGAACGAGTAGCCGAACCGCGGCCAGACGCCGCGTCCGGTCATGATGCCCGGCTCCCACTCGACGCCCCGACCCACCACGTCGGGCCCGAGATAGTGGCGGACCGATCCGTCGGCACGCAGGTCGAACACCCACTCGCCGGCGAAGGCGCCCATCGGGTGATCGGCCAGCTCGGGCTCGGGCTCGCACTGCTGCCACACCCGGGTGGTGCCGTCGGGGTTGCGGCGCAGCTCCCGTCGTTGCCGGACCGGCCCGACGTACGCACCGTCCGGGGTGTGCACGTACTCGCTGACCCGCCACGCCCCGAGGAAGCTGTCGCCCTCCTCGGGCCGGTCGGTCATTGGTCGGACGAGAAGGTGAGAACGCCGTGCGCGGTGCCGAGACGCTCGCCGCCCCGGTACCAGGAGTGGACCACGGCCTTGGCCGTCCCGTCGTGGCTGACCACCTCGCGGCGCCAGACGCGCAGCTCTTCACGGTGGTAGAGGATGTGACCGGCCAGCGCCCGGCCGCCGCTCATGTTGTAGCTGCCGACCACGTCACCGGTGGGTGTCCAGGCATCCCAGCCGTCGGTGCGCAGCGGGTAGCCGCCGTCGGCGGCGAATCCCGTCCCCGTGATCGTGGTGTGCAGACCCTCGGGCCCGCCGGCGACCGACTCGGCGTAGTCGGTGGTGCCGTTGTCGGCGAGGTCAGGATCGAGCAACGACAACTGGCCCGACCAGGTGCCCGGCCGGTGGAGCAGGATGCGTCCGCGACCGCCGGTCGGGTCGGAACCCAGGTCGTGCTCGGTGCCCGAGACGAACGCGGGGAGCCCGGACTGCGTCGAGTCCTCGTCGACGCGGTGGTATTCACCGACGACGACGTAGTGCAGCCGCTCGCCGCGCGACATGAGTCCCAGCGAGAGCTGCTGGTCGCCACCGGGGAGGACCATGAGGAAGAACCGCTGGGAGAGTCCGGTGTCGGGCCAGTAGGCGTTGGCGTCGATCAGGTTGTCGGCCAGCGTCTCGGCGAACCCGAGGTTGACCGGTCCCTGGTACAGCCGATGCCGGCCTCGGTCGGCGATGGTGTACGTGCCGGCCATCTTGAACGGCCCGATGAAGGAGACGTCGACCTCGACCGTGCCGGCGTCGACGTCGCGCTGGACGTGCCGGGTGTCCTGGCCGTTGCCCTTGAAGCGTCCCGCGCCGTCGTAGACCTCGGCCGCACCGAGCCAGCGGCCCGCGCCCTGGCTGAACGAGCGGGTTTCGGTGGCATCGTCATCCGCCAACGAGCGTGACCTCCTGCTGGGTGACCGGCGTCGACTCGAACACCGACACCAAGTCGGTGCCGGGCTCGGCGGGGGTCATCACCCGACCGGCGGTGGCGACCGTGAGGGCCTCGCCGGCGAAGGGCCAGGGGGTGACCGTGACGGTGGAGGCGTCGGTCTCGGTGGCCGAGATGGTCACGTCGTCGCCTTCGCGTTGGGGCACGTTGGGGAACTCGCTCGATCCCCGGTGGCCCGGCGGATCACACTGGAGGTAGAGCGCAAACGTGTCGAAGAACTGCAACAGCTTGTAGTTGCGGAAGAGCGCCTCCTCGGTGACCCAGGCGGCGCTGGCCTCGTCGGCGGCCAGCTGCGTCTTCAGCCGGTCCTGTCGCGCCGCCTCACCGGCGAGCATCTCGGTCACGTAGGGCAGCAGTTCGTCGGGGAGCAGCTCGATGACCAGTTTGTCGCTCAGGCCGTAGCGGCCGTGGTAGAGGCCGTAGCTGTGCATGCTGGAGATGATCCCCGCGTACGGGTGGACGGTCTCGTTGGCGTCGGGCGACTTCGAGCTGGTGCGCACCATCTGGTCGAGCGGAGTGTTGACCAGGTGGTAGGGGAGGCCGGTACCGGGATCCTGGAGGACGCGGGCGTCGAGCTCGGCCCAGCCCGCGTCGTGGTTGGCGACGACCTCCTCGAAGATCCCCGCCGGCTCCAGCGGACCGAACCGGTCGTTCCCGAAGGCCCGGGCCAGCTGGCCGGCCACTGCGGTGTGATCCGCCATCGTGATGACGAAGGAGGTCTGGTCGGGAGCGGCGTTCTGGACGATCATGGCGTCCGGACCCGAGCGAAGTCCTGGATCTGGAAGATGTGGGTGCCGCCCCCGCGCACCTTGTGCGTGATGATCCGGCGGGTGTTGGGGTCGAGGAAGTAGTGGTTGTTGTAGACGATCGTGTTGGTGACCCGGCTGTCGATCGTGAAGACGTAGTTGTACGGCGTCAGCTCGGTGCCCTCGAGGTCGACCATCTCACTCTTGGCGAAGCAGCGGCGACCATCGACCGAGATGGGGGTGTCGAACGTGGTCTCGCCCGCCTCGTAGAGGTTCTCGAAGTGCTCGTGGAGATGCCAGGTGGAGTCGTCGAGCCAGTGGACGTCCATGTGCACGGGGGTGGACTCCAGGTAGTCACCTCCGGGGGAGAAGGTCTTGCACAGGCCCTCCCATTGGCCCATGAAGCACTGGTAGGGCCGGTCGCCGGCGGGACCATAGTTCTTGTCGGCAGCCACGGTGGTGTCTCCCCCTCGTGGAGTGGTGTCGGGTCGCCAGCGATCCTAGATCACCGGAACCGTGTTTCACTCAGCGGAACGCGGCGCGGCCAGGGGTCTGGAAGACTGCCCGGAGGAATGCAGGAGGAGAGCCCGGTGCACGTCCACATCGTCATGGTCAAGCTCCACGATCCCGAAACCGCTGAGGAGTGCATGGCGGCCATGCGGTCGATGGAGGGACGGATCGAGGGCATGATCGGGCTCGACTGCCGGCGCAACGAGATGGACAGCCCGTTCGCCTACGACGTCATGCTGCTCACGCGGTGGACCGACCTCGACGCGTACCGCGTCTACCAGACCCACCCGGCCCATACCCCGGTCGCCGAGCTGGTCCGCACGCTCATGTCGGGCGCCGCCACGATGGATTGGACCGCTCCGGACGCGTGATCGCGCCGGACGACCTGGCGGAGCGATTCGCCCGCGACGGCGCCACGGTGGTGCGGGGCGTTCTCGATCCCGACGCGGTTGCGCTGGCGACCGAAGGCATCGAGGCCGCCATTGCCGAACGCGGGGCGCGCTCCGTCGTCGCGTCGTGCGACGACGACCCCGGCCTGTTCGTCGAGGACTTCCGCTGCGCCGAGCGGGTCCCGGCGCTTGCGGATCTGGCCCGGTCCCCAACCCTTGCCGAGCTCGCCGCCGACCTCATGGCCTCGACCACCGTGCGCTTCCATCACGACCATGTCCTCGTGAAGCGGGCCGGCACCCGCCAGCCCACCCCTTGGCACCAGGACCAGCCCTACTACGACATCGACGGGAGCCAGACCGTCAGCTTCTGGATCCCGGTCGACCCGGTCCCGGAAGCTGCGACCCTCGAGGTGGCGATCGGGTCCCACCGGGGGCCGTGGTTCCTGCCCCGGACCTTCCTGGACGAGCAGGCCCGCTGGTTTCCCGAGGGTTCGCTGGCCGAGATTCCCGACATGGAGGCCGATCCGCCGCCGTTCCCGACCCGGCGCTGGGCGCTGGAAGCGGGCGACCTGATCGCGTTCCACATGGCCACCCTGCACCGGGCCGGGCCCGCGCCGCCCGATCGGGACCGTCGGGTCGTGTCGCTGCGCTACGTGGGGGACGATGTCGTCCACGCGCCCCGGAGGTGGACCACCTCGCCCGACTTCGGCGACGTCGCCCCCGACCTCGTCGCCGACGGTCCGCTGGACCATCCGCTCTTCCCCCTGGTGTGGCCGTAGGAGCCGGGACCCGTATCCTTTCCCCTTCGGTCGTCTCCCTTCGGGAGTGCCGCCCCCCATTTCGGATCGGACTCCCGTGTCACTCACCAGCCGCGACGATCTTCGCAACGTCGCCATCATCGCCCACGTCGATCACGGCAAGACCACCCTGGTCGACGCCATGCTCCAGCAGACGGGAGCGCTCCGTGAGGGGGCGGCGCTCGTGGATCGTGTCATGGACTCCACCGACCTCGAACGTGAGAAGGGCATCACGATCCTGGCCAAGAACACGGCGGTGCGCTGGAACGGCGTGAAGATCAACATCGTCGACACCCCCGGCCACGCCGACTTCGGCGGCGAGGTCGAGCGGGCGCTCACGATGGTCGACGGTGTGCTCCTGCTGGTCGACGCCGCCGAGGGTCCGTTGCCCCAGACCCGGTTCGTGCTGCGCAAGGCGCTGTCGGCCGATCTCCCCGTCGTGCTGGTGGTCAACAAGCTCGACCGCCCCGACGCGCGCACCGCCGAGGTGGTCCACGAGGTGGAGGATCTCTTCCTCGACATCGACGCCGAGGAGCATCAACTCGACTTTCCCATCGTGTACGCGTCCGCTCGCAGCGGGTGGGCTTCGCTCGATCGCGAGATGCCGGGCTCCGATCTCGCGCCGCTGCTCAAGACGTTGGTCGAGCACATCCCGGCGCCGACCCACGATCCCGATCACCCGACCCAGGCATGGGTGACCAACCTGGACGCCTCGCCGTACGTCGGGCGCTTGGCCCTATGCCGGATGCAGCACGGAGTCCTGAAGAAGGGTCAGCCGGTCGCCTGGTGCCGGGCCGACGGCACGGTGCAGAACGCGAAGTTGGGTGAGCTGTATGTCACCGAGGGGCTCGAGCGGGTCGAGGCCGACCAGGTCGGCCCCGGCGAGATCATCGCCCTCTCCGGTCTGCCCGAGGTCACGATCGGCGAGACCATCGCCGATCCGACCGACCCGCGTCCGCTGCCCGTCATCGCGGTGGACGAGCCCAGCCTCTCGGTGGAGATGGGCGTGAACACGTCGCCGCTCGCCGGCAAGGACGGCAAGAAGCTGACCGCCCGCATGATCGAGGGACGGCTCGAGGCCGAACTGATCGGCAACGTCAGCCTGCGGGTGCTCCCGACCGAACGGCCCGACGCCTGGGAGGTCCAGGGCCGCGGCGAGCTCCAGCTGGCCGTGCTGGTCGAGACGATGCGGCGCGAAGGGTTCGAGCTGACGGTCGGACGGCCCGAGGTGGTCACCCGTGAGATCGACGGCAAGCTGCACGAACCGGTCGAGCGGCTGGTGATCGACGTGCCCGAGGAACACCTGGGCGCAGTGACTCAGCTGGTGGCCCAGCGGCGGGGTCGCATGCTGGAGATGGTCAACCACGGCTCGGGCTGGGTGCGCCTCGACCACGTCGTCCCGGCGCGCGGGCTCATCGGGTTCCGCACCGAGTTCCTGACCGAGACCCGCGGGGACCGGGATCTACCACCACACGTTCGAGGGGTGGGAGCCGTGGGCCGGCGAGCTGCGCACCCGCACGACGGGCAGCGTCGTCTCGGACCGCAGTGGCGCAGTCACCGGGTACGCCATCGCGGCCCTCCAGGAGCGCAGCACGCTCTTCGTCGCACCGGGGACCGAGTCGTACGCGGGGATGATCGTGGGTGAGAACCCCCGGGCCGAGGACATGGACGTCAACATCTGCCGCGAGAAGAAGCAGACCAACGTCCGTGCCGCCGCAGCCGACGACACGGTCCGGCTCACCCCGCCGGTGGTGTTCAACCTGGAACAGGCACTGGAGTGGGTGGCCGGTGACGAGTGTGTCGAGGTCACGCCGACGTACCTGCGACTGCGCAAGGTGACGATGGATGCGGGCACCCGGGCCCGTACCCGCAAGGCCGAGAAGGCCGCCCGAACCTGAACCCGCTGGGGGTCAGGCACCGAGAGGGTTCAGGTTCAAACCTGGTTGCGAAACGAGCACGCTCGGGGTCAGGCCCCCAGCGTGCTCGTTACGCTCTTGGCGTCGGTCAGCCGGCCGTGAAGGTGCCTTCGAGGTGCCAGACCCCGATGAAGTCGTTGAAGGCGCCTCCGACGATCTGGCTCGACCAGTCGAGCACGTACTCGCCGGTCTCCGGATCGATGGTCCCGACCGGGCCGGGCTCGTCGCCGGCCGGCTTGGGAGCGCCCTGGTTGAAGACCTCGCCACCCCAGTAGGCGGCCATGGCGCTGACATCGCCCGAGAGCGCGCCGTCGGCGGCCGTGATCACCGGAGCGGGGACCTCCTCGGTGGTCTGCGGGTCGACCGGGTTGGTCGCGGTGCCGAAGGCCGAACCGAAGAACGTCACGGGCTCGGTGATCGCCGCGGCCAGCGCAGCGTTGGCGTCGTCGAACGCAGGGTCGGGCGCGGGCTGGTAGTCGCCCGACACGAATCCGCCGTCGGTGCCCGGTGCCAACGGGGTGTAGGTCAGATCAGCCATGCACGTCGAGTCGGCGTTGTCCATGAAGGGGCCCTCCTCGGGAGTGCCGCCGGCCTGGACCATGCGGAACGAGGACCCGGTCGCCGCCCCCGCGTCGTCACAGGCCCCGGCCGTGATCTCGAAGATCCCCATGAGTTCGCCCTCGAAGGCGGCCGCGGCGGCGGTCGTCGTCGTCTCCTCGGCCATCTCCTCGTCGGTCTCGGCCATCTCGTCAGCGGTGTCCGCCGCTTCGGTGGTGGTACTGCTGCCCTCGTCGTCATCATCGCCGCAGGCTGCGGCCAGCAGGGCGACGGCGGCCAGGACGGCCAGCAGGAGACGGAGGGGACGGTTGTTGCTCATGACGAGCTCCTTGTATCTGGGGGGTCGGTGGGAGAGCGGTTCCCTCGGCCGGCGAAGAAGCCGAAGCCGGCGATCAGGGCTCCCGGGATGACGAAGAACCACGGGAAGAGGGGGAACGGCGGGAGGGCGTCGACGTCGGCGAAGTTGTCGACGTTGTCGCTCATCGTCCCGATCATGGGAGCGAATTCCCCGGTGATCGTCGGCCAGTCCTCGTTGAAGCGGGAGATCGCCACGTAGGTGTCCGGGTCGTCGGCCAGCGGGACCAGCGCGGTGCGCAGCTGTCCCTCGCCCGTTCCCAAAGTGATGAAGTATCCCTGGACGTCCTGGACCTGCTCGCGGGTCATCATCGACCGGAAGTTGTTGATCATGTCACCGCCGTCGGGGGCGCGGCTGAACATCTGGAAGGCGACCGGCGCCAGGAGGATTGCGACACCCAGAGCGACGAGGACCCATCGCCCGATGCCTGTCGAGTGGCCCGAGCGGTTGCGGACCAGGACGACGGTGGCGGTGATGGCGACCAATGCACCGGGAATGACGAAGAACCACGGGAACAGGTCGAACGACGGCAGCGCGTCAACCGCGGCGTAGTTGCCGCGGTTGTCGTCCATGGTGACCAGCATGTCCGACATGTCCTCGTCGATGGCAGGCCACTCTTCGACGAAGTTGGCGACGAGCGGGTAGTCGGTCGCGAATGTCGCCTCGTCGACGGCACCGGCGGCGGCCAGGTCGGCGACCAGCGCCGCCTCTGTCTCGGTCACGGCATCGCCGATCTCGGTCATGTACCCCTCGAAGAGCTCGATCTGCTCGACCTCCATGTAGGGGCGGAAGTCGTCGATCATCGCGGCGCCCGAGGGCGCTCGGGTGAACATCTGGAACACCGCCGGCGCCAGGACCATGCCCAGGCCGACCACGAGCGCGGCGATGATCAGGCCGCGCCGGATCCCGTCCTGGTCGCCGGGTCTGGCGGGCTGGCCGTCACCGTCGGATCCCCGTGCGGAACCATGTGACGCTGCTGCCATCCCGTCACGGTACGGGGGTAGGGCATGCTCGCCCAGGGACCTTGGTCACACATCCCAGGACCGTTCGCGGGCCGCTGGGGTGATCGGGGCGAGTTCCGCCCCTGATCTCGCGGTCACCAGGCCCGGAAGTGGGCTTGACGGCCGCGAGATCAGTTGATGGCAGGCTTGGAGGCGTGGATCCACCCATCAGCGGCACGATCGCCCCGGGATTCGAAGTCGTGCGCGACGTGTTCGGGGCCAACTTCGAGCCGACCGAGGACGACCCGGGCGACCTGGGCGCCTCGCTCTGCGTGATCCGCGGCGGCGAGGTGGTGGTCGACCTCTGGGGAGGCTGGTCCGATCGAGCCATGACCGAACCGTGGCGCCGCGACACCCTGCTCAACATCTACTCGGTGGGGAAGGCGGCCGCAGCCGTCACGGCGTTGCGACTGGTCGAGCGCGGTGATGTGGCGCTCGACGAGCCGCTGGCCGGCGTGTGGCCGGAGATGACCGGCGAGGGACGTGAGGCGATCACCTTGCGCCAAGCGCTGGCCCATCGGGCGGGCCTGCCGGCGATGCGCGAACCGCTGCCCGACCACGCCATCTACGACTGGGACGGGATGTGCGCCGCGCTGGCGTCGACCCGACCGTGGTGGACCCCGGGAGAAGCACACGGCTACCACACGAACACGTTCGGCTTCCTCGTCGGCGAGCCGGTCTGCCGGGTCAGCGGGACCCGGTTCGATCGCGCCCTCGCCGAGCTGACGACGGGACCGGCCGGCGCCGATGACCTCTTCATCGGACTCCCTCCGAGCGAACACGCCCGTTGCGCCGAGATGGACGTGTTCGGAGCTGAGATGATGGATCTGGTCCCGGGACCGCAGGAGAACGACGAGGCGTCACTGCTCGCTCACCGCGCATACTTCAACCCGAGCACCATGAGCGGCATGGGCGTGATCGACACCGAGGCCTGGCGCGAGGCGATGGTGCCCTCCACCAACGGTCATGCGACCGCCCGAAGCGTCGCGGCGTTCTACGCTGCGCTGCTGCCGTCGGCCGGTGATCGGCGCCTGCTGGGCGACGCACTGCTCCGCGAGGCGACGTCGGTCCAGGCGGACGGGATCGACCGGGTGCTGGGCCGACCGTCGCGTTTCGGCCTTGGTTTCATGCTCCACCAGGACGAGCGACCCATCGGTATCGGTCCCGGATCGTTCGGCCACTTCGGCTACGGCGGGTCTCTGGGCTTCGCCGACCCCGACGCCGACCTCGCCGTCGCTTACCTCATCAGCCGACCGGGCGACCGCTGGCAGATGCCCCGCACTCGCCGCTTGTTGTCCGCGCTCTCTTCATTGGCGCAGCGATAATCCGCTGCGCTCGCTTCGCCATCCGGCGGCCGATGGTGCCGCTGCTTCGCCTGGCGCCTCGGCAGCCGGAGCGAGCACGCCGGTGCCTGACCCCAGCGTGCTCGTTTCGATGGTCACTCGGGGACCGAGCCGCCGATCTCGCAGCGGCGCACTTCTCGCTGTTGGGGCCAGTGGTCGGCCACGGCGCGGTGGTTGGTGCTCCGCTCGTCCCAGATCGCCACATCGCCCTCGTTCCACCGCCAGCGCACGTGGAAACGCGGCTGGTCCATGTGCGCGCGCAGGAACTCGAGGAGCGCGTCGCTCTCCCCTTCCTCGAGACCGTCGATCCGCCGCATGAAGTAGCCACCCAGGAACAGCACCTTGCGACCGGTCGCCGGATGGGTCCGGATCAACGGATGGGTCACCGGCGGGTAGAGCGTCCGCAGTTCGTCGATGCCGTGCTCGGCGTAGACATCGGGCGGGACCTTCTTCTGCACCGCTTCGAGGAACGAGGTGTTGTCGTGGACGACCCGCAGGTCCGACACCATGGCCCGGAACGTTTCGCTGAGCGCGTCGTAGGCGGCGGTCATCGACGCCCACATCGTGTCGCCCCCGCTGTTCGGTGACACGACCGACCGCAGCATCGCATAGTCGGGTGGCTCGGCCACCCAGGTCACGTCGGTGTGCCAGTTGTCGGCAACCGGCGGCTCATCGGGTGTGTCGATGATGCGCGTCACGGCCGGGTCGGTGGCACCGAACAGCTTGGCGAGGGGGAAGACCCGCACCGGTCCCAGCGTTTGGGCGACCCGGAGATGCTGGTCGTCGTCGAGGTCCTGGCCAGGGAAAAAGGCCACTTCGTGCTGGTGCACGATCGAGCGCACCGCCTCGATCCCGTCGGTATCCAGGTCAGCCAGGTCGACGTCGTCGACGACGGCGCCGATCGACGCAGTGACGGGTTCGACCTTCACTTCCCCAGCATGCCAGCCCATCATTGGCGTCGGAAGGGCGAGTCCTTGTCACGAGCGCCGCGAAGGCGGACACTGATCGTGATGCGAACCCTCCTCGTGACGCTCGCGGCGGTCCTGCTCGCCGTGTCCGGCTGCTCGGATTCCGACGACGACGACGGTGCGGCCACCGAGCCGGACCAGACGACGGCGACGTCTCTGTCGACCTCGGGCGGCGCGTCGGACACAGCCGAAGCGGGACCCACCACGGCGCCTGCAGCGACGGCGTCATCGCTGCAGTTCAGCGTCGACGGCGTGACCGGTGGTGGCAGCGTGCCGATCGAGTTCACGTGCGACGGTGCCAACGAGACACCGGCCGTGACCATCGGGAGCGTGCCCGACGCGGTGGTCGAGCTGGCGCTGATCGTCGACGACCCCGACGCGCCGACCGACTCACCGTTCGTGCACTGGGTGGTCTACGGCATCGGCCCGGACACGTCCACCATCACCGATGGCGACACCTCGCTGACCTACGGCCTCAACGACGTCGGCACGAATGCCTGGTTCGGACCCTGCCCACCGCCCGACGACGGTCTGCACAGCTACCGCTGGAATCTGATCGGCCTCTCGGCGGCCATGGAACTGGAGGCGGGCCTGGACGGGCGGGCCGTCGAGGCCGCCATCGCCGACACGATCGTGACCGACTCCCTGCTCATCGCCGGCTACGAGCGGGCGGGCTGAGCTTGGACGACCCCGAGTGGGACGTCCTTGCGGCCCGCATCGATCAGGCCCATGGCTCGGAGTCGGAGCGACGCGCGATCTTCGCCGAGCTGGTCCTCCGCCTCGGCACCGACCGCGCTTCGCGTCTGTGGTGGGCCGTCTTCGGTTCGGAAGACGCGTCCGAGACCTAGTGTCGCAACCGCCGGCGTTGCCGGTAGCGGCACTAGGCGTGACGGATGAGGGTGACCCCGTCGCCGACCGGCAGGATCATCGACACCGTGCGTTCGTCGGCGGTGACGTGGTCGTTGAAGCGCCGGATCGCCATCGTGGTTTCGTCTCGGACATCGGTGTCGATCACGTTGCCGCTCCAGAGCACGTTGTCGACCGCGATCAGCCCTCCGGGTGTGAGGCGAGGGAGCAGCTCCTCGTAGTACTCGATGTACTCGGGCTTGTGGGCGTCGATGAAGGCGAAGTCGACGTGAGGTTCGGCCGGCAACGATTGGAGTGTCTCGACCGCCGGGGCGAGCTTCAGCTCGATGCGGTCGGCGACGCCGGCCTGCTCCCAATGGTCGCGGGCGATGGCGGTCCACTCCTCGCTCACATCGCAGCACAGGAGCCGTCCACCGGCCGGCAGGTTCCGGGCGATCCCCAGCGCCGAGTATCCGGTGAAGGTGCCGACCTCGACGGCGAACATGGGAGCGAGCAGTGCCACGATCATCTCCAGGAATGCTCCCTGGGTGACGCCCACCTGCATCATCGACAGATCGCCGACCCGTTCCCCGGTGGTCGTGATCAGGGAGCGCTGGACGCGATCGGGCAGTGGTGCATGGGCCTCGAGGTAGCGCTGGAGGTCTTCGGAGATGAGGAACGACTCTGATGCCATGCCCTGTTCTACCGGACCCACTCCGACGCCGCGGAGCAACCTGAACCCTCTCGGTGCCTGACCCCCAGAGGGTTCAGGTTGCGGGGCGGGCGAAGGACTTGGTCTCGAGGTACTCCTCGAATCCCGCTCGGCCCATCTCGCGGCCGACACCGCTCTGCTTGTAGCCACCGAACGGCACGTCGGGGCCGTACCAGATGCCTCCGTTGATCGACATGGTGCCGGTCCGGATCCGCCGGCCCACCTGGATGGCCCGATCCTCGTCGTCGGACACGATCGATCCCGACAGCCCGTAGAGCGAGTCGTTGGCGATGGCGACCGCTTCCTCGGTGTCGTCGTAGGGAATCGCCACCAGGACGGGGCCGAAGATCTCCTCCTGTGCCACGACCATGTCGTTGGTGACGTCGGCCAACAGCGTGGGCTCGAAGAAGAAGCCCACCGGTTGGTGGTCGGGCCGACCGCCGCCGACCACAACCCGAGCGCCGGCGGCGACGCCGCGGTCGACGTAGTCCTGGACCCGGTCGCGCTGGGAGGCGTTGATGAGCGGCCCCGTCATGGTGCCGGGGTCGGACGGGTCACCGGGCTCGATCGAAGCGAGCAGCGCAGCGGCCGCCTCGACCCCCTCGTCGTACCGAGAGCGGGGGAGCAGGAGCCGGGTGGTGATGGCACAACCCTGACCGGCGTGCGTGCACACCCCGAAGGCGGCCATGGCCACTGCGGCGCCGACGTCCTCGACGTCGTCGAGCACCAGGTGCACCGACTTGCCCCCCAGCTCGAGGAACACCTTCTTGATCGTCTCCGCTGCCGACGCCATCACGAGCCGGCCGGTTGCCGTCGAGCCGGTGAAGCTGACCATGTCCACCCGCGGGTCGCTCGTCATCAGCTGGCCGATGCTCTTGTCGGCCGAGGTCACCACGTTGAGGACGCCGGCCGGGATGTCGGTGTACTCGGCCGCCAGGTGGCCCAGCGCCATCCCCGACCAGGGGGTGTCGGGAGCCGGTTTGAGGACGACCGAGCAGCCGGCGGCCAGCGCCGGAGCGACCTTCGCCACATTGATCTGGGTCGGGAAGTTCCACGGTGTGATCGCGGCGACCACGCCGACCGCTTCACGTTCGGTCCATCGCGTGGCCGGTCCGCCCATGGTGTCCAGGTCGCCCAGTTCCTCGGTCCACTCGTAGTGCTCGGCCAGATCGGCGTAGTAGGCGAGGTAGTCGATCGGGGTCCGCACCTGGGGTCCGTCGCACAACAGGCGCCGGCGCGCCCACCTCGGCGATCGTCAGCTCGATCAGCTCGTCGATGTGCTCGACGGCGGCACGGTGCAACTGACGGAGGCAGTGGACACGCAGGTCGACATCGGTGGACCACTCGGTCTGGTCGAAGGCGCGCCGGGCGGCAGCCAGCGCGGTCTCGACGTCGGGCGCGCGTGCGTCCGGCGCGGTGCCCAGGGTCTCCTCGGTGGCCGGGTTGACGTTGGGGTAGGTGTCGCCGCTCTGGGCGGCGACGAGCTGGCCGTCGATGAGTAGTGCGTCGGAAAGGGTCACGGGGACTCCGGTGGTGCGGGGTGGATCTCGGTCAGGGCGGTGAGTGCGGCCGCCAGGTGGCTGCGCTGGCGCTCGGGGGGCCACGCGTCACGATCGAGTGTGGCCCGGAGCGCGATGCCGTCGATGGTCGCCATGACGTGGTCGACCGCCCACGGGAGCCCAGGGTCGTCCGATCCGGCGGGCAGGACCGGCCCGAGGCGGCGCCGGAGCTCGGCGCCCCACTCGTCGTACATCTTGCGATGGAACTCGGCCAGCTCGGGATCGGCGAGGGCGCCGGATCGAACGCTCAGCCACACCCGCCACGACGTCGCGACGCGATCGTCGATGGGCAGGATGCTGGCCAGCACGTCGATCAGTGACGCGTCGCGGGGGAGGGCCACGAAGCGGTCGGCCATCTGGTCGTGCGCGTGTTGCAGCGCCGCGTCCACCAACTCGGCTCGGTCGAGGTAGTAGTGCGTGACCAGCCCGGTGGTGGCGCCGACCCGTCGCGCCAGGGCTCGAAGGCTGAGGCCGGGGAGCCCGCGCTCGGCGATCAGCTGGTAGGCGGCCTCGGCCAGTTCGGCTCGGCGGTCGGCGGGTTCGGCGGTGACGTTCGAAGCGCTGATCCGGCGATGCTAGCCGACATAACACCTGTTGTCATGAGGCGGCGGCTGTCCTATGCTCCGCGCCATGAGCCTGGCCCCGGTCGAGTACAACCCGTATGCGTTCTCGGTTCACGACGACCCCTACGAGGTCTACCGTCGCCTCAGGGAAGAGGCGCCGGCGTATTGGAACGACGAGCTCGAATTCTGGGCGTTGACCCGGTTCGACGACGTGCTCGAGGGGTTCCGTGACTACGCCACCCTGTCGTCCACCGGCGGGGTGGCGCTCGAGCAGCGGCAGTACCACTCGTCGGAGTTCCGGCAGATGATCGAGATGGACCCGCCGGAGCACACTGCGTTTCGCAAGCTGGTCAACCGGGTGTTCACCGGCCGCAAGGTGGCCGCGATGGAGGAGCAGGTCCGCTCCATCGTCGGCGGCTACCTCGACGCCGTGGCGGGGCAGGGCCGAGCCGATCTCGTGGCCGACATCACTGGCCCCTTCCCCATGGACGTGATCGCTGCGGTCCTGGGGATACCCGACGCCGATCGGGCCGGCTTGCGCGCCCACGCCGACCAGATCCTGATTCGCGAGGACGGGGTGCCGGTCATGCCCAAGGTGGCGCTCGAAGGGATGTTCGGCCTCCTCGGCTACTTCATCGACGAGCTGCCCCGCCGCCGGCAGGACCGGCAGGACGGGCTGATCACCGAACTGATGGATGCCGAGGTCGACGGGAAACGGCTGACCGACGAGGAGCTCCTGGGCTTCTGCGTCCTGTTCGTCATCGCCGGTCACGAGACGACCACCAAGATGGTCGCCAACGCGATCGAGCTCCTCGACCGGCATCCCGACCAGCGCCGCCGGCTGCTGGACGATCCGACCCGGATGACGGATGCGGTCGAAGAGGTGCTGCGGTTCCACAACAGCACCCAGTACATGCACCGCACCCTGACCCGCGACGTCGAGCTGCACGGCGAGCATCTCCGAGAGGGTCAGTCGGTCCTGCTGCACATCGGGGCGGCCAACCACGACCACCGCGAGTTCGGACCGAGCGCCGAGGAGTTCGACATCGATCGTCGCCCCGAGCGTCACCTCGCGTTCGGCTACGGCGCTCACTTCTGTCTCGGTGCCGCGCTGGCCCGCATGGAGGGCAGGGTGGCGCTCGAGGAGATCCATCGGCGTCTTCCCGACTACCGGGTCGACCGCGACCGCGCGGTGCGCTTCCACAGCAGCAACGTCACCGGCTGGACCTCACTGCCGCTCACGTTCACCCCCAGCTGACCGGCTTCGCCGGTCCCTGTCCGGCCGCAGCCCGGTGCCTATCCTCGAGGGCACGGTCGGGAGGGAGAAGCGCATGGTGGTGGCACCGTCCCCATCCGACGACAGCTTGCGGTTCCTGCTGGCGGCCGGCGTCGCGTCGATCGCGGCGGGTGTCCTTCAGGTCGGGGCGGTGGTCGACCACGCCGGCGAGCAGCGTGCGGTGCAGACGCTCGCCGGGCTCACCGCCCTGCAGGTCGGCTGGGGCATTCTGGCCATCGTGCAACGGCGGCGATGGGTCGGCGCCATCGGGGTGGTCCTCGGCGGGGTAGCGGCCGCCGGATGGGTGGCCACCACCACGATCGGCATCGGCGCGGTCGAGGGATTGGATCGTTCCCACGACGCCGGCCTGGCCAACGTGACCGCTGCGGCGATGGCGGCCCTCTCGTGCGTCTTCAGCGCGGCCGCAGCGATGGGCTGGTCCCTTACCTGGGGAGCGCGGACCTCGATCTCGGGCGGACTCGCCGCCGTCCTCGTCGGCCTGGCCGCGGTGCCCGGGCTGCTGTCGTTGGGAACGAACGATGACGCCTCCCGGACCGATCGCGCCGCGGGGGCGTCCGACGAACAAGCGGAGGACGAAGGCGTCGCATCCGACACCACGGCGGTCGAGGGTGAGGTCGAGGAGCGTGCCGGACCGGACGACACCTTCCCCCGGCTCTTCGATCCCACCCTTCCGATCGACCTGAGCGGGGCACCGGGCGTCACCCCCGAACAGCAGGCCGAGGCGGAGAACCTGGTGGCCGTGACCCTCGATCGACTCCCTCGCTACGCCGATCCCCAGGTCGCGATCGAGGAAGGATTCGCGTCGATCGGTGACGGCTTCTCCGGGCACGAGCACCTGCTCAAACCGGCCCACCTGAGCGACGAGTTCGTGCTCGATCCCGACCGTCCCGAGGCTCTGGTCTACGAGATCGAGGGAGGCGAGAAGACGCTGGTCGCGGCGATGTTCGTGCTCAGCCAGGGTCAGGGAATCGAGGACGTGCCCGACCTCGGTGGGTCCCTGTTGCCGTGGTACGTCCACTCGGATCTGTGCTTCACGGTCACCCAATCCCAGTTCGCCCTGGCCGGGATCGTCGGCGAGGACGAGCCGTGTCCGGCCGGCGCCCTCACGATGCCGATGCCCATGGTCCACGTGTGGGTCGCCCCTCAGGTGTGTGGGCCCTTTGCGCCCTCGAACGGTCTGGGCGCTCCGCCGGCCGAGGCCGATCAGGTGTCGCCGTGCGACCGGATCCCGTCGGCCTGACCGACGCTCAGGTGTCGTCGGGCTCGTCGGTGTGGTGGTCGATGGCCATGAGGTAGCCCCGCGCCCGTTCGGTCCGCGGATAGCGGTTGCAGAGCTCCCAGAACGGCGGCGAGTGGTCGCCGTGGACCAGGTGGGCCAGCTCGTGGACGAGCAGGTAGTCGAGGACCCACGGCGGCAGCGATGACGCACGGGCGGACACGCGGATGAGCCCCGTGTCGAGGGTGCAGGACGCCCAGGTGCGGGTCTGGCGGTTGCTCCATTCGACCTGGGGAGCGACGGGAAGTCCGTAGCGGGCCGAGAGCTCGCGGGCCCGTTCGGTGAGGTCGACACGATCACATCGGTGACGACGGACGAGCCGGTCCCGGAGCTCGACCGCGTGGTCGTCGACCTCGGTGGCGCTCATGCTGGCCGGGACCATCAGCTTGACCACCCCGTTGACCAGGCGCGCCTCGACGGTCTTGCGGCGGCGGCGACTGCGGATCACCTGGATCGGCGGCAGGGGCGGGTCGGCCGGCGGTGCGTCGGGGTCGGGAGCGGTGTCGAAGGGGAGGCGGTGCTCGGTGACGCTCACACCATGTCCTTGGGCGTCTCGGACAGCTCGTCGTCGTCGACCAGTTGGATCCGGGGGCCCAGCGGCCATTGCGTGCGATCGGATCCGGCGTCGATCGTGATCCAGCGACCGTCGAGGTTGGCCAGCCGCACCCACGGTTCGCCGAGCATCCGTTCGATGGCGTTGATCACACCGCCGTGGCAGACGACCAGGAGCTGGCCTTGACCGAAGCGTTGGGCCAGCCCGTCGAGGGCGGCGGCGATGCGGTCCAGTAGCTCGGGGTCGAGCTCGTACCCGTCGGGTCGCTTCTGCTCGCGCAGGAATCCGGGCCAGCGCGCTTCGATCTCGTCGCGGGTGAGACCTGACCAGGGCCCGGCGTCACGTTCGGCCAGCGTCGGGACGACCTCGACCGGTCCGACGCCGATCGCCTCGGCCAGGATCTGGGCGGTGTCGAGGGCGCGGGCGAGTGGCGAGCTGACGATGGCGTCGACCGCTCCCAGTCGTTGCCCGGCGTGCGCCGCCTGAGCGCGACCGAGATCGCTCAGTGGCGGATCGGCCTGCCCCTGCCACCGGTGCTGCGCGTTCCAGGTGGACTGGCCGTGGCGAAGGAGGAGCATCTCGGTCACGCCCGGCAACCTATCGCCCGGCCGCGACGGCCCGGCGGAGCGCGGCCGTGGGATCGGGAAGGGACGGCACTGTCTCGTTCGCTGGTCTGCGCCAACCGCTTTCTCGCCAGCGCCGTCCCTTACCGATGATGAGCGGGCGTTCCGCCCGCCGCCGCCCGCAATCATGGGGGTGGTCGTTGGGGTGGGTGGAGTTGCCAGGTGCCGTTGGGGTTGCGGGTGAGGGTCCAGCCGCCTTCGTGGGCGAGGTGGTGGTGGTGGTCGCATCCGGGGCACATGCGGTCGAGGTCGGTGTTTCCGCCTTGGGCGAAGGGGTCGATGTGGTGGATCTGGCAGTCGTCGAAGGGGACGTTGCAGCCTTCGTCCATGGCGCAGGTGGGGTATTGGGCTCGGAGCGCCATGCGTTGGGCCCTGGTGGCGAGCCGCCGTTCGCGGCCGACATCGAGGGCTTGGCCTTGCCGCCGAGGACGATGGGGATGATGCCGGCGTCGCAGGCGATGCGGCGGATGGTCTCGGCCGGTAGCGGGGTACCGCCTTGGGTTTCGGAGGTGCGCTGCTTGCCTTCAGGTGAGGTCTTCACGTCGTCGGCGACCCGGCCGGCGAGGGTGTCGTAGTCGATGAGCACCATGACCGCGGCTGACTCGGGGTTCGAGACCCTCTTGCCGACGATCAACGCGTGCAATGCTTCGGCGGCGAGTTGAGCCTGTTGGCGGGGGGTGATGTTGCGGGCCCCGGCGGCGACCCGGGCCGCGATTTCGCGGTCGATGGCTTTGTGGATGGCTTCGGCCCGGATGGGATCCCATTGGCCGTCGATATGGCCCATCCCGGTGGCGGGGTCGGTCCATTTCCGGGCCCGGGAGTTCCGGCGCTGTTTCTCGAGTTCGCTGATCCCATCGTCGCCCATGAGCTGGTCGACCAATGGCGGCAGCGTTTCTCGAAGTCGGGGACGGAGAGGCCTTCGGCGATGGCCTCGGCCACCAGCCGGTCGGACTGGTCTTCGAACTGCCTTCTTCTCCCGACCGGACAGCCGGTTGGCCTGGCGGGTCAGGGCGTCGGCATGGCCGGCACCCAGGGTGCCGTCCTCGAGCGCACCGAGGGCTTCGGGCATCTTCTGCATCGCATCACCCCGCTTGGTGGCCTGGGTCGCTTCACGATCACCCAGACCGGCCCGTCGGGCCGTCTTGGTCGGGTCCTGACCGCTGGCCCTGCTGCTGGAGCCGTCGCGACCGGGCGGTGGCCTTGGCCAACACGCCGGTCAGCCACGAGTGCACGGTCCCGATGTCGGCACTCAGCGCGTCGACCGCTTCGGCCGGCATCCCCGCGATCTCAGCTTCCAGCTGCCGGACCCGGGCTGCGACGGCGACCGGGTCGGATTCGGTCACGTTGATCACGTCACCGTCCATCGTGAGCGCCATCACAGCCTTCTCTCACTGGTCCACCGTGCCAAGAGCCCCACCAAGAGGGCTGAGTGCGTCCCGCCTGCATGGGGAACGTATGTTCGATGCTACCCGCACCTCGGGGCTGACACAACCCCCGAAGCAAAGAAATCTCTGGACCGAAACGGATCCCGTCCGAGACCTCCCCGTGCGCACGCGTCGTGCCACGCCTGCTGGTCCGTTTGGCACCATTGAACATGATCTTGGGCGAGATGGTCGCCGTCGTCGCCGAGTTCGTTCGTCGGATCTCCGGAGGCGACTACGAGTCTGCGCTGGCGATGTGCCAGCGCCACGACGGGGCGACACAGTTCCGCGAGAGTCTGAGATCCCTGTTCGGCGACCTTGTCGATGACATCGGCGAGATGCCGCTGGATGGTTGGCAAGAACTCTGGGTGCTGGGTCCGGCAGACATGGATGACCAATATGTCCTCGTGGACGCTCCGGTGTGGGACACGGCGGGAAGGATGATGGACTGGTTCTTCAAGTTCGCTCTGATGCCCGGCCAGGGCGAGGAGTGGCAGATCGACTACGTCACCGCCTCCTACTGACCCGCCGCCGGTCCGAAACGAGCAACGGGCGCCTGACCCCCGGTTGCTCGTTTCGTACACTCGGGAGCCGGAGGCACGGGCATGGCCAGACTGCGTTTGTTCGCTTCGGTGCGAGAGGCGGCCGGGACCGGACGGGACACCATCGAGGGCGCCACCGTCGGTGCCGTGCTCGACGCAGCCGTCGATCGCTACGGCGCCGATTTCGCGCTGCTCCTCGAGACGTCGAAGGTCTGGGTCAACGGCGAGCCGGCGGATCGCACGACGACCGTCGACGCGTCCGACGAGGTGGCCGTCCTCCCGCCGGTGTCGGGCGGCTGACCGCACCCGTGGTGCCGGTCGCGGCGCCGTGCAACCATGGGCCATGGCATACGACGCAGAGACCACCACCGACCAGATCCTCGACGGGGTCGACCTGACCGGCAGACGGGTCGTGGTCACCGGCGCATCCAGCGGCCTCGGCGAGGAGTCCGCCCGAGCGCTCTCGGCCGCCGGAGCGACCGTCACCATGCTGGCTCGCAATCCCGAGAAGAACGAGGCTGCCGCGGCACGCGTCCGTGATGCGGTCCCCGACGCCCAGCTCGAGCTCGGCACCGTGGATCTGGCCGACCTCTCGAGCATCCGATCGTTCGCCGACGGCTACCTGGCCGATCACGACGCCATCGATGTGCTGATCAACAACGCCGGCGTCATGGTGTGTCCGTTCGGACGGACGGCGGACGGGTTCGAGATGCAGTTCGGCACCAACCACCTGGGCCATTTCCTCCTCACTGCACTGCTCATGCCCGCGATCCGCGCCGGCGACGCGCCCCGCGTCGTCAATCTGTCGTCCGGCGGCCACAGCATCAGCGACGTCGACCTCGATGACCCGAACTACGAGTCGACCGACTACGACGCATGGTCCGCCTACGGTCGTTCGAAGACGGCCAACGCGTTGTTCACGAAGGAGCTGGCCCGCCGCAGCGACGGCGAGCTGCTCACGTTCGCCGTCCATCCCGGAGTGGTGATGACCGAGCTGGGCCGCCACATGGACGACGAGCTGATGGCGCAGATGATGGAACGCATGCGGCAACGATCGGCTGCCGATGACGAGTCCGAGTCACAGGGCGGCGGTGTCCACATCAAGCCGGTCGACCAGGGTGCGGCCACCCAGATCTGGGCTGCTGTCGCACCCGAGCTGGCCGATCACAACGGTGCCTACCTCGGCGACTGCCAGCTCGGCGTGTCCGGCGGCAACGCCAGTCACAACGGCTACGAGCCCTACCTCGATGACGCCGAGACCGCAGGCCGGTTGTGGACGCTCTCCGAGGAGCTCGTCGGTCAGACCTTCCCCTCGTAGTCGGGCACCGACCGCCAACAGCCGGGCGCCGGACGAGCCTGCTCAGCCCTCGCGGAACTGGGCGAAATCGGGGTCGCGTTTCTCGAGGAACGCGACGATCGCCTCGATGTTCTCGGGCGAGCCGGCTCGCTCCATCATCGTCTCGTTCTCGATCGCACGGGCCCGGGAGATGCCCTCGGCGTGCGCCGCCATCAGGCAGCGTTTGGTGGCCTGCAGCGATGCGACGGGCCAGTGGGCGATCTCGGCCGCCTTGGCCCGGGCCGCGTCGACCAGGTCGTCGTCGGGATAGGACGCTGCGGCGATGCCGACCTCGACCGCCCGGGTCGCGTCGATCCACTCGGCGGTGTAGAAGAGCTCGGCAGCCCGCTGGCTGCCGATCGCCTGCTGGAGCGTGTAACTGCTGGCCAACTCGGGCACCAGGCCCAGGTTGGCGAACGGCAGCCGCATCCTGAGGCCCTGGCCCACGTACACGACGTCGGCGTGGAACAGGATGGTGGCGCCACCCCCGACGGCGATCCCGGTCGCGGCGGCCACGAGCGGCTTGTCGAAGGCCACGAGCGAGTCGGCGAACCGCGAGAACGCCGTGTCCTCGATGGATCCGATCGCACTGCCGCCGTCCCCGGAGTCGGCGCCATCGGTCGGGAAGGCGTTCAGATCCTGGCCCGACGAGAAGTTGCCGCCCGCGCCCGTGAGCAGCACGACTCCCACCGAACGGTCGGTTCGAGCCCCGTCGAGTGTTTCGCGCAGGCCGTCCCAGAGCGGGTCGTCGAAGGCGTTCTTGCGCTCGGGGCGGTTGAGCGTCGCCACCAGCACACCGTCGCAGCGTTCGGTCAGGACACGGGGTTCGGTCATCGCGGCTCACCCTATTGGCGCCCGAGGGGAGCGGGAAGCTCATGGCGCATGACCATCCTGCCGATAGGGCCGATGTAGCCTGCCCAGGAGAATGTTGGCCATGACCGCACGCCTCGACGCGCTGATCGACGACGACCTCGTCGCGTCCGCCTCCGACCGCACCATCGACGAGCTGCGTACCGCTCGTGATGCATGCCAGGCGTTCGAGTCGGGTCTGTCCTTCATCCGCCGCATGGTGCAGGGGCGCCTCGACATCGTCGGCGCCGAGGTCGCCCGCCGGCGCCTCGGTGAACGGCCGCTCGACGCCGCCGGCCTGGTGGCCACCCTTCCCGAGCTCCTCTCCAACGAGCAGTCCGCCGCCGCCTCGGCTCGGGCGGTCGGGATCACGCCACCCGACGTCGACGAGGAGCTGATCCGTCAGCTCGACGACATCGTGGGGATGCGGGAGCTGAGCGAGCTCGGCTCGATGAGCGACGAACTGCTCGACACGGTCGCGGGCCGTCTGGGCGGTCTCGAATCCGAGATCTCCGGCCACCGCCGCCGGCTGCACGTCCACATCGACGCCATCCAGGCCGAGATCATCGGCCGGTACAAGCGCGGCGATGCCGACGTCGACTCGTTGCTGCGACAGGCGTGATCCAGGCGTCGGGGTGACAGACTGATGGCCGTGGATCTCGAACCCGACGAAGAGACCCGGTGGATCGACCTGGGCTCGTTCATCCGTGAACAACGGGAGAACACCCGGCTCTCGCTCCGGAAGCTGTCCGAGCTGGCCGACATCTCCAATCCCTATCTCAGCCAGATCGAGCGGGGACTGCGGAAGCCGTCGGCCGAAATCCTCCAGCAGATCGCCCGCGCGCTCAGCATCTCGGCCGAGACGCTGTACATCCGGGCCGGCATCCTCGACGAGCCCACGGGTGAGATCGATCCCATCGGTGAGATCCGGCGAGATCCCCGCCTGCTCGAAGAACAGAAGAAGACGCTCATCCACATCTACGAGTCCTTCCTCGATGCCAACGGCGCCGACGATTCGAGCGACGACGACGGGGAATGATTACCTTCCCGCTCAGGAATTCCTGACGTCCGGAAGGCGTTCATTCCAACGTGACGAAACTCGCAGTCCTTTCTCTGCACACGTCCCCGCTCGCCCAGCCGGGCCGGGGCGACAGCGGCGGCATGAACGTCTACGTGCGGGAACTGGCCGGATCGCTGGCCCGGGCCGGCGTCCCCACCGACGTCTTCGTGCGCCGCTGGAGCGATGATCTCCCGGAGACCGTCGAGGTCGAGCCGGGCATGCGGGTCATCCACGTGCCCGCCGGGGCCAACGACCTGCCAAAGGAGGCGCTGCCCGGGATCGTCGACGAGTTCGCGGCCGGGGTCGCCCAGCGGCTCGACCCGGCCACCGGAGCGCTGCACGCCAACTACTGGCTCTCGGGCGTCGCCGGTCACCAGCTCAAGCACCAGCTCGGGCTTCCCCTCGTGGCCACCTTCCACACCCTCGCCCGCGTCAAGGCCGAAACCGGTGATCCCGAACCCGCTCGACGCGCCCACGCCGAAACCGATGTCATTGCGTGCGCCGATGCGATCCTGGCGTCGTGCCAGCCCGAGGCCAATCAGCTGATCCGCCTCTACGGTGCCGATCCGGCCCGAATCGAGATCGTGCCCCCGGCGGTCGACCACGCGTTCTTCTCCCCGGGACCTCGGGCCGGAGCCCGAGCCGCACTCGGACTCGACGATCGTCCGCTGGTGCTCTTCGTGGGACGGATCCAGCCGCTGAAAGGGCTCGATGTCGCCGTCGAGATGCTCCGTGAGCTCGACGAGGAGGTCGACCTCCTCGTCGTCGGCGGCGCCAGCGGTGCCGACGGCGCCCGCTATCTCGATCAGGTCCAGAAGGACATCGCCCGGCACGGCCTCGGCGCGCGGGTTCGGTTCGTCGACCCCCAGCCCCACCACGCCCTGGGTACCTACTACCGGGCCGCCGACGTCTGCGTGGTGCCGAGCCGTTCCGAATCGTTCGGCCTGGTCGCTCTCGAGGCGGCCGCCTGCGGGACCCCCGTCGTGGCCGCCGCCGTCGGTGGGCTGCGCAGCATCGTGGAACACGGTCGCACCGGCTACCTGGTCGAGGGTCGGGATCCCGAGGTCTTCGCCGCCCACGTCGACGAGCTCCTCTCGCTTCCCGAGCTGGCCGCCCAGGTGGGCGTTGCCGCCGCCGAACAGGCCGCCGCCTACACCTGGTCCACTGCGGCGGGACGTCTGCGTCGCCTCTATGCCGATCTGGTTTCGGCGGGCTCGCCGCTACTCTGCGCTGCGTGACCAGCCACGCTCCTTCACCTCCCCCGACCTCCTGATGGTGCACGAACGGCTCGGCGACGCCGAGATCGAGGCGGTGGCCGACCGTGTCGATCGCTGGTTCGCAGCCCAGAAGTACGAACACCCGTTGGTGGCCGAGGCGCAGCGCGTGCCCGGCGAGGTGCCCCGCTGGTATGTCCGGCTGCTGGGGGAGCAGAAGGACGCCATCGCCATCTGGTTCACCCTTCGGGAGCGGACGCTCCACTACGAGAGCTACGTCCTCCCCGCCCCCGAGGAGAACCACGCGGCGTTCTACGAGCAGCTGCTCCGCCGCAACCTGAAGCTGTACGGCCTGACCTTCGCCATCGGCGCCGAGGACGGCGTGTACCTGGTAGGGCAACGGTCGGCGGCCGATGTCGACGACGATGCCCTGGATTGGATCGTCGGGACGATGTACCACACGGTCGAGCAGTGTTTCCGCTCGGCGTTGCGCGTGGGGTTCGCCTCCCGATTCGCATCGTCCGCCGGCGCCGAGCCGGCGGAATGAGGTCGCCCCTCAGCAAACTGCGTTGCTTTTCAACCCCTTTCAAGCTATTCTGATGCCGAGCTCGGGTGCCGAGCGTGCGGCCGATCGGGGAAGTGCGGTCCCTGCGTTCCCAGCCCTGGGCTCCTTCGCGGCGCGTGCCGCTCTGGACCGGAACTCGGCGGGGGACGCGGGCCACCGGCTCGGCCGTTCCTCGCCGGGTTCCCTCCAGGAATCGAGATGACCAGCCCCGGCGAGCTCGACGCCGCGACCGGCCCCGCATCGCCACCCGGTGCTCCCTCGTTGTCCGCCGTGTACGCGATCACCGCCGCCGGCCTCATGGCCAACACCCTCATCATCGCGTCGCTCCCCGAGATCGGTTCGTTCTTCGACGTGGGTGCGGCCGGAGCCGGTCTGGTGGTCGCGGCCGGGTCGCTCCCGGGGGTCTTCGTCGCCCCGATCATCGGAGCGCTCGCCGACCGGTGGGGCCGCCGGGCCGTGGTCGTCCCGTGCCTGCTGATCTTCGGCGTGATGGGGGGCGTGGCCGGACTTGCTCCCACCTTCCCGCTTCTGCTGGCGGCGCGGCTGGGGCAGGGCATGGCGTCGGCCGGTCTGGTCAGCCTGGCGGTCGTGATCATCGGCGACCACTGGGGCGGACTCGACCGGGCCCGGCTCATCGGGCGCAACTCGGCGGTCCTGACCGTCAGCGTGGCGATCTACCCCGCGCTCGGCGGAGCGCTGGCCGCTCTGGCCGGCACCTGGCGGGCGGCCTTCCTGCCGTACTGGCTCGCCATTCCGGTGGCGTTCTACGTCGCACGCGACTTGCCGCGAGGGCGACAGGCTGACGCCCACGCCGGCTCGCTGCTCGAGCTGGGCCGAGCCGCCATCGGCCAGCTGAAGCGGCCCATCGTCGCCGGTTCGGTCGCCCTCGGCTTCATCGCCTTCGTCCTGATCTTCGGGCTCTTCGTCACGATCATGCCGCTGCTCCTCGAGCAGCGCTTCGGCCTCGACGTCTTCCCCCGGGGCCTGGTCATGGCCGTCTCCGCCATCGGCGCCACCATCACCGCGCTCAACCTCCGGCGGCTGCGAACCCGCTGGTCCGCCGATGCGCTGATCGCCGTGTCGTTCGGGGTGTTCATCATGGGGTTCGCCGTCATCGCCGCCGCCCCGATCCTGCCCATCCTCATCCTGGGGTCCTTCACGTACGGCCTGGCCGAGGGAGCGACGATCCCGACCATCCAGGACCGGGTGGTCGGTGCGTCGGGCGCCGAGGTGCGAGGAGCGGTGGTGGCGCTGTTCGTGAGCGGTGCCCGCGCCGGGCAGGTCGTCGGCCCGCTCGTGGCCACTCGGATCTGGGAGCGCTGGCCCGGCGGTACGCCGTTCGCGATCGGAGCCGCACTCGCCGCGATCACGGCGGCCGTGCTGCTCGCCATGCACTCGCGGACCTCCGTGGCTCCGGATCCGGCACGGTAGCCTTGCCCGCCGTGACCACTCCGCGTTTGCAGATCATCGGCGGTGGACGGATGGGCACCGCCTTGCTCGCCGGCCTGCTCGACGCCGGCTACGCGGCGCCGGCCGAGCTGGTCGTGGTCGAGGCGCTGGCGCAGCGACGCGACGAACTGACCGCCGAGTTTCCGGGCGTCGCGGTCGCCGACGCCCCGGCCCAAGCTGCGGATCACGTCCTGGCGGTCAAGCCCGATCACGTCGCCGCCGCCTGTGACGCGCTGCGCATCGTCGGGGTCGGCCCCGGGCGCGTCCTGTCGATCGCCGCCGGCGTGACGATCACCTCGCTCGAGTCGTGGCTCGGCGCCGGGGTGCCCGTCGTACGCGCCATGCCCAATACGCCGGCACTGGTCGGCGCCGGCGCCGCAGCGGTGGCCGGCGGGACCTCGACCGGCGACGACGACCTGGCCTGGGCAAGCTCCGTCCTCGGAGCGGTCGGCGACGTGGTGACGGTGCCCGAACCGGCGCTCGATGCCGTCACCGGGCTCTCGGGGAGCGGGCCGGCCTACGTCTTCCTCCTGCTCGAGGCGATGATCGAGGCGGGCGTGCTCAACGGCCTGCCTCGTGACGTCGCCCAGCGACTGGCGACCCAGACCGTCGTCGGTGCCGGTCGCCTCGCCGCCGAGACCGGTGATGACCCGGCCGCACTGCGGGCCGCGGTCACCTCGCCGGGCGGGACGACCGCGGCGGGACTCGCCGCACTCGAGCAGGCGTCGGTCCGCGCTGCGGTCATGGACGCGGTCAGTGCCGCCACCCGTCGCTCCAGGGAACTGGCCGGTGACTGATCCTCCGCTGCGCTTCGACACCGTCTCGTTCCTCTCCGACTTCGGATACGACGACGAGTTCGTCGGCGTGGTCCACTCGGTCATCCGCTCGCTGGCGCCGCCGGTGCGCGTCATCGACGTCACCCACGCCGTGACACCGTTCGACGTCCGAGCCGGAGGGCTCGCCCTGGCCAGGAGCACGCAGTACCTGGCCCCGGGTGTGGTCGTCGCCGTCGTCGACCCGGGCGTGGGCACCGAGCGGCGCGCCGTCGCCGTCGAGGTGGGGGACGGCGCCTCGATCCTCGTCGGACCCGATAACGGCGTCCTGGCTCCGGCCGTCGCCATGTGTGGCGGCGCCACCGATGCCGTCGTGCTCGACCGCGACGAGTTCCAGCTCCCCGCCCCCGGCGCAACGTTCGACGCCCGGGACGTGTTCGCTCCGGTCGCCGCCCACCTCTGCCTCGGTGTCCCGCTGCACGAGGTGGGAACGCCCATCGACCTTGCGTCACTCATGCCGGGGACGCTGCCCGTTCCCCGGGACGAACCCGACGGTTCGGTGAGCGCCGAGGTCCTGTGGGTGGATCGGTTCGGCAATTGCCAACTCAACATCGAGCCCGAGCTCGTCGCCGGGTGGGGCGGTCGCGCCGTCTACGCCCCCGACACGGGCCCCCGCACCATGGCGCTCGTCGAATCGTTCGCTGCGCTCCCGTCCGGCGGGATCGGCATGGTCCTGGACAGCTACGGCATGATCGCCATCGCTGGCAACCGGTCGTCCGCGGCCGACGATCTCGATCTGGCCGCCGGTGACGAGGTGACCCTGCGCCCTCCGGGCGACGGTGACGAACCGGCCGGCGTCGTCACGCCGGTCTCCATTGCCGGCCCCGACCAGGGAGAACACTGAGCATGCGCAAGGGCACGACGATCGCATTGGCGCTGCTGATGGCCGCGCTCCTCGGCGCCACGGTGCTCCAGCTGTTCTTCCTCGCCAGGTGAGCGGAACGAACAGGTCCGGAGCGCAGGCGCCGAAGGTGAGGTCGCTCAGACCTGCGCGGCCAGCCGGTCGCGGGTGAATTTCCTGGCGCCGCGTCGGGCCAGGAGCAGCGCTCCCAGCCACACGACCGCACCCAGGATCAGGGCCACCGCCGGCGGGGCGACGAGCAGGCCGGTCGACTGTGCGATCACCAGGAACAGCAACGGCAGGACCACGGCGCCTCCCAGCTGATTGGCTTCTTGCGTGTTGCGGGACCGGGCCGAGACCCAGATCATGACGCCCAGGCCCAACGCCGCCGTCGCCGGAGCAACCCACAGGATGAGGATGCCCCAGGCCATGTCGGGGACGAGGATGCGCTCGACGACCGGCCAGGTGATCGAGTTGACCACGAGGGCGAACCCGATGAACCCGATCCACGACACCATGACCGCCGGGAGGAACGCGGTCAGCAGCTTCGAGACGTAGATGTCCTTCTCCCGGATGGGGAGGTGCAGCAGCGATTCGAGTGTCTTGCGTTCCTTCTCCCCGGCGAACGCGTCCGCGGCGAGCACGGCCGAGACCATCAGCGGGACGATCAGGAAGAGCGGCGCCAACATGTACTGATTCACCAGGACGATGAGCCGCTCGTCGGGGGGAAGGGCGTTGATCGGGGCGGCGATGCTCTCGGGCAGGCTCCCCAGGAGCCGGGTCGCGTTGCTGGGGTCGGCCCCTCGTGCCAGCCAGCTCACCGATGCCGGCATCAGGACGAGCATCATCGTCGGCACCAGGATCATCGGCAGCATGATCGCCCGCGAACGCCGGATGGCGGCCAGGTCCCGGCGCATCAGGGCTCGGATGGCGGCCCACTCGAACCCCATCACCACTCCTCGGGGCTGGCGAGGTCGGCGGCCCCGTAGGCCACACCGCAGCGATGGAGGGTCTCGAAGTAGATGTCCTCGAGGGTGGGGGTGTGGGGGCGCACCTCGAAGATCGGGATCTCCCAGGCCGCGAGGTCGCGCACCAGGTGGGGCAGCTGCTCCCGGCCCTGGACGTGCACCGTGGCGCCGTCGGGGGTGGCCTCGGCGCGCAGGACCGGATGGAGCAGCTCGAGCAGCTCGAGCAACTCCGGGCCGGCCGGCCGTTGGAGAACCAGCTGAACCGCGAGATCGGGCCAGTAGGCCTGCGTCAGCTCGGCCGGACGGCCGGTGACCCGGATCCGGCCCTGATGCATCACGGACAGGCGGTCCGCCACGCGGGCGGCCTCGCCCAGGAAGTGGGTGGCCAGGACGACCGTGCGGCCCTGCTCGTGGGCCAGCGCGCCGATCAGGTCGACGACCGCGGCGTGGCGGCCGGGTCCAGTCCGGAGGTGGGTTCGTCGAGGAACAGCACCGCCGGATCGTGGATCAGGGCGCGCGCCAGTGCGATCCGCTTGCGTTGACCGGTGCTGAATCCGTGGATGCGACGGTCCATGTGGTCGCCCATCCCGAACCGGCCCAGGAGCTCTCGCGACCGCCGGGTGGCCTCCCTCTTCGGAACGCCGCGGATGCGGGCGGTGAACTCGAGGTTCTCCAGCGCGGTGAGCCGGTCGTCCAGGCCGGCGTTCTCGGTCAGGGTCCCCGTGCACGAGCGGATCTCGTGGCCGTGGCTGCGCACGTCGAAGCCGAGGACGGTGGCCTGCCCTTCGTCCGGAGCGAGGATTCCGTTGAGGACGCGCACCGTGGTGGTCTTGCCGGCGCCATTGGGTCCCAGCATCACCATCACCTCGCCCGCGTAGAAATCGAGGGTGACCCCGTCGAGCGCGATGTCGTCACCGAAACGGCGGGTGATGCCCTGGATCCGGATCGAGGGCATCACCGGCGGGGGAGGCGCAGGCGCGACCACGGCCGTAGGGCTCGGGCCGAGAAGGGGCTGGTGGGCACCGTCGATGTCGCCGATCGTACCGAGATCCATGTTCGCTCGGGCGGGCGCGGCCGGGACGAACCGCTCAGCCGCCCGCGGCGGTGAGGGCGTCGAGCATGGCGTTGACGCTCGACGGCGAAGCCATCGAGGCGGGCTCCGGGACGGTCGTCGGCGGTGTGGTCGTGGGTGCGGCGGTGGTCGGCGGAGCGGACGGGGCGGCCGGGACGGCCGGAAGCACCGGCGGAGGTTGGGTGGCCGGTGGGGTGGTGGTCGGGGACGCGGATGGTGCCGCGGCGATCGACATGAAGCGGTGGGTGGTGTACAGCACGTCGCCGTCCCACACGACCCCGATCCCGACCCGGGTGTACACCGGGTCGACCAGGTTGGCGTAGTGGCCGGGACTGGCGATGAAGGCATCCATCAGGGCGTTGACGGTCGGGCCGACGCCGACGTTCTCGCCGAGCTTCTGCCAGTTCTGCGTGACCCCCACCGAGAGGTCGGAGGCATGGGAGATCGATCCGTCCGCCTTCATCCGGTCGGCCCAGATCCGGGCACCGGCGACCAGCTGGCTGTCGACGGTCAGGGCGCTCAACCCCTTGCTCGTACGCAGTTGGTTGATCGATGCCACGAACTGCGCCTCGGCGCCGCCGTCGTAGTCGCTCTGTGCTCCCGCCGAATCCGAGCCGATCGTGGTCACGATGACGGCGACCAGGCTGAGGATGATGAGGGTCGCCGTTCGCCCTGTTCGTGTCGCTGCGTTCATGGGTGTGGTGGGTCCTGGATGGCCGTCGTGGTCGCGTCCCCCGATGCGCCGATGCAGAGGTATCGACGCTGACCGGGGGGTCCTTGAGCGCCGATCCGGCGTCGTGCATCTGCGGTCGAACGGCCCCACCCACTACCGTCTTGCCCGGGTCGGTTGGTGTGGGGTTCCACCGTGGAGACCAGGGGGTGCGAGTGAATCTCGCCCGGATCATCGAGGACCATGACGCGGAGGCGCCGGCGTTGATCAGCCGGGGTCTCACCACGAGCTATGGCGAGTTGCGGGAGCAGGTCGCGGCGATGCGCGGTGGGTTGCAGGCGCATGGCATCGGACCGGATGACCGGGTGGGGCTGCTGTGCGCCAACAACTGGTACTTCGTGGTCAGCTACCTGGCGATCCTGGGCCTGGGCGGCGTCGCCGTGCCGCTCAATCCGGTGAGCCCGGCGCGGGCCGTCGAGCGCGAGCTCCGGACCGTCGGTGCGGCCGGGGTGGTGGTCGGTCCCGCAGGGAGATCCTGCATGAACGGGGTGGATCGGTCGGCTGCGCCCCTCGTCGTCGGATGCCCCGGCGTCGAGCTGGACGACGCGGTCTCGCTGGAGGAGCTGCTCGCGTCCGAGCCGGCCCCCGTCGTCGAACGCGACCCCGACGATCTCGCGGTGCTGATGTTCACCTCCGGCACGGCCGGCACCCCGAAGGCCGCAATGCTGTCGCATCGGAACCTGCTGACCAACCTGGCCCAGTCCCAGGCTCACGAGGGCCGGGATCAGACCTCCGACGACGTGGTCTTCGGCGTGCTCCCGTTCTTCCACATCTTCGGTCTCAACGTCGTGCTGGCGATCACGCTGCAGATCGGCGGGACGGTGCTGCTGGTCGAACGGTTCGACCCGAGCTCGGCGCTGGACGCGATCGACAAGCACAGGGTCAGCGTCCTCAGCGGCCCGCCGGCGCTGTGGGCCGCGCTGGCCTCCATGCCCGAGGCCCGGAAGGAAGACGTCGCCAGCATCCGGCTCGCCGTGTCCGGTGCCGCCAAGCTGCCCAACGAGACCGCAGAACTGGTGCAGCAGCGCCTGGGCCTGCACGTCCGCGAGGGCTACGGCCTCACCGAGTGCAGCCCGGTCGTCACCAATGCGCTCGGCACCGATGCACCCACCGGTTCGGTCGGGATCCCGGTGCCGGGGCTCGAGGTCCGGCTGGTGGACACGGACGGCTCCGACGTCCTGATCGGCGACAGCGGTGAGCTGTGGGTGCGCGGCCCCAACGTCTTCCGGGGGTATCTCGACGATCCCGACGCCACGCAGCGGGCTCTCACCGAGGACGGCTGGCTCCGGACCGGCGACCTGGCCGTGGTCGACGACAAGGGGTACCTCTACCTCGTCGACCGGGTCAAGGACCTGATCATCGTCTCGGGGTTCAACGTCTTCCCCGCCGAGGTCGAAGAGGTGCTCATCGAACACCCGCGGATCGACGCCGTGGCGGTCGTCGGGGTGCCCCATCCCCATTCCGGCGAGGCGGTCAAGGCCTACGTCGTGGTGGGCGAGGGTGCGATCGAGGAGGACGACGTCGTGGCGTTCTGTGCCGAGTACCTCCCCAACTACAAGTGCCCCACCAAGGTCATCTTCGTCGACGAGATCCCCCGCGGGCTGGGGGGAAAGGTCCTGCGCCGGGCGCTCCGCTGAGCCCCTGTCTCGGGCGCCTTGTGAGTCGGTCCCCAGGGACCGGTAGAATGAGGCAGGAACCCAGATCGTCGCGACCCCGCAACGGGCGTGAACCCTCATGGGAGCGGAAGGAGCGAACGTGCGTCGTCGCATGTTGAAGTCGAAGATCCATCGGGCCACGGTGACCAGTGCCGACCTGCACTACGTGGGGTCGATCAGCGTCGATCCCGAGCTGATGCGCGCCGCCGACATCCTCGAGGGTGAGCAGGTCGCCGTCGTCGACATCGACAACGGGTCGCGGCTCGAGACCTACGTCATTCCCGGTGGCCCGGGCGAGATCTGCCTCAATGGCGCCGCCGCCCGGCTGGTGCAGCCCGGTGATCGGGTCATCCTCATGACCTACGCCGATCTCGACGAGGCCGAGCTGGCCGAGTACGCGCCCACGGTCGTCCACGTCGACACCGCCAACCAGCAGGTCCCCGAGGACCTCGCCCAGGAGTTCGCCGGCGAGCGACGCTACGTCGACGTCCCGGCCTGAGCCGGGAGTGATGAGGGTTCCGTTTCGTCGGGGCCCGGGCTTGTGAATTCGTGCACGAGGTCACTACCGTCGGCCCATGGCCGAGCCGGAGCCGCGTCGGATTCCCGAGGCAACCGTTGCCCGGTTGCCCGTCTACTACCGGATCCTGGTCGAGCTCGCGGGCGAGGGGACGGCCACCGTCGCTTCCGAGCGTCTGGCCCAGCGGGCCGGCGTGAACGCGGCGAAGGTCCGCAAGGATCTGTCGTATCTCGGGTCGTTCGGCACCCGTGGGGTCGGCTACGACGTCGACTACCTCCTGTTCGAGATGAGCGGGCAGTTGGGCCTGACCGAGGATCGTCCGGTCGTCATCGTCGGCGCCGGCAACCTGGGCCAGGCGCTGTCCAAGTACGGCGGGTTCGGGGCCCGTGGCTTCCCGGTCGTGGCGCTGGTCGACAGCGATCCCGACAAGATCGGCCGCATCGTCAACGGGCTCGAGGTCTGGCCGCCGTCCGAGCTGTCCCGGCTCTGTGCCGATCTCGGGGTGGCGATCGGGATCGTCGCCACCCCTGCGGGCCCGGCGCAGGCGGTTGTCGACGCGCTCTGCGGGGCCGGCGTCTGTTCGATCCTCAATTTTGCGCCGGCCATTGTGACGGCCCCGGACGGCGTTACGATGCGGAAGGTCGACCTCGCCGTCGAGCTCCAGATCCTGAGCTTCTACCAGCACCGAGCCCGGGCCTGAGCATGGCGACTTGGACGTCAAAGATCCCATCGGGGAAGCTTGAACCTCCCCGCCCGCCGCTCCCAAGAGGGCCGAAGTGACCATCATCGTCGCAGGGTGCAACCACGCCACCACGCCCCTGTCGGTACTCGAACGCACCACCCTCGACGCCGAGCGGCTGCCCAAGGTGCTGCACACGCTCAGTCAGTCGGAGCACATCAGCGAGGTGGTGGTGCTCTCCACCTGCAACCGCACCGAGGTGTACGCCCTCGTCGAACGGTTCCACGGCGCTGCGGCCGACATCCGCGATGCGCTGGCCGAGGCCTCTCTGCTGCCACCCGAGGACCTGGCCGACTACCTCGATGTCCTCCACGACGAGGCCGCTTCCCGGCACCTGTTCTCCGTGTCCGCCGGGCTCGACTCGGCGGTGGTGGGTGAGGCCGAGATCCTGGGCCAGGTGCGCACCGCCTGGGAAACGGCGCGGGCCGAGGGGGTCATCGGTCCCTCGCTCGAGCTCCTCTTCCGGCACGCCGTCGAGTGCGGCAAGGCGGCTCGCACCCGGACCGACATCAGCCGCGGCACCGTGTCGGTGTCGTCGGCGGCGGTGCAGCTGGCCACCGATCGGCTCGACACGCTGGCCGACAAGGCCGTCCTGCTGCTCGGCGCCGGTGAGATGGCCGAGGGGATGGCGCACACGCTCGCCCAGGCCGGGGTCGCCGGGATCGCCGTCATCAACCGCACGTGGGAACGGGCCGTGGCCCTTGCCGGCGCGGTGGAAGCCAGTGGCGTGACGGCCCACGCCGTCCCCACCGGCCAGCTGGCCGACGAGCTCCAGCGGGCCGACCTGGTCCTGAGCGGCACCGGCGCGGCGGGCACGCTGGTGGACACCGAGGAGATCGCGCCCATCGCTGCGGCGAGAACCGACCGCCCGCTGCTCATCGTCGATGTGGCCGTGCCGCGCAACGTCGATCCCTCGGTCGGGACCATCGAGGGCGTGACGCTCCTGGACATGGAGGACATCGAGGCGTTCGCCCAGGCGGGCCTCGACTCCCGGCTGGCCGAAGTGGCCCGGGTCACCGACCTGGTCGACGTCGAGGTGGGTCGCTACACCGACGTCGCCACCGCCCGCGAGGTCGCGCCGCTGGTCGTCGCACTGCGGGATCGCAGCGAGGCGGTGCGCTCGGCCGAGATGACCAGGATCCTGGACCGGCTCGAAGGACTCGACCCGGCCCATCGCGACGCGGTCGAACAGGCGACGCGGGCGATGGTGGCCAAGCTGCTGCACCAGCCCACGGTGCGACTCAAGGGAGCGGCGGGCTCGCCGCGCGGCGACCGATTGGCCGACGCGCTCCGCGACCTCTTCGAGCTGTAGTGGAGGGTCGCGTCGTGCGGCTCGCAACACGGGGGAGTCCGCTGGCTCGATGGCAGGCGGATCACGTCGCTCAGCGGATTCGGGAGCGGTTCGACGTCACCGTCGAGACGGTGGTCGTCCGAACCGAAGGTGATCGGCGGCAGGACGCGCCGATCTGGCAGATCGGGGGGAAGGGTCTCTTCGTGCGGGAGATCCAGGCTGCCGTGTACGACGGGCGTGCCGATGCGGCCGTCCACAGTGCCAAGGACATGCCGGCGGCCGAACCCGACGGGCTCGGCGTCGTCGCCGTCGCCCGGCGCGCCGATCCCCGCGACGTACTGGTCGGCGGCCATCTGGCCGACCTCCGGCCCGGCGCCCGCATCGGCACCGGAGCGCCCCGCCGCCGAGCCCAGCTGGCGTATCTGCGACCCGACCTGACCTTCGCCGAGTTGCGGGGCAACATCGGCACCCGGTTGGAGGCGGCCGCGGCCCACCCCATCGTCATGGCCGCCGCCGCGCTGGACCGGTTGGGGATCGATCCCACGGATCGAGGTCTGGCCGTCGAGGTGCTCGATCCCGGCGATCTGCTGCCGCAGGTCGGGCAGGGCGCGATCGCGGTCGAGGCCCGCATCGACGATGCCGCCGTCGTCCGGATGCTGCGGGACACGGTCGACCACGACGACTCCCACCGGGCCGTGGCAGCCGAGCGGGCGTTCCTCGCCGAGCTCGGCGGTGACTGTGATCTTCCATGTGGCGCCCACGCGTCCGTCGTCGACGGTGGCCTCGAGCTCGATGGCCTGCTCGCATCGCTCGACGGGCGGATCGTGGTACGCCATGGTGAGCGCGGGACCGATCCCGAGGCGCTGGGCCGTGCTGTCGGTCGGACCCTCCTCGACGAGGCCGGCGGCCGTGCGCTGCTGGGGGTGGCTCGGTGACGGTGTATCTGGTCGGGGCCGGGCCGGGCGATCCGGGGCTGCTGACACGACGGGGAGCCGAACTGCTGGGCCGAGCCGAGGTGGTCGTCTACGACCGTCTGGCTGCACCCGAACTGCTCGAGCTGGCACCCGACGCGGATCACGTCTGCGTCGCGAAAGCTCCGGATCGGCGCAGCGTCGCGCAGGAGGAGATCAACCGGATGCTCGTCGAGCACGGCCGGGCGGGTCGGACGGTCGTGCGGCTCAAGGGCGGCGATCCGTTCGTGTTCGCCCGGGGTGGCGAGGAGTGCCGGGCGCTCGCCGACGCGGGGGTTGCGTTCGAAGTCGTGCCCGGCATCAGCTCGGCCATCGCGGCGCCCGCCTATGCCGGTGTCCCGGTCACCCTTCGTCACTCGTCCACCTCGCTCACCATCGTCACGGGTCACGAGGACCCGGCCTCGCCCGATTCGGTCGACTGGCGAGCCATTGCGACCGTCGGGGGCACGATCGTCGTGCTGATGGGTGTGGCTCGGATCGCCACGATCGCCCGGGAACTGATGGCCGGCGGCCGGTCGGCGGAGACACCGGTGGCGGCGGTGCGATGGGGGACCCGCCCCGACCAGCAGAGCGTGCGGGCGACCCTGGGCACCATCGCCGAGCAGGATCTGCACCCGCCGACGACGTTCGTCATCGGCGAGGTCGCCTCGGACGAGGCGACGGTGGACTGGTTCGAGCGGCAACCGCTGTTCGGCACCTCCGTCGTGGTCACCCGCCCGGCCGGTGGGAGCGACCGACTCGCCGCCGGCCTCCGGGCCCGCGGCGCCGCCGTCGTCGCCTTCCCCGTCGTGGCCGTCGAGGGAGTAGAGCCGTCCCGGGCCCCCGACCCGGGCACGTACGACTGGGTGGCCTTCACGTCGGCCAACGGCGTGCGCCACTTCGTCTCGACCCTGCGCGATGCCCGAGCCTTCGGTTCGGCCCGGGTCGCGGCCGTGGGGCCCGCCACCGCCGGCGCGCTGGCCTCGGCGGGGATCGTGGCCGATCTTGTCGCACCGATCCACACCGCCGCCGGCCTCCGCGACGCGCTCGTCGCCGCCGGGCCCTCCGGGGCCGGGGTGCTGGTGCCGCAGGCCGAGCAGGCCCTGCCCACGCTGGCCGACGGTCTCCGGGCCGCCGGGTGGAGCGTCGACCCGTTGACGATCTACCGGACGGTGCCCACGACGGCGGATGCCGACGCGATCGATGCGGTGGCCCGCGCCGAGGTCGTCACGTTTGCATCGCCCTCGGCGGTCCACGCGTTCCATGAGGCGGTGCCCGCCGATCAGCACCCGGCGGTGGTCGCCTCGATCGGCCCGGTGACCAGCGACGCGGTGCGGGCCGCAGGTGGCGACGTCGACGTCGAAGCGGACCCGCACAGCGCCGACGGCCTGGTCGAGGCACTGGTCCGCTGGCGCACTGCGGAATCTCGGCCTGGTCAACCGGACTGAGTCCGGTTCCCGAGGCCGAGATTCGGGATGCGTTTGGGTCCGACGTGGGGATGACGCCGTAGCATCGTCGGCGTGGAATTCCCCCGCCGTCGGCTGCGCCGGCTCCGTCGCACCGACGCCGTCCGCCGGCTGGTCGCCGAGACCTCGCTGTCCGTCGACGATCTCGTCGCGCCGCTGTTCGTGCGTGAGGGGATCGACCGGCCGGCACCCGTTCCCTCGCTGCCCGGCGTGGTGCAGCACACCCGGTCGTCGCTGCTGGCCGAGGTGCAGCAGCTGATCGGTCTCGGCGTGCCGGCGGTGATCCTGTTCGGCATTCCGAGCGTCAAGGACGACACCGGATCCGGCGCATGGGACCCCGACGGCATCGTTCAGGTCGCCCTCCGCGAGCTGAAGGACGCGGTCGGCAACGACATCGTGCTCATCTCCGACCTCTGCGTCGACGAGTACACCGACCACGGGCATTGCGGCATCGTCGGGTCCGACGGCCGAGTCGACAACGACGCCACCCTCGAGATCTACCGCAACGTGGCCCTGGCCCAGTCGGCGGCCGGAGCCGACATCGTCGCTCCCTCGGGGATGATGGACGGTCAGGTCGGTGCGATCCGCACGGCCCTCGACGACGCCGGCCGCACCGACGTGGCGATCATGGCGTACGCCGCCAAGTACGCGTCGGCGCTCTACGGGCCGTTCCGGGATGCGGTCGATGTGGAGATCGCCGACGGCGGCGACCGGCGCGACTACCAGCAGGATCCCCGCAACGGCCGCGAAGCCCTCGCCGAACTGCACGCCGATGTCGCCGAGGGGGCCGACATCGCCATGGTCAAACCCGCGCTGGCCTACCTCGACGTCATCGCCCGCGCCCGCACCGAGCTCGACGTCCCCCTCGCGGCCTATCACGTGTCCGGCGAGTACGCCATGATCAAGGCGGCGGCCGAACGGGGATGGATCGACGGCGACGCCGTCGCCCTCGAGCACCTCACCGCCATCCGGCGGGCCGGTGCCGACATCATCCTGACCTATCTCGCCCGCGAAGTCGCCGAGCGTCTCGCAGGCCGCTGACCCACCCCCGACCCGATCTCGTCCCTGGAGTCCCGTTGCCCACCAATCAGGAGCTGTACGACCGTGGCCGGAGCGTCATCCCCGGCGGCGTGAACTCGCCGGTGCGCGCCTTCCGCTCCGTCGGCGGCACGCCCTACTTCGTCGCCCGGGGAGAAGGGGCGCGGATCTGGGACACCGAGGGCAGGGAGTACCTCGACTACGTCCAGAGCTACGGAGCGTCGATCCTGGGTCACGCTCCGCCGTCCGTCGTGGCCGCCGTCCAGGACGCGGTCACCCGGGGTTCGACGTTCGGGGCGCCCACCGAGGGTGAGGTACTGCTGGCCGAGGCGATCGTCGACCGGGTGCCCGGTCTCGAGATGGTGCGGCTCGTCTCGAGCGGCACCGAAGCGACCATGTCGGCGATCCGGGTGGCGCGCGGGGCCACCGGACGCGAGCGGATCGTCAAGTTCTCGGGTAACTACCACGGGCATTCCGACGGGCTGCTCGCCGCCGCGGGCTCCAGCGTCGCCGACCAGGCGCGGGCCGATTCGGCCGGTGTCACGACCGGTGCGGTGGCGGACACGATCGTCGCGCCGTACAACCGGGTGCCCGTCCTCGACGAGTCCATCGCCGCGGTGATCGTCGAACCGGTCGCCGCCAACATGGGGCTGGTCCGACCCGAGCCCGGATTCCTCGAGGGGTTGCGCGAGGCCTGCACGCGGGCCGGTGCCCTGCTCGTGTTCGACGAGGTCATCACCGGGTTTCGCGTCGCCCGGGGCGGCGCCACCGAGTCCACGGGTGTCGTTCCCGACCTCTGGTGTTTCGGGAAGGTGATCGGCGGAGGGCTGCCGGTCGGCGCCTTCGGCGGAACGGCCGAGACGATGGCGCAATTGGCGCCGGACGGGCCCGTGTACCAGGCGGGCACGCTGTCCGGGAATCCCCTGGCCACCACTGCGGGCCTGGCCGTCCTCGAGCGCCTGGACCCGGCGGCGTACGCCGACCTCGAGCAGCGGGCCACGCTGCTGGCCGAAGGCCTGGCCACGGCCATCGCCGCCGCGGGCCTGCCCGTCGTGACCCCGCGCTACGGTCCGCTGGTCGGCATCTTCTTCGGACCCGAGGCGCCCCGGAACTTCGACGAGGCGACGGCGGTGGCCGGGAACGGCACCTACCGCACGTTCTTCCGGGCGATGCTGGACCGCGGCATCGCCATGGCCCCGGGGCCGTACGAGATCATGTTCCCGTCGCTGGCCCACACGCCGGCCGACATCGCCCACACCGTCGACGCCGCCGTCGACGCCGCCACCGAGATCGCCGCAGCAGGAGCCTGAGCCATGTCCACCCCCACCATTTCCTTCGATCTCTTGCTCGGCCCCGTCGCCGACGCCACCACCGACACCCTCCGGGGTCTCAACGCCTCCGACGTCGTCCCCCGCATGTGGGCCGGCGACCACACGGTCTGGCAGGAGGATCCCACCGAGGTGGCCGACCGCCTGGGATGGATGCACGTCATCGACGAGATGATCGCGGCCGAAGCCGAGCTGACCGCCTTCGTCGAGGCCGCGGTCGCCGACGGCTTCACCGAGGTGGTGCTGTCGGGGATGGGCGGATCCAGCCTCTTCCCCGAAGTGCTCCAGGACGCACGCGGCCCGCAGGCGGGAGGGATCCCGGTGAGTGTCCTGGACACCACCGACCCGGCAGCGGTGGCGCGGGTGCTCGACCGCCGTGACCAGGGCGGGGTGCTGGTCGTGGTGTCGTCCAAGTCGGGCAGCACCATCGAGACCCGCTCCCACATGGACACGATGTGGGAACGTCGCCCGCGACCGGAAGAGTTCGTCGTCGTGACCGATCCCGGGTCGGAGCTGGCCGGTCTGGCCGCCGAACGGGGCTACCGCGCCGTCTTCGAGAACCGCTCGGACATCGGTGGCCGGTTCAGCGCGCTGTCCTACTTCGGGCTGGTTCCGGCCGCGCTCCTCGGCCTGCCGTGGGCCCAGTGGTTGCGCGAGCTCAGCTCGGTCGTCGACCAGATGTCGGCCGACGCCGATCGGACGCAGGATCCAGCGCTCGCGTTGGGTGCGGCCATGGCGGTCGCGGCGCGCGAAGGACGGGACAAGCTCACCGTCGAGCTTCCCGATGATCTTGCGCCCCTCGGCGTCTGGATCGAGCAGTTGGTCGCCGAGTCCACCGGGAAACACGGCACCGGTGTGGTGCCCATCATCGACGCGGCCCATCAGGACCCGGAGTCGTACGGTTCCGACCGGGTGTTCGTCGTGCACGACGGGACTCGCGCCCAGCGCCTCGCCGATGCCCGCCACCCGGTCGTGCAGCTCACCGTCGACGGCGGCGACGGGCTCTTTCCCCTGGTGTTCCTGTGGGAGATGGCCACGGCGATCTCCGGCCGGGTGCTGGGGCTGAATCCGTTCGACCAGCCCGACGTGGCGTCGGCGAAGGCCGCGACCAACGAGGTGCTCGAGGCCGGACCCCACGAGATCGAGGCCCAGTCCATGAGCTCGATCCTCGAGACCATCCGGCGCGGCGACCATCTGGCCATCTGTGCCTTCGTCGATCCGGGCGACCGGGAGCTGGTGGCGTCGCTCGCCGCGGTGCGGGACCGCCTGGCGGCCAGTCTGGGGGTGGCCACGACGCTCGGGTTCGGGCCCCGGTTCCTCCACTCGACCGGTCAGCTCCACAAGGGTGGTCCCGAGCAGATCGCCGTCGTCCAGGTGGCCTCCATCGAGGGCGACGTCCCGATCCCCGGACGGGACTGGGGTTTCGCCACGCTCGAAGCCGCCCAGGCCGAGGGTGACCTCGAGGTGTTGCGAGCACGCGGCCGGCGTGCGGCCCGGGTGCAGCTCGACGATCTGCTGGCCCGCTGAGGTTCGCCTCACCGCCCAGGGCGGTGGTCCTGCAGCGGTTTCCCCGGTTGCTGGTCGGCCTGGTGCTGTTCGGGTTCGGTCTCGGCCTGACCGTCCTGGGCGGGTACGGCCTGCCCCCGTGGGACGTCTTCCATCAGGGCCTGGCCGAGCAGACACCGCTGAGCATCGGCGGAGCGGTGATCGTCGTGGGGGCGCTCCTGCTGGTCGTCATCTGGGCACTCGACGAACCCATCGGGGTCGGCACCCTGGCCAACGTGGTGGTGATCGGCCTCGCCCTCGACGCAACGCTCTGGCTTTTCGACGAACCCGCGAGCACGGTCGCTCGTGTCGCCCTCACGCTGGTCGGCCCGGTCGTGGTTGCGATCGGCAGCGGCTACTACATCGGCGTGGGTCTGGGCCCCGGTCCCCGAGACGGTCTCATGACCGCGTTGGACCGACGCGGGGTGGCGATCTGGAAGGCTCGCACCGTGATCGAGGTGTCGGCTCTGGCGGCGGGCGTCGTGCTGGGAGGGACGGTCGGATGGGGCACGGTCTGGTTCCTGGTGGCCATCGGTCCGGCGGTGCACTTCTTCCTGCCTCGCCTCACCCTGCCCGAGGTCGCCTCCCAGGGGGCACACTGAAGACATGGCGATCGACCTGAACGAGCTGAGCGCCGACGTGGTGTCCTTCCTGGAGGAGCGCCACCTGGCGACGCTGACGAGCCCGCGACCCGACGGCACGCCACACGTCGCTCCGGTGTGTTTCACCTACGAACCCGACACGAGGCTGGCCCGGGTCATCACCTTTCGAGCGGCTCGCCGGGTCGCGTTCGTCGGGGGAGGGGCCAGGGTCGCCCTCTGCCAGGTCGACGGACCCCGCTGGCTCACACTCGAGGGTCACGGGGTGGTCACCGATGACGCCGAATCGGTCGCCGAGGCCGAGCGGCGCTTTGCCGAGCGGTATCGCCCGCCCAGCCGGCGGGACGACCGTGTCGCGATCGAGATCGCCGTCGACCGGATCATGGGCCGCGCCTAGCGCCGTGACCGGCAACGTCGGCGGTTGCGGCACCAGCCCGATGGCGCGGGGTCCCTATCGCAACGGTTGGTCGCGGGGTGCGACCACCATCGTGGCGTCGGCCTGACCCACGTACCCGGTCTCGTCGAACAGGCGGGCCCGGCTCTGCCCGATCCCATCGGGCGACATGACGGTGGCGGCGTCGATCCCGATCCACTCGCCGATGGGGTGGCGGACCAGGTGGTAGCTCAGGTCGGCGTTCGGTGTGGTGTAGACGAAGAAGTCGACGTAATTGGCGATGCCCGAGGAGAAGTCGCCGATACACGCCAGGCGTTGCAGCGGGGTCAGCTCCTCGCCGGCCACCAGGGGCTTCACCAACCGGGCCCATCCCACCGCCGGCACGCCGGCGTTGAGGCTGCCCGCCACGCGGTGCAGCTCGATCGCCCGCACGAATCCCGGTGGGGTGAACTCGCCGCTGTCGATGAGCTCGAACTCGGACCGCGACTCGTGGTGGCGGTCCGGTGGCGGTGGGCCGACCGCCCGCTCGTTCTTGTCGGCGTCGATCTCGACGTCGCGATCACAGCGCACCAACACGCCCGAGGCGCGTGAGACCAGCCGGTCGCCGTGCCACATCGTCGCGTCCACCACGTGGATCTGCCGTCCGGCCCGCACGATCTCGGTCCGGATCTCGACCGGCTGGATCGGAACCGGGCGGAGCAGGTCGATGGTGAGGCGGGCCACGCGGATGGGCCAGGGGGTCTCGATGCCCTCGATCGCTCGTGCCAGCAGCCCCGACACCGGTCCTCCGTGGCAGGTCGTCGGATCCCACGGTCCCTGGACCAGCTCGGACGGAACCAGCCGGTCACCCTCGGGCGTATACATCGCATCCACGGCGGCGATCATGGGGCGGGCCGTCCGGTGTGTGCCAGTTCGGTCGGTCCGAGGAGCCGACGGGCGGCCGCTCCGGAACCGAGCAGCGCCTGGCGGGGTTCCCGTAGGATCCTTCGATGCGACGATTCCTGCTTGCCGTGGCGCTCGCGATGGTGGCGGCGGCGTGCGGCAGCGACGACACCTCGACGGCGGCCGACACGAGCAGCGCGCCGCCGTCCACCGACGTCGCAACCGTCTCGACGACGGTTCCGGCGCCCTCCACCACGGCCGCGCCCTCCCGATCGGGTGAGATCCTCGCGCTCTCGTACAACGTCGCAGGCCTCCCCGAGATCCTGTCCGGATCGCGACCGGCCGAGTTCACCCCGCAGATCGGGCCGCTGCTCAACGACTACGAGATGGTCCTGATGCAGGAGACCTGGCGCACCCCAGACCCCAATTCGCTGGCGCCGCTGCGGGTGTACCACGAGATCCTCGAGGAGGCGTCGGAACACGAGTACCGGTCGGAGCCGAAGCCTCTCCCGCTGGGATCCGACCCCAGCCGCCCCGAGGCGCTGGTGAGCGACGGGCTGAATCGCTTCTCCGATGTCCCCTTCGAGCCCGTCGAGCGCATGGCCTGGAACGAGTGTTTCGGCGGCGCAGACCAGAGCGACGGCGGCTCGGGCGACTGCCTCTCGCAGAAGGGGTTCTCCGTGGCGACGAGCACGCTGGCCGAGGGGGTCGTCGTCGACGTCTACAACCTCCATCTGGAAGCGGGCGGCACCGAGGAGGACCAGCGGATCTCACGGGGACAGGCCGAGCAGTTGGCCGAGTTCGTCGTCCAACACTCTGCCGGCCGGCCGATCATCATGGGTGGCGACTTCAACCTGCACACCGATCCCGAGCGGACCGACGATCCTGACGAGGCCTGGGACCTCGAGAGCTTCCGGATCATCCTGGAGGAGGCCGGTCTCACCGACGTGTGCGCGGCGCTCGACTGCCCCGAGCCGGGCCGCATCGACAAGTTCCTGTTCCGCAGCACCGACGAGGTCACCATCGAACCGCTCGACTGGACGTTCGAGACCGACGTGTTCGTGACCGCCGACGGCGAGCCGCTGTCCGACCACGACGCGTTGGCGGTGAGGTTCGCCTGGACCGCAGCGTGAAGGCGAACGGAACTGAGCACGCTCGGTGCCTGGCCCCGAGAGTGCTCAGTTCGCCGCTGGCCGAGCCCGCTGCCGGCTGATGGCCCGGTCGGGCAGGAGGCGCACCGCCGACTCGATGACGCCGAAGCTCCGTTCGGTGAAGGCCGGATCGTCCTCGTCGAGCATGTTGGACATCACCTTCAGGGCCCATCTCATGAGCGGCTTGGACCGCATGCCGACGCGCGTGAGCTCGCGGATCATCGTCGGGTTGCCGATCACCTCGGCGAACAGGCGGGCGACGCGGTAGTAGCGGCGGAACTCGTCGTCGAGCAGTTCGGTGTACCGCTCCAGGACCAGCCCGTTCCCCGTGGCGTGGGCCTCGGCGATCAGCGCGGCGGCGGTCCGTCCGGTCTCGTAGGCGTAGTCGATGCCCTCGCCGTTGAAGGGGTTGATGTTGCCGCCGGCGTCACCGACCAGCAGCCAGTTGGGCCCCTGCTTGGGCCCCACCGAACCGGCCATGGGAAGTCGACCGCCCGTGGGCGGAGCCAGCGGCGCGTCGGGGTCGATCTCCCAGTGGTCGGGGAGGGTCCGGGCGAACTCGTGCCACAGCGTCGTCGTGTTGATCTGCTTCCAGTCGCGGAACGTGGAGAGCAGGCCCATCCCGACATTGACGGAGCCGTCCCCTACGGGAAACACCCAGCCGTAGCCCGGCAGCGAGTTGCCGTTGCGATCGCGCACGTCCAGCGCGCTCTCGATCCACGGATCGTCGTGGAGCGGGCTCTCGAAGTATCCCCGGATGGCCATTCCCTGCGGGTAGGCGCGATCCCGGGCGGTGCCCAGCGCCCGGCCGAACCGCGAGTTGGAGCCGTCGGCCACGACGAGCCAACGCGCCCGGATCGATCGGGTCGCTCCCGTGGCGGCGTCCCTGACCGTGGCCCCGACGAGGTGACCGCGCTCGAACTCGGGTGCCGTCGCCTCGGTTCCCTGGTGGAGCACGGCCCCGGTGCCGGCGGCGTGCTCCGCCACGAACGTGTCCAGTTGGCGTCGGCGGATCACGTAGCCGTGATCGGGGTGGACCGAGTGCCGGGGCCAGGCCAGCTCCAGGATGCGGTGGTGGGCGATGGTGCGCAGACCGTCGACGCGGTGGTGGGTGGCGATTCGGTCACCCAGCCCCATCGCCCGGAGTTGGGTGACCGCCCGCGGGGTCACCGCGTCGCCACATGTCTTCTCCCGCGGGAAGGTGGCCTTCTCGACGATGGCGACATCGAGTCCGTGTCGGGCCGCCCAGTACCCCGTGGCGGCACCGGACGGGCCGGCGCCGATGATCAGGAGATCGTGCCGCTCGGCGGCGGTCACGCGCTCGACTACTCGACGGGGAGGTCGCCGCCCTCGGCGACGATGATCTCTTCCCAGACCGCCTCGCCACCCTCCTCGGTGGCGTTGAACTCGTCGTCGACGATCGGGAGGCCCTCCTCGTCGACGAGGACCAGCTCGTAGTCCAGGAGCGAGTCCGCCTCGCCCGGCTCGGCGGGATCGGCCTCGGTGATCGGGATCTCCTCGTTGATGCCGTGCCGGATGTACATGATGACCTCGAGCAGCTCGAGGTCGGTCAGCTGGCTCGTTCCGAAGCCCGGCATCTGTGCGTTCGTTCCCCGGGTGTCACCGACGAGGCGTCCCTGGGCGCCGTAGGGGACGTCGGCGCCGAAGGTCTCGACCCAGCCGGCCGTCGCGAGTCGGATCCACAGCGCCATGCGCTCGGGTTCGGGGAACGATTCGTGGACCTCGGTCAGGGCGGGGCCGGCGCCGGCGCCCTCGCCGTTGGCGCCGTGGCACCCGGAGCACCCCTTCTCGGAGAAGAGGGCGCGGCCGTTGGCGATCAGGGCGGGCTCGCTGACGGGGCGCTCGAGCGAGTTGGCGTAGAAGAAGGCCCAGAGGGGGAGTGCGACCAGCGCGGTGATGGCCCACCACGGGGCCTTGCGCCGGGACTCGGCGGCCATGACGGCCGGCGACGCCGGCGCGACGGCCACGTCGGAGGTCGGGGTCTCGGCGATGGCGGTGGCGACCGCCGGATCGATGACGGCGGGGGCCGCGTCGTCGGCGACAGCCGTGGCCGTGGCCGCCTTGGCGCCCCCGGCGGCGGGCGCGTCGCCGCCACCGCTGACGGGGAGTCCGAGAGCCATGCGGCGCTGCCGCGTGCGCTCGAGAAGATGTTCGGGAACCTCGGTCACTGTGCCTCCGGGGCGAGCCGCGTGTCAGCCGGCGGGGTCATGTCCGGGCCACCATAGATCGCCGGGATCGGGGGCAGCCAACGTCGGGCGAGTGCCGTGGTGCGAGCGGTCGTGCCCGCCGCGGAGCCCCTCCTGCCCGATGTGCCGGGCCCTGCGGGCCCGTGCTAAACCGAAAGCCTGTCGGGCTGACCGCGGTCGGCCCGATAGTCTTGTTCCCAGTCTTGTGAGCGAATTCACGAAGGAGGCCGACGAGTGGCCGAGACCCGCCGGGTCGATGCCGATGTACGCAAGTTCTATCTTGGGCTCGCCATCATCACCATCGTCTTCTTCGGTCCGATCTTGCTGTGGACCGGCTTCTACCACGGCGGCGTCAACGTGGCCTTCGTGGTCACCACCATCGTCTCGTTCGCCATGTGTGTGGGGATCTGTGAGTACGCCCGGCGCCGTCCCGCCGACGCTTCATTGTCGTGGGGTGAGGCCATGCTCGGTGCCACCTACGTCTTCTTCCTCATGTTCTGGGTGTACGGCATCTGGCCGCATCAGTTCCTGACCTGGGCCGACAACGAGATGAACTGGCGGCCCGACCGCTTTCTGGCCGGTCCCACGATCGCGCCGGGTGACCAGGGTCTGTTCGAATGGATTCTTCCCTTTTCGGTCACCTACGAGGTCATCCGGGACATCATCACCGTTACGATCTATGTCATCGCCCTGGGCCTGCAGATCTGGCTCTGGTCCATCTGGCAGAACCGGGGCGAGATGATCAAGACCGACGTCGAAAAGTCCAGCTACGGCCGACCGCTCGACGACAGCCACGGCCGACCCCTGCAGAAGGTGTAACCGCTCCCTCCCATGACCGTCACCGACGCCAACCCGCCCCTGCCCGAGTTCCGCGACGACTACGTCCTCGTCGAGGTCGACGCCGACTACCTGGGCCGTGCCGTCAAGCCCAAGCAGTTCATCCACATCGACCAGTCCGAGTGCATCACCTGCGAGGGCTGCGTCGACATCTGTCCGTGGAAGTGCATCCACATGGTGCGACCCGACGCCGTCGACGCCGCCGTCGACGTGGATCAGCCCGGGATCGATCCGTCCGACTCGGTGATCTTCACCATCGACGACGACGTCTGCACCCGGTGCGCTCTCTGCGTGGACCGGTGCCCCACCGGTGTGATCATCATGGGCAAGGTGGGCGAGCCGATCGCCGACGGCGACCGGCACCAACGCACCAACGCCCACGGCTACAGCTACGGAATGCGGCTCGGATGAGCACGACGGACCGCGAAGGACCTACCGTCAACCCGCAAGCAACCCAGGAGTAACCGGCGTGGCGAAGACGATGCCCGACGGCAAGACCAACAAGACCATCGGCGAGCGGGCCAGCGAGCTCGGCGACACCATCCAGGACTCGCAGGCCTGGAACTCGATCTTCCGGCCCGGATCCATCTTCCGCAAGGGCTACACCGACAGCCCCCGGAACCGGTCGTACGTGATCATGAACAGCGTGCTGTACCACCTCCATCCGGTGAAGGTGAAGCGGCACACGGTCAAGGTCTCGTACACGCTCTGCCTCGGCGGGCTCAGCTTCTTCCTCTTCATCCTGCTGACCATCACGGGCATCTTCCTGATGTTCTTCTACCGCCCCACCGCCACCCAGGCCTGGGACGACATCGCCACCCTGCAGAACTCCGTGCCGTTCGGGCTGCTCGTGCGCAACATGCACCGATGGGCGGCCCACCTGATGGTGCTGGCGGTGTTCCTCCACATGGCCCGGGTCTTCTACCACGGCGCCTACAAGCCGCCCCGCGAGTTCAACTGGGTGATCGGGGTCATCCTGCTCACCCTCACCCTCCTCCTGTCCTTCACCGGCTACCTGCTCCCCTGGGACCAGCTTGCGCTCTGGGCGGTGACGGTGGGCACCAACATGATGGGCTACACCCCGGTGTTCGGATCCAAAGTCAGATTTGTGCTCCTCGGCGGAGCGGAAATCGGATCCGACACCCTCTTACGCTGGTACGTCCTCCACGTCCTGTTCGTACCGTTCGTGACCGTCATCTTCATGGCGATTCACTTCTGGCGTGTCCGCAAGGACGGCGGAATCTCGGGACCGTTGTAGGGAGAGTGTGACGTGACCGAAATCCCCGAACACCTCCGCAAGCGAGCGGAGGAAGCCCGCAAGAAGGCCGAGGCCAAGGCCGCGGCCGACTCCGGCGCGGAGGAGGCCGCCGCGCCCGCTGACGCCGGTGGCGGTGGTGACGGCGAGGGAGAGTCGAAGATCCCGGCCCACCTCCTCGAGCGCAGCCGAGCCGCCAAGGCCCGCAAGCAGGGCGGCGAGTCCGAGTCCGCCCCCGCGGCGACGGCGACCGCCACGGCGGCCCCGCCCGCAGCAGCGGGCGCCCCAGCGGTGGTGGGTGGTGTGCCACTGGCCGCCGGCCCGGGCGGTCACACCCAGCGCCTCCTCACCGTGGTCAAGTCCGGGTCGATCCAGGACGTCAAGGCCAAGCCGGTCGACAAGGTCCACGTGTGGCCGCACCTGTTGGTCATCGAGTTCGTGGCCGCGTTGGCCTGCACTGCGTTCACGCTCCTGTTCTCCATCTTCGTCAACGCACCGCTGCTCGAGCTGGCCAACCCCAACGAGACGCCCAACCCGTCCAAGGCACCGTGGTACTTCCTGGGTCTGCAGGAACTGCTGACCATGTTCCATCCCATGGTGGCCGGCGTGACCATTCCCGGCATGGGGATCTTCATCCTGATCCTGTCGCCGTACGTGGATCGCAACCCGTCCAACAAACCCGAGGACCGCAAGTTCGCCGTCTCGCTGTTCACCGTGCAGCTCATGTTCTGGGCCGTCCTGGTCATCATCGGGTCGTTCTTCCGCGGTCCCGGCTTCAACTTCGTATTCCCTTGGCGCGACGGCCTGTTCTTCGAGCTATGAGCCGCCGCCCCTCGCCGCACCCCCGACCGGGGAGGTCGACATGAGTTCCGGAACCATCGCCCTGCTGGCCGTCATCGGCCTCGCCGTGCTCGCCGCGGTGGTGATCATCGCCGGCGCGCGCCGTCGGGACGCCGATCAGGCCACCGGCCACCTGTCGCGTGAGACCGTCAAGAAGGACGCGCCCGCCGACGTGTACGAGGGCTCCACCTCGGGCGAGGAACTGGAGCGCCAGGTCGCGCTGATGCGGAGGACCGGGACGACCGATCTGGTCGAGCCGTCCGAGGACACCGAGCTGGTTCCCTTCGTTCCGCCCGACGCCGAGGCCTACGGGGTCACCCGGCGCCAGTTCCTCAACCGCAGCAACATCCTGTTCATGGGCCTGGGTCTCGGTGCGTTCGGCACGGCGATCGTCGGCTTCCTCTGGGGCCCCGAGCAGTCGGGTGGCTTCGGCTCCGCCATCGAGATCGGCAAGGTGCCCGACGTCGTCGCCGACATCAAGGCCAACAACGGCTTCCTCTACCGTCCCGACGGCCGGATGTGGCTGACCGAGTATCCCAGCTCGTCCCTGGACGCGGCGCGGCAGGTGTACTCGCAGGCCGAGCTCAACGGGATGGAGGCGGGTGTGACCGCCCTCTACCAGAAGTGCCCCCACCTCGGCTGCCGCGTTCCCGAGTGCGCCAGCTCCCAGTGGTTCGAGTGCCCGTGCCACGGCTCCCAGTACAACCAGGTCGGCGAGAAGAAGGGCGGCCCCGCCCCGCGCGGCATGGACCATTTCGGCATGAACGTCGACGCCGCCGGCAATCTCACGGTCGACACCGGGCTCATCATCCCCGGCGCCCCGATCGGGACCAACACCACCGGCCAGGAGGCCGAGGGCCCCAACTGCATCGGCCAGGCGAGCGAAGGCCACGGCGGCTAGCGGCTCGATGCGAACGGTACGAAGGACACCACCCCGCCCATGATCATCGCCTCCACCTACAGCTCGATCGGCATCATCCTGGCCGTTCTCGTTTTCGTCGGCGTGCTGGTCTACGCCGCCATCAACTTCTTCAGCGGCAAGGACGAGGTCGGCTCCGAGCTCGAGCTGGCCGCCAACCGCAAGGAGTACCTGCCCGACGAGGAGCTCGAGGGCAGGAAGCTCGACCGGTCCCTGACATGGTCGCTCCTGTTGCTGATCGTCATCGGCGTGGGCCTGCCCCTCTACTGGCTCAACGAGCCGAGTCGCCAGGCCGACGCCGACGAAGGGACCGCCGAGACCTTCGTCTCCCGCGGCGAGGCGCTCTACGAGGAGCAGTGCTCCAACTGCCACGGCGGCGCCGGCGCCGGTGCGGTGGCGGCCGACTTCGCCCTGACCGTGAACGGTGAGTTCGTCGACCAGGTCGACTGGCGGGCGCCCGAGCTGACGACGTCGCTGCTCCGCTTCAGCCGTGACGAGGTGACCGAGATCCTGAATCTCGGCCGACCCGGCACACCGATGCCGGCATGGGGAGAGCCCGGCGGTGGTCCGCTCACCGCCCAGCAGATCGACAACATCGTCGACTACCTCGAGAGTCTGATTCCGTACGAAATCGATGAGTTCGGCAGTCCGGTCGAGGTGGACGAGGACGGCGAGATCCTCTTCTACCAGGAGGGCGACGACATCCCCGAGGGCAAGGCGGTGGGTGACCCGGTCGTTTCGGCGGCCTGGATCGAGCGTCAGGCCGCCATCGACACCGAGGTCGAGCGAACCACGTGCACGGGCGAATTCGAGGGTGATCCCGATTGTGTGGTCGAGTACGACTCCCGGGGTGAGGCCCTGTTCAACCTGGGCCGAGTGTCCGGGTTCGCCAACGGTGCCTATGCGTGCGCTCGGTGCCACACGGCGGGCTGGAGCTTTGCCTACCCCGGCTCCAGCGCGTTCAGCGAGACCGGAAACATCCCCGAGCTCACCGCCTCACCCGGCCCGGCCGGCGGAGGAGGGTTCGCTGCCAACCTCTGGGACATCGACCGCAAGTTCGGCGAGGCGGTCGCCGCCAACGGTGGCCCGCTCGAGCTGGCCGTCGACGAGACCGGCTACGCACGGTCGCTCCCCGATGGATCGCTCCTGACCGTGATGTTCGACGCGGCCGTGGTGATGGATCCCAGCGGCCCCTCTCTCGCCCGCGACGAGCTCGGCGAGCTGCTGCTGGTGGTCGACGGGCAGGTCCTCGACGCCGAGGGCGAACCGGTGACCGAGATCCAGGGCCAACCGGTCGAGATCGTCGACCGCGTGGCGCTCGACGCCGAGGGTGGTGCGCTGCTCGACGGTGACGAGTTGGCCGACCCGGGTCGGAGCGTGCCGTTCTCCGCCAGCCAGATCGAGTTCATCCAGCGTGGTGGTGCCGAGGGCCAGGCCTACGGTGACCTGATCGTCAGCAACGGCGGCTACCAGATGCCGGGCTTCGACGAGCTGCTCACCGACGCCGACATCGCCGCCATCGTCGACTACGAGCGGTCGCTGACCGAGGAGACCGCCCGCACCGAGTACGTCGATCCCACCGAGGCGACCGCTGCGACCGAGGAGGCTCCGTCGTGATCGACGTCATCGCAGCCATCAGCTTCCGGCCCGAGATCGCCGGCATCCTGACCGTTCTGGTCGGGGTCGTGGTCCTCATGGGATCGGTGTACCTGATCCTGGCCACCAACACCGGTACCCGGCTGGGTTTCCTGCTCGCCCTGACCGGGTTCTTCGGCTGGATGTTCATCATGGGCGTCACCTGGTGGATCTACGGGATCGGGTACAAGGGGCCCGATCCGTCGTGGGAGATCGACGAGATCGTGTTCGGCGAGCTCGACCAGTCGGCCAATGAGGATGTCAGGGACCTGACCGATCGAGACCCCGAGGTGGTCCTTGCCCTCACCGCGGCCGATCCGGATGCGTCGGCACTGACGGGATCGCAGGTTCCCCGCAGCCTGTCCGACGTGGCCGGCGTCAACCCGGAGCTGGTCGAACGGGCCATCAGTGACGAGGGCGCCGCGCTGCTCGTGGCCGGCGACGAGGTGGTCGGCTACGTCGGCGCCGACGGCGAAAGTGTGTCCGGCGACGCCGCACTCTCGTTCAGTGGCGATGAGATCGTCGACGAGAACGGCAACGGCACGGCGGTCGAGGTCGTGACCTACCGGTTCGACCCCGGCGGCTGGAACGTCATCGAGGGCGCCGACCCGTTCCGCGGTGAGGCACAGGCTGCGGCCGACGCGGCGCTCGTCGAGAACGTCCCCTCCATCGAGAGCCCGGCCGACTACGTCGCGCTGGGGACCTTCGACCGCGGTGGTAAACCGCGTCCCGCCGGCGACGGCATGTGGGACAGCGTGGCCAACAAGATCTCCAACACCTTCCGGCTCACCCACCCCGAGCACTACGCCGTCGTGCAGACCCAGATGGCGGTCGAGGTGGTCCCGCAACCGGGCGAGGCCCCGCCCGTTCCCACGATCGACACCGAGCAACCCGTCATGTCGGTCGTGATGACCCGGGATCTCGGTTCCAAGCGCCTGCCCCCGGCGCTGGTCACCCTCTTCTCCCTGGCCATGCTCCTCCTGCTCAGCTGGATGCTGCATGCCCGCGACGAGCGGGTCGCCGAGCTCGAGGGTTCCGACCCCGGGAAGACCTGACCGCCGTGGCGCAGTACCTGCCCGTTCTGGCGATGATCGTGTTGGCGGTGGTCTTCGCCCTGGGGAGTTTCCTCGCCAGCAAGCTCCTTGCGCCCCGGCGCCCGACGGACAAGAAGACGGCCCCCTACGAGTGCGGCATCATCCCCGGCTCCGATCCGCCCGATCGGTTCCCGGTCACCTTCTTCCTCGTTGCGATGATCTTCATCATCTTCGACATCGAGATCATCTTCCTCTACCCCTGGGCGGTGGCCCACGAGGGCCTCGGCGCCTTCGGTCTCGGCGCCATCCTGATCTTCAGCGCGCTGCTCTTCGAGTCGTTCGTCTATCTCGTCGGCAGCGGCGTGATGAACTGGGGCCCGGTCAAGCGGATCCTGCGCACCGGTGCCGGGACGGCGGTGGTGTCGCCGGATCGCACCAGTACGACGACCGTCCGGAGGGTCGGCCTCGAAGGTCGCCGGATCAGCGAGCCCGGCCCCGGACGCGACGCCCATCCCGACGATGGGACCGCCGACGACAGCGACGCCGAGCCGGTGCCGGCGGGTACCCCCTGATGGGTCTGGAAGAGTTTCGGGACCAGGGTCTGGAAGGGCTCGACCACAACATCATCACCGGCCCGCTCGAGGAGCTGGTCAAGTGGGCGCGCGTCCGCTCGATGTGGCCGGCCACGTTCGGTCTGGCCTGCTGCGCACTCGAGATGATGGCCACGGGGGGAGCGCACTACGACCTGGCCCGGTACGGCATGGAGGTCTTCCGGGCCTCACCCCGGCAGGCGGACCTGATGATCGTGGCCGGCCGTGTCTCGCAGAAGATGGCGCCGGTCCTCCGGCAGATCTACGACCAGATGATGGAACCCAAGTGGGTCATCTCGATGGGGGTCTGCGCCTCGTCCGGCGGCATGTTCAACAACTACGCGATCGTCCAGGGTGTCGACCAGGTCGTGCCCGTCGATGTCTACGCCCCCGGCTGCCCGCCGGGACCCGAGACCCTGATGCACGCCATCCTGACCCTGCACGACAGCGTCCAGTCGGGCGAGCTGACCCGCCGGCGCGACGTCGAGGGCGGAGGGGCCAACATCGTGGTCGAACAGCGCGACGGGCAGGCCGGCGAGCGTATGGTCGAGCTCTCGGCCCGGTCGTCCGCACCGCGACCCACCGGTACGACCGTCGCGAGCGATCGGGGCTGACATGACCGACATCGATCCCGCACCCTCCGAGGACGCGCCCGAGGAGCAGGCCGCCACCGCCACCCGCCACGGGGCCTCCATCGGCCCGGTCCGGGGCGACGGGCTCGAGGTGCTGCACGTCGGCGCCGGTGGCCTCATCGAGGTCGTCACCGCGCTGCGCGACGAGGGGTACGGCATGCTGCTCGACCTGACCGCCGTCGACTACCTCACCTACGCCGCGCCCCGCGATCTCCCGTCCGAGATTCCGGCCCAGCGCTTCGAGGTGGTCGTCCACCTGCTCTCGCTCGAGCATCGGAGCCGCATCCGGATCAAGGTGCAGGTCGATCCGGCCGCCGCGGTGGTCCCCAGCCTGTTCGATCTCTTCCCGGGGGCCGAGACCATGGAGCGCGAGGTCTTCGACATGTACGGCATCGCCTTCGACGGGCACCCCGACATGACCCGGGTCCTCATGCCCGAGGACTGGGTCGGCCACCCGCTGCGCAAGGACTACGCCATCGGGCGCATCCCGGTGCAGTTCAAGGCCGGAGCCGAGCAATGACCACCGTCGAGACCGGTCGACCGTCCGTCTACGAACGCGACCTCGACACCGAGCGCGGTGCTCCGCATGTCCGAGGCCGAGGCCACCACGATCGGCGAGGACGAGCACGACGACCGGGTCATCATGAACATGGGCCCGTCCCACCCCTCCACCCACGGGGTGCTCCGCCTCATGCTGGAGATGGACGGCGAGACGGTGCTGCGGTCGAAGCCGGTCGTCGGATACCTGCACACCGGCATGGAGAAGACCGGCGAGGAGCTCTCGTACGTGCAGGGCTGCACCAACGTGACCCGCATGGACTACGCCGCGCCGCTGTTCAGCGAGCTCGCCTTCAGCCTGACCACCGAGGCCCTGCTCGAGGTCGAGATCCCGCCCCGGGCCACATGGATCAGGATGCTCCTCTGCGAGATCAACCGCATCACGTCGCACCTGCTGTTCATGGCCACCAACGGCATGGATCTCGGCGCGGTGTCGATGATGATCTACGGGTGGCGTGAGCGCGAGGAGGGCCTCCGACTCCTCGAGAAGATCACCGGGTTGCGGATGAACCACAACTTCATCCGGCCGGGAGGGGTCGCCGCCGACCTCCCCGACGGCTGGGTCGAGGACGTCATCGGGTTCATCGATCTGCTGCCGCCGCGGTTGGAGGAGTACGACACCCTCATGACCGGCCAGCCCATCTGGCGGGAACGGCTGCAGGGTGTCGGCACGATCACCCCCGACGAGGCCATTGCGCTGAGCGCCACCGGCCCCTTGTTGCGGTCCACCGGCGTGCCGTGGGATCTGCGACGGGACACGCCCTACCTGGCCTACGACCAGATCGAGTTCGACGTCGTCGTCGGGAACCTACGGCGACTCGTTCGACCGATACGCCATCCGGCTCAACGAGATCCGGGAATCGATCCGGATCATCGAGCAGTGTGTCGACCGCATGCCCGAGGGCGACTACCGGGTCCAGGACCGCAAGGTGACCCCACCGCCCCGGGCCCGGCTGGACGAGTCGATGGAAGCGTTGATCCACCACTTCAAGATCTTCACCGAGGGATTCCAGGTGCCGGCCGGCGAGGCGTACGCCTCGGTCGAGTCCCCCGCGGTGAGCTGGGCTGCTTCATCGTGTCCGACGGAGGCCCCAAGCCCTACCGCATGCGGATCCGGCCGCCCAGCTACATCAACCTCCAGACCCTTCCGCACCTGATGCGCGGCCGCCTCATCGCCGACGCGGTCGCGGTCATCTCGTCGGTGGATCCGATCATGGGTGAGGTCGATCGCTGATGGCGCGCCTGTCGTCGAAGAACCTGGTCACCGCCCGCGAGATGATCGCCTGGTATCCCAAACCCAAGTCGGCGCTGATCCCCCTGCTGCACCTGGCCCAGGAGCAGGACGGGTACGTCACCGAGGATGCGATGGAACATATCGCCGAGCTGGTCGGGGTCACTCCCGCCGAGGTGCTGGGGACCTGCAGCTTCTACGAGATGTTCAAGCTCCACGAGGTGGGCACCTACGTCGTCAACGTGTGCACCAACATCTCCTGTCAGCTGCTGGGCGGTGAGGAGCTCCTGCACCACGCCGAGGAGCGTCTCGGGATCAAATCGGGCGGTACCACGGCCGACGGGACCTTCACCCTCGAGGACGTCGAGTGCGTGGCGGCCTGCACCGAGGCTCCCTGCGCCCAGGTCAACTACCGCTACTTCGGCCGACTCACGCCCGAGACCTTCGACACGCTCATCGACGAGCTGGCCGCGGGACGACGCGACGAGGTCCCGCCGCACGGCACGCTGGCCCGGGTCCGCCAGACCATCCCGGCCGACAAGGCCGCGGGTCCGGCCATGACCGACGGAGCGGTGGCGCCCGACTGGTTCGCGATCGCCGACGAGGCCGGTGAGGGATCATGAGCGACGGCCCCGACGACGCGGCACAGGACCTCGCTCGCCACGGGTACCTCCCCTACGCGCCGGGATGGGTGCCCACCGATGGTCCCGAGATGGTCACCTCCCGCTTTCCGTACGAGGACTCGTTCACCCTGGAGCGGTCCCGCGCCACCGAGGGGTACGAGGGCCTGCGCGCTGCGCTGCAACGCCGGCCGGACGACGTCCACGCCGAGGTTCGCGAGGCCACCCTGCTCGGGAGGGGTGGCGCCGGGTTCCCGGCCGGCATCAAGTGGGGGTTCTGCCCCGACGGCGTCTGGCCCCGCTACCTGGTCGTCAACGGAGACGAGAGCGAGCCCGGCACCTACAAGGACCGGCTGCTCATGGAGCGCGATCCCCACCAGTTGATCGAGGGCTGCGTGATCGCCTGCTATGCGGTGGGGCTCAGTCAGTGCTTCCTCTACGTACGGGGAGAGATGGCGCTCGCGCAGGAGCGCATCGCCGCAGCGCTCAACGAGGCCTACGACGCCGGCTACGTCGGCACGAACATCATGGGAAGCGACGTGTCGGTCGACATCGTGCTGCACTGGGGGGCCGGCGCCTACATCGTCGGCGAGGAGACCGCGCTGATCGAGAGCCTCGAGGGAAACCGGGGTATGCCGCGTCTCAAGCCGCCGTACTTCCCGGCCGCCATCGGCCTGTACGGAAAGCCGACGATCGTCAACAACGTCGAGACCCTGGCCAACCTGCCGTGGATCCTGCGCCACGGGGCCGAGGCGTACCGGGAACACGGCTCCGAGACCTCACCGGGCACCCGGATGTTCGCGGTGTCCGGTCACGTGAAGCGCCCGGGCGTGTACGAGGTGCCGCAGGGGGTCACGACCTTCCGCGATCTGCTCTACGGCGACGAGTACTGCCAGGGCATCCGCGACGGCCACGAGCTCAAGATGTTCATTCCCGGCGGTGGCTCGGCGCCGTGGTTCTACCCCGAGCATCTCGACCTGCCGCTCGAGGCCCGACCGTCGGGGCCGCCGGGTCCATGCTGGGCTCGGGGGCCATCGTCGTGATGGACGACTCCACCGATGCGGTCCGCGCCTGCCTCCGGGTGGTCCGGTTCTTCGCACGCGAGTCGTGCGGGAAGTGCACCCCCTGCCGCGAGGGCACCACATGGCTCGAACGGGTGCTCCAGCGCATCCTCGACGGTCACGGCCGACCCGAGGATCTGGACCTCCTCGCCGACATCGGCGACAACATCTCGCCCGGGCCCTACCCGGGACCGGCACTCGCCGGGAGTGGAGAGGTCGACGTTCCCTTCCCGCCCCGGCAGACGACGATCTGCCCGTTGGGGCCGTCGTCGGTTGCACCGGTCACCTCGGCGCTGCGCCACTTCCGGTCCGAGTTCGAGGCCAAGATCGCAGCGGGGGACGCGTCGTGACCGCCACCGATCCGATCACCGAGGGCGTGTCGATCACCATCGACGGGGTTGCGGTGCAAGCCCGTCCGGGCGAGCTGCTCATCGCCGCCGCCGAGCGCCACGGCGTCTACATCCCCCGGTTCTGCTACCACCCGCGCATGTCACCGGTCGGGATGTGCCGGATGTGCCTGGTCGAGGTCGACACCGGCCGGGGGGCAGCGCTCCAGCCGGCGTGCATGCTGCCCTGCACTCCCGAGATGATCGTCGACACGACCTCGGAGGTGACCAAGAAGGCGCAGGACGGCGTCCTCGAGTTCCTGCTGATCAATCATCCCCTCGACTGCCCGATCTGCGACAAGGGCGGCGAATGCCCCCTCCAGGACCAGACCATGGCGTTCGGGCCGGGCGAGAGCCGGTTCGTCGAGGAGAAGCGGCACTACGAGAAGCCCATCCCCATCAGCGACACGGTCTACCTCGACCGGGAGCGCTGCATCCTCTGTGATCGGTGTACCCGGTTCGCCAAGGAAGTGGCCGGCGATCCGCTGATCCACTTCATCGACCGCGGCAACGAGACCCAGGTCAACACCTTCCCCGACGATCCGTTCGCGTCGTACTTCTCGGGCAACACGGTGCAGATCTGCCCGGTCGGCGCGCTCACGGCCAAGCCGTACCGCTTCAAGGCCCGCCCGTGGGACCTCGAGGAGATCGCGTCCACCTGCGTCACGTCACCCACCGGAGACGGCATCGTCATCCAGTCGTCGCGCAACGAGGTGCTGCGGTACCTGGGGCGTGACATCGACGCCGTCAACTGGGGCTGGCTGGGCGACAAGGATCGGTTCGGGTTCGAGGCCATCACCCATCCCGAACGACTCGATGCGCCGCTCATGCGGGGCACGGCGTTGGGTGCGCTCGAACCCAACGGCCCGGAGCTGGTCGCGACCCGCTGGCCCACGGCGCTGGCCGCCGCGGTGAACGCCATCACCGACGGGCTGGCCCGGGGAGGGCCCGAGGGGTTCGCCGTCATCGGCGGCGCCCGGCTCACCAACGAGGAGCAGTACGCCTGGGTTCGGCTGGCCAAGGGCGTGATCGGCTCCGACAACGTCGATGCCCAGCTCGGTGACGGTCTCGATCCGTCGGTGGTGTTCGGGTATCCCCGCGCCACCATCAACGAAGCCTGCGACCCGGGCGGCACCATCGTCGCTGCTCGGTCCCGACCCCAAAGAGGGGTTCGGGTCGCTCTACCTCCGGCTCCGCCACGCCGTCGTCCACGACGGAGCCACCCTGATCGAGATCAGTCCTTGCGCCACCGCGCTGTCCGAGTTCGCGGCCGTGTCCCTGCACCATCGCCCGGGTGAGGCGGCGGCGGTCGTCGAAGCGGCCCTGGCGGGTGCGTCGAACGAGACGGCCGGCGTCCCCGTCGACGCGCTCCAGCTCGCCGGCCGGCTCCTCGCCGCCGAGGGCCCCGTCACGGTCGTGGCCGGACGCCCGTCGCTGGCCGACCGGCCCGAGGTCACCGCCGCGGCGCTCGCTGCGCTCGACCGGCGGCCCGGTGGCATGCGCGTGCTCTCCGCGCTGCGCCGAGGCAACATCCACGGGGCTCTCGACATGGGCATGGCCCCGGGCTACCTGCCGGGGCGAACCCGTCGGGCCGACGCCGCGCACCGGTGGTCGGCGCGGTGGCCCACCACCCCGGCCGTCGACGGTCTCGACACCGAGGGGATCCTTCGGGCCTCCGCCGACGGGAAGATCCACACCCTGGTCCTGCTCGGCTCGGACCCGATGGTCGACTTCGTCGACGGCGATCTGGCCCGGCGCGGACTGGACGGGGCCGGCACCGTCATCGCGGTCGACCAGTTCCTCACCACGTCCAGCTCGTGCGCCGACATCGTCCTGCCGGCCGCCGGAGCCTCCGAGGTCGACGGGACCTTCACCAACCTCGAAGGCCGGGTCAGCGCGGTCCGGGCCAAGGTCACCCCTCCCGGCATGGCCTGGTCGGACTGGATGATCGCCGCCGAACTGGCCCGCCGGCTCGACCACCCCTTCGGCGACGACGTCAGCGCCGCATCCCTTTGGGCCGAGGTGGTCGCGACGTCCGAGCTCCATGCCGACCTCGACGGCCCCAGGGTCGACGCCGAACCCGAGGGCGTCCTGCTTCCCGGTCAGCCGCTGGTGCCGGCCGGGCCCGTCGCCTCCCCCGAGCTGCCCAGCCGGGATCAGTGGACCTTCCGGCTCGTCGTCACGCACCGGCTCTACGACCAGGGCACCCTCCTGCAGCACTGCGTCTCCAGTGCCGGGCTCGCCGCGGATCCGGTCGTGGCCCTGTCGCCTCACGACCTCGACACCCTCGGCGTCTCTGAGGGCGGCAGGGTCAAGGTCACCTCGGCCGAGGGCAGTATCACCGGCGTGGCGCAGGCCGACCCCGGTCTGGCCCGAGGGTCCGTCGGCCTCGTGGCCAACCTCGAGGCGGTTGCGCCCAACCAGTTGATCGATGCCTCGGCCCCGGTCACCGACGTCCAGGTGGAGACGGTCTGATGTTCGGCGACCCGCTCCTCCTCGACGGCATCGGCTGGGCCGAGGTCTGGCGCGTCCTCATCAAGGTCGTCATCACCTTCGGGTTCCTGCTCGTCGCCACCATGTTCATGGTCTGGTTCGAGCGCAAGGTCATCTCCGACATGCAGAACCGGATCGGTCCCAACGTCGCCGGCCCGTGGGGGTTGCTCCAGACCCTGGCCGACGGCATCAAGGCGTTCTTCAAGGAGGATCTCCTCCCCACCCGTGCCGAGCGGTTCCTGTTCCGGCTGGCCCCGGTCATCGCCGCCACCACCGCCTTCGTCACCTTCGCGGTGGTACCCATCGGGGGTGTGTTCAACGACGACGGGTCCGGCACCATCTCGCTCTTCGGCCGCGACACCTACCTCCAGCTCGCCGACCCGCAGATCGGCATCCTCCTGGTGCTCGCCATGTCGTCCATCGCGGTGTACGGCGTGATGCTGGCCGGCTGGGCGTCGGGCTCCAAGTACCCACTGCTCGGCTCGGTGCGCGCCACGGCGCAGATGGTCTCCTACGAGGCTGCGCTCGGCCTGGCGGTGGCGTCGGTCGTGCTCATGGCCGGCTCCCTCTCGACCCACGAGATCGTCGCCTCGCAGAGCGAGTCGGGCTTCCTGGGCCTCGCCAGCTGGAATCTCTGGGCCACCGGATTCGTGCCGTTCGTGATCTTCGTCATTGCGGCGACGGCCGAGCTGAACCGCCCCCCGTTCGATCTGGTCGAAGCCGAGCAGGAGCTGGTCGGCGGATTCCACACCGAGTACTCGTCGATCCGGTTCGCGCTCTTCTTCCTCGCCGAATTCATGAACACCGTGACGATGTCGGCCATCATCGTCACGCTGTTCCTCGGCGGCCCCAGCGGCCCCCTGCTGTTCGGGCCCGACTGGATCTGGCCCATCCTCTGGTTCTTCGTGAAGCTGTTCTGCTTCCTGTTCATGTTCGTCTGGTTCCGGGCCACGCTGCCCCGGTTGCGCTACGACCAGCTCATGGACCTGGGATGGAAGGTGCTGATCCCGATCGCTCTGGGCTGGTTCCTCCTTCTCGGAGCGATCCGGGTCGGCCAGCAGCAGGACTGGAACCCGGCGGTGGTCATCATCCTCAGCCTCGGAGTTCTGAGTCTGGGTGCCCTGCTCCTGCTCAGCGCAGTCCGCAAGGCCGAGCCCGAACCCGAGGAGGTCACCGTCTAGTGCCCCGCCCACGAACGTACGCAGCGCTCACGCCCGCCCGGTGCCCCGGTCGCGGCGTCCTCGTCGCTCCATGTGCGCTGCGGCACGTGAGCGCTCCTGCGTCCTTGCGACCGATGCCCCGGCTCGGCCATGACCATCTCCGACGTCCATGGACGGGGCACTGATGGGGTACCTCGACGGATTCCGGGTCACGTTCGGCAAACTCTTCGAGAAGCGGGTCACCAAGCCGTACCCCGAGGAGAAGCGGGACAAGCCGCCCCGGCTGCACGGCCGTCACGTCCTCAACCGGTACGAGGACGGTATGGAGAAGTGCATCGGATGCGAGCTCTGCGCCGGTGTGTGTCCGGCCCGCTGCATCTACGTGCGCGGCGCCGACAACCCCGTCGACGACCCGGTCGCGCCGGGCGAGCGCTACGGGTTCGTCTACGAGATCAACTACCTGCGCTGCATCCACTGCGATCTCTGCGTCGAGGCCTGTCCCACCGAGGCCATCACCGAGACCAAACTGTTCGAGTTCTCGTTCACCAACCGCTCCGACGCCATCTACACCAAGGACGAGCTGGTCGTGGGCGACGACGGAAAGCCGCAGCAGCTGCCATGGGAGGACTGGCGCGAGGGTGAGGATCAGAACACCTCGGGCTGGATGCGAGCCACCGCTTCGGCCGGGTCCGCCGAGTTCGAGGGCATCGTCGCATGGGCCGCCGAGCTGGGCTACGGCGTGCGTGACGCCGAGCGGGGCCAACGGGAAGAGGTCGCCGATGCCGACGCCGCCGGCGACGAGGGGGGTGAGCCGTAGTGGAGGCCTTCGTCTTCATCGTCAGCGCCGCCGTCATCGTCGCCGGCGCCATCGGGGTCGTGGGATCCCGCAATCCGGTCAACGCGGCCATGTCGCTCGTCGCCACCTTGTTCGGCGTCGCCGTCCTCTTCATCGCCATGGAGGCCCACTTCCTCGCCGCCATCCAGGTCATCGTTTACGCCGGTGCCATCGTGGTGCTCTTCCTCTTCGTCATCATGCTGCTCGGCGTCGATCGCACCGAGAATCTCGAGACCGAACCCATCGTGGGACAGCGCCCGGCGGCCTTCATCGGCGGCCTGGCCTTCCTCTGCATGCTGCTCGCCGTGTTCCTCCTGGGTTCCGAGGACACCCAGACCATCACCGGTGGGACCACCGTGGCAGGAGCGCCCACCGAGATCGTCGAAACCGAGACCAACGTCTCGGGCCTGGGCCGGATCCTGTTCACCGACTACGTCTTCGCGTTCCAGCTGACCGGCGTCCTGCTCACCATCGCCGTGATCGGCGCGGTCGTGATGGCCAAACGAAAGGCCGGCGACGACGAACCGGTCCCCGAGCTGGCCGAGACCGAAGGGCTTTTCGAGCACCCCAGCGAGAACGAGTTGGCGGCCGCCGAGGATCACACCCAACCGTCCGGCCATGACGGGGAGGTGGCCGACTGATGGAGGTCACCACCACCTGGTATCTCGCCCTCTCGGCGCTCGTCTTCACCATCGGTGGGGTCGGTCTGTTGATCCGCCGCAACCCGCTGGTCATGTTCATGTGCGTCGAGCTCATGCTCAACGCGGTCAACCTCACCTTCGTTGCGCTCGCCGACCGCTTCGGTGACCTGTCCGGTCAGGTCGTGGTGTTCTTCGTCCTGGTCGTGGCGGCGGCCGAGGTCGTGGTGGGACTGGCCATCATCGTGGCGGTCATGCGCGGTCGCCCCGGCGCCACCGCTGACGACATCGCTGTGCTGAGGGGATAGCCGTGGACGATCTCATCTGGCTCATCCCCGCCTTCCCGCTGTTCGGCTTCTTGGCGCTGCTCGTCGGCGGCCGCAAGCTGGGCGAACCCGCCGCCGGGTGGCTCGCTGCGTCCATGGTGGCGGCGTCGTTCGTCGCGACGGTGGCCACCTACGCCGACCTGGTCGGGCGCGAAGCGGAAGAGCGGCAGATCACCCAGACGCTCTTCACGTGGATTCCCGCCGGGTCCTTCGAGGTCGGCGTCGGCTTCCTGGCCGACCCTCTGTCGATCACGATGGCGCTGTTCATCACCGGGGTGGGTGCCCTCATCCACGTGTACGCCATCGGATACATGCACGGCGACGAGAAGTTCTCCAAGTTCTTCCTCTACATGAACCTGTTCATCTTCTCGATGCTCATCCTGGTGCTCGCCGACAATCTCCTCCTGACCTTCGTCGGCTGGGAGGGTGTCGGGGCCTGCTCGTACTTCCTCATCTCGTTCTGGTTCACGGTCGACTCCAACGCCGGTGCCGGCAAGAAGGCCTTCGTCACCAACCGGATCGGTGACTGGGGCTTCATGCTCGCGATGTTCGTGGCGTTCGCCTCGTACGGCACCGTCGAGTACCTCGAGCTCGACGGCCTGGCCCGCGGCGGGCAGATGGCGGCGGTCACCGCCACGGCGATCGCCGGGCTGCTCTTCATCGGTGCCGTCGGCAAGTCGGCCCAGCTCCCGCTCTTCGTCTGGCTGCCCGACGCCATGGCCGGTCCCACACCCGTGTCCGCCCTCATCCACGCGGCCACGATGGTCACCGCCGGGGTCTTCCTCCTCGTGCGCACCAACGCCATCCTCGACGCCGGGTACGACTGGTTGCCCACCACGATCGCGTGGTTCGGAGCGATCACTGCGTTCGTCGCCGCCACCGTGGCGGTGGCCCAGAACGACATCAAGAAGGTGCTGGCCTACTCCACGGTCAGCCAGCTGGGATACATGTTCCTGGCGGTCGGGAGCGGTGCCTTCATCGCGGCCATCTTCCACATGGTGACCCACGCGTTCTTCAAGGCGTTGCTGTTCCTGGGGTCCGGGTCGGTCATCCACGGCATGCACGAGCAGCAGGACATGCGCGGCATGGGCGGTCTCCGCAAGTTCATGCCGATCACCACCGGCGTGTTCATCATCGGGTGGCTGGCCATCGCCGGCGTGCCGCCCTTCGCAGGCTTCTGGTCGAAGGACGAGATCCTGCTCTTCGCGTGGAACAAGAGCCCGGTGCTGTGGGCCCTCGGTCTCGTCACCGCACTGCTCACCGCGTTCTACATGACCCGCCAGGTGGTCATGACCTTCTTCGGGGAACCGGACTGGGAGAAGGCCGACCCCGAGATGGAGGGCGTCCTGCTGGCCGAGTCCGAGGCGCGGGGTGACGACCCGGTCGAGGCGGTCTTCTTCGACGGTCAGGGGGGTGCCCACAGCCTGCCCGACGAGGACTTCGAGCCCCACGAGTCGTCGTGGCTCATGCTGGCCCCGCTGGCGGTGCTGGCCGGACTCGCCGTGGTGGGCGGCGTCATGCAGTTGCCGTTCGCCAGCGATCTGAAGTTCCTCGAGCACTGGCTCGAGCCGGTGGTCGAGGGAGCCGAGGTCCACGTCGACGTGTCCACCGGTCTGAAGTGGCTCCTCGCCATCGTCGCGATCGCCACCGGGCTGGCCGGCATCGCTGCGGGCTGGATGATGTTCGGCCGTGGAGTCGGCGATCGGACCAAGGTCGAACGGCCGTTCCTGGCCCGTGCGTGGCGAATCGATGACACCTACGCCGCGTTCGTCGGTGGCCCCGGCACCGCTGCATTCGAGGCCACTGCCGACGCCGACAAGACCGTGATCGACGGGGCGGTCACCGGCGTCGCCGTCGGTGTTCAGCGACTGAGCGGTGTGCTCCGTCGACAGCAGAACGGGCTGGTGCGCAGCTACGCGCTCAGCCTCGGTTTCGGCGCGGTCGTGTTGTTGGGCTGGGTCCTGACCAGGGTGAGTTGGTGATGGGCGCCTTCCTCACGTTGCCCGGCGTCGTCGCCGAGAGCTCCACGTCCTTCCCGGTGCTGCCGGCGCTCGTCCTGCTGCCCGCGATCGGGGCGATCGTCGTGGCCACGCTGGCCTCGACCCGCCCGGAGATCCTCAAGCAGGTCACCATCGCCTTCACCGTCCTCACGGCGACGATCGCAGGGTGGATGCTCATCGATTTCGAGCCGGGGGCCGCGGGCTACCAGTTCGAGACGCAGCAGACCTGGATCGAGTCCTTCGGGATCTCGTTCCACTTCGGGGTGGACGGAATCTCCCTGTTCCTGGTGGTCATGACCGCGCTGCTGTTCCCCATCGCGTTGCTCGCCACCGATCCCGATCACGACGCCCGGCCCTACTACGCCTGGATCCTGGCGCTGGAAGCGGGATCGATCGGCGTCTTCATCGCGCTCGACCTGTTCGTCTTCTTCGTCTTCTTCGAGATCGTGCTCGTCCCCATGTACTTCCTCATCGGACGGTGGGGACACGGCAATCGGGTGTACGCGGCCACCAAGTTCTTCCTCTACACCATGTTCGGGTCCGCGCTCATGCTCGTGGGGATCCTGGCGCTGGTGTTCCTCAGCCGGGACGCGTTGGGCGGGATCACCTTCGACCTGATCGAGCTGGGCGAGGCCCAGGCGCTGGCCACCACCACGGCGCGCTGGGTGTTCCTGTCCTTCGCGCTCGCGTTCGCGGTCAAGGTGCCGCTGTTCCCGCTCCACACCTGGCTGCCGGACGCGCACACCGAGGCCCCCACCGCCGGCTCGATCATCCTGGCGGGTGTCATGTTGAAGCTGGGGACCTACGGATTCGTCCGCTTCGGGCTGTTCCTGTTCCCCGAAGCCTCGCAGTACTTCGCTCCGACCATGGTCACGCTGGGGGTCATCGGCATCATCTACGGCGCCGTGGTCGCGACCATGCAGCGGGATCTGAAGCGGCTGGTCGCCTACTCGTCGGTGGCCCACCTCGGCTTCATCGTGATGGGGACGTTCTCGCTGACCACCCAGGGCATCGAGGGTGGCATCCTGCAGATGGTCAACCACGGCATCTCCACCGGGGCGCTGTTCATCCTGGTCGGCTGGATCTACGAACGGCGCCACACCCGCCAGATCGCCGAGCTGAACGGTCTGCAGAAGGTGGCGCCGATCATGGCCGCGGCGTTCACCCTGGTCATGCTGTCGTCCATCGGCGTGCCCGGGCTCAACGGGTTCGTCGGCGAGTTCCTGATCCTGCTCGGATCGTTCCTCACGTTCCGGTGGTGGGCCGTGGTGGCCGCCTCCGGCGTGATCCTGGCCGCGCTCTACCTGTTGTGGGCGTACCAGCGCGTGTTCCACGGCACCCCGCGCGAGGCGGACCTGGACACCCCCGATCTCAGCTTCCGCGAGGGGTTGGTGCTGGCGCCGCTCCTGTTCCTCATCGTCTTCCTCGGGGTCTACCCCAAGCCCGTGTTGGACCGGATGGAGCCGTCGGTCGACGCGCTGCTGGTCCACGTCGAGGACGTCACCGGCTACGAGGCGCCCGAGCCGGTGACCCCGTCGGTCATCTTCTCCGCCGAAGAGGGCGAGCACGGAGACGAAGCGGATCACGGCGACGAGGAGGGCGAGTGACATGATCGGCGTGCTCGCACTCCTGGGACAGGAGCCGACCGGCGAGGAGCTCCTGGCGCCGGCCCTCCAGACGCCCTCGGTCGACTGGGCCGCCGTGGCCCCCGTCGTGGCCCTTGCGCTGGGCGGTGTGCTGCTGCTGACGATCGCCTCGGTGTCGCGCTGGTTGCCCCGATCGTTCGCCACCGCATGGACCGTTGGGTCCGCGGCCGTCTCGGCCGGCTTCGCGGTCCACCTGTGGAATCGGGTCGGCGACGAAGGTCCGTGGTCGACCGTGGCCGGCGCGGTCGGCGTGGATCGATTCTCCGTCTTCCTCACCATCGTCATCTGCGCCGGGGTCATCCTGGCCGCGCTACTCGCCGACGGCTATCTGCGGCACGAGGACGCGGTTCCCTCGCCCGAAGTGTTCGTCCTGATGCTGCTGTCGGCGGCCGGCGGGGTCGTCATGACCTTGGCCAACGACCTGATCGTCCTCTTCCTCGGCCTCGAGGTGCTGTCGATCGCGGTCTACGTGCTGGCGGCCATGCACCTGCGCCGCAGCCAGTCGCAGGAAGCCGGCATGAAGTACTTCGTGCTGGGCGCGTTCAGCTCCGGGTTCCTGCTCTACGGCATCGCCCTCGTGTACGGCGCCACCGGCAGCGTCAACCTCGTCACGATCCGGGCGTTCCTCGAGCAGAACACACTGCTCGACAACGGCATGTTGCTGGCCGGATTCGCGCTGCTGCTCGTGGGGCTGGGGTTCAAGATCGCCGCGGTGCCCTTCCAGGTCTGGGTGCCCGACGTCTACCAGGGTGCCCCCACGCCGGTGGCGGCCTACATGGCCTCGGTGGTGAAGACCGCGGCGTTCGCCGCCATCCTCCGGGTGTTCGTGCTGGCGTTCGCCACGCAGCGCACCGACTGGCAGCCCCTCGTCTACTTCCTCGCCGTGGCCAGCATGCTGGTGGGCTCGATCGTCGCCGTGGCCCAGACCAACGTCAAACGGATGCTGGCGTATTCGTCGATCGCCCACGCCGGGTTCATCCTGGTGGGGGTGCAGGCCGCCTCCGACGACGGGACCGCTGCGGCGCTCTTCTACCTGGCGGCGTACACGTTCATGGTCGCCGGCAGCTTCGGTGTGGTCACCCTGGTGGCCGGCAAGGGTGACGGCCACCACACGCTCGAGGACTACCGAGGGCTGGGCAAGCGGGCGCCGCTGGTGGCGTTCGCCTTCATGGTGCTGCTCTTCGGCCAGGCCGGCATCCCGCTGACATCGGGGTTCCTGGCCAAGTTCGGCGTCATCGCCGCGGCGGTCGAGGCCCGCTCCTTCTGGCTGGCGGCGGTCGCCATGCTGGCTGCGGTGATCAGCGCCTTCGTCTATCTCCGCATCATCGTGTCCATGTACATGCAGGACGACGAGGCCGAGGCGGGGGAGTCATCCCTCCTCGGCCGGATCGCCCCCACCACCTGGGCCGTCCTCGGTCTCGCGGTCGTCGCCACCATCGGCTTGGGCATCGTGCCGGGCCCGGTCATCGACTGGGCCGGCGAGGCCATCCCCGAGCTCGTCGCCGACGCCCCCCTCCCGTAACGAGCAAACCAGGTGCCAGGCACCAAGTTTGCTCGTTTCGACGGGGTGTCCCGGTCCGGGTTCGCACGGCGCCGATGGGCTCCGTACGGTTGGCCCGGTGAGCGACGCCACCCCGACCGACGCGCTGCGGGCCGCCTATCTCGACCTCCTCGGTCGGGCCGTCCGCAACGACCTCTACCGCAGCGAGGCCGCACCTCCGACGAAGGCCGACCTGGCCCTGGCCCGGGCCCGGATGGGCTGGATCGCGGCCCGACTCGCCACCAGGGGAAGCAATGACACGGCCAAACAGTTGCTCGGGATGCGTCCCCGACTGTTCCTGTCGGTGCTGAAGAGCAATCGGCCCGACGCTCACACGCTGATCTCGCCGGACGCCCTGGCCAACGTGCGGTCCTGTGTCGAGTCGGTGGTGGCGGACGACGTGCCCGGCCATCTCATCGAGACCGGCGTGTTCCGCGGGGGCACCACGATCTTCATGCGCGGGATCCTGCGGGCCTGGGGGGTCACCGATCGCAACGTGTACGTGGCGGACTCGTTCGAGGGACTCCCCGAGCCGGACCCGGACGACCTCGACGACGTCCTGGCCCACGTGGTGCTGGACGAGGTCGACCGGTTCGCCGTCGACGTCGAGGCCGTCCGGGAGAACTTCCGCCGGTACGACCTGCTCGACGATCAGGTCGTGTTCGTGAAGGGGTTCTTCGCCGACACCCTGCCGACGCTGGCGGTCGATCGATTCGCCGTGATCCGGTTGGACGGCGACTACTACGACTCCACCTGGGATGCACTGGCCAACCTGTACCCCAAGCTCTCGGTGGGCGGTTACGCGATCATCGACGACTACGGCGCGCCGGTCGCCTGCAAGCGGGCGGTGGACACCTACCGCGACGAGCACGGCATCACCGATGAGATCGTCGAGGTCGACGACCAGGTCGTCTACTGGCGCAAGACCTGACCGCCCCTCACGCGGCGTACGACACCACCTCGAACTCGATGCCGTCGCGGTCGTCGATGGAGAAGCGGCGGCCCGGGCGCAGATGCGGGCGTTCGGTGACGGCCTGCGGGTCGCGGGCGTCAAGAGTCCGAGAAGTCGATCACGGCGTCGACCACATGGATCACAGCATTCCGGGTCTCGATGTCGTGTTTGGTGATCGTCGCTCCACCGACCGTCACCGTCTCGTCCGTTGCCACGACCGGGAGAGTCACACCGGCCACGGTTTCGACTTCGACTCGATCCTGGAGCGCCTCGTAGTCGAGCCGCTCGGCGATGGTGTGGATCTGGACGGCCCTCAGGGCAGACCCGGTGTCGGCCATGAGGGCGTCGAGCGCTGCGGGATCCATCTGAGTGAACGCTCCACTGCTAGGAGCGATGATGGTGCCGGCCGGCTCGCCCTCGAGGTCGTCGGCGATCCCGGCCCGCTCGGCCAGTTCCAGGAACGTCCAGAACTGAGGGTCGGCACCGAGCACATCGAGCGTGGCCATGTCGGCCGACAGCCGAGGTGTGACGGCCGTCGTGGTCGGAGCGGACGCATCGTCGGCCGGCTCGGCGAACCAGGAACAGCCCGGTGCGTTCAAGGCCAGGATCAGTGCGGTGATGACCGAAGCAGGGGAGCGAAGCACTGAGCGAAAGCTGAGATCGATTGCGGCTTTGATGGAAGCACCGTACAGTCCCGATCAGGCGGAGGACTGGGGGGTTCTTCATGGGGCACGGGGTGATACGTTCGCGGACCGGGCGTTTCCGGTCAGGGGAGTCAGGCGCGCGTCGGACGATGGTGCAGATCGTGGCAGCAGTCGCCTCACTGGCGATCCTGTCATTGGTGCCCGTCGGCGAGGCGGGAGCAGAAGATCCCTTGGTGCTGTCGATTGCGACGCATCCGTCGTTTTCGCCGGATCGGTCGTTTTCGCCGAATGGTGACGGGTACGAAGACGCCACGAGGGTCATCCGGTATTGCATCTCCAGGACGGCGAACGTCGACATCGTGGTCAAGAACGCGACCGAGACGGTCGTACGCACGCTGGAGACGGGCGTGTCGCACTCCGGAACCGGTCCGTGTGGCAGCGCGACCGCCTCCAACAACCAGACGACCTGGGATGGGACCGATGATGGGGGTGGGGTGGTGGCTGATGGGGTGTATCGGGTGGAGATCACCGGCATCGATTCTGAAGGTGGGACCGCGACGGCGACGCATCTGACCGAGGTCGACACGGTGCCGGTGGGGTCGTTTGTGGCGCCGGCGGCGGGGGCGACGGTGTCGGGTGAGTTGTCGTGGGCCGTTCAGCCGCGGGTGGGGGTGGCGGTGTCGCGGGTGGATGTGCGGTGTCCGTTGCCGTCGAATGGTCAGTTGGGGTCGGCGACGGCTCCGGAGCCGGATGGGTCGTTCCAGGCCAGTGGTGGGGACACGACGGCGTGTTCGAACGGTGGGGGTGATCTGCGGGGTCTGGTCGATTTCACGGATCGGTTCGGTCAACTGCACTACGACTCGCCGGTGCTGGTTGCGGTGATGGTGGACAACCCGTTGGTGGCCACGATTGCGACGCATCCGTCGTATTCGCCGGATCGGTCGTTTTCGCCGAATGGTGACGGGTACGAGGACACGACCAAGCGGATCTACTACTGCATGTCGCGGCGACGTGTCCGATGTGGTCGTGAACGTGGTGCGCAACAGCGACGACACCGTGGTGCGGACCTTCTCGCAGGGCCCGCAGATCGGCAAGCCCTGCGCCAGCTCGACCACCAATGTCGACAACTTCACCTGGGATGGGACCGATGATGGGGGTGGGGTGGTGGCTGATGGGGTGTATCGGGTGGAGATCACCGGCACCCCCACCGATGGCGGCACAGAAGCGACCGCGACCTACACGACCGAGGTCGACACGGTGCCGGTGGGGTCGTTTGTGGCGCCGGCGGCGGGGGCGACGGTGTCGGGTGAGTTGTCGTGGGCCGTTCAGCCGCGGGTGGGGGTGGCGGTGTCGCGGGTGGATGTGCGGTGTCCGTTGCCGTCGAATGGTCAGTTGGGGTCGGCGACGGCTCCGGAGCCGGATGGGTCGTTCCAGGCCAGTGGTGGGGACACGACGGCGTGTTCGAACGGTGGGGGTGATCTGCGGGGTCTGGTCGATTTCACGGATCGGTTCGGTCAACTGCACTACGACTCGCCGGTGCTGGTTGCGGTGATGGTGGACAACCCGTTGGTGGCCACGATTGCGACGCATCCGTCGTATTCGCCGGATCGGTCGTTTTCGCCGAATGGTGACGGGTACGAGGACACGACCAAGCGGATCTACTACTGCATGTCGCGCGACGTGTCCGATGTGGTCGTGAACGTGGTGCGCAACAGCGACGACACCGTGGTGCGGACCTTCTCGCAGGGCCCGCAGATCGGCAAGCCCTGCGCCAGCTCGACCACCAATGTCGACAACTTCACCTGGGATGGGACCGATGATGGGGGTGGGGTGGTGGCTGATGGGGTGTATCGGGTGGAGATCACCGGCACCCCCACCGATGGCGGCACAGAAGCGACCGCGACCTACACGACCGAGGTCGACACGGTGCCGGTGGGGTCGTTTGTGGCGCCGGCGGCGGGGGCGACGGTGTCGGGTGAGTTGTCGTGGGCCGTTCAGCCGCGGGTGGGGGTGGCGGTGTCGCGGGTGGATGTGCGGTGTCCGTTGCCGTCGAATGGTCAGTTGGGGTCGGCGACGGCTCCGGAGCCGGATGGGTCGTTCCAGGCCAGTGGTGGGGACACGACGGCGTGTTCGAACGGTGGGGGTGATCTGCGGGGTCTGGTCGATTTCACGGATCGGTTCGGTCAACTGCACTACGACTCGCCGGTGCTGGTTGCGGTGATGGTGGACAACCCGTTGGTGGCCACGATTGCGACGCATCCGTCGTATTCGCCGGATCGGTCGTTTTCGCCGAATGGTGACGGGTACGAGGACACGACCAAGCGGATCTACTACTGCATGTCGCGCGACGTGTCCGATGTGGTCGTGAACGTGGTGCGCAACAGCGACGACACCGTGGTGCGGACCTTCTCGCAGGGCCCGCAGATCGGCAAGCCCTGCGCCAGCTCGACCACCAATGTCGACAACTTCACCTGGGATGGGACCGATGATGGGGGTGGGGTGGTGGCTGATGGGGTGTATCGGGTGGAGATCACCGGCACCCCCACCGATGGCGGCACAGAAGCGACCGCGACCTACACGACCGAGGTCGACACGGTCCTGCCGGCAACGATGCTCGCGCCGGTTGACAACGACACGCTGGCCGGCCTCGCCCGGTTCTCCGTGGAGCCTCGTCCGGGGATCGCCGAGATCGATCTCTCGATGAGCACGGGCGGCGGCACGTTCTCGATCTTCGGTCCCTCTCCCGACGGGGTGTGGCGGACGACCCGGCTCACCGGGGAATTCACCCAGGGGCCGGCCGACCTCCGCTGGTGGGTCGAGTTCACCGACCCGTTCGGCCAGGCTCACCGTTGGCCGGCCCCGACGGTGCCGGTCACGATCGACCAGACGAGTATCCCGGTCTCCTTCTCCGCAGACCCCATCTCGGGTCCCGCTCCGCTCCAGACCACCTTCACCCTGGAAGCCTCGGAGCCCAATGGCGAGGTCCTCGATTACACCCTCGAGTTCGGCGACGGCCAGTCGACCTCGGGCGCCATCGTTAGCCCATATGACCCGATGGACATCACCCACACCTACGCGACCGTGGGCGAGTTCGACGCCACCGTGACGGTGTCGAGCGCGGGAGTCACGACGCCGTCGGTGCGGACCGTCGCGATCGAGACGACCAACGTCGCACCTCAGGTTGATGCCGGTGGTCCCTACCCGACCGTCGACGAAGGCTCGCCGGTGTCGCTCGACGGCATGATCATCGACGACAATCTCGACCCTGACTCGATCCTCTGGTCCGGCTCCGGAGGCACCTTCCTTGACGCGAACTCGGAGGACACCACCTGGACCCCGGTCGACGAAGGCACCGGGAGCTACACCCTCACCCTGAGCGCGTCCGACCTCGCTGGGCAACCGGGTTCCGACACCGTGGTCATCGACGTCGTCAATGTCACGCCGACCATCGATCTCGGCAGTCTCAGCGTCACGACGTCGATCGTCGAGGGTGACGAGAGCACCCTGACGGGGGCGTTCTCGGACCCTGGGGTCGACGACATCCACACGGCCACCGTCGACTGGAACGAGGGCGACGGACCGGTCGAGGTCGACGTCAGCGAGTCGCCGGGCGAAGACGGCGGCACGGTCGACGGCACGAACCTCTACGAGCAGGACGGTACCTACGACGTCACCCTGTGCATCGACGATGATGATGATCCGCCCGTGTGCGAGACCATCGAGATCGTCGTGACCAACGCCGATCCTACGATCGATGTGGGAACGCTCAGCGTCACGACGCCGATCGTCGAGGGTGACGTGAGCACGCTGACCGCGGACTTCTCGGACGCCGGAGTCGACGACGTCCACAACGCCACGGTCGACTGGGGTGAGGGCGACGGGCCGGTCACGGTCGACGTCACCGAGTTTCCCGGTATGGGCGGCGGCAGCATCTCGGGGACCAACCAGTACGACACCGCCGGCACCTACACGGTCGAGCTCTGCATCGACGATGGCGACAGCGATCCCGTTTGCGAGTCAACCGAGATCGTCGTCGAGTCGGGCAACCTCGCCCCGGTGGCGAATCCGGGTGGCCCCTACGACGACGTGGTCGAGGGGACGCCGGCGACTCTGGACGGGTCCGGTTCGGACGACCCCGACGGGAGCATCCTGGAGTGGGAGTGGACCTCGGTTCCGACCGCCACGTTCGCCGACGGCGACACCGCCATGCCGACGTTCACCGCGGACGAGAACGGTGACTATGAGGTGACCCTCCGCGTGCGTGACAACGTCAACACGTGGAGCGATCCGGTGTCGGTGACAATCCCGGTGGCCAACGCCGCTCCGGTCGTGACCGTCGACGGACCGTCCACCGTTGGCGTGGACCAGGAGTCGAGCTGGTCGGTTTCCTTCACCGACGACGGCCAGCTGGACGCTCACACGGCGAGGATCGACTGGGACGGCGACGGGACGCCGGACGAGACGATCGACCCGGCCGAGAGCCCGTTCGACATCACGCACACCTTCACGACTCCCACCGACGCCACTCCCGAGATCGTCGAGGTGTGTGTCACCGACGACGACCACAGCGACGTGGGCAACGGCGAGGGGTGCGAGACGATCGATGTGACCGTGATCGATGGTCCGACCGCGGTCGACGATGAGTTCGAGGTTGCAGAGGGCGCGGGCACGTTGACCCTCGAGGTGGTGGCGAATGACGAGCCGGACCCGACCGACCTCACGATCACGGGCAACACCCAGCTGACTCCGGTCGAAGCCGGCAGTGTCGTCAGCTGCACCGGTGGGACGTGCACGGTGGAGATCACCGCGGGATTCACCGACTCGGCCACGTTCGGCTACACGATCGAGGACGGCGACGGACTGGAGGACGACGCGACCGTCGAAATCACCGTCCGGGCCTGCGCGGACCTGACCGGCGCCTTTGCCGAGCCGATCATGTCCGATGGTGCTCCCTGGGACCTGGTCACCGGCCAGGCGTGGGAGGAATGCGCCGACGTGGACGCACATGCCACCGCCGGTCCGAACCTGACGCCCATCCTGACCCCGGACAGCGACGGGACCGTCGCGCTTCTCACCACCGGCCTGGCTTCGGTGGCCGACAACCCGAACGTGGACACCGCGTCGGAGCGCCACGGACGGGAGTACAACGGGGCCAAGGATGCATCGGTGTTGCGACTCGACCTCGACGTGCCGGCCATCATCGACGTCGAGACCGACGAGGGAGACGTGGAACAGCGGGCCCCCCGTTGTCTGACCTTCGACGTCGTGTTCGCCACCGAGGAGTACCCGGAGTACACCGAAGGCACCACCAATCCTTACAACGACGGGTTCCTCGCCGAGCTCGGCGCCACCGGATGGTCGGCCAACGGCACCGCGATCAACGCACCGAACAACTTCGCCTTCGATCCCGACGGCGAGGTGATCAGCGTCAACAGTGCGTTCTTCGACGACGGCCGGGTGATCAAGAACGCCGACACCGGGATGATCTTCGACGGCGCCAGCCCGGTGCTCAGAGCGAGAACTCCCATCGACCCGGGAGCACAGCCACTCTTCCTGTCGGTCTTCGACGGTGGAGACGACGGGAACGACTCCGCGGCGATCGTGGATCACTTCCAGTTGCTGTCCACTCCCTGCAGCGGGGGCCTCAGCCAGCCCCCCGTGGCGGTCGACGACGGCTACACGATCGACGAGGACGAGCCGGATCTGTTGAAGAGGGTCTTCGAGATCCTCGATGCACCGGGCGACGACTTCGACCCCGACGGCGATGAGATCACGATCCTGCGGGCACCGGTGGATCCACCGTCTCCGCTCCGATCGGATCACGGCACCGTCGTTGTCGACAACGACCGCACGTACGTCACCTACACCCCGGACCGGCACTTCTGGGGAACGGACACGTTCGAGTACACGATCACCGACCTCCCCAATGCCACCGGAGCCGAGGACGTCGATGACGTCTCGCGGGCCACCGTGGACATCACGATCAACGAGGTCAACGACGCTCCGAGGGCTTTCAACGACTACGTCTCGACGCCGCCCTCGCCGCGGACCATCCCGGTACTCGGCAACGACTGGGATCCCGACAACTACGACGGCGTCTCCGGGAACGAGGACACCCTCGAGATCGTCGATCACACGCCGGCATCTCAAGGGGAGGTGTCCTGTTCGACGACTCAGTGCACCTACACGCCGTATGGCCCGGGTGATCTGACCGACGTGTTCCGCTACACGGTGGAGGACGGACGGGGCGGATCCGACACCGCGACGGTGTTCATCAACGTGCCTCCACCGCTTCCGTGCCCGGGGGAGGAGCCCTGCAACGAGCCACCCACGGCCGACGCCGGCGGACCCTATGACGGCAGCGGCTGCGATGACCCCTGCGCCGGCATCCCCCTCGATGGCTCGGCATCCTCCGACAGCGACGGCGAGATCGTGTCGTGGACGTGGTTGGTGGAGGAGCCGGGCGTGCTATCGGGCGCTGACGGACCGACCCCGCAGTTCACATCGCCCGACGGTGGCGTGTTCAAGGTGTGGCTGATCGTCTGTGACGACGACGGCGCCTGTGGTGCCGACACAGCGGTGGTCGTCGATTTCGTCGCCCAGGTCACCTCGCCGATCAACGAGGGGTCGGCGGCGACGGCGACCATCAACTTCTTCAATCCCGGTGGGGACCTCGTCGCGACGGTCGACTGGGATGGCGACGGCATCGCCGACGACGTGGCCGACCCGGCCATCTTCCCGGTGACCAAGACCCGCACATTCCCGCAGGACGGATCCTTCGACGTCGAGATGTGTGTCAGCGGATCCGTCGTGGTCGACGGCGAGGTCGTGAACGTGGATGTCTGCGACTCTGCCCCGCTCGAGGTGGACAACGTCCTGCCCGACGTGAACGCCGGCGTCGATCGGACGCTGTTGCCCGGAGGGACGCTGACCCAGATCCGGATGTTCTTCCGAGACCCCGGCGAGGACGCCGATTGGACCGCAACCGTGAACTGGGGCGACGGTTCCGACCCCGAGATCGATGACACCTCCGTGGTGCCCGACCAGGACACGAAGCTGTTGGAGATGGTCACGGGCCACGTCTATCCCGACCTCGGTACCTACGTCGTCACGATCTGCGTGCAGGACGACGACGCTGAAGGCTGCGACGACTTCGAGGTCGAGGTCTCGCTCATGCCGCCGCCCAACGCGGTTCCGGGCGGTCCCTATGAGGCTGACGAGGGCCAATCGATCGTCCTGGACGGTTCGGGTTCCGATGATCCCGACGGCGAGATCGTGTCGTGGGCCTGGACCACACCCGACGCCGGCGTGACCCTGGGCGACGTTGATCCGGTCGCCCCGGCGAAGACCACCTTCGTGGCCGAGGACGACGGCGAGTACACGGTCAGCCTCGAGGTGTGCGACGACGACGGTCAGTGCGACTCCGAGAGTGTGCTGATCCCCGTGGCGAACGTGGCGCCGACGGTCGATCCGATCGCGGATCTGACCGCGTTGCCCGACGTCGAAGTCAACGCTTCGGTGTCGTTCAGCGATCCCGGAGTGGCAGACGGCGATTGGACCGTCACGGTGGACTGGGTTGGCGACGGAGCCGTCGACGAGACGACGAATACGGGCCAGTCCCCGCTGGCCATCGCTCACACCTACCCAGCGGCAGGCGAGTACCCGGTCGAGGTGTGCGTGACCGACAAAGATGGCGACGACAGCTGTGTCTCGTTCCGGGTCGACGTGACGGACACGCCCCCGCCGACCGCCGATCCCGGTGGCCCGTACGAGCCGGACGAGGGCGAGACCGTGCCACTGGATGGATCGGGGTCGTATGACCCCGACGGCTCCATCGTGTCCTGGTCGTGGACGACCACGGATCCGAACGTGACCCTGACCGATGAGGACACCCCCACCCCGCTGTTCCTGGCCGCCGATGACGGCACCTACGAGGTCACCCTCCAGGTCTGTGACAACGACGGGCAGTGTTCGTCGGCTGACGTGGACATCCCGGTCGTCAACGTGGCGCCCTCGGTCGAACCGCCGACCGATCGGACGACGGGCGTCGGCGAGGAGGTCACCGTGTCGGTCTCGTTCACCGATCCGGGAGTCCTCGATACGCACACCGCAACGGTCGACTGGGACGGAGACGGGACGGTCGACCAGACGATCGATCCGGCGACGAGTCCCTTCGACATCGCGCACACCTTCACCGTCGCCGGGACCTACGCCGTCGAGGTCTGTGTGACCGACGACGGAGATGATGGCGACTGTGTCAGCTTCGGCGTCGAAGCCTCGGACGTACCGCCGCCGACCGCTGTCGTCGGTGGGCCGTACGAGGCCGACGAGGGACAGTCGATCGTGTTGGACGGCACCGGGTCGTTCGATCCGGACGGATCCGTCGTGTCCTGGTCGTGGACGGCAACCGATCCGGGTGTGGTGTTGATCGATGCCGACACCCCGGCGCCGTCGTTCGAGGCGGCCGATGACGGCGACTACACCGTGAGTCTCGTGGTGTGCGACAACGACGGTTTGTGCAGCGACCCGGCCGAGGCGACCATTCCGGTGGCCAACGTCGCACCGACCGTGGATCCGATCGACGATCTGACCGTCGTCAGGTCCGTGCCGTTCGATCTGGGTGTCTCGTTCAGCGATCCTGGCAGGCTCGACACCCACTCGGCCCAGGTGTCGTGGGGCGACGGCTCTCCGGACGCGAATGTCGATCCGGTGTTCAGCCCGTTCGATGTCCCCCACCTCTCCATCCAGTCGGGCACCTTCGACGCCATCGTGTGCGTCACCGACGATGCCATGGACGAGGGCTGCGCACCGTTTCAGGTCACGGTGCTGGAGCCGCCGGATCCGGATCCCGGTGGCCCGTACGAGGGGACGGTCGAGGGTGAGGAGATCGACCTCGACGGCTCCGGATCTCGTGATGCCGACGGGGAAATCGTGTCGTGGTCGTGGACGGCAACCGATTCGAACGTGTCCCTGACCGATGCCGACACCCCGACGCCGTCGTTCGAGGCGGCAGACAACGGCGAATACATGGTCAGCCTCGAGGTGTGCGACGACGACGGGTTGTGTGCCTCCGAGGAGGTGATCATCTCGGTGGCCAACGTGGAGCCCACGGTTGATCCGGTCGCCGACCGTACTGCGGTGCCAGGAGAGCTGGTCGCCGCGTCCGTGAGCTTCTCCGATCCCGGGGCGCTGGACACCCATGTGGCCGTGGTCGCTTGGGGCGACGGCTCGCCCGACGACGACGTCGACCCCGTGGTGAGCCCGTTCGCCATCGCGCACACGTACGCAGCTTCCGGTGCGTATGCGATAGAGGTCTGTGTCACCGACAAGGACGGAGACACCGGGTGTACTGGTTTCGAGGTCGAGGTATCGGCCACGCCGCCGCCGACGGCTGATGCCGGCGGTCCGTACGCGGCCACCGAGGGTGAGACGATTCCCCTCGATGGATCGGCGTCGTTCGATCCCGACGGGGTGATCGTGTCGTGGGCCTGGTCGAGTGCCGATGCCGGTGTGACACTCGGCGGTGTCGACACCCCGACGCCGTCGTTCGAGGCGGCCGACGACGGTGAGTACGCGGTCAGCCTCGAGGTGTGCGACGACGACGGGCAGTGTGACACCGATGAGGTGACCATTCCCGTGGCGAACGTCGAACCGACGGTGGATCCGCTGGCGGATCGGGTTGTCCTCACTGGTGAAGAGCTGTCGCTTCCGGTTTCATTCACCGACCCGGGCATCCTCGACCCCCACACGGCCAGGATCGACTGGGGTGACGGGTCCAGCGTGGATCAGCTGGACCCGGCAACCAGCCCGTTCGATATCGGCCATACCTATGCATCCGAGGGGACGTACGTGGTCTCGGTCTGCCTGACCGACGACGACGGTGGTATCGGTTGTGCGACATTCGAGGTCGAGGTCTCCGACACGCCGCCGGAACCGAACCTCGCCGTCGACGACGTCACGGGAGCGGAAGGCGATTCCGGAACGACGGAGTTCCTGTTCACGGTCAGCCTGGACGGGCCGGCGCCCGGCGATGTCACCTTCGATCACCAGACGAACGATCTCACCGCGGAGGTCGGCCTCGACTACGTCGGCGGGTCCGGTACCGGATTGATCCCCGCTGGCGACACGGAGACAACGGTGAGCGTCACCGTCCTCGGCGATCGGCGGGACGAGCCGGACGAGACCTTCGAGGTGGAGATTCTGAACGTGTCAGGGGCGGTCCCCTTTGACGCCCTCGGACTGGGCGTGATACTCGATGGCGGAGACCGGTGCACGATCCTGGGAACTCCTGGCAACGACACGCTGGAGGGGACACCCGGCACCGATGTGATCTGCGCCGAGGGTGGCGACGATCTGATCATCGCCACCCCAGGAGCAGACGAGTACCTCGGCGACGCAGGGGTCGACACCGTCGACTATCGCGCCGCGACATCGGCTCCCATCGTGGTGAACCTCGCCACCGACTCGACCTCCGGGTGGGCGGTACACGACCTGAACGGTATCGAGAGCGCTGTCGGTGGCCCCAACGACGATCTCCTCGTCGGTGACGCGGGTGCCAACGCGCTCGACGGGGCCGGCGGCGACGACATCGTCCGGGCCTCGGGCGGTGGGGATGTGATGGAGGGCGGTCCGGGGTTGGCCGACCGGATCGGCTACGCGACCGTTCCCGACGCTGCAGCGGGCGTCGGCGTGGGTGTGCTGGTCGATCTCCGGCCGGCGCGGACCCGACCTCACGGGTTCGGAGCGCTTCGGGCCGTGACGGGAACGCCGTGGGACGTGAGCGACCAACTGACCGGATTCGAGAACGTCTACGGCACGGTCTACGACGACGTGATCTTCGGTGATGGCAACGCGAACAGAATCTGGGGCAGTGCCGGGGCGGATTCGATCGTTGCTCTCGCCGGTGACGATGTGGTGTTCGGCGGCGATAGCGGGTCGGCCCAGGTGACGGCCCGGACCGCATCAACCTCGGACCGGGGAAGGATGAGGCGCAGGGGCAGGGGGGAGCCGACACCATCTTCGGTGAGGAAGGCGAGGACACGATCTCAGGTGATCTCGGATCAGGCGCGGCCGGGGCGGACACCATCTACGGCGGGGCGGACAGGGACGTCATCGATGGCAACGGGGGGAATGACCGAATCTGGGGTGGGAATGGCAATGACATCCTTCGAGGGAGCGGAGGCGACGACCGCATCTTCGCCGGAAACCAAAACGACCTGGCCTACGGCGGCGCGGGCAACGACGTCCTCGCCGGCGAAGCCGGAGCCGACACGCTCGTCGGCGACGGTGGAGCGGACACGCTTCTCGGAGCGGGCGGCAACGATGAACTGCGCGGGGGAGCGGGGAGCGACAACCTGCTCAGCGGGGGCGATGGCGACGACCTGATCCGGGGCGGTGGTGGCGATGATGCGCTCATCGTCGGGGGCTCCGGCGTCGATCGGATGTTCGGTGGTTCGGGCGCCGATGGTCTGAGCGGTGGGACCCAGGGTGACACGATCGTGGGAGGCAATGGCGCCGACCGCATCTGGGGTGGTGACGGTGCAGACGTGCTGCGGGGCAACGGCGGGAGCGACGTGATCCGGGGCGGCACGGGAGCCGATGCCCTGCGTGGCGGGAACGGATCCGATTCGCTCCTCGGTGAGAACGGCAACGACGACCTGAGAGGCGGCAACGGGAACGACAGCCTCTGGGGTGGCTACGGCTTCGATTCGCTGAACGGAGGACCGAACCGTGATCTCTGCCGGCCCGGCGGTGGGACAAAGGTGAGCTGCGAACGCTGACCGCAGGCCGGCGTTGGCCCCGTTTCGCGCCCTTCGGTAGTGTCACGCCTCGTGTCCGGGTTCCTGCGCACCTATCTGACGGTGTTCATCTTCATGCTGCTCGCGGTGGGCCTCGTCGGCCTGCTGGTGGGCGTCGGCAGCCTGCTCCGACCCTCGAATCCGACCCGCCAGAAGCTCATGAACTACGAGAGCGGGGTGGACCCGGTCGGATCGGGCTGGAACCACAGCCACATCCGTTACTACGTCTACGCTCTGCTCTTCGTCATGTTCGACGTCGAGGCGGTTTTCATCTTCCCCTGGGCCGCCCGGCTGGAGCAGTACAGCTACTTCGGGCTGGTCGAGATGGCGATCTTCATCTTCATCCTGGCTCTGGGGCTCGTCTACGCCTGGCGGAAGGGTGTGCTCAAGTGGCTGTAACCACGATCGGGTTCGGGAGCGTGCGCTGATGGGTCTCGTCGAGAGCGGTCGCATGCCCCAACCTCTGACCAAGCTGCTCAACATGAGCCGCAGCTACTCCATGTGGATGTACCAGTGGGGCCTCGCCTGCTGCGCCATCGAAATGGGGTCGGCCATGGGCTCGCCCCGATACGACATCATGCGCCTCGGCATCATCCCCTTGCCGGCCAGCCCCCGCCAGGCCGATCTGGTCTGCGTCTCGGGCACGGTCACCGACAAGATGGCACCGGCGGTGCTGCGGCTCTACGAACAGATGCCCGAGCCCAAGTACGTGATCTCCATGGGCTCGTGCGCCAACTGCGGCGGGCCGTATTGGGACTCGTATTCGGTCACCAAGGGCGTCGATCAGATCATCCCCGTCGACGTCTACGTGCCGGGCTGTCCGCCCCGACCCGAGGCACTGCTCGAAGGGGTCGTCCTGCTCCAGCAGCGCATCCTCCACGAGGACATGCAGGAGAAGTGGAGGGGTGATCCGATTGTCGTCAGCTGAGCCCGAGACCGCCGAGGACGACGCGGTCGAGGCCCCCGAGCCCGACGAGCTTCGCGAGGAGGCGTTGGCCCACATCACCGATGCGCTCGGCGACGGCTCCTCGGCAGTCACATCCGGCCGGGCGACGAGCTCTGGATCCGCGTCGGACGAGACGACTGGGTCGAGACCGGCGCATGCTGCGCGATCAGCTGGACTGCCGGTACTTCGGTTTCCTGTCGGTGATCGACTGGATGCCGTCGCCGTTCGGTCTGACGAGGACAGCCAGATCGACCTCGATCCCGACGAGGCGGTCGAACCGATCGAGATCGAGCAAGGCTTGGCGGGCGGGACCACCCGATTCCAGGTCTTCGCCCGTCTCGCCAACGTCGTCGAACACTACGGCGTCACGATCAAGTGCGACCTGCCCGACGACGACCTCAGCATCGACAGCTGGGTCACCACCTTCGCCGGCGCCGAGTGGCACGAGCGCGAGGCGCACGAGATGTTCGGCGTGACCTTCACCGGCCACCCCGACCTCCGCAATCTGTATCTGCCCAGCGAGTTCGAGGGGAACCCCTTGCGCAAGGACTTCCCCCTGCTCGCCCGCCGGGTCAAGCCGTGGCCGGGCATCGTCGACGTCGAAGCCATGCCCGAGGACCCGGCCCCGCCGGCCGAGGAGCCCGCCACCGGTGAGGCGCCAGGCGACGCTCCCGCCGAATCGATCGACGGGGAGCCTCCTCATGACCACACTCGACGAACGCCGCCAGGTGGCCTACATCGACGGTCAGGCCGCTGAGGCACGGGTCAACCTCGAGCTCGAGACCGAGGGCATGACCCTCAACATGGGCCCGCAGCACCCCGCCACCCACGGGACGCTGCGCCTGATCGTCAAGCTCGACGGCGAACAGGTCGTCGCCGTCGACCCCGTCATGGGCTACATGCACCGGGGCTACGAGAAGCTCACCGAGGTGCGCACGTTCCCGCAGGTCACGACCCTGATCAACCGCATCGACTGGTTGGGGAGCTTCGCCAACGAGGTGCCCTTCATCCTGGCCGCCGAGAAGCTGATGGAGGTCGAGGCCCCGCCGCGGGCCCAGTGGATCCGCACCGTGCTCTTCGAGCTGAGCCGCATCGCCAACGTCGTGCTCTTCCTGGGCGACATGGGGGTCCAGCTCGGTGCTGTCACTCCGGTCTTCTACGCCTTTCGTGATCGTGAATACGTGCTCAATCAGATCGAGGCGGTCACCGGCGGACGGTTCCATCCCAACTTCGACCGCATCGGCGGGTTGAAGGACGATCTGCCCAAGGGGTGGATCGCCGAGACCAAGGCGGTCATGGGCAAGGTCCGCGAGTTCTGCGACATCATGGAGGATCTCCTGGTGGGCAGCGAGATCTTCGACGCCCGCTGCCGGGGCATCGGGGTCATCCCCGAGGACGTTGCGCTCGCCTACGGGTTGTCGGGCGCCAACGCCCGCGCGTCGGGGATCGACTGGGACCTGCGCCGAGACCAGCCCAACGGGTTGGCCTGGAACGAGGTCGACTGGAAGGTCTGGACCCACCCCGACGGCGACAGCTACGCCCGCTACTGGGTCCGACTCCAGGAGACCCGCGAGGCGGCCAAGATCGTCGACAGCCTCCTCGACAACCTGCCGGCGGGACCGGTCATGGCCAAGGTCCCGCGCATCATCAAGGTTCCCGAGGGTGAGGCGTGGGTCTCCACCGAGAATCCACTCGGCGAGATGGGGTACTACGTCGTCACCCGCGGCGACGGGTTGGGGCCCTTCCGGTGCAAGATCCGCACCGCCAGCTTCAACAACGTCTCGGTCATGCCGTGGGTCCTGCGTGGCACCTACGTGCCCGACGTGATCACGATCGTGGCCAGCCTGTACTTCATCCTGGGGGATCTCGACCGGTGATGGTCGCGCGAGCTGGCCTACTGGCAGGAGACCATCTTCCGCGTCGGCGGCGTCTTCCTCGCGCTCGTGCTGGCGTCGGGGCTGCTCGTCTACATCTTTCTGTTCAAGATCGTCAGCTTCCTCCAGAGCCGGCTCGGCCCCATGGAGGCCGGTCCCTACGGGTCGCTCCAGTTGGTGGCAGAGGTCGGCCGGTTCCTCCAGAAGGAGGACATCGTCCCCGACCAAGCCGATCGCCGCGTCTTCAAGATGGCCCCCTACATCGTGATGATCACGGCCATGCTGTTGTTCGTCGCAATTCCGGCCGGGCCCGATGCCTTCGGCGTCCCGCTGGACACCGGGATCTACTTCGTGCTCGCGGTGTCGTCCATCTCGGTGCTGGGCGTGCTCATGGCCGGCTGGAGCTCGGGCAGCAAGTACTCACTCATCGGTGGTCTGCGGGCCACCGGCCAGCTCATCGCCTACGAGCTTCCGCTCGTCCTCGCGGTGGTCGGCGTCGTCATCCAGGCCGGTGGCCTGAGCTTCTCCCGCATCGTCGCTGCACAGGACGGCGGCAGCATCTTCGGGTGGGATGCGCTCGGCAGCCCCTTCATCCTCACGCAATTCATCGCGCTGATCATCTTCCTGGTGGCGATGCAGGCCGAGCTGACCCAGACCCCGTTCGACATGCCCGTGGCCGAGTCCGAGGTGGTCGGCGGCTACCACGTCGAGTACACGGGGATCCGGTTCCTCTTCTTCTTCCTGGCCGAGTTCGCGTCGGCGTTCGCCTTCAGTGCCATCGCCGCCGTGCTGTTCCTCGGCGGCTGGACGCTTCCACCGTTCATGGCCGACATCTGGGAGGGGTTCGCCAGCGACTCCAACTGGATGAACTTCATCGGGCCGCTCGTGTTGGCGGGCAAGACCCTCGTCTTCGTCTTCCTCATCTTCTGGGTGCGGTTCAGCTACCCCCGTCTCCGTGAGGACCAGCTCCAGGCGTTCGCCTGGAAGTTCCTGATCCCGCTCTCCCTGGCCAACATCGCCCTCACCGGCGTCTTCAAGGTGGTGTTCTGATGCCGAAGATGCCAGGTCTCATCAAGGGGCTCGGGGTCACGTTCGGGCAGTTGGTCAAGCCCAACGTCACCGTCCAGTACCCGCACGAGAAGGAAGAGCCGCGCGCCGCGGGCCCGGGGCGTCATCGCCCTCAAGGAGGACAACTGCACGGTCGTGCATGCTGTGTTCCCGGTCCTGTCCGGACTGGTGCATCTACATCGAGGGCCACAAGGAGAAGGCGCCGCCGCGCCGCGCCGGGGGGAAGCCCCGCACCGTCACCAAGCTCGACCGCTTCGACATCGACTACGCGCTGTGCATGTACTGCGGCATCTGTGTCGAGGTCTGCCCGTTCGACGCGCTGTTCTGGAGCCCCGAGTACGAGTACTCCGAACCCCGCATCGCCGACCTGCTCCATGACAAGGAGCGGTTGGGCGAGTGGATGGAGACCGTCCCCGACTTCGAGCCGTACGAGCCGGGCGCCGAAGTCAAGGTGCGAAAGGTCCCCAGGTAGCCGTGGATCTCGTCGCCCAGAACATCACCTTCTTCATCGTGGCCGCGGTCATCCTGGTCGCGGCGTGGCGGGTGGTGACCACCCCCGACATCGTGCATGCCGCTCTGGCTGGTACTGGTGCTGGCCGGGGTC
>CAWCAL010000019.1:0-86883 GCA_963793475.1 uncultured Acidimicrobiales bacterium
GTCCATCGCGGAGGAGAGCCGTTCGCGGAAGACCATGTTGTTGGAGCAGTCGATCGACGTGGGCAGCGCCTCGGGCAGGGGGACACCGGCGTTGAGGAGCGCCGCCAGGACCCGGGTGAACCGCTCGGTGGCCGAGTAGGTGACCACGGTGGAGATCAGCGGGATCTTGAGCTGCAGCGCGTGCATGTTGCGTCTGCCGCCCGGGGTTCGGATGTAGAGGATGAGGGCGCACATGAGGACCACCAGGACGAGCCCGGTGATCAGGCCCGCCGGTGACCGCACGAAGTCGGCCACGGCCATGAGCATCCGGGTCGGAAGGGGGAGCTCGGCGTCGAACCCCTCGAAGAAATCGGCGAACCTCGGGATGGCGAACAGGACGACGATGAGCACGACGCCGAGGGCCACGAACAGCAGGATCATGGGGTAGATCAGGGCCTTGCGCACGGCTCGAGTCAGCTCGACGTCGCGACGGATGTAGGCATGGAGCTGATCGAACGCCTCGTCCATACGGCCCGTCAGCTCGGCGGAACCGAGCAGGGCCATGAAGTAGCTGGGGAAGATGTCGGCGTGGACGCCGAGCGATTCGGCCACCGAGCGGCCGGCCGACACCCGGTCGAGGACGTCGGTGAGGACTTCCTTGAACCGTTTGTTGGTGGTGTCGTTGCGGAGGTTGTCCAGCGCTTCGATCATGGGGACGCCGGCCCGCAGGAACGTCGCCATCTGTCGGGAGAAGTGCATGATGTCGACCAGCGGGACCCGCTGCTTCGTGATCTCGACGTTCATGCCCTTGCGCTCGACGATCTTGAGCACGCGCATGCCCTGAACGGCGAGCTGGTTGCGGGCGACGTTGGCCGAGGGCGCCTCGATCTGGCCCTTGATCTTCTCGCCGTTCAGCGTTTCGGCTTCGTACTTGTACTTCTGCATGGGCGCCGCAGGCGCCGAGCTCGGCGGCGTCGGTGGCGGTGCGGGTTGGTTCTCGGTAACGCTCACGTGTCCCCCTCAGCGGTGCCGGAGGCCGCCGGCTCGGATTCCGGCACCGACCAGCCTGGTCCCTCCATGGGACCGGTGTGCGTATGGTCGTCGTCCGGAGGCGTATCGCCGTTGGTGCCCTCCGGTAGCTCGAGCTTCACCGGCAACAACTCCCCGATCGGGCGGTCCTCGGTGTCCATGCCCGACGCGTACACGCTGCGCAGAACGTCCTCGACGGTGGTGACGCCCTCGGCGACCAGACCGAAGGCCTCCTGCTGCATGGTGCGCATGCCCTCGACCATGGCCCGTTCCTTGATCTCGTGGTGGGTGGCACGGGCGACGATGAGATCGCGGATCTCGTCCGAGAGCACGAGGAGCTCGTAGACGCCGACCCGGCCGCGATACCCGGTGTTGGAGCACAGCTCGCAGCCCCGGCCCCGGGTCCACTTCGGCTCGGTGACGACGTACTTCTCGAGCATCCGGGCCTCGGCCGCACGAGGGGTGTACGGCTCCGAGCAGCTGGTGCAGATCCGGCGAAGCAGGCGCTGACCCACGACGGCGCTCAGCGCGGACGCGACCAGGAAGGGCTCGATGCCCATGTCGGTGAACCGGTGGATCGCGGCGGTGGCGTCGACCGCGTGCAGCGATGACAACACGAGGTGACCGGTCAGCGCTGCCTGCATCGCGATGCGGGCCGTGTCCTCGTCGCGGATCTCGCCTACCAGGATCGTGTCGGGGTCCTGGCGCAGGATCCCCCGCAGCCCGTCGGCGAAGCTCACACCGCCGGCGGACACCTGCATCTGGGTGATGCCGTCGAACTGGTACTCGACCGGATCCTCGATGGTCACGATGTTGCGGGTCGGATCGTGGACCTCTTTGAGGGTTGCGTACAGCGTGGTGGTCTTTCCCGAACCGGTCGGCCCGGTGCAGAGCAACATGCCGAGCGGCGCCGAGGTGATGTCGCGGTACTGGCTTGCCACCTGTTCAGCCATGCCCAGGTCGGGCAGGCTGATCAACGACTTGGTCTTGTCGAGGAGGCGGAGCACCGTCTTCTCGCCGTGCACGGTGGGGACGACGGACACACGGAAGTCGATGGGGCGTCCATCGACGTGCATGCTGAACTGGCCGTCCTGGGTTCGGCGTCGCTCGACGATGTTGAGATCGGACATGACCTTGATGCGGCTGGTGACGGCGGGAGCCATGCGCGTCGGTAGGTCGATCGCCGTGGTCATGGCGCCGTCGATGCGGTAGCGCACCCGGACGGTGTGCTCGGCCGGCTCGATGTGGACGTCCGAAGCGCGCTGGCGGACCGCCTGGGTCACGATCCGGTTGACGACCTGCACGACCGGGGCGTTGTCGTCGACCTTGAAGCCCTCTTCGACGTCGGCGTCGGCCTGCGGTTTCTCGTACGCGAGCTCGAAGGCGCGGATGTGCTCGTCGGCTTCGTACAGGACGTTGTAGGCCTGGTCGAGCTGGCGTTCGATGTCAGTACCCGAGCCGATGCGCAGGGCCACTTTGCCCACATGGTCGGTGACGACCCGGATCGCCGCAGTGTCGAACGGGTCGGCGGTCACCAGCTCGAGGCGATCACCGTCGAGACCCAGGGGAAGGACGTGGTATTGCCGGGCCATCTCCTCGGGGACCAGTTTGACCGCGGCCGGATCCGCCCCCTCGATGCGGAGATCGGCGAGGGGCACACCGAACTGGTTGCTGAGCGCTGCGGCGAGGCCCACTTCGTCCAGCGCCCCGTTACCCATCAGGATCTCTCCGATGCGGCGCCGGGCGGGGACGCTGGCTTCGTCGAGCTCACCGGCGGCCACGGCCTCGAGCGCCGTTCGTTCGGCCTCGGCTTCCGTGGCCTGCGTCAGGAGCGCCTGCTCGATCGCCTGCGGTTCGACGATGCCCAGCTCGATCAGCACCTCGCCCAGAGGTGAGCGGCCGGTGTGGACCCAGTCGTCGATCTGGTGGTCGAGATCGTTTTCGTCGGAACCCTGGACGCTGTCGAAGTTGACCCTGTCCTTGTTGGTCTTCCTTCCGAACAGCGCCACGGGTCCCCGTCTTTCGGCCGAGCCATCGTGGAGGGAGAGGGGCGCGAGCCGTCGTGGCATGTCCCCTCTAGCGCCTCCACACACCAGATTTCTTTTCTAGAGGGTACCGGAGCGATCACGAATCGGCGAGAGCGCCCCCTGCCGGCCCGATCTGGGGACCTCAGCCAGATCGGCTGTTGCTGCAGCTCCCCGAGCTATCGGCGGCCGCGGAGCCGGTCGATGGCCCGGCGATCCCTCTTGGTCGGTCGACCCGCGCCCCGTTCCCGTTGGGCCGGAGGGAGGGCGGGACCGAGGTCGCCACCCGGCCGCGGCTCGGGCGGCGGCGACCGGTCCTCGTACGCCTCCGCCGCCTGGGCGGCCGACAGGCGGCGCTTGGGCGTGTCGACCACCACCAGCACGAACCGGCGATCACCGCGCCGTGCTTCGACCGTCTCGCCCGCACGGACCCGCCGGGCGGGCTTGACGGGCTCGTCGTCGATGCGGACCCGGCCCTTCATGCAGGCGTCCTTGGCCGCGGCGCGGGTCTTGAAGACGCGCACACACCACAGCCAGGTGTCGACCCGTACCGGTCCGTCAGCCATGCGCCCACGTCGCAGTATTCTCCAGCGGCATGTCCCTCACCCTTCTCATTCTCGCAGCCGGGCTCGGTTCCCGCTTCGGTGGCAACAAGCAGCTCGAGGGCCTCGGCCCCGGAGGCCAGGCGTTCTTCGACTACTCGATCTACGACGCGACCAGGGCCGGATTCGATCGTGTGGTCATGGTGACCCGCACCGACATCGAGCAGATGACCCGGGATCATCTCGCCCGGACCCAGCCCGCCGATCTGGACGTCACCTTCGTCCGTCAGGACGAGCTCGGCCCGCCCCGCGAGAAGCCGTGGGGCACCGGCCACGCGGTGCTGGCCGCGGCGCCGGCGATCGACGGACCGTTCGCCATGATCAACGCCGACGACTACTACGGCACCGACGCATTCGGGAAGCTGGCGCAGCTGCTGCGGGCTCCGCAGGGCAGCGTGCCCACCTGGTCACTGGTGGCCTACCGCCTCGACACCGCGCTCAGCCCGACCGGAGCGGTCACCCGCGGTCTCTGCGAGGTGGCCGACGGCAAGCTGGTCTCGATCGACGAGATGTCCGGAATCGAGCGCAACTCGGCGGACGCCATCGTCGATGAGGATGGGAACGTCTGGCCCGACGACACCCCCACCTCCATGAACTTCTGGGGGTTCACCCCGGAGATGTTCGACTTCCTCGAAGAGGGGTTCGCCGAGTTCCTCGCGGCGCACGGCGACGAACCGAAGGCCGAGTTCCTGATCCCCGATGTCGTCGACGAGCTGAAGTCGTCGGGAAGGGTCGAGGTGCTTGCGTCGACCACCGACTCGCAGTGGCTCGGCGTGACCCATCGCAGCGACCTGGAACCAGCCCGGGCCGAATTCGCCCGCCTCCACGCGGAAGGCATGTACCCCGACCACCTCTAGGGCGCCCAGCCCGGAGTTCCGCAGGAACTCCAAAGCTCCCCGAAGGGGAGCCGTGTACCCCGAACACCTCTAGGGCGCCGCCCGGTCGCAGCGAGGAGTTCCGAAGGAACTCCCAAGCTCCCCGTAGGGGAGCCGAACTCCAAAGCTCCTCGGAGAGGAGCCGAACGCCCAAGCAACCGAAGGGTTGCCGAACTACCAGAGCTGGTCGGTGTAGGTGTCGGTCCCGACGACGGTGGGGATGAACGGAGCCGCCAGCCGAACGGTGGCGAGACCCGAGGCGTCGATCGCGGCGCCGTAATCGCGGAACCGGTCCCAGACCGCGGCCGGATCTTGCTCCACGAAGCAGACCTGAGCGCTGCGCTGGGGTGTGCCAGGGCCCGAGCCCAGATCCATCGGGGCGTCACTCTCACCCCGGTCCGGGATGATCGGGCGCCACGACGGACACCATCGCAACAGGGGAGTCGGGGCCGAGCAGCACGGCGGCACCCTCGGTGCGGAACCACTGGTCGAACTCGCGGTGCTTCACGCCGTCGGCCCGGTCGACGTGGATCGAGACCAGGCCCGGGTAGCGATGGTCGAGCGCGAGCTCGACCGGCACCCCGTCGTCGTCGCGGTAGGCGGTGCCCTGGTGGGTGTAGAGCGCAGTGTGGGCGTGGGTCCGCTCGTCGAAGCCCCGTCCGGCGTCGTACAGCTTGTGCACCTCCTCGGACGCCCAAGCGAAGTGCTCGCCGATCATCGACGCCTCGATGAAGTAGACGGCCAGGTAGCTCCCCCGATCGACCGGATCAGCCACCGTGGAGTCAGCGGGGAAGCGCAGATCCTTGAGCGCTCGGGTGGCCACCCATCGGCTCCCGGCCAGCGTCCCGGACCCGAGGAGCACGCCGCCGTAGTAGTGGTCGCGCTCGTACCACCGGTTGTAGGCCACCTCGTGGCCCGGGTTGGGGTCCACGAGCGTGAACAGCATGGCCCCCAGCTTCACCGGGTAGTCGGGCGGCGGGGTGCCGGTCAGGTCCTGGTCCTCAGTCATGGCGGGACCGTATCGCAGCCGGGCCCCGACCGGCCGTGGCGGTGCTGGACACCGCGGAGCATTTCCCTTAGTCTCTAAGTTGAGAACTAAGAAATAGGCAGCAGCATGCGTCTCGAACTGAACCAACGCACCGATCTGGCGGTGCGCGCGCTCTTCGCGCTGGCCCAGCGACCGGGCCGGACCAAGGCCCAGGCCCTGGCCGAGGAGTTGGACAGCACGCCGACCTACCTTCCCCAGGTCATGGCGCCGCTCGTCAGCGCCGGCTGGGTCGACTCGGCCCCCGGACCCCACGGCGGGTACCAGCTCACCGGCGACCTCGATCGCATCACGGTGCTGCAACTGATCGAGGCCAGCGAGGGACCGACCGACACCGACCGGTGTGTGCTGGTGGGTGGCCCGTGCCTGGCCGACGGCCCGTGTGTGCTGCACGAGCCGTGGACGCGGGCCCGCACGGCCTTGCTCGACGAGCTCGGCTCCATCTCCCTCTCGGCGGTCCCCTTTCCGTCGGGACCATCGAGCCCTGGTCTCCACGCTTCCCCCAACCCGAGGAGCACACCATGACGGCAGTCAGCAGACGCCACTTCGTCGCCGGAGCAGGAGCGGCGGTGGTCGCCGCCGGCTGCGCGTCGGGCGAATCCGACACGCTGCTCAGCGGCCGGCCGCCGAGCCGAGTCCGGTGAGGTGCAGCTGGTCGAGCTGGCCTCCAACGAGTCGATCATTCGCGAGTTCACGCCGATCTCCGAGATGGCCATGGCCGACGCGGCCGAGGTCCACGTGGCCTACGCCCCCGACGTACCGCCACCGATCGCCCGCTCGGATCAACGGGTCATCGAGATCTCACTCGACGTGATCGAGGGCGTGTGCCCGCTCGACCCGGCCAACGGGGTCAGCACCCTCATGTGGGGGTACCGCGTCACGGGTGACGACGATGTCGTCTGCGGAACGCCCGGACCGGTCGTGCGCGGCCGGGTCGGCGACCTGGCCCGGATCACGATGCACAACCTCGAGGGCAACCAACACCCGCACAACATCGACTTCCACGCAGTGACCGGCCAGGGCGGCGGCGCCGCCGACCTGCTGGCCAATCCGGGCGAGACCAAGGTCATCGAGGCCCGGCTGCTGTATCCCGGCGCGTTCATGTACCACTGCGCCGCCGGCGACGTGCCCGAGCACATCGCCAAGGGGATGTACGGCATGTTCATCGTCGACCCGGCCGAACCGCTGCCCGAGGTCGAACACGAATGGTCCCTGATGCAGTCCGAGTGGTACGTCGGTGCGCCCGGCGAGGGCGGCCTGGCCGAGTTCGACCGGGACGCGTTGTTCGCCGAGGAGCCCCGCTACGTCACGTTCAACGGACGGACCGACGCGCTGGCCGACGACAACGCACTGCAGATGAACGTGGGGGAGCGGGCCCGGATCTACATGGTCAACGAGGGTCTCAACCTGGACTCCAACTTCCACCCGATCGGCTCACACTGGGACACGGTGTACCCCGAGGCCGCGACCCACGCGTCCAACCGGGTCATCCGGGGGTCACAATCCACCCTGGTCGTCGCCGGTGGCGGGACGGTCTGCGAGTTGATCGGTCAGGTGCCCAGCACCCTCATCCTGGTCGACCATGCGCTGGTGCGGACCTTCTACAAGGGGGCCATCGGCCAGGTGGTCGTCAGCGGCGACCCCGATCCCGAGATCTTCGGGGCCGGTGCCACCGCCGCGGGCGCGGCGCCTCCTCCCACGTCGGAGCCCGAGGGCACCGCGGTCGACGCTCCGACCGGACCGGACCAGGTGACGATCCCCGAGGGAGCCTTCGATCCGGAGAACGCGGACATCGCGTACACGCCGCTCGAGCTGACGGTCCCGGCCGGGACCGCGGTGACCTGGACCAATGCCGACGCCATCGTGCACACGGTGACCGCCGGCGAGTCCGACGGTCGGATCGGGACCCCCTCGGGTCTGTTCGAGTCGGGCGACATGGAGCAGGGCGACCAGTTCTCGTTCACCTTCGACGAGCCCGGGACCTACCCCTACTACTGCATCCCGCATCCGTGGATGAAGGGCACGGTCGTCGTCGAGGCGTAGTTCGGGCGAGGTACTCCAAGGGGCCGCCGGGGCGGGCGAGGACGCCCCGGTCGGTCCCGGCGATTGCAGCGAGCGTCGGACATCCACCCGCCGAACGGGATGCGATACCGTGCCAAGCAGAGCGGTCGACCCCCCGCATCGTCTCCCCGCGGGTCCACCATGGCTTCTGAAGAACTCCTGCGCCTGGCGGCCGATTTCGACCCGGCCACGGCCGACCGGTGGCACGAACTGGTCGACAAGGTCCTGCGGGGCCGGTCGTTCGACGACGTCCTCGTCGCCGAGACCTACGACGGGCTGTCGGTCCAGCCGCTCTACGGGCCCGCCGACGGCCCGGGGGCCGAACCCTCCGGGTTCGTGCGCGGGGCTTCGAGTGACGGCCCGGCTGCGGACGGTGCTCCGGGCGGTTGGGACATCCGCCAGCGTCACGGGCATCCCGATCCGGGCGTGACCAACGAGCGGATCCTGCGGGATCTGGAGCGTGGGGTCACCTCGATCGAGCTCCTCCCGGTGGGCATGGCGACCATCGCCGACCTGGAACGGGCCCTCGAAGGGGTCATGCTCGATCTGGCCCCGGTGGCCCTCCGGCCCGGTCCCGACTTCATCGGGTGGGCCGGCGCGCTGCTCGGCGTGCTGGGCCGGCGCGGCGCAGACCGAGCCGGAACCGTCGCCATGATCGGTGCCGATCCGCTCGGCGTGATGGCCACCCACCTGATGACACCGTGGCCGATCGAGGCGGGTCTGACCTACGCGGCCGACCTGGCCGCGCACACCGCCGAGCACTGGCCCGGGGTCCGTGCCCTGCGCGCCGACGGGGCGCCGTTCCACAATGCCGGTGCCTCCGATGCGCAGGAGCTGGCGTACGTCGTCGCCGAGCTGGTGACCTATCTGCGCAGCCTCGAGGCGGTCGGGCTCGATCCGGCGCGGGCGGCTACACAGATCAGCCTCACGGTGGTCGCGACGGCCGATCAGTTCCTGACCATCGCCAAGGTCCGAGCGCTGCGCCGCATGCTGGCTCGGGTGTTCGACGCGGCCGGGGCGGCGCCGGCGGCCGGAGAGCTGCGGATCGACGCGATCACCTCGGCCGCGATGATGACCAGCCGTGACCCGTGGGTGAACATGCTGCGGACGACGGTCGCCTGTTTCGGCGCCGCCGTGGCGGGGGTCGACTCGGTGACCGTCCTGCCCTTCGACCTCACGACCGGGCTGCCCGACGACCTCGGACTGCGGATGGCCCGCAACACCCAACTGGTGCTGCAGGAAGAGTCCCGCGTCGGCGTGGTCGCCGATCCGGCCGGAGGCTCCTGGTACGTCGAGGACCTGACCGAACGCCTGGCCGCCGACGCCTGGCGGCGGTTCCAGGAGGTCGAGTCGGCCGGCGGCCTGCCGGACGCGATCGGCTCGGGTGCCGTGGCCGACGCCATCGGAGCCACGGCCGAGGCCCGCCGCGACGCGGTCGCCACCCGGCGGCACCCGATCACGGGGGTCAGCGAGTTCCCCTTCCTCGACGAGGAGCCGCTCGACCGGCCGATGCTGGCCGGATGGCGGGAGAGCGCCCGGGATCCGGTCCCGGTCGAGCTGCCCGGGCCCGCCGACGGGCGCCTGACCGAGGCGGCGGTCGCCGCGATGGCCGAAGGGGCGGCGGTCGCCACCGTCACCGCATCGCTCGCCGTCGGCCCCACCGCCAACGACCGAACGCTCTCGCTGCGCCGGTGGGCCGAACCGTACGAGTCGTTGCGGGCCGCGGCCGACGCCGCGGTCGGCGACGACGGAACCGCCCCGTCGGTCTTCCTGGCCACGCTGGGGCCCGCGGCGGCGCACAACGCCCGGGCCGGTTGGATCCAGAACGTTCTGGCCAGCGGCGGGGTCCGATCGATCGTCCCCGGGCCGCTCGAGTCGGCCGATCAGGTCGGCAGGAGCAGTTCCGCGATTCCGGGACGAAGATCGCCGTGATCGCATCATCGGATCAGTGGTACGCCGACCACGCCGTCTCCGTGGCGTCCGCGCTCAAGGCGGCTGGGGCCGAGTTGGTCCTGTTGGCCGGCAACCCCGGCGAGGATCGAGCGGCCTGGACCGAGGCCGGCATCGACCGCTTCGCCCACGTGGGCGTCGACGTGCTGGACCTGCTCGGCGCAGATCCACCGAGTCCTGGAGGTGAACCCGTCATGAGTGCGGTCCCCGACTACTCGCAGGTCGATCTCGGACCGGCCGGTGCGGTGGCTCCCGCCACCGACGACGTGGTGTGGACCACCCCCGAGTCGATCGACCTCAGCGCCCGGTACGACGCCTGCGGACACCGAGGGTCTCGACTTCCTCGAGACCTACCCGGGGATCGCGCCCTACCTCCGCGGCCCCTACCCGACGATGTACGTCAACCAGCCGTGGACGATCCGGCAGTACGCCGGGTTCTCCACCGCCGAGGAGTCCAACGCCTTCTACCGGCGCAACCTGGCCGGCGGTCAGAAGGGTCTCTCGGTGGCGTTCGACCTGGCCACCCACCGCGGCTACGACTCGGACCATCCCCGCGTGGCGGGCGACGTCGGCATGGCGGGCGTCGCCATCGACTCGATCCTGGACATGCGGCAGCTGTTCGACCGGATCCCGCTGGATCAGATGAGCGTGTCGATGACCATGAACGGCGCGGTCATCCCGATCATGGCGCTCTACATCGTGGCGGCCGAGGAGCAGGGCGTGGCGCCCGAGCAGCTGGCCGGCACCATCCAGAACGACATCCTCAAGGAGTTCATGGTCCGGAACACCTACATCTACCCGCCCGGACCGTCCATGCGGATCATCTCGGACATCTTCCGGTTCACCTCGGCGCACATGCCGAAGTTCAACTCGATCTCGATCTCCGGCTACCACATGCAGGAGGCCGGCGCGACCGCCGATCTCGAGCTGGCCTACACGCTGGCCGACGGGGTCGAGTACGTGCGGGCCGGCATCGACGCCGGGCTGGACGTCGACGCGTTCGCTCCCCGCCTGTCGTTCTTCTGGGCGATCGGGATGAACTTCTTCATGGAGGTGGCCAAGCTCCGGGCCGGCCGGCTCCTCTGGGCCCGACTCATGCAGCAGTTCGATCCGCAGAACCCCAAGTCGCTGTCGCTGCGGACCCACTCGCAGACCTCGGGGTGGAGCCTGACGGCGCAGGACGTCTTCAACAACGTGACCCGTACCTGCATCGAGGCCATGGCGGCCACCCAGGGCCATACCCAGTCGCTGCACACGAACTCGCTGGACGAGGCCCTGGCGCTGCCCACCGATTTCTCGGCCCGGATCTCCCGCAACACGCAGCTCTTCCTGCAGCAGGAGAGCGGTACGTGCCGGGTGATCGACCCGTGGGGTGGCAGCTACTACGTCGAGCGGCTCACCCACGACCTCGCCGCCCGCACCTGGGAGCACATCGCCGAGGTGGAGGAGTCGGGCGGCATGGCCCAGGCCATCGAGGCCGGGCTTCCCAAGATGCGGATCGAGGAGGCGGCGGCCCGCACCCAGGCCCGCATCGACTCCGGACGCCAGACCGTCTTCGGCGTCAACAAGTTCCCACCGGACTTCGAAGAGGACATCCCGGTCCTCAAGGTGGAGAACGCCGAGGTGCGGGCGGCACAGCTGGCGAAGCTCGAGCAGCTGCGCTCCGAGCGCGACGAGGCGGCGTGCACCGAGGCGCTCCGAGCCCTCACCGCCGGAGCGGACGGGCGACGGCAACCTGCTGGAGCTGGCCATCGACGCGGCCCGGGCCAAGGCCACCGTCGGCGAGATCTCCGACGCGATGGAGGAGGTCTTCGGTCGCCACACCGCCGAGGTCCGGTCCATCCAGGGTGTCTACGCTTCCGAGGTGGGAAGCGACGACGACCAGGTGGACGCGATCCGGGAGCGGGTCGACCGGTTCGCCGAGCACGAGGGCCGTCGGCCCCGCATCCTCATCGCCAAGATGGGCCAGGACGGTCACGACCGGGGGCAGAAGGTCATCGCCACCGCGTTCGCCGACCTGGGCTTCGACGTCGACATCGGTCCGCTCTTCCAGACGCCGGCGGAGGCCGCCCGCCAGGCCGTCGAGGCCGACGTGCACATCGTGGGCGCCAGCTCGCTGGCCGCCGGCCACCTCACCCTGGTGCCCGAGCTGAAGGCGGCCCTCGAGGCCGAGGGCCGCGGCGACATCATGATCGTCGTCGGGGGCGTGATCCCGCCCCAGGACTTCGACGAGCTGCACGCGGCCGGCGCCGCGGCGATCTTCCCGCCCGGAACGGTCATCGCCTCAGCCGCCGGCGAGCTCCTCGACCAACTCGAAACCTGAACCCTCTGGGGGTCAGGCACCCAGAGGGTTCAGCGTCTCGGAGCAGCGATGAGGGACTCTCGCACCGATGGATGAGGCGCCCCGAGCACGGACCGTTCGATGCCGGCGAAATCGGCACCGTATCCGGGCTCGGCGTGTGGGATACCGACGGACTGAGGGGCGACGTCGGCGTGCGCCTCCGCGAGGTTCTCGACCGATTCAGGGGGTCGCTGCTGGGCCTCCCGTCGCTCTGGGTGGCCGGTGGCGTCCTACTCGCCGTCGTCGCCACCGAGATCGACCACCGCAACGACGACGTCGGTCTGCTCGGTGTCGGCAGCACCGTGCAGAGTTCGAGGGCACTCCTCAGCGCCATCGCGACCGGCACGATCGCCGCCGCATCGGTGGTCTTCTCCCTGACGCTCGTCGCGGTCCAGTTGTCGTCCAGCGCCTACTCGTCCCGGGTGCTACGCACGTTCCTCCGCGACCGCGTCCAGCAGAACGTGATCGGGTTGGTCACCGCTTCGTTCGCCTACAGCCTGCTGGTTCTCCTCCAGATCCGGGGTCCGCTCGACGAGAGTGGCGAACCCTTCGTGCCCCGACTCTCGGTCTTCCTGGCGCTCGTCCTGGCCATCGCCTCCCTGCTCGGTCTGATCGCGAGCATCAACCACACGGCGCAGAGTCTGCGTGTGTCGAACGTGACCCGGAAGATCGTGCGCGAGGTGCGGGACGTGATCGACGAGCGATTCCCCTTCGAGTCCCGGAACACTGTCGCAATCCAGGCCCCGCGAGAGGTCCCCGATCGCCCGCGGGCGCCCACCGACGCCTTGGTCCTGGAGCCTGACGGAGTGGGCGCGGTCGTCACCTCAGGGCGCTCCGGATGGGTCCAGCAGATCAGCGTGCCCGCGCTTCGCGCTGCGCTCGAGCCGGGTTCGACCGTTCGGTTGGACGTCGCCGCCGGGTCCTATGTGCAGGAGGATGCTCCGTTGCTGACGGTGTGGCCACCGCCGGCAGACTCGACGGCCGCGGCGCGACAGCAGCAACAGCTTCGGGGGGCCGTGGCCGTCGGCAACGAGCGCACACTTCAGCAGGACGTGGGGTTCGGTCTGCTCATGCTCGAGGACATCGCATTGCGGGCGCTCTCGCCCGGGATCAACGACGCGAACACGGCCATTGCGGTCATGCCGCAACTGGGCGAGCTCGTGCTGGACATCCTGTCGCGGCCGCTCACACCAGCGCAGGTCTCGTACGAGGGTTGCGAGATCCGGAGACCGTCCGAACCCACGTACGCCGACTACGTGGGCACGGCGTTCGACCAGATTCGTCGCGCCGCCGTCGACCACGTCGACGTCACGGCCACGCTGATCAGAACGATGCACTCCGTCGGCGACGAGCTCCTCCGTCGGCGACGGAGCTCGCCCCCTGCGCTGGATGCACTGCGGTCGCAGCTCGACTCCATCGATGAGGCCATCAGCGGTATCGATCTGGTCACCACCGACCGCACCACCCTCACCGGACTGCTCGGCGCGATCGGTGGCGCGATCCTCGACCGGCGGGATGACAGCCCCGCCGATCTGAGCACGCTGGGTGCCTGACCCCCAGCGTGCTCAGGTTGAGTCGAGCTGGTTGAGCACGAGACGCGTCTCGGTCTCGGCGACGCCGGCATCGCGCAGGGCACGCAGGAGATCGTCGAGGTCGGGGGGACTGGCGGCGGCGGCCTCGACCAGGTAGTCGAACCGACCCGTGACGTGGGCGGCCGACACGATGCGATCGTCGGCGGCGATCACGGCATGAGCCCGCGCCTCGTCGGTCTGATTGCCGAGACGACAGTCGATGAAGGCGTGCAACCCCCGGCCCAGGGCGCTGGGATCCACCTCGGCCCGAAACCCGGTGATGACGCCGCGTCGCACGAGCCGATCGACGCGTGCGGCGGCCGCGTTGGGCGACAGCCCCACCTCCTGGCCGAGGGCCCGGTGGGTCATCCGGGCGTCGTTCCGGAGGGCGCTGAGAATAGAGCGGTCGATACTGTCGATCACAGTGTATTCCTCGGTCCAATAGGGGAACTACCCAAGAGAACAGTGACACTTGAGGCCAAGAATGGACGATACTACCGTCATGCAGTTCGAACGACCCCTCAGCAGCTGGACACCCGGGCCCGAGGCCCCGACGTCCGACGAGATCTACGCCTACGTCGCCGACCTGGACCGCTGGGTCCTGCCCCGCGAGCGGTGGAACCACGCCGGCCACCTGGTGGCCGGGCTGGTCTACCTCGACCGGTACCCCCTGCCCGAAGCCCTGCGGCGGCTCCGCAGCGCCATCAGCGGGTACAACGTCGCCACCGGCACCCCCAACACCGCCACCTCCGGCTACCACGAGACGCTCACCCGCTGGTATCTCGAACAGATCGACGCCTGGCGCGCCACGGCACCCTCGGGTGATCTGCCCCACCGGGTCACGGCGCTCCTGGCCAGCCCGCTCGCCCAGCCCGACGCGCCGCTCCGGAGCTACCGCTCCGAGACCCTGCACTCGCCCGAAGCTCGGCGCGGCTGGGTGGCGCCTGAACAGGACCGGGTCCTCCAAGCCTCCTGAACGACGGCACCGGCGGGGCCCCACCGGGACCCGCGCCGATCGTCAGCGCCCCTCGTCGGCTCCAGTAGGTTCGACGACCGGAGGTCCCCGTGGCAACGGAATCGGTCGAGGAACACATCGAAGGCGTCCGAAGCGGTGATCGCACGCGTCTGGCACGCGCCATCACCCTGGTCGAGAGCACCCGGCCCGATCACCGTCTCGTCGCCCATCAACTGCTGACCCGCCTCCTCGGCGACCGCCCCGAGGCGCAACGGGTGGGGATCACCGGTGTCCCCGGGGTGGGCAAGTCCACCTTCATCGAGTCGCTCGGGACGAGTCTCACCGCGGCCGGTCATCGGGTGGCCGTGCTCGCCGTCGACCCCACCAGTTCCCGCACGGGCGGATCGATCCTGGGCGACAAGACGCGCATGCCACAGCTGGCCGTCGATCCGGCGGCGTTCATCCGGCCGTCGCCGTCGTCGGGAACGCTGGGCGGGGTGACCGCGACCACCCGCGAGACCATGGTGCTCGTCGAGGCCGCCGGGTACGACGTGGTGCTGGTCGAGACGGTCGGCGTGGGCCAGAGCGAGACCATGGTGGCCGACATGGTGGACACGTTCTGTGTCCTCATGCTCTCTGGCGCCGGCGACGAGCTCCAGGGGATCAAGAAGGGCGTGCTCGAGCTGGCCGACCTCGTCGCCGTCAACAAGGCGGATGGCGACAACGCGGTGCGCGCCCGCGCCGCCGCCCGCGACTACGCCACGGCGCTGCACATGGTGACGCCCCAGAGCGCCGCGTGGACGGTTCCGGTCCTCGCGGTCTCGGCCCTGACCGGCGACGGCGTCGATCGGTTCTGGAGCAGTGTGCAGGATCACCGGCGGGCGCTGCAGTCCACCGGTGAGTTCGACGACAAGCGTCGACGCCAGCGGGTCGGCTGGTTCCATGCGCTGGTCCAGGAGGGTGTGCTCCGCCGCTTCCGAGGGGACCCCGCGACGGCCGAGGCGTTCGGTGCGCTCGAACAGGAGGTCGCCTCCGGCATCACGGTGGCGACCGTTGCGGCTCGTCAGCTGCTGGATCGGCTTGGGTAACGTTGCTGCGACCCCCCGACAGGACGACAACGGCATGAGCATCGACTTCTCCGTGGACCCCGAGCTCGCCGAGCAGTTGGACTGGGTGCGCCGGTTCGTCGCCACCGAGATCGAGCCGATCGACCTGGCGTGGCCGTCCGGCGAAGCGCCCTACGACCGGCGCCTGCCGGTGTACGACGACGTGGTGCGTCCGCTGCAGCTCGAGGTGCGCGACCGGGGGATGTGGGCATGGCACCTTCCGCCGGAGCTGGGCGGCCAGGGCAGGGGTCAGGTCGAGCTGGCGCTGCTCAACGAGATCCTGGGTCGATCGCAATGGGCGCCGGTCGTGTTCGGGACGCAGTCACCCGATTCCGGCAACGCCGAGATCCTCGCCCACTACGGCACCGATGAGCAGAAGGAGCGGTTCCTCGATCCGCTCCTCTCCGGATCGATCGTGTCGAGCTACGCGATGACCGAGCCGCAGGGCGGCTCCGACCCGGCCCAGTTCACGTGTTCGGCGCACCGGGAGCACGACGAATGGGTCATCCAGGGTGAGAAGTGGTTCGCCGCCAACTTCGCGCAAGCCAGCTTCGTCATCGTCATGGTGGTGACCAACCCCGACGTCTCCGTCTACACGGGCTCATCGATGCTGCTCGTCTCGAAGGACACCCCGGGAATGGAGCTGGTGCGACCGGTGGGGCTCTTCAGCGAGGCTGCGGGTCAGGGCTCGTACGGCTACCTGCGGTTCACGGACTGTCGTGTCCCGGCCGATCACTGCCTGGGCGAACCGGGACACGGCTTCGAGATTGCGCAGACGCGGCAGGGACGGGGTCGGATCCATCACGCGATGCGAACCGTCGGCCAATGTGCGCAGGCGCTGGAGATGATGCTGGAGCGGGCCGTGTCCCGCACGACCAGGGGCTCGCTGCTCGGCGACAAGCAGGCCGTGCAGCATGCGATCGCCGACTCCTGGATCCAGCTGCACCAGTTCCGGCTCCAGACGTTGCACGCGGCCTGGACCGTCGAGCAGGTCGGAGCCCGGGCGGCCCGTACCGAGATCGCCGGGGTGAAGGCCGCGATGCCGGCTGTGGTGGCCGACATCACCCGGCGGGCCATGCACCTGCACGGTGCGTTGGGGGTCTCCAACGAGATGCCGTTCAGCCAGATGGTCACGGCCGCGGCCGTTCTGGGGCTGATCGACGGCCCGACCGAGCTGCACAAGTCCTCGATCGCCCGAGCCTTGCTGAAACAGACCGAGCCCAGCGAGACGGGCTGGCCGTCCGAGCACCTGCCCGATCGAACCGCAGCGGCGCGCGAACGGTTCGCCGACCTGCTGGAACAGGAGCAGGCCGACCGCTAGCGCCCGGTCGGAACGGGCTACTCGGTCTCGCCGAACGCCTCGCCGAGATCCTCGATCAGGGACTCCAGGTCGAGGTCCTCGAGAAGGTTGTCCAGGTCGAGGTCGCCGGTGAGGTCATCCAGGCCGAGGTCACCCGGCAGGAGACCGCCGAGACCCTCGCTGGGGTCGACGTCGAGATCCTGGTCGCCGTTGGCCTGGAGGAACCAGCGATCCCAGGCATCGGCCACCGCCGGTCCCTGCTCGCCGGCGGCCTCGACCAAGTGGTCGCGTACGACCTCGGTCCCGATCAGCTCGAACGGGTGCGCCTCGATCAGGCCGGCCAAGGCGTCGGTGAGCGGTTCCCAGCCGAGCAGCTCGGCCGCCTCGAAGTAGAACCCCGGTGCCTTGCCGTAGACGGCGGCCGCGTATTGGAGCGAGGAGTCGAACGCATCGCTGGGCTGCGACGCGACGGCGTCCTCGACCCCGAGCTGGCGCGACTGGCGGTAGGTGTCGACGGTCTGGGCGTCGCAGATCGCCTGCCAGGTCTCGGGGTGGCGGGCTCGCATCACGACGCACGCGGCCAGCTGGGCCAGGGGCTCATCGACCGCCGGCGACTCGATCGAGTCGTTGCCCAACACGGCGTGCCACCACTGATGGCCGACCTCGTGGGCGACGGTCCACTCGCGCACCGACTCGATCGCCTCGAGGCCGAGCTCGTCCAGTCCGAGCTCGTCCAAGCCCAGCCCTTCCAGGTCGAGCCCGTCGACCGCATCGAACATGTCGCCCATACCCAGCGGGTCGTCGGAGAAGATGCCCTCCTCGATCCAGATCATGCCCGGCCACTCCATGCCACCGACTCCGGAGCCGAGCGGCGTGGCGACGACGTCGAGCTCGGTCCACGGATAGGGACCGAACGCATCGTTCAGCGAGACGAGCGAGTCGACGCTCTCGTCCAGCACCTCGTCGAGCGGGGCGTTGGGGGAACCGACGACGCGCACGGTGACGCCGTCCACCTCTTCGGTGACCGTACCGACGTCGGCGGCCACCACCAGCGCCAGGTCGCGCAGACCGACACCGGAGAGACGCGAGACGGTGGTGCCGCCCTCGTTGCTGCGGTCGTCGTCGGGTCCGCCGCTGACGACCGTGAAGCCTGCGGGCGTGGTGATGGTGGCGCAGATCGACGCCGTGGGGAACGCGCCGATGTCGCCGTACCCGGTGGGGTCGGGGTCGGCGCTGACCTCGGCCGGAAGCCATACCGGGAACCAGTGCCCGAGCATGGCCATGGAGTCGGTACGCCCGAGGAGGCCGATCTCGGCCGGGTCCAGGGAGCCACCGAGCATGCTGTCGAACATCCCCGCCGAGGCGATCGGCGGGAGCTCGTAGCTGAAGGAGAGGTCGATGCGGGTGGGCTCGCCTGCCCCGGTCGGGACGGTGATGAGGCCTTGGTCGAGCGTGGCCTCGACGGGCTCGCCGGTCGACGGTGACGTCGCCCAACCGGATGGACGTCGCGTCGAGGATGCCCGGATAGAAGCGGAACCGCCGGTTCGCCCCCTCGGCGGCGGGGAGCTCCACCGCCATGTCGGCGTCGACCGCACCGGACGAGGGATCGATGGACGCGCCAAGGGCGTATCGGGGCCGGGTTTCCGGGCCGGGACCCGCGGCGAGGAGTGCGGCGCCGTTCGCGGTGAGGCTGACGTCGTCGACCTTCCACTCGGCGGGACTGCAGCGCTTCGGGATCTCGAGCGGTTGGGAGGCCACACTGCCCGCCGACGGCGGCACGGTGGTGGTGACGGCGGGAGCGGCGGCCGAGTCGTCGCCGCCGATGCTGCAGGCGGTCGCGATGAGCGCCAGCGTCGTGGCAGCCCATCCGGCCCGCACCAGTCGGTGCACATTCATGAGGAACCTCGGGTGGTGGGGTCGACGAACGCCGACCTCGGTGAACCAGGGGGGGAGGCTTCGTCACCGTACCGGCACCGCTGGGTGTTGTTACCGCGGGACGGTGTCGCCGTGAGACGGCCTGCCGCGGCCGGTGCCCGGCTATCGAAGGGTGGCGGCCAACGTCTCGGCGAGCGCACCGCGTGCGATCGTGCGGGTCGTGGCGAAGGCTCGCCCGTCGAGGTCGCGAGCCAGTTCGGTAGCCACCTCGATGGCCCGGTCCCGTACCTGATCGAGCTCGACGACCTCATCGAGCCAGCCGACGGCGACTGCCTCTTCCGGGTCGAAGATGGTCGCCAGACCGACCGCCCGCGTGAACGCCACCGGCGAGAGCCGATCCCGGGCCAATTCGGTGGCGAAGGGGGGCACCGGCATCGAGATCCGCACCTCGTTGAGGCCGATCTTGAAGTCGCCCACGGCTCCGACCCGGTAGTCGGGCGTGCAGAGCAGGACGGCTCCCATCGCCAGCGCGTGCCCGGTGACGCCGAACACGATGGGCTTCGGGCAGGTGAAGAGCTCGAGCGCGAGGTCGGCTCCCTTGTTCATCAGGTCGACCGCGCCGTCCGTGCGCATCACGTTGAGGTCGAACCCGGCGGAGAATCGGCCCGCTCGACCGATGAGGGCGATCGTCCCGGCGGGGCCGGCCACCGCGGCCGACAGGGCGTCCCGCAACCCGTCTACCGCCTCGTGGGAGAGGGCGTTGGCCTTGCCGTCGTCGAAGTCGATCACGGCGACTTCGCCGATCGAGGTGGGGGTCACGGGGCTCATGGCGGCCACCGTAGTCCCGGCCGGTGAGCACGCTGAGTGCCTGGCCCCAAGGGTGCTCAGGAGCCCGCGCCAAAGGTGAACCCTCTGGGTGCCTGGCCCCGAGAGGGTTCAGGTTGGTGGTCTAGCCTCCGACCGTGGTCGATGCCGGCGCTCCGCAGCTCCCTGAACGGTTCTGGACCCGGCCGGAGCTGTTCGGTGTCAACCGTCTCGAAGCCCGACCCCCACACATTCCCTTCCCCGACGTGGCCGGCGCTCGATCCGGCGACCGCACCAGCTCTCCGTGGTTCCGGTCGCTCGACGGTCGCTGGCGCTTCCTCCTCGTCGATCGTCCCGAGGCCAGTCCCGCGGGGTGGGCATCACCCGACCACGACGACCGTTCGTGGAAGCGGGTGGACGTCCCCGGCAACTGGACCCTGCAGGACGTCGGCGACGGGCCGCACTACACGAACGTGGTCGATGCCCTTCGCCGGCGAACCGCCCGAGGTGCCCGACCAGAACCCCACCGGGCTCTATCGCCGCACGTTCCGGGTGCCGCAAGGCTGGGCCGGACGGCGCACGATCCTCCACGTGGGCGGCGCCGAGTCGGTCGTCTCCGTGTGGGTCAACGGCAGGCTTCGTCGGGCTTGGGCAAGGACTCGCGGCTGCCCAGCGAGTTCGACATCGGTCCCTGGCTCCGTGCTGGCCGGAACGTCGTCGGCCTGCAGGTCGTCCGTTGGTCCGACGCCAGCTGGATCGAGGACCAGGATCACTGGTGGATGGCCGGGCTGCACCGCGAGGTGTATCTGCGATCCCAGGGCCGACCGGCGCTGGGTCGGTCTCGGTCACCGCCGGGCTGGCTCGGCCCGGACCCCCTGGCCCCGGTGCAGACCGGCACGCTCGCGATCGAGGCCGACGTGGACGTGGCCGGCGATCCGCAGGCCGGATGGACGGTCAGCCACCCGGGTCGAGGGGTGGGATCGATCGACGCGGCCGCTGTTCGAGGCGACGGCCGACGTCGGGGTCCGCGACGGCTCCTCACGCTTGGCCGACATGGTCTCCTCCTTCGTCTACCGCGGCTCCGTCGCCCGGCTTCAGGGTCCGAGGTCGAGGAGGTGCGCCCTGGTCACACGAGTCGCCGACCCGGTACCGGTTGCTGGTGTCGCTGGTCGACCCCGACGGTGCGGCTGGTCGAGGTGGTGCACCAGCCGATCGGGTTCCGGTCGGTCGAGGTCCGCGACCGAGAGCTGCTGATCAACGGCGCCCCGGTGCTGATCCACGGCGTCAACCGTCACGATCACCACCCCGAGCGGGGCAAGGCCGTCACCCTGGCCGACATCCGCGACGACCTGGTGACGATGAAGGCGCACAACCTCAATGCGGTCCGGACGGCGCACTACCCCAACGATCCGGTCCTCTACGACCTGTGCGACGAGCTGGGGCTCTACGTGATCGACGAGGCCAACGTCGAGTCCCATGGCCGGCAGGAGAGCCTGTGTCACGACCGGCGCTACGACCTGGCCGATCATCGACCGGGTGCGGCGGATGGTGCTGCGGGACCGGAACCACGCCTGCATCATCGGCTGGTCCCTCGGCGAACGAAGCCGGGTACGGGGCAGCGCACGGAGCCGCGGCGGGCTGGGTGCGCCAGCATGATCCGTCCCGCTTCGTCCAGTACGAGGCGCCGTTCATGTTCGCGTTCGCCGGCGGTGCGCCGAAGCCCGCCACTGCGGGGGTGGGCGACGTTGTCACCGACATCGTGTGTCCGATGTATCCGTCGATCGACCAGATCACCGGATGGGCCGAGTCGTCCGACGACCCGCGGCCGCTCATCATGTGCGAGTACTCCCACGCCATGGGCAACAGCAACGGATCGTTGGCCGACTACTGGGACGCGATCCAGGTCGACACCCGGCCTCCAGGGCGGGTTCATCTGGGACTGGAAGGACCAGGGCCTGCTCACGCAGGACGACGCCGGCCGCTGGTTCTTCGGCTACGGCGGCCACTTCGGCGACGAACCCAACGACGCCGACTTCAACATCAACGGGCTCGTGGGACCCGACGGCGTGCCCCACCCGGCGATGGCCGAGGTGGCATGGGTGGGTCGGCCGGCCGTGGTGAGCCTCGTGCGCCGGCGGGCCCAGCGGGTGACGCTCGGGGTGACCAACCGGCGTTGGTTCTCCGGATTGAACGACCTGGTCGCCGCATGGGAGCTGACGGCCGATGGACGCCGGGTGGCGTCGGGGTCCTTCGATCCACCGGAGATGGCCCCCGGTGCGACCGGATCGGTTGCGATCGAGCTGGGCCGACCGGTGCCGCCGGCGCCCAGCGAGGTCCACCTGACCGTCCGGCTCCGCACCCGCCGCGCCTGCGCCTGGGCCCCGCGTGGCCACGTCGTCGGCGTCGATCAGGTGGTGCTGAAGCCCGGCCCTCGGGCGGCGGTCGTCTCGGCCGGTCGGACCCGGCCCCGGCGTCTCGACGTGGAGGCCGTGGACGACGACCGGCTGCGCATCGCCGCCGGTCGGGCCGCGGTCGTCGTCGATTCCTCGAGGCCGGCGCGATCGATGGACTGAGCGTCGACGGGATGCAGTGGTTGCTCGGCGATCCGCAGCTGAGTCTGTGGCGGGCGCCCACGGAGAACGACGGCGTCAAGGTGGGCTGGACCGCACCTGGGTTCGGCGCCTACCGCGATGGTTGGCCTGGGGGCTGGACCGGATCGAGGCGACCGATCGGGAAGCGACGGTGCGGTTGCGGGACGACGAAGCGGTCGAAGTCGACGCCCGCCATCGACTCCGGACCGGAGCCGGTCACGAGATCGACCACCGCCGGCGCCTGACGATCCGTGCCGACCGGTCGATGACCTTCGACGAGACCGTCACGGTCCCCGACCACCTCGACGACCTGCCACGGATGGGCATGACCTTCATGCTGGCGCCCCATCTGGCCCCGATCGAGTGGTTCGGACCGGGGCCGCACGAGACCTATCCCGATCGCCGGTCCGGCGCCGTCGTCGGCCGGTGGCGGAGTACTGCGGACGAGGAGTTCGTGCCGTACGTCGTGCCGCAGGAACACGGCGGGCACGTCGGAACCCGCTGGGTGCGGTTCGGGCCGGCCGGCGGAACCCGCATGGCCGTGACCGGCCACACGCCGTTCTCGTTCACGGCCTCCCACTTCACCGCGGCCGACCTGACCGAGGCCGCGACGACGGCCCAGCTGCATCGGAGGGCCGAGGTGTCGGTCCACGTCGACCATCTCGTGCGCGGCCTGGGCACCGGATCCTGTGGACCGGACACGTTGCCGCAGTATCTCGTGCCCGCCGGGGTCCACCGATGGCGGTGGACGATCGGGCTCGTGACGCGCTGAGAGCCAGCTGGATATGGATGCGAAAACCCACACCAGGCGTGGGTTTTCGCATCCATATCCCGTGAGAGACGCCTACGTGCGGGGTCCGGGCGACCTCATCGCGGCGGCGACGTCGGCCCATCGGTCGTAGACGTCGGGGTCGTTCTGATACTGGTGTGCTGCGGTGTAGGTCATGACCCTCACGTTCGGCGCGATGTCCCGGTAGCGGTCGACCAGGCGAGGTCCCATCTCACTCCAGGTCCCGGAGACGATGTAGTGGTCGAGCACGTCGTCGGTGACCAGCTCGGCCATACCGGCGAAGTCGCCCTCTCGCTGGCGGGCGTGGAGCTGTTCGGACAGGCCCTCGAACCCGTGGATCTCGAAGATGGACGAGTAGGTCCGGGTGGATCCGTAGAAGGCGATCATGAACCGAGCGTGTTCGCGGTTGGCGGCCTGCTCCTCGTCGGTGTCGCCCACGGCGGTCATGACCGGGCAGACGAGCGTGAGGTCGTCGAGCGTTCGGCCGCTCTTCGCCGCGCCCGCCTCGAGCTCGGGTCGCATCACGTCGGTGACGTACCGCGGTGAGTGGAACGGGTGGACGTGGACGCCGTCGCACAGCTCGCCGGCCATCCGGGTCATCCAGGGACGGACCGCGGAGACGTAGATCGGGGGATCGGGCACGTCGATCGGCCCGGGGGACCACTCGCGGGGAAGCAGCGAGAACTGGTAGTGCTCACCCTCGAACTGCAGATGCTCGTCGCCCCGGAACGCGGCGAAGATGCGGTGGAGGGCCTGCACGTACTCGCGCAGGCGAGGTCCCGGCGGCGCGTAGGCCGATGAGTATCGGCGTTCGATGTGGGCGCGAACCTGGCTGCCGAGGCCCAGAACGAAGCGACCACCGGTGGTCTCGGCCAGCTCCCAGGCGACCTTGGCCGTGATCATGGGGCTGCGGGGAAAGGCGACGGCGATGGCGGTGCCGATGCCGATGGTCTCGGTGGCCAGGGCGGCGGCGGTGCACGACAGGTAGGCGGTCCGACCACTTTCGGTGAGCCACAGCGTCCCGAACCCGGCGGCTTCAGCTCGACGAGCCACGTCCTGCATCGGGCGCAGCGGCATGGCCATGGACATGACGTCGAGTTCCACGCGACGAGTCTGCTCCACCGCTGGACGCCCGAGCGACTCGGGTGCGAGGCTCGGCTCCTGGCGACGTGGCGCCGCGCGGTCAGCGGGTCAGGACGTCGACGAAGTCCTCGACCTTGGCCCACCGGGCGGAGTCCTGGTGCAGCGTCGAACCGTCGCTGAACCGGATGGCCACCACGGTGGTGAGGAGCTGCTTCTGGAAGCCGACCGCCGTCAGTTGGTGGCGGCCGTACCGTCGCAGCCGGTGGCCGGCTCGGCCGGTGATGATCGACCGCTCGTGGACGTCGAGCGTGTCCTCCGTCACGACGAGGAGCATGTGCCCGCGGGGAACTCGTCGGCCAGCAGCCCCGAGCGTCGGTGCGTCGCGGCGGTGACCCCCACGCCCATGAGGCTGCCGATCGCAGCGCCACAACCGGCACCGATCGAGCGCGCTGCCCCATCCGAGAAGGAAGAGGTCGTAGCCGATCATGGCCCCGACGGTGGCGGCGATCGTGGCCAGCGCGATCGTGTGCCGGGGCAGCGATGGGAGCATCGCCAGCGGAGTGGTGTGCTCGTCGGCGTCGCGCTCGATGGGATCGGTGGACGCGGCGTGTGCCGGAGCGCTGGTGGTCTGTGGGAGGGCCATGGTGGGAGCTGCCGGGAGCGGCTGGTCGGATGGTGCTGGCTCTCTATCGGCGGCAAGGCCGGAGACCTGAGCCGACCGTGTTTCCGGATCGGTTGGCGGCCCGTCAGGATGGTCGGGTGCGCTGTGGACCGGAACTCCTCGACGAGCTGACGTTCCCGACCCGGCCGCCCTGGCACCGGATGGGTCTGCAGCGGGTAAGGGCGTCGGACTGGCTGCCCGCCTCGGAGGCGGCCGAATCGGTCCTCCGGGCCAAGCTCCGGCTGCTCCGGTGGGTCCCGGAGCGGGTGGTGGTGACCGATGCCGCCGGCTCCGACTCGCTGGATCGGGTGGCGGCGGTCCTGGAGCCGCATCGGGAGTCGGCTGCCACCGTCGACACCGAGACGCTGTCTCGCTTCGCCCCCGACGAACGGTTCGTGGCCGCGGCCGCAGGGGTGGTCGACGACGTCTGCGTGATGGAGCGCCACGGCGGGGCGCACGCGCTGGTCGCCGGAGCGGTGTGGTTCCCGAGTCGGTGGGATGTGCGGGCCCGGGTCGGGCGCTCGACCGCGGCCATCCACCGGCCGGTTCCCGACGACGGGAGCCGGATGGCGGCCCGGGCCGAGCAGTTCATGGCCCGGATCGAACCGGGTGACATCTGGGCCAGGACCAACTGGTTCCTCCACGATCGACCGGTGCGCTGGGCGCCGCGACGCCCCCGGCATCCCCGCGATCTCAGCGACCAGGACCCGCCGAAGTTGTGGCTGCGCAGCGAGCACCAGACCCTGCACGCGCTGGACGACGACCTTTTGATCTTCACGATTCGCACCCGGCTGGCCCCGGTCTCGGTCTTTGCGGCGCGCCCGGAGGCGTCGGCGGCGCTCCACGCCCATCTCATGGCCCTGCCCGACGACCTGGCCGCCGAGAAGGTGCATCCGGATCACAAGGTGCTGCTCCTCGACTACCTCGACCGGTGCACCACGTCGAACTCCTGAACTCTCGTGACTGAGGGAGCGCCCAAAAGTTCACGAGATCAGAGATTGTCGATGGGGTGGAAGGCCAGTCTGGGGCCGTAGCGGGGGGCTCGGATGCCGCCCGACTTGAGCATGCGCTGGGCCCGGGCCCGGTGGCCGGCGTAGGGCTCGAGGAGCTCGAGCATGCGCTCGTCGGTCCCTCGCGGCTCACCGGCCAGCGCCCACGACACGGTGTGCGGGAGGTGGAAGTCACCGACCAGCACGGCGTCGGCGTCGCCCATGGCCATGGTGCGCACGAACGACGACGTCCACACGCCGATGCCGGGGATCGACCGCAGGAGCTGATCGACACGGGCTGACGCGGTGGAACGGTCGTCGCCTTCGGCGGCTCGCTCCAGTCGGTCGGCCAGTGTGGCCGCTCGGAGGATCACCGTGGCCCGCCGGCGCTCCACCCCCACACCGTGGAAGGCGGTATACCCCAGTTCGGCGAACCGTTCGGGCGGTGGGTGGATCCGGAGGTCGATCGGTCCGGGTGCCGGTTCCCCGAAGCGGCGGAGGATGCCCTGCCACGATCGGCGAGCCATCTGGGTCTGCACCTTCTGGCCGAGGACCGCCGGGATCAGTGCGTCGAAGATCCGATCGGTACGCCCGAACCGGTGCACGCCGCGCTGCCGGACGACCTTCGCCATCACGTCATGGTGCGGTTCGAACCCCTCGGTGTCGTCCTCGGCGCCGACGACCCGTCCACTGCGGTCCTGCATCCATGGTCCCCCGGGACCCCACGCCTCGGTTTCGATCCGGTCCGGCGCGACGCGGCGGAGCCGGAGGGTGCCGGGACCGTCCGGTGTCCTCGACACCCACCAGGCCTCGGCGGGTGACGGGACCCGGGCCATCTCCTTCAGGCCGCCGACGGTGCGCTTCAGGTCGGTGGCTTCGGGTACCGCGATGGTCCGGGGACTCACGACGCCGACGCTACCGCCACCAGGGAAGCGGCGACCTCGCCGATGGGGATACCGTGAGGGCGTTCTCAGGCAGGGGAGGCCCCATGACCGATACCGACGCCACCACCGACACTGCAGCCGCGTACGAGGAGCTGGTCGACTCGCTCCGCTCGACGTTCACGTCCGGTCGCACCAAAGCCATCGACTGGCGCAAGGCGCAGCTCCGGGGTCTCATCCGGATGTTCGAGGAGCATGCGGGCGAGTTGGAGCGGGCATTGGCCGAGGATCTCGGGCGGCCGCCGATCGAGGCGCACGCCGCTGACCTCGGGATCACCGTGAACGAGATCAAGTACCTGCTGAAGCACCTCGACTCGTGGGCGAAGCCCGAGAAACGGCGCCTGCCGCTCACCTCCCTGCCCGGCAAGGCCCGCGTCGTGTCCGAGCCGCTCGGGGTCGCCTTCGTCATCGCGCCCTGGAACTATCCCGTCCATTTGCTGATCACTCCCATGGCCGCCGCCATCGCAGCCGGCAACGCCGTCGTGGGCAAGCCCAGCGAGCTCTCCCCGGCCTGCTCCGCCGCCATGGCCCGCCTGGTGCCGCAGTACGTCGACGACGATGCCATCGTCATCGTCGAGGGAGCGGTCCCGGAGACCACCGCCCTCCTCGAGCAGAAGTTCGATCACATCTTCTTCACCGGCAGCACCCGCGTCGGTGGCGTGGTCATGGAAGCAGCGGCCAAGCACCTCACTCCCGTCGTGCTCGAGCTGGGGGGCAAGAGTCCCACCATCGTCACCGCCGACGCCGATCTGGACGTGGCCGCCAACCGCATCATGTGGGGCAAGTTCCTGAACGTGGGTCAGACCTGCATCGCTCCCGACTACGTCCTGGTCGAGCGGTCCGTCCAGGACGCGCTCGTCGACAAGATGGCGGACACGCTGCGCGAGTTCTACGGCGCCACGCCCCGGACCAGCGACAGCCTGTCCCGGATCGTCAGCGACCGGCACCTCCAGCGGCTGAAGGGGCTGATCGAATCCTCGGGCGGCACCGTGGTGGTCGGTGGTGAGAGCGACGACGCCGATCGGTACCTGGCGCCCACCCTGATCGTCGATCCCGACCTCGACGCGCCGATCATGCAGGAGGAGATCTTCGGACCGGCGCTGCCGATCATCGCCGTCGACCATCTCAGCGAGGCGCTCGACTTCATCAACGCGTGGCCCAAGCCACTGGCGATGTACCTGTTCTCCGAGTCGGACGCCGCGGCCGAGCGGGTGCAGAGCGAGACCAGCTCGGGCGGCGTGTGCGTCAACCACACCATGCTGCACATCACCCCGAGCACGGTGCCGTTCGGCGGGGTGGGCCCCAGCGGGATGGGCGCCTACCACGGCAAGGCGGGGTTCGACGCGTTCAGCCATCGCAAGACGGTGATGACCAAGCCCACCCGGCCCGATCCGAAGTTGCTGTACCCGCCGTACACCAACCTGAAGGAGAAGATCATCCGCAAGGCGATGTGATCGACGGCGCCGGCGGGTGGAGCGCGGCGCTGATGCGGCCGAGCGCGGGTTACCGCCGTAGGCTCGGTTCGGTGACCCGCGACTCGTTTCCCCGACAGCAGGCGCGCACCCGGCGGTTCACGCTGGGCGCACCGCGTTCGTTCTCCGTGTCCCCCGACGATGCCCGCGTCGTGTTCCTCCGGTCGCGGGACGGAGACGATCCGGCCAACTGCCTGTGGGTGCTCGACGTGGCGACCGGGACCGAACGACTGATTGCGGATCCGGTGGCGCTCGGCGCCGACGACCGCGACCTTCCGGACGAGGAGCGGGCCCGGCGCGAGCGGCTTCGCGAGTCCGGAGGCGGCATCACCGTGTACGCCACCGACCGCGATCTCTGGAGCGCAACGTTTGCGCTGGCGGGTCAGGTGTACGTCGTGGATCTGGTCGGCGACCCCACGCCCGCCCTCGTGCCGGGTTCGGACCGAGCGTTCGACCCGAGATTCGACCCGATCGGCCATCGGATCGCGTTCGTACGGGACGACGCGCTCTGGGTGGCGGAGCCGGACGGCTCCGATCCTCACCGCCTGTGTGGCGAGCCCGAGGCCGACTCCGTGAGCTGGGGCCTGGCCGAGTTCGTCGCCGCCGAGGAGATGGGCCGGCTCCGCGGATTCTGGTGGTCGCCCACCGGTCACCAGCTCCTCGTGACGAGAAGCGACACCGGTCCGGTCGATCGGTGGCACATCGCCGCGCCGGTCGCGCCCGACCAGGTGCCGACCACCATTCGCTACCCCGCGGCGGGTTCGAACAACGCCGAGGTGACGTTGTGGCTCGTCGACCTCGACGGCGGCCGGATCGAGGTCTCGTGGGATCGTCCGGGATTCGAGTACCTGGCCCGCGTGGCGTGGGCCGACGGCCACGATCCGGTCATCGCCGTCCAGTCCCGCGATCAACGAACGGTCGTGATCATGGACGTCGACCCCGCCACGGGGGCGACCACCCCGCGGCTCCGGCAGCAGCGCGACGACTGGGTCGAGCTGGTGGCCGGGGCTCCGGCCTGGGCCGGCGGGCGGCTGGTGACGGTCGACGATCGCGGATCGGCCCGGCGCCTCTGCCTCGACGGGCAGGCGGTGACCCCCGACCACCTCCAGGTCCAGTCGGTGGTGTCCGCCGACGCCGACACGGTCCGGTTCCTGGCCGCGGCGGACCCGACCGAGCTCCACGTGTTCGAGCTGGCCGTCGCCGACGTCGCCGTCCGCCCGCTCACCGAGTCCCCGGGAATCCACCGGGCGGTCGCCGGTTCGCGCGCCGTGGTGGTCGTGTCGTCGACACTGGATCGCAGTGGGACCATGGTCGAGGTGCGTCCGGCCGGAGGGGCCGAGCCGGTTCCCATCGCGTCGCACGCCGAGACCCCGGTGATCTCTCCCCGCCCCCGGTTCGAGGTGGTGGGCCGGCGCGACCTCCGGGTTGCGGTGCTGCATCCAGCCGGGGACCCCGAGGGGCCCCTGCCGGTGCTGCTCGATCCCTACGGCGGCCCCCACGCGCTCCGGGTCCAGGCGGCCCGCGCCGCGTTCGGACCGTCGCAGTGGTTGGCCGACCAGGGGTTCGTCGTGATCGTGGCCGACGGGAGGGGCACCCCGATGCGCGGCCCGGCGTGGGAGCGCGAGGTCCTCGGCGACCTGGCCGGCCCGCCGCTGGACGATCAGATCGACGCACTTCACGCCGTGGCGGAACGCGACGACCGACTCGACCTGAGCCGGGTGGCCATCCGGGGTTGGTCCTTCGGCGGCTACCTCGCGGCGCTGGCCGTGTTGCGGCGGCCCGACGTGTTCCACGCTGCGGTCGCCGGCGCACCCGTCACCGAGTGGCGCCTGTACGACACCCATTACACCGAGCGCTACCTCGGCCACCCCGACGAGGTGCCCGAGCAATACGACACGACCAGCCTGCTTCCGCTGGCGTCTGATCTGACCCGGCCGCTGATGCTGATCCACGGGTTGGCCGACGACAACGTCGTGGCCGCGCACACCTTGCAGTTGTCGCGCGCCCTCCTCGAAGCCGGGCGACCCCACGAGGTCCTCCCCCTGTCAGGGGTGACGCACATGACCCCGCAGGAGTCGGTGGCCGAGAACCTGCTCCTGCTCCAGGTGGAGTTCCTGAAACGGTCCTTGGCGGTACCCCGCAGTTAGGAGTTCGGCGCAGCCGAACTCCCAAGGCGCCCGGAGGGCGCCCGAACTCCCAAGGCGCCCGAGGGGCGCCCGGGACCCCGCAGTTAGCCAGCGAAGTTCTGGGCCGCAAACTCCCAGTTGAGCAGCTTCTCGACGAAGGTCTCGACGTAGGCGGGACGGGCGTTCTGGTAGTCGAGGTAGTAGGCGTGCTCCCACACGTCGACGGTCAACACGGCGGTCTTGCCGTGCTTCAGCGGAGTGTCGGCGTCGTCGGTGTTCATGATGGCCAGGCCATCGCCGTCCTTGACCAGCCAGGTCCAGCCCGAGCCGAAGTTGGTCTTGGCGCTCGTGGCGAACTGCTCCTTGAAGGCGTCGGCGCCGCCGAAGCTGGCGTCGATGGCTCCGGCGAGATCACCGGAGGGGTCGCCGCCGCCCGAGGGGCTCATGCTGTTCCAGTAGAAGGTGTGGTTCCAGACCTGCGCGGCGTTGTTGAACATGCCGCCCGCAGGCGCTGCCGCGATGATGTCCTCGAGTGAGGCGTCAGCGTGCTCGGTGCCGTCGATCATGCCGTTGAGGTTGTTCACGTACGCAGCGTGGTGCTTGCCGTAGTGGAAGCTGATGGTGCGCTCGGAGATGTGGGGATCGAGCGCGTTGTCGGCGTAGGGAAGGGCGGGAAGTTCGACGGCCATGGTTCTCCTTGTCACACCGGATCAGCCGGGTGATCGGTCTCTGATACGTGGGCGAGCGTAGCCGCCGAACGTGACGAAAATGACCCGTGACTTCGGATCGCCGCGGTTCGGTTGGCGCGGCGATGCTGGCCGTTGCCGCTGCGGCCGCCCTCTTCGGCACGACGGGAACCGCGGCGGCGCTCGGCCCGGACGATCTGTCGCCGGTCACCGCCGGCGCCTGGCGGTCGGTGGTGGGCGGTGTCGCTCTGCTCGTGGTGACGGTGGTCCGAGGCGAGGCGCCGTGGCGATACGGAGCACGGTTCGGCACGACGGTGCTCGGTGGCGTGGCCGTCGCGGCCTACCAGCTCACCTTCTTCGAGGCGGTCGACCGGACCGGTGTCGCCATCGGCACGCTGGTCACCATCGGTGTCGGTCCTGCGGTCGCCGGCATCATCGATGCGGTGGCGAACCGGCATCGTCCGACCCTCCAGTGGTTTCTGGGTGCGGCGATCGCCCTGGTGGGTGTCGCCGTGCTGTCGGGTGGCGGCGACGATGTCGATGTGGGCGGTCTCGCGCTCGCCGTTGCGGCCGGAGCCTCGTTCCCGCTGTACGGGTTCGCCGCCCAACGACTGATGGCGGACCGGCCGTTGGTGACCGCGATGACCTCGGTCTTCGCGGTCGGCGCGGTGCTGATCCTTCCCGTGGCCCTGGTGAACGGGTCCGAAGCGTTCGCATCCGGGGGATCGGTCTCGACGATCGCCTACCTCGGCCTGGCCACACTGGCGTTGGCCTACGCCCTGTGGGGGTTCGGTCTGCGCGAGCTCCGGTTGAGCATGGTCGTGGTCGTGACCCTTCTCGAGCCGGCGGTGGCCGCCACGCTCGCCGTCGTCGTCCTCGACGAAGCGGCGACCGTCTCGCTCGTTGCGGGTGTGGTGCTCGTGGGCGCCGGGGTGGTCCTCGCATCGCGCCGCGTCCGGACCCCGGGGCCACGGGGACCCGGAATCGCGATGACCCGTCGGTAGGCTCCCCGCACCCGGGAGAGAGGCTCGACGTGCGCAGATGGATGATCCCGTTGGGCGCGCTGCTCGTGGTCGCCGCAGCCTGCACGGCCGGCTCGGGCGAGGAGTCAGCCGAGGGATCGGCGTCCTCGGCGGGGTCGACGACGACGGTGGCGGACACGCCGGCCGACGCGCTCGCCGACGGGCCGGACCCGGCGCTCCCGGAGGTCGGTCGTCTGGTGGTCGTCGACGGCGAGGGGCAGGCCGTTGCCATGGACCCGGACGGGTCCGACGCCATCGTGCTGGCCGACGCGGCCGAGGCGCCGTTCCAGCCGATCTGGTCCCCCGACGCCACCCGCGTGGCCTATGCCACGCAGTCGACCCGGTCCGAGCTGGTCGTGACCGATGCCGATGGGGCCGGCGTGCGGCGGGCCTCGCTCCTGAGCCCGGCGTTCTACCTGTCGTGGTCGCCCGGCGGTGAGCGGGTGGGCGCACTACGCAACGGTTCGGACGCCGTCGCACTGGATCTCGTCGAGCTCGCCGCGTCCGAACCCGAGGCCGTCGAGCTCGACCAGGGGGCTCCCTACTGGCTGTCGTGGGATCCCGAGGGCGATCGCCTCGCCGCTCACGTGGGGACCAACCGCCTCGATGTGGTCGGTGCCGATGGAGACATCTCCTCGTTGGGCGTCGCCCCGGGGGCGTTCCGGGTCCCGGACTGGACCGACGACGGCCTCGTCGCGGTCGGCGCCGAGGCGGGGCAACAGGCGCTCATTCGGCTCGCCGTGGACGGCGAGGTCGAGGTCCTGGCGGCGGTCGAGGGTGTCGTGACCCTCTCGGTCAACCCTGCGGGCACGAAGGTGGCGCTGCAGTCGTTCGAGCCCGACGACGAGGGAACGGGGGACGTGATCGAAGCGTCCCTGCCGGCGCAGGAACCACTGCCGACGAACACCTTGTTGGTGCTCGATATCGAGACCGGCGAGGTCGCCGTCGTGAGTCTGCGGGACGCATTGGCCTTCTTCTGGAGCCCCGTGGGTGACCGGCTGTTGGTGCTGGAGGACGGTGAGGGTGGCGGCGAGGTGCGTTGGCGCGTCTGGAACGGCGAGGAGCTCGTCGACGGACCCACCTTCCAGTTGGGCGCGAGCTTCGCACGGGAGGTCCTCGCGTTCTTCGACCAGTATCAGCGGAGCATGTCGCTCTGGGCCCCCGACGGGTCGGGCTATGCGTTTCCCGGTCGCATCGACGGCGAGGACGGGATCTGGGTCGCCGACGCCACCTCGGACCGGGCCACCAAGGTCGCGACCGGTTCGTGGGTGGCGTGGTCGCCGAACTGACGACGGAGAGAATCACTCAGGAACGCACGCCGACCTGCCGATGGTCATGACGTGGACATCTACACCGACGGTCGCCCCACCGGATACGAGCGGGGTGCGGACGTGACCTACATGATCTCCGAGCTGGAGAACCCGGTGTTCGACGCCGGCGTGTCCCAGGTGGCCAGCATGGAGCAGCACCTCGTTCGGGTCGTCGTTCCCTTGCGTTCGTAGGACGCGCCGGACTCGCTGACACGTTCGGGACGGACGGGTCTGCGATACTCGAAAACCACCTGTTCGCCCCGTTCGGATCCCCTCGCACCGTGTCTGTCACCGACGTTTCGACGTTCCTCGCCCTGCTCGCCCTGGCCGCATTGGTCGGCGCCGTGGGCGTGATCATCGCGGTCGTCATGGGCGGGAGCGCGGCGGCGTCGGTCAAACAGACCGCCCTGCCGCTGGCATCGCTGGTGGCGATCACCGCAACGCTCGGGTCGCTGTACTACAGCGAGATCGCGGGCTTCGTCCCGTGCCGCCTGTGCTGGTTCCAGCGGATCTTCATGTATCCGATGGCCATCGTGTTGCCCATCGCGGCGTTCCGGCGCGATTTCGGGATCAGGATCTACATGATCGCGTTCCCGGTGATCGGGTTGGGTATCGCGGTCTACCACTACCTCGTGCAACGGGTCCCGTCGCTGTCCGAGGGGGGCAGCTGTGATCCGACGGCACCGTGCTCCTCGGCCTACGTCGAGACCTTCGACTTCATCACCATCCCGTTCATGGCCGGCAGTGGGTTCCTCCTCATCGGCGTCCTGCTGGCCGCAACCTGGCGAGGGGGCGATACCCTCGCCGAGGGCGCCGACGAACCCGAAAGGACCGGTTCATGAGCTCAACCAGCGGGGGTCGCAACCTGATCCCGTACGTGCTCGGAGGCGTTGCACTCCTGGCGGTGCTGACCCTCATCATCGTGTCGGTGTCCGGCAGCGAGGACGGCGGCGACCAGACCGCCCCGGTCGAGGTGGCCGGTTCGGCGCTGCCGCCGTTCGCCAACGAGGCGGGCGACGCAGCGGTGGGTGCGCCCATCCCCGAGTCGTTCGGCACCGACTTCGACGACGGCGACGTGCAGATCACCGCCGACGGTACGCCCAAGGCCATCGTGTTCCTGGCCCACTGGTGCTCGCACTGCCAGGCCGAGGTAGCCGAGATGACGAGCTACCTCGACGGCGGCGGCACCTTTCCCGAGGGCGTCGACGTGGTGAGCGTCTCGACGTCGGTCGACTCGGTCCGGGGCAACTTCCCGGTGTCCACCTGGCTCGAGGACGAGGGCTGGCCGTTCCCGGTGATGCGGGATGACGACCAGGGGACCGTGTCGGTGGCCTACGGCATGGCCGGGACGCCGTTCTGGGTCTTTGTCGATGCCGATGGCAACGTCGCCTCGCGCACGTCGGGCCAGCAGGGGATGGATCGCATCATCGGGTCGATGGAGCAGATTGCTCCCGGAACGTCGGCGTCAGCCGGCGCCGCCGAAGCCGAGGCCACCGACGGTGCGGCCGAAGTGAGCGCAGAAGCCGACACCGAAGCCCCCGCCGAGTAGCGATCTCGGCGCTCAACTCCGACGATCTTGCGGCCACCAGGCCCAGTTCCGGGCTTGACGGCCGCGAGTTCGGGGTCTGACCCCGTCCTTCTCAGGGTCTGACCCCGTCCTTCGGTGTGCAGAGGTGGGCGACCGGCCCGCTGGGGCCGGCGCCCAGCTTCCATTCCGCCGAAGTGGTGAGGCGGCGGTGGACGAACTCCTTCGCGGCACGCACGGCGGCGAGGGGGTCGTCGCCCTGGGCCAACCGAGCCGCTGTCGCAGCGGCGAAGGTGCAGCCCGAGCCGTGGACGTTGGTCGTGTCCAGGCGGTCGGCCGCCATGGGCTCGACCCCCTCCGAGGTCACCACGACGTCGATCGCGTCGCCGCTCAGCTGGCCGCCGGTCACCACGACGACCTCGGGTCCGAGCGCGGCGAGTCGGTCGGCCTGGGCCGCCACGTCGTCCATCGTGACGAGCTCCGTGCCGAGCAGCACGGCCGCCTCGGGCAGGTTCGGCGTGGCCACGCGGGCGTGACCGAGCAACTCCCGGTAGGCGGCCTCGGCCGCCGCATCCATCAGCCGCGCACCATCGGTGGCCACCAGGACGGGGTCGACCACCAGGTTGGGGAGTCGACCGTCGGCGGCCCACCGAAGCACCGCGCCAATGACCGGCTCGCGGCCGAGGAAGCCGGTCTTCACGGCGGCCACGGGAAGGTCGTCCAGCACCGCGGTCAACTGAGCGTCGACGAACGCCGGGTCGGTCGCCGACATCGCATGGACGCCGGTGGTGTTCTGTGCGGTGAGCGCGGTCACCGCACAGGTGCCGTGGGTGCCCAGGGCCGAGAAGGTGGCCAGGTCGGCGGCCAGGCCGGCACCTCCCGACGGATCCACGCCGGCGATGGTGAGCACCACGGGCGGTGTCATGATCGACCTCGATGGATCACCCGGCCGGCTGCCGCCGGGTGAGGTCTGCGGTGTTGTCGTTGAGGATCAAACGGCGATCGGTGTCGCTGAGCTCCTTGAGCTCGACCGCGTAGTCCAGCGGGCTGGGCATGCCCTCGATGTGGGGCCAGTCCGACCCGAAGATGACCCGGTCGGCGCCCATGAGGTCGACGATCTCCTGGGCGTCGTCCTCCCAGAACGGGTTGATCCAGACGTGGCGTCGGAACGTGTCGGACGGGTCCTCGTCGAACCAGCCGGGCAGCTTGCGCTGCATCGAACCGAGCTTGCGGAACAGGTCGGGGAGGAACTCCGAGCCGTTCTCGACCGACGCGATCCGCAGGTTGGGGAAGCGGTCGAACATCTTGTCGAGCGTCAGCGTCATGAGGAAGTCGTACGCAGCGCGTTCGATGGCGAAGAACTTGATGGTCGGCCGGAAGGTGCCGCCCGAGAAGCTGGACGAGAACGAGTCGTCGGCATACCCGTTGCTGGAGTGCCCGCTGTCGCCGGCGTGGATCACGACGGTGATGCCGGCTTCGTTCACCTGGGCCCAGAAGGGATCGAACGACGGATCGGTCGGTGGGAGCACGCCGCCGTCGGTCCAGGCAGCGGCGGGGCGCATCACGATGGTGCGGGCACCCTGGTCGAGCGCCCACTGCAGCTCGGACCGCGCCCACGAGACGTCGCAGAGCGACAGGTAGGGCGCGGCGAAGATCCGGTCCCGGTACGCAAAGCCCCAGTCGTCGTGCACCCACCGGTTGAAGGCCGTGAAGGTCTTCGCCACCGCTTCGGGGTCGTGCTTGAGCAGTTCCTCGTAGATCATGCCCAGGGTGGGAAACACCCAGGCCTGGTCGAGGCCCTGCGCGTCCATCGTCTCGAGGCGGGCGTCGCGGTCGCGGTAGGCGGGGCGGATGGGCTCGCGCTCGGCCAGCATGTCCAACGGCGAGCGTCCGTCGGGGTTGCCGCGGAAGTAGTCGTGCAGGGCGCCGGGCAGCGCCACGGGGTCGAAGGTGGGATTCACGACGGCGCGGCTGATCCGACCGCCCACGGCGTGGTATTGGCGACCACCGATGTCGCACCACTGGACGCAGCGGGGTCCGTCGGCCGGGTCGAGGTGGCGGGTGAACGCGTCGAGTGCCTCGTAGTAGTGGTTGTCGGCGTCGAAGGCGGGATGGCCCAGGTCGTGTCCGTCCATGGGGCAAGCGTGGTCCTCGGGGTGGCGGGATGACAACATCGGGTCATGACCCGACCGACGGCTCGCGAGCTGACCGATCCTCTGCTGGCCGACGACTTCTACGCCGGCGAGGGGGTGTTCGCGCACTACGCCCGCCTGCGGTCGGAGGCGCCGGTGGTGTGGCACGAGGATCCGGGGGTCTGGATCCTGAGCCGGCATGCCGAGGTGTACGAGGTCTCGGTGGACTCCGAGAGGTTCCGCTCGGGCGGGGGCATCCTGCCGCTCGAGATCGGGATCACCTACGACTCGCCCCCCACGATGATGCACACCGATCCGCCCGAGCACACGCAGTACCGGGCGCTGGTGTCGCCGGCGTTCCGGCCGTCGCGCATCCGGGCGATGGAGGCACCCATCCGGGCCCGGGCCCGCTCGCTGTTCGACGAGCTGCCGTTGGGCGAGCCGGTCGACGTCGTGGGGAGGTTGACCGTGCCGTACCCACTGATGGTGATCAGCGATCTCCTGGGGGTTCCGGCCGAGGACTGGCCCCGGTTCTTCGAGTGGTCCGAGGCCACCATCCCGGGTGCCACCGACTGGTCCGAGGAGCGCCGGGCCGAGCTGACCGACGAGATGCACCGCTACTTCATGGCGCTGATCGCCGAGCGCCGAAATGCGCCGCAGGATGATCTGATCTCCGATCTGGTCGTCTCCGAGATCGACGGCCAGGCGCTCGACGACGACGAGCTCTGGATGTTCCTGAACCAGCTGCTGGTGGCGGGGAACGAAACGACGCGCAACCTGCTGAGCGGGGGCCTGGTGGCGCTGGCCGAAGCGCCCGAGCAGTTCGACCGGTTGAGGGCCGATCGCTCGCTGATGGCCACTGCGGTCGACGAGTTGTTGCGCTGGACCACGCCGGTGGTGGGGTTCATGCGCACGGCGACCGGCCCGACCGAGCTGGCCGGCTGTGCCATCGAGGCCGGCGACCCGGTCCACATGCTCTATGCGTCGGCCAATCGGGACGAGGCCGTGTTCGGGGCCGACGCCGAGCAGCTGGACGTGGGCCGCGACCCCAACCCGCACCTGGCGTTCGGGTTCGGCGTGCACTTCTGCATCGGCGCTGCGCTGGCCCGGCTGGAGGCGTCGGTCTTCCTGGAGGAGCTGCTGGCGAGGGTGACCGGGATGGAGCTGGCCGGCCCGGTCGAGCGCACCCCGTCGGGCATCATCGCCGGCGTCCGCGCCGCCACCCTGGAGCTCACGCCCTGAGCACTCTGGGGGCCAGGCACCGAGCGTGCTCAGTTGGCCGGTGGTGAACCCTCTCGGTGCCTGACCCCCAGAGGGTTCAGGTTTGGCTACCGGGCAGGCCGTGAACCGCTGAGGCGGGTCGTTCCGACAGAGGGGTATGCAGACGACACTCCCTCCTCCTCCTCCTCGATCTGCGGTCAGCATCCCGCACGACGCGCGGCCGCTCCCCGGTCCCCGGCTCACCCCTGCGGGCCGGCGGCTGGTGGGCATCGCCCTCTTCGTCGGGATGCTGATCGCTGCCATCGCCGGCCTGGAGCCCGCCGGTCTGTACGTCCTGGGCGTGCTGATCTACATGCCGCTGGAGCGCCTGTTCAAGCGGCACCAGCAGGACATCCTGCGCAACGAATACCGGACCGATCTGCTGCACCTGTTCCTCACGCCGCTGCTCACGATCGTCGTCGGGATCATCCCGCTGGTGATCGTGCTGGCGGCGCTGTCGCCCATCCCCACCCTCGAGAACGTGGTCGCCTCCCAGCCGCGCTGGTTGCAGTTCCTCGAGGTCCTGCTCGTCGGCGACCTGGCCGGCTACTGGCTCCACCGGGCCCAGCACGAGGTGGGCTTCCTGTGGCGCTTCCACAAGATCCACCACTCGATCCGGACCATGGACTGGCTGGCCGGCGCCCGCTCGCACCCGGGCGGCATCATCTCCACCATCGCCATCGCCATCGTTCCCGCCTACCTCGTGGGGTTCGACACGACCGTGCTGGGTGGGTTCGCGGCCGTTCAGGGGCTGTGGGCCGTCCTCTACCACGCCAACGTCCGCTGGCGGATGCGTCCCCTGGACGGGGTGGTCGCCACCCCCGAGTTCCACCACTGGCACCACAGCCGCGAGGCGGCGGCCATCAACCGCAACTACGCCGGTCTGCTGCCGGTCTGGGACATCATGTTCAGGTCGTACTACATGCCGAAGGATCTCCGGCCGACGGAGTACGGCGTGAACGAGGACGTTCCTTCCGGATGGTGGGCCCAGATGAAGTACCCCCTGAAGCGCTCGTGACGCAGCCGACCCGTGACGCCTGAGACCAGCGGTGCCGCCGCCTCCGACGACCGAGCCCTGCTGGCTCGCGTCGCGGCCGGCGACCGCTCGGCGCTCGAGCAGCTGTACCGGAGTCATGCGGGCTGGATCACGGCTCGCCTGATGGGGCGCTGCGCGGACGCCGACATCGTCGACCTTGCGGTGCAGGACACGTTCGTGGCGGTGTGGAACAAGGGGGCCGGCAACTACCGGGGAACCGGCGAGGTGGCGGCTTGGCTGTGGGGCATCGCCGCCCGGCGGCTGATCGACCAGTTGCGCAAGCGCCGTCCCACGCCCGCGGACCAGCTGCCCACCGAGGCGACGGCGTCGGCCGAACAGGAAGTGATGGACGGCGGCGCCCACGGGCGGGTGGCGCAGATGTTCGAGTGGCTGGACGCCGACCTGCAGGCGGTGCTGCAGGCCACCGCCATCGACGGACTGACCACGAGAGAAGCAGCGGACCTGTTGGGGATCCCGCAGGGAACCGTCAAGACGAGGCTGATGCGAGCCCGTCGAGAACTGAAGGAGCGTCTCGTATGAGCGTTGATCCCGCATTGAGCGGCTCGACCGATCCCGCCGAAGCCCTCGCGGTGGCCCGGTATCGGGAGCTGTACGCGTCGGCCGAGCGGTCGGGGCCGGTCACCGTGCCCGAGTCCCGCCTGGCCGCCAACTGGTCGGCGATCGGGATGGAGCTGGACGCCCCTCGGCCCGGACTGATCGAGCGGGCCATGCGCCGCGTCGGTGTGCCCGAACGGGTGGGCCGACTGCTGGTTTCCACGCCCGCGCTCCGCCGCGGCTGGTACCTGGCGACGGCGGCCGCCATGATCTTCGCGCTGGCTGCGGCCAACCCCGACAGCGCCCGGGAGAACCTCACCGTGTTCCTGATGTTGGCGCCGCTCGTCCCCGTCGCCGGCGTGGCGCTGGCCTACGGCCCGGTCGTCGACCCGATGTACGAGGTGTCGGTTGCGACGCCCCTCAGCGGTCTGCGGCTGGTGGCGCTCCGCACGATGGCGGTGGCGGGCATCGCGCTTCCGGTCGTGGCGGTCACCGCGCTGGTGATTCCGCCCGGTCCGCTCACGGCAGGCATGTGGCTGGTACCCAGCATCGCCCTGTCGGCGGTGTGTCTCGCCCTGACGACGTTCGTGACGCCGCGCACGGCGGCCGCCATCGTGGCCACCGGTTGGTTCCTGGTGTCGTCTGGCCTGAGCCGCTCGGGCGGCACCGACCTGTCGGGGTTCGGCACCGCCACCCAGCTGACGCTGGTGGTGATGGGGGCGGCGGCCGTGGCGGTCACGCTGGTCCGTCGCCGCCGGTTCGAGGTGGTGGCATGACGGCTTCGTCGGTCGCCGTTCGCGACGTGTCGCACCGGTTCGGGTCACGCTCGGCGCTGACCGGGGTGTCGATCTCGCTGCGCGGGGGCATCACCGCGCTCCTGGGTCCCAACGGTGCCGGCAAGACCACGCTGTTGCGCAGCTTGGCCACCACGCTGCGTTGGTCGGACGGGACCATCCACGTCGACGGTCTCGATGCGGCGTCGGTCCAGCCTCGGACCGAGATCAGGCGGCGGCTGGGATTCCTCCCCCAAGAGGTGGCGTTCCCGCCGCGGGCCAAGGTGTTCGACGTGCTCGACGTGCTGGCCGTGCACAAGGAACTGGGCGATGCCCGGACCCGGCGGCGCGAGGTCGGTCGGGTGATCGAACTGGTCGGGTTGTCGTCCGAGCTGCGGACCCGGGCCGGCGCGCTGTCCGTGGGGATGGCCCGCCGGCTGGGGATCGCCCAGGCGCTGCTGGGATCACCGGGCCTGTTGCTGCTGGATGAGCCGATGGCGGGATTGGATCCCGAGGCGCGTATGTCTCTGCGCGGCGTGCTGGTCGAACTGGGACGGTCCACGACCATCGCACTGAGCACGCATCTGGTGGACGAGGCGGCGGCGCTGGCCGACCGCCTGGTGGTGCTGCGGGAGGGCCGGATCGTGTTCGACGGATCGCCGTCGCAGCTGGCCGCCCGCGGCGGGGGAGAGCGCCCGTCGGCCGAGCAGGGCTACCTGGCCCTCGGCAGCGGGTGGCCCCCGACGGTGCCACCCCCGCCGGTGGGTTGAATCGAGCAAGACCGGGGTCAGGCACCCGGCTTGCTCGCGTGAAGTGAGCACTCTTGGGGTCAGGCACCCGGAGTGCTCACTCGGGACCTCAGCCCTCGGCGGCTCGCGCCTTCAGCGCCTCGCGGTCGACCTTGTTGCCGGCGACGTTCATCGGGAGCTCGTCGAGCACGATCGACGCGGCTCGGGGCCTTGTAGTTGGCCATGGTCTCCTTCGACCAGGCCACGAGCTCGTCGGGATCGACCGTCGCTCCGGTGGCGGGCACGACGAAGGCCACGCCCACCTCTCCGAGGCGGTCGTCGGGGGTGCCGACCACGGCGACCTGGCCGACGGCGTCGTGGGCCAGCATCAGGTTCTCGATCTCGGCGGGGTAGGCGTTGAAGCCGCCGACGATGAACATGTCCTTCTTGCGGTCGGTGATGTCGATGTTGCCGGCGTCGTCCATCACGCCGATGTCGCCGGTGCGCAGCCAGCCGTCGGCGTCGATGGCCTCGGCGGTGGCCTCGTCGTCGTCGAGGTAGCCGGCCATGATGTTGTAACCCCGAACCACGATCTCGCCGGGTTCGCCGGTGGGCATCTCGTTGCCGTCGTCGTCGACGATGCGAACCTCGACGTCGGGGATGGCCCGACCGGAGGTGCCTGAGATGATCTCCGGCGGGTCGTCGTGGCGGCACATGGTGGCGATGCCGGTCGCCTCGGTCAGGCCGTACCCGGTGACGATCACCTCGAAGCCCAGCTTGTCGCGCATGGCGTGGATCATCGGCACCGGCACCGGTGCGGCCCCGGTCACGGCCAGCCGCAGCGACGACATGTCGAACCGGTCCAGGTCCGGATGGTTGAGGATGGTCTGGTAGATCGCGGGCGGGCCGGGCAGCATGCTGACCCGCTCGACCGGGACCCGCTCCATCACGGCGGGGACGTCGAAGACCGCGTGCGGGATGATCGTGGCGCCCTTGAGGAGACACGCCAGGATGCCTGCGTTGAGCCCGAACGAGTGCGAGAACGGGTTGATGATGAGGTAGCGGTCACCCGCGGTGAGACCGATCACCGTCGACCACGCGTCGTAGGCCCGCACCGTTGCCTGATGCCGGAGCATCACGCCCTTCGGCCGTCCGGTGGTGCCCGACGTGAACATGATGTTGGCGATGTCGTCGCCGTCGATGGCGGCGCTGCGGGCGGTGACCTCTCCGGAGTCCACCGCCTCACCGGCCGCCAGGAAGTCGGCCACCGTCTGCCGCTCGCCGTCGGCCGCGCCTCGCAGGGACACCACGCGCCCGAGCGCTGGCAGGTCGACGTCCACACCGTCCAGCAGCGAGGCGTAGTCGGTGCCCAGGAAGTCGGTCACCGTGAACAGCAGCTTCGAATCGGTGCGGGTCAGGATGTCGGCCGCTTCGGTGCCCTTCAGACGGGTGCTGATGGGCACGACGATGCCACCCACGCTGTGCACGCCGAGCGCCAGGACGGCCCACTCCCAGATGTTGGGCGCCCACATGCAGACCCGATCGCCGGGCTGGATGCCGGCGGCGATCAGCGCCCGGCCGGCGTCGGTCACTCGCTCGGCGAACTGGGCGAAGGTGAGGCGCAGGTCGTGCCGTCGGCGTCGACATCGACCAGGCCCTCGGCCGCACCGAACTGCGAGGCGGCCCGCTCCACCACGGCAGGGATGGTCGTCACGCCGGGCCCGGGAGCAGCTGGATCACTCATGGGCAGAACCTACCGCGACCCGAAGCCCGCCTCGTCCCGTCCGAAATCTCGGCAGTGAACCCACACCGGTGCGGAGATCTGCCGAGGTTTCGGCGTCGGAGTCGGATTGGCGGGAGGGTGAACCCTCCCGGTGCCTGGCCCCGAGAGGGTTCAGGTTGGGTGAGCACGCTGGGTGCCTGACCCCCAGAGTGCTCAGTAGGGTCGACGGATGATTCTCGAGCGGGCTGCGGCCCTGGCCGAGGCCGAACTCTGGTCCGAGCCGCTCGCCCCCGTCGCCGCCGAGCCGGGGGACGTGCTCGCGTCCCTCGCCGAGGACGGGCACAGTTTCGCGCTCACCGGTCGCTGGGCCGGGTCGGCCGCCATCGTCGGGTCGGCGCCGCTGCACGTCCTGCCGCCGGGCGAGGATCCGTTCGCCCACCTCACCTTCACCGGCGGCACGCCCGGGGGAGCGGTCGGTGGCGGATGGTTCGGCATCCTCGGTTACCAGCTGGGCGCCCACATCGAGGCGCTGCCGCCCGCCCCGCCGCGGCCGATCCCGCTCGATCAGTCATGGCTGGGCCTCTACGACCACGTGCTGCGGCTGGACCGCGAAGGGCGCTGGTGGTTCGAGGCCCTGGTCACGCCCGACCGAGCCACCGCGCTGGAGCAGCGCTTCCGGACGCTGCGGCTCCGCCTGGAGCAGTCGCCCGGTCCGCCCGGACCGTTCTCGTGCGGGCAGCTCGGACTCACGCCGGGTCCGGACACCCACGTCGAGCGCGTGGACCGCCTGGTGCAGCACATCCACGCCGGCGATCTGTTCCAGGCCAACCTCTGCCTGCGGGTCGAGGGTGAGTTCCGCGGTAGTCCGCTGGCCGCGTTCCGTCAGGCCGCGGCCCGGCTCCAACCTCCGTTTGCGGGCTTCTTCGACATGGGGGACCGGGCCGTGGCCAGCCTGTCGCCCGAGCTCTTCCTGCGCCGCTCGGGCCGGCGGGTGCTGACCAGCCCCATCAAGGGCACGATCCGGCGGAACGAGACCGACGCCACTGAAGCCGATGCCGCCAGGGTCGCGCTGGAGGCGTCGGGCAAGGACCGCGCCGAGAACGTGATGATCGTCGACCTGATGCGCAACGACCTTTCCCGGGTCTGCGCGGCGGGCACGGTGCAGGTGCCCGACGTGGCCCGGGCCGAGGCCCACCCGGGCGTGTGGCACCTGGTGTCCGACGTCGAGGGCACGCTGTCCGACGGCGTGGACGACGGCGAGGTGCTGCGGGCCTGCTTCCCTCCCGGGTCGGTGACCGGGGCACCCAAGGTGCGGGCCATGGAGCTGATCAACGAACTGGAGGCCACCGGTCGCGAGGCCTACACGGGAGCGATCGGGTTCAGCAGCCCGCTGGCCGGCCTCGAGACGAACGTCGTCATCCGGACCTTCGAGTTCGGTCACGACCGCGTCTGGCTGGGCGTCGGCGGCGGCATCGTGGCCGACTCGGATCCCGAGTTGGAATACCGCGAGTGCCTGGTGAAGGCCGAGCCCCTCGTGGCCGCGCTGGACGCAGAGATCGAGCCCGGCACCGCTCTGGCCGACCGGAAGGCCCTTGCGGCCCGCGAGGCGGAGGAGGCTTCGCCCCTCGGAGGTCCGGTGTTCGAGACCGTCCTGGTGGTCGACGGGGTGGCGATCGATCTGCACGCTCACCTCACCCGGCTCCGGGCCAGCGGAGCGCCTTCCCACCGGATGGGCGAACTGAGTCAGCGGGTCCAGCGGACCGCACGCGCACTGAGTCCGGGGCGCCACCGGCTCCGGATCGACGTGGCGCCGCGCGGTGGCGGCCGGGCGACGAGCAAGAGAGTCGATTCGTCCGGCGAGGTCACCGTCGTCGAGTCGAAGGACGTGCCTGGCCGGGCCGAGGTCGGGCTGGCGACCGAGCCCGTCGCCACGCCGTCGGAGCCGGCGGATGAGCCGGCCCGGCTGCGCCCGGTCGACATCCCGGGCGGACACGGTCCGCACAAGGTCGCCGGGCGCGATCGGCTGGCGGCCATCGACGGCGACGAGCCGCTCGTCACCGACGGCGACGAGGTCCTCGAGACTGGCTGGGGCAACGTCTTCGCCGTCACCGGTCGCACCATCCGCACTCCGGTGACCGACGGGCGGATCCTGCCCGGCACGGTGCGGGCCTGGGCCCTCCGAGCCGCGCCGTCGTTGGGCCTGAGCGTCGAGGAGGCACCACTCACCCGGGCCGACCTCGAAGCCGCCGAGGAGGTCTTCGTCACCAGCGCCATCCGCGGCGTCCAGCCCGCAGAGTCGTGCGTCGACATCGGCTCGTGGCCGACCGGTCCGGTCACTCGTCGACTGGCCGAGGCCTGGGCCGACCACGTCGACCGCACCGTGGCCCGTCACCGGGGTTGGGTCGATCGGGCCCGCGACCCCTGGCCTCCCCGCGGGCCGCTCGGCCCCGGTCGGCTGGTGGTGGTGGACAACTACGACAGCTTCACGTTCAACCTGGTGCACCACCTGGGCGAGCTGGGCGCCGATCCGGTCATCGTCCGCAACGACGAGGTGACTGCGGATGAGATCATCTCCGCCCGACCCCGCGGCATCGTGCTGTCGCCCGGACCCGCCGGCCCCGACGACGCCGGCATCTGCGTCGAGCTCATCGAGACGATCGACCCGACCACCCCGCTGCTGGGGGTGTGCCTGGGCCACCAGTGCATGGGTGCGGCCTACGGCGCCGCCGTCGTGCGGGCCCCCGAGGTGATCCACGGCAAGACGTCCGAGGTCCACCACGACGGCCAAGGCGTGTTCCGCGGACTGCCCGATCCCATGGTGGCCACCCGGTATCACTCGCTGATGGTGGACGAGGCGACGCTGCCCGATCAGCTCCAGGTCACGGCTCGCACGGACGACGGTCTGATCATGGGACTGCGCCACGCCGACCGGCCCCTCTACGGCGTGCAGTTCCATCCGGAGTCGGTCCTCACCGAACACGGCCGCCGCCTGTTGGCGAACTTCCTCGCCGCAACGGGCAGCTGCTAGACGATCGGTATGAGCGAACCCGCAGTCCTGATCGAGCGGGACGGTCACGTCGTGACGATCACGCTGAACCGCCCCGAGAAGAAGAACGCCTTCAACCCCGAGATGTTGTGCCTACTGGCCGACGCCTGGGACATGATCGACGGCGATGTCGACATCCGCGCCGCGGTCGTGACCGGAGCGGGCGGCAACTTCTCGGCCGGCGCCGACCTGGATCGTCTCGTCGGCGCGCTGCTGGCCGGTGAGGAACCGCAGAACGAGTACGAGGCCCGGATCCGCGACGACCTGTCGCTCATCTACAAGGGCTTCCTGAAGGAGTACGTCACCGAGACGCCGATCATCGCCGCGGTCGAGGGCTACTGCTATGCCGGCGGCACCGAGATCCTCCAGGCCTTCGACGTGCGGGTCGCGGGCGAGCATGCCGAGATCGCCATCTCCGAGGTGAAGCGCGGGCTGTTCCCCATGTCGGCGTCGACCATCCGCCTGCCCCGCCAGATCCCCTACACGGTCGCGATGGAGATGCTGCTGGTGGGCGAGCCCATCAGCGGCGCCCGAGCGGCCGAGATCGGTCTGGTCGGTCACGCCGTCCCCGACGGCCAGGCGCTGGCCAGGGCGCAGGAACTGGGCGCGGCCATTGCGGCCAACGGCCCGCTGGCCGTGCGCAACGTGAAGAAGTCGGTCATCGAGGCGCAGTGCCTCCCCGAGGCCGAGGCCTTCCAGCGCGAGATGGAGCTGGGCATGGAGGTCATGGGCTCGAAGGACGCCCGCGAGGGCCCCAAGGCCTTCCTCGAGAAGCGGGCCCCCAACTTCACCGGGAGCTGATCCTTCCGAACTCAGGGGGATTCCGTCCGAGGGGTGAACAGAATCCCCCGAAGTTCGTCGAGTGGTGGACCGAGAGCGCGCTGCGTCGTGCCGAACGTCGTGACGGTCACGGAGCGTGATGGGGTTGCGTCGCTGCGTACTGGTGCGGCATCGTTGAAGGGACCGAGGGAACGTCCTGCCGTCGCCGGTGGGCCGTGGGCGATCGACACTGTTCGGGGGAACCGTGGACACCATTCGACAGAGGGGCACTGCCGTCGCTGCAGCGCTCGCCATCCTGGGCGCGGTGCTGGTCACCGGCGCCGCAGCCCCGGCCGGCAGCGCCGTATTCCAGGGCAACTGCCGCGGGGCGGACGCCGCGACGCAGACGCTGCTGGGCGTGCTGGGCGGATCGCTCACCATTCCCATCGAGGTGACGGGCACGGTCCCGAGCACCGTTGCCCCCGACGACGGGAGCTTCGCGGTCGACTTCAGCTGGTCACTCGAGGTCGACGGCTCCGCCCCGGAGTTTGCTGCGCTCTGGGCCGTGGTCGGCGCCAACTCACTCACCGCCCAGGTCACCGGGATCAACCTTCCCGTCCTCGTCTCGGGCAGCGGGACGTCCGCCACCGACGTGACCGGCACGCCGGCCGACCGGTCGATCACCATCAACCGGGGTGAGTCGGTCAGCATCGCAGAGGGACCGTTCACCGCCGACATCCCCATCACCGGCAACGCCGGCGACCAGATCGTCTTCACCGTCGGCAACCCGCGCCTGACGCTCGGGGTCAACGTCGCCGCCTTGGGTGGCGACATCGATCTGGCCCTCGTCTGCGACATCAACCGGAAGTTCGCCACCACGACGATCGCCGTGGAAGGCGCACCGACGATCGACTCGATCGACGAGCAGGTCGACAAGGGCGGCACGCTCACCGTCGACGTCAACGAGCTGGTCACCGAGGGTGACAGCCCGCTGATCCCCGGATCGCTCGAGATCAGCGAACAGCCGGCGGAAGGCACCGCCTCACTGAGCGAGACCGGAATGCTCACTTACGAGGCACCCGACGCCGACACCGAGGTGTCCATCGGGCTGCGAGTCTGCGGCGAGGAGATCGAACTGGTCCCGGCCAACGCCGGAACCGACGAGGTGCAGCAGCTGGTGGTCGAGGAGCCCTACGCAGGCAACCGACGCCCGCTCTTCATCGGCTACGTCGTCAACGGTTCGGAGACCGAGGTCGTCTCCTACGCCGAGTCGCCGCTGCTCCCGGTCTTCTCCGACCTCAAGCCGCCATTGGCCGCCGAGCTCCAGGCCCAACTCGAGACCGCCCCGGGTGTGGCCGCGGATGACGTCGTGGTGACCGGCGGCCCCGACGCCGCCGATCGGGTGGGCACGCAGAGCAACCCCTACACGATCACCTACACCGGCACCCTCGCCACCACCGACGTGGCCGATCTGGTCGTGGGCGAGTTCACCGGATGGCCGCCGCGGGCCTGGCTCGACGCCATCATCGAGTTCGCCAGCGGCTTGGGCGGAGACGGCGACGACGGTGAGGGCGGTGAGACCGACGGGGGCGAGACCGACGAGGGGACCGGGGACAGCGCCATCGACGACTTCCTGGCCGACCTGGACATCAACGCCATCCTCGAGTCGATCACCAGTCTGTTCCCGGATCCGCCCACCATCAGCACGCTGACCCAGGGCGAGGCGCCGACCGAGGCGCAACTGAGCGGTCCGCTGTGCGGCGCCGGCACGGTGTCGATCACGGTTGGTACGGGCGTCCCCGTCGCTCCCACCCCGAACCCGACACCGACCGGTACGCCGACGCCGCAGGTCGAGTCCGCCTCGCAGACGCCATCACCCGCTCCGGCCGCAACGGCGGTCACCGCCCAGCCCACCTTCACCGGCTGACCGACACCCAAGAACTGAACTTCGGGGGATTTTCACCGGGGGATGGTCAGAATCCCCCGAAGTTCGACGGGCTACGGTGGCGAGGGGTCGAAAGTCCGGGGGAACGATGGGCATCATGCGACACCGCACCGGGCCGCGGCCGCCGCGGCAGTGTGCCGGTCGAGTTCAACTGGTCGCTCGAGGTCGATGGCGGGAACCCGGAACTTGCCTATCTCTGGGACGGCGTCGGTGCCGACACGATCACGATCGAGATCGTCGACCTCACCTTTCCCGTGGTCGTGTCGGGGGCCGGCACGACGGCCACCGACGTGACCGGAACGCCGCCCGATGGCGCCATCACCATCGTGAAGGGCGAGAAGGTGTTCATCACGGGCGGTCCGTTCACCGCCGACCTTCCCATCACGGGGAGTGCGGGCGACCAGATCTTCTTCGCAATCGGCGACCCGAGCTTCGGCCTCGTCGTCACCATTGGTGTGGTCGGTCCGATCGAACTGGTGCTGGTGTGTGAAGTCGGCCGGCTGTTCGCGGTGACGACGATCGCAGTGGAAGGGGCGCCGACCATCGATTCGATCGCCGAGGCGGTGGATCGAAACGCCACCCTGACGGTCGACGTCAACGAGCTGATCACCGAGGGTGACGGTCCGCTGATCCCCGGATCGCTCGAGATCACCGAGCCGCCGGCCGAGGGAACGCTCTCGCTGAGCGTTACGGGCACCTTGACCTATGAGGCGCCCGATGCGGATGACGAGGTGTGGATGGGTCTGCGCGTCTGCGGCGAGGCGCCCGCCGAGTCCGGGCTCAGCGGTCCGCTCTGCGGGGCGGGCACCGTGACGGTCACGGTCGGGACGGGCGTACCGGCCGGACCGGCCCCGGCCCGGCCGCCGACCGGGACGCCGACCCCCACCGTGGGGGCAACCGGCCAGGAGTCGGCCCCCGCGGCCCCAGCGATGACCGGCGAGCCGACGTTCACCGGCTGACCGACATGCAAGGACTCAACTTCGGGGGATTTCCACCGGGGGGTGATCAGAATCCCCCGAAGTTCGGCGGGCTACGGTAGGCGGGTGACCGACACCGTTTCGGGAACGAGGGGAATTCGACGCCGGGCCGCGGCCGCCGCGGCGGTGCTCTGCGTCTTCGGCGCAGCGCTGGTCACCGTTGCCGCAGCTCCGGCCGGCGGCGCGGTCTTCCCGTCCAACTGCCGAGGCGGGGACGCCGCCACCGACGTCCTGGTCGGTGCGGTCGGGTTGGTTCCCATCCCCGTCGAGGTGACCGGCTCCGTGCCGGGCACGGTCGCGCCCGACGGCGCCAGTGTGCCGGTCGAGTTCAACTGGTCGCTCGAGGTCGATGGCGGGAATCCCGGACTTGCCTATCTGTGGGACCTCGTCGGTGTCGACATGATCACGGTGGAGATCGTCGACGTGACCCTGCCGTTGCTCGTCTCGGGGGCCGGCACGACGGCGACCGACGTCACCGGTACCCCGCCCGACGGATCCGTCACGCTCGTGAAGGGCGAGAAGGTGTTCATCACGGCGGGCCCGTTCGCCGCCGACATCCCCGTCACGGGGAGCGCCGGCGACCAGATCTTCTTCGCCGTCGGCGACCCCCTCCTGACCGTGCGCGTCGAGCTCGGTGGTCTGGGCGGTCCGATCGACCTGGTGCTGGCGTGTGGCGTCGGCCGGCTGTTCGCCACGACGACGATCGCGGTGGAAGGTGCGCCGACCATCGACTCGATCGACCAGCAGGTCGACAGGGGCGGCACGCTGGCCGTCGACGTCAACGAGCTGATCACCGAGGGGGATGGGCCACTGATCCCCGGATCGCTCGAAATCACCGAGCCGCCGCTGATGGGAACCGCGTCGCTGTCCGACGCCGGCATCCTCACCTACGACGCGCCCGACGCGGACACCGAGGTGTGGATCGGGCTGCGGGTCTGCGGCGAGGCGCCCGCCCCGAGCGCTTCCGGCGATTCCCTCTGCGGGGCGGGAACGGTGAAGATCGCAGTCGGCACCGGGGTCTCCGCCCCTCCGGGGCCGAGCCCGACGCCGACCGGCACGCCCACGCCCGGCGTGCAGGCCACCGACCAGGAGCCGGCCCCGGCCGCCGCTCCTGCAGCGTCTGCGGTCACCGCCCAGCCAGCATTCACCGGCTGACACTCTGGCGCGGCGAGAGGCTGCCGAGCTGCCAGGCGGAGCAGCGGCTGGGGAGAACGCGATGCCGGAAGGCGGCGCAGCGGATTATCGCTGCGCCAGAGCAGGCTGCGGAGCCGCCAGGCGGAGCAGCGGCTGGGGAGAACGCGATGCCGAAGGCGGCGCAGCGGATTATCGCTGCGCCAGAGCAGGCTGCGGAGCCGCCAGGCGGAGCAGCGGCTGGGGAGAACGCGATGCCGAAGGCGGCGCAGCGGATTATCGCTGCGCCAAAGGGAGACTGCTAGCCTGCGAACGCATGTTCGATGTGGCTGACCCTCCGGCGTGGTGGACCGAGCTCAACGCCGAGCAGCAGATCGCGGTCGCCCACGACGGCCCCGCGCTGGTGGTCATCGCCGGGGCGGGGACGGGCAAGACCGGCACGCTGGCGGCGCGGGTCGGACGGCTGCTGGCCGACGGCGTGCAACCCGAGCGCATCATGCTCCTCACGTTCACCCGGCGGGCGGCCGCCGAGATGCTGAGCCGGGCCGGCGGCATCGGCGGTCGGGCCGCCGCCTCCCAGGTGGTGGGCGGCACGTTCCACGCCGTCGCCAATCAGATCCTGCGCCACCACGCGGGCGCGGTGGGCCTCGACCCGTCGTTCACCGTGCTCGATCCCGCCGACGCCACCGGGCTCTTCGCGTTGGTGCGAGACGAGGTCGGTGCCGTCACACGAGGCCGTCGATTCCCGCGGGCCGAGACCGTCGCCGCCATCTGGTCGCGCATGGTCAACAGCCAGCAGAAGCTGGGCGACGTGCTGGAGACGGCGTTTCCGTGGTGCCGTGACCACCAGGACGCCCTGGGCGAGATCTTCGGCGCCTACGTCGGCCGCAAGCGCCGCCACCGCGTGCTGGACTTCGACGACCTGCTCCTGCACTGGCGGGCACTCCTGGCCGCACCCGGGGCCGGTCGGACCGTCGCCGGGTCGTTCTCGCACGTCCTCGTCGACGAGTACCAGGACACCAACACCATCCAGGCCGACATCGTGCTGGCCCACCGCGACGCGGGCGCAGAGATCACGGTGGTGGGCGACGACGCCCAGGCCATCTACGGCTTTCGGGCCGCCTCGGTCGAGAACCTGTGGCACGTTCGCGACCGCCTCGACGACAGCACCGTGGTCACGCTGCAACAGAACTACCGGTCCACCCAGCCCATTCTCGACGCGGCCAATGCGGTCATCGCCCGATCGCCCAATCTCACCCCCAAGGTGCTGCAGGCGACCCGTCCCGGCATCGGCCGTCCGCACCTTCGGATCTGCACCGACGAGGCCGAGCAGTCCACGGCCGTGTGCGACCGGGTGCTGCAGCTGCGCGAAGAGGGGGTCGACCTGCGCGACCAGGCCGTGCTGTTCCGAACCGGTCATCACAGCGACCATCTCGAACTGGAGCTGGCCCGGCGCGACATACCGTTCGTGAAGTTCGGTGGCCTGGCGTTCCTCGAGGCCGCCCATGTCAAGGACCTCATGGTGTTGCTGCGGGTACTGGACAACCCCCACGATGCCCTGGCCTGGCACCGGGTGCTGCGGATGTGTGAGGGCGTCGGCCCGGCCACCACCGCCGGCATGCTCGATGCCATGGGCGTGGCCGACGAGTCGTCGGCGGCCACCGGCACCGATCCGCTGGTCGCCCTGCTCGACGGGACCGTCCCGTTCCCGTCCCGGGCCGCCGACGACGGGGCCCGGCTCGTCGCCGCCCTCGCCGGCGCGGCGGGCGGTGGCGACGACCAGCCCGCACCGGCCGTGCAGATCGAGCAGCTGTCGCACTTCTGCGCTCCCGTGTTCCGTCGCAGCTACGACCATGCCGAGGCCCGCTTGGCCGATCTCGGCCAGCTGGCGGCGGTGGCCCAGCGCTTCACCAGCCGGTCGCGTCTGCTGACCGAACTGGTGCTGGACCCGCCCGCCCGCACCGGTGATCTGGCGGCCGAACCGGCACTGGACGACGACTACCTCATCCTGTCCACCATCCATTCGGCCAAAGGGGGCGAGTGGCGGTCGGTGCACCTCATCCACGCTGCCGACGGCAACATCCCCTCCGACATGGCCCTCCGCGACCGGGACGGCCTCGACGAGGAGCGACGCCTGCTCTACGTCGCCCTCACCCGGGCCAAGGAGCACCTGTCGGTCACGGCGCCGCTGCGCTTCCACCACCGGCCCGAGGGTGACGCCCACAACCTGGCGCCGCTCAGTCGATTCCTGGAGGAGTGCCGCGACCTGTTCGACGAACCGGCCACGCCGGCGACCGATCCGCATGACGCCGGCCTGCTCCTGGATCGGGTGGGACTGGCCGACGAGGTCGATGCCTCGGTCCACGCCCTGTTCGCCTAGTTGGCGGTTGTGGCACGAGGGCGACGGACTCCGGCCGGGGTCACCGGTTGGCGAGACCGGGCTCGTAGAGTGGAGTGGTGCCGGACGCAGGGAACAGCCATCTCAAGGGCCGCGCCCGCGTGAGCTTGCGACGACTGGGGATCGCCGGCGTGGTGGCCTTGCTGGCGGCGGTCGCGCCGTCAGCGGTCGGTGCGCAAGAAGGGGGCGGCAACGACCTGTATCTCGTGCTCGACGCGGCCCAGCTACGGATCGAACAGCTCGAGCCGGCGCTGGTCGACCTGGAGTTCCAGGCGATCGGCCTCAACCAGCAGCTGATCGACCTCACCGCGCAGGTCGAATCGGGCCGGACCGCCGTGGCCGCGGCGACCGATGCGCGCGTCGAGGCCGAGTCGGCGCTCACCGAGCGCACCGCCGAGCACGACGACAGCGTTGACCGAGAACACCTCCTGCTGGTCGAGGCATACGTCAACGGCCGGCCGCTGGGCGGTGATCTCGACGTGTCCAACTACGACCTCGACGGGGCCAACGCCCGTACGCTGGCCCGCACGGTGGGCGATCGATTCTTCGCCGAGGCCGACGAGGCGGCGGCCCGGGTCGAAGCCGCACAGGCTGAGCTGGCCGAGCGTACCGAGGAGGTCGCAGAGGCCGAGCAGGCGCTCGCGTTCGTTCAAGGGATCTGGTTCTCGACGGCCACCGACCTCACCGAGGTCGCCGACCGCATCGAGCAGACCGAGGCCGAGCTCGAAGCGGCTCGAGCCGAGATCGCCGAGGTCGAGGACGCGATCGACGCCTACTTCGCCGAGATCGAAGCCCAGCTCCGGCGTGAGCTTGCGGCCCAGTTCGCTCCTCCCCCCGAGGAACCCAGGTACGGGAAACCGGACGGCCCACGCGCCACGCTCCCCAACGAACCGGTGCCGCCCCATGGCATCCCGGCCGTCATGTTGTCCGCCTACGAGACGGCGGCCGAGAAGCTGGCCCAGTCAAACCCGGCCTGCGACGCGCCGTGGTGGGCCCTGGCCGCGATCGGCGCGGTCGAGTCGCTGCACGGTGCGATCTTCGGGTCTGCCATCGACGAGACCGGCCGCATGGTCGATCCCGTCATCGGCATCGCCCTCACCGGTCGGTCCGGAACCGCTCGGATCCCCGACACCGACGACGGGCTCTACGACGGCGACCGCCAGTGGGACCGGGCCGTTGGACCCATGCAGTTCATCCCGTCGACCTGGCGCTCGTCCGGTCTCGACGGCAACGACGACGGACTGATCGACCCGCAGAACGTCTACGACGCCACCCTCTCCGCGGCGGCGTACCTGTGCCGCGGCGCCGCGCCCGAGCGACTCAGCTCGACCAGCGGCCTGGCCCGTGCCGCCTACTCCTACAACCGCTCCCGCTCGTACGTGTCGAAGGTGCTCGACTACGCGTACCGGTACAGCGACGGCAGCGGCGGATCCACTTCGTCGGGCGATCTCCCGCCCCTCCCCACCACCATCCCCACCACGACCGTGCCTCCGACCAGCACGACGACGATCCCCGGGCTGAGCGAGCCGTGACCCGTCGAACTCCTAGAGTGCGCTGATGGAGCTGAGCGAGATCAACCTGTTGGAGGACGCCTGGGTCAAGGGCGTCCCCCATGACCAACTCACCTACCTGCGAGAGCACGCGCCGGTGTTCTGGCACGAGCAACCAGCGGAGGACGGCGACGGGTTCTGGGCCGTCACCAAGTACGACGACATCAAGGCCATCAGCCACGACTGGGAGACCTACTCGTCCGAGGTTGGTGGCGTCTTCGTCAAGGACGCCACCCCCGAGGCGCTGGCCACCATCCGGTTGACCATCTTGGCGATGGACCCGCCCAAGCACCACCGCTACCGGAAGCTCGTCAGCCGGGGGTTCACGCCCCGCATGATTCGAGGCCTGCACGATGCCGTCGCCGGTCGAGCCCGGTCGATCGTCGACGAGGTCTGCGAGAAGGGTGAGATCGATTTCGTGGAGGAGGTCGCGGTCGAGATGCCCGCCCAGGTCATCTGCGACATGCTCGGGATTCCCGCCGAGGATCGGGCGCAGATCGTCGAGTGGACCAACACCATGGTCGGCTTCGACGACCCCTTCTGGCAGAACACGCCCGAGGACGGCGAACTGGCCGCGGCGCAGATCTACGCCTACTGCGACGAGCTGGTCGAGGAGCGACGGAAGCAACCCACCGACGACATCCTGTCGGTCCTGGTGCACGCCGAGGTCGACGGCGAGCGTCTGACCACCGAGGAGCTCGACCTGTTCTTCGTCATGTTGTGCGTGGCGGGCAACGAGACGACCCGCAATCTGCTCACCCACTCGGTCGAGGTGCTCGACCAGCATCGGGATCAGCGCCAGCAGCTGATCGACGGTCACGATGACGACGAGCTGTGGCGAAGCGCCACCGAGGAGATGCTTCGCTGGGGCACCTCCATCGCCAACTTCCGTCGGACCACCACCCGGCCGACCGAGCTGCGAGGCGTGCCGATCGGCGAGGGACAGAAGGTCGTGACCTACTACACCTCGGGCAACCGTGACGAGGACGTCTTCGACGATCCGTTCACCTTCGACGTGCGTCGGAGCCCCAACGAGCACATCACGTTCGGTGCCGGCGGCGTCCACTACTGCCTGGGAGCCAACCTGGCCCGGCTCGAGATCTCCGAGATGATGCGCGAGTTCGTGACGCGCTGCCCCGACTACCAGCTGACCGAGGAACCCCTCCGGATGCGGTCGGACTTCATCGCCGGGATCAATCGCCTGCCGGTGTCGTTCACCCCGTCGGCTCGAACACGATCTTGACGCCGCCACGCGGCCCCGCCTCGGCTGCGTGGCGAATGGCATCCTCGTACCGATCGAGCGGATAGCGGGCCGACACCATCTGGTCCAAGGGCAGCGAGCCGGCCAGCTCCATGGCCAGGGAGAAGCTCGACGCCGAGCGGCCGTCCGGCAGCGTCTCGGTGCCGTAGGTGTACGCACCGACCAGCTCGGTTTCGCGGTGCCAGAGCGGGGTCAGATCGACGCGGACCGTGCCGGGCATACCCAGCAGGACGACCCGACCGCGGGGCCGGCAGATCCCGATGGCTTGCGTCAGCGATGCCGCAGTGCCGACCGCGTCGATGACCACGTCCGCGCCACCCGACAGCCGCGGGCCGATCATGAACGAACCGGTGGAGCGGCGCACCGCCCGGGTGAGCTCGTCGGGCGCCACGACCTCGGTGGCACCGAACGCCCGGGCCAGGTCGCGCTGGTGGGGGTACTTGGCCGCCACGATCATCCGGCCCGGCGGCGTGAAGTGGGTGAGTGCGGCGGTGGTGACCAGCCCCATGGTGCCGGCCCCGATGATGGCCACGGTTGCGTCGGGGTCGGCACCCGCCTTGAGCGCGGCATGGACCCCTCCGGCCGCCGGTTCGAGCACCACGGCGGCGTCATCGGACAGCGCGTCGGGCACGGCATGGAGCTGGCTGGGGTGTGCGACCATCTCGGTGGCCCACCCGCCGCCGGCGTCGGTGCAGTAGCCGGTCTGGAGTCCGGGCTCGAGGTCGCCGGCGACGAGGTGGCGGTAGTCGTCTCCGTCGCCGGGCGCGGCGCCGTCGAACGGGGGTGCGAACCCGCGGGCCTCGTGGCCGAGGACCGGTTCCACCACGACCCGTCGATCCTGTTCGTCCAGCGCCAGCACCTCGTGGCCGGGGATGAACGGAAACGAGACCAGGTCCTCGAAGTAGGGCGAGGCGTGGCCCTCGACCGTGGAGAGGTCGCTGCCACAGATCCCCGACAGGCGCGGGGTCAGGCGCACCCAGTCGGATGCCGGCAGGTCGGGGGGATCCAACGCATCGACGAGGTGGAGCGGACCCCGGCTGGCGCCGGCGCCGGGTCGAAGCCGTGAGGCGAGATTGGCGGCGGCGTACCGGGCCTCGGAGCGGCGGAACTGGAGAGCCTTCACGGACCGGGAGCGTACCGGGTCGTCGGCGGACCGCAGCCAGGAGGTCCGGACCCGCTCGCTCGCGCCCGTCGGCCGAGACAGACTGCCCGGATGGTTCCGACCCCGCGCCGCATGTCGTTGACCGCGGCGCGTCGCGTGGCCCTCGGTGCGCAGGGTTTCGCCGACCCCCTGCCGCGTGGTCGGGTGGATCGGCGCCACCTGCGCCGGGTCATGGACCGGTTGGGGCTCATCCAGCTGGACTCGGTCCCGGTCGTGATCCGGACCCAGTACCTGCCGGCGTTCTCCCGGTTGGGTGCGTACGAGCCGGAACTGATGGACCGGATCGCGTACGACCACGGCGAGTGGTTCGAGACGTGGGCGCACGTGGCCAGCCTGGTGCCGGTGGAGTCCGAGCCGCTCCTGCGATGGGAGAAACACGAAGCGTTGGAGAAGGGCAACCGGCACCTGCGCGAGGTGCTGCACGACCACGACGACTACGTCGAGGCGGTGTACCAGCAGGTGGCCGAGCGCGGGCCGCTGGCAGCGGCCGAGCTGGACGATCCCCGGCCCCGATCGGGTGAGTGGTGGAACGGCCGCTCGATCGGGACCGTGACGCTGGACTGGCTCTTCTTCACCGGTCGGGTCGGAATCCGCCGGTACGGCAATTTCGAGAAGCGCTTCGACATCATCGAGCGGATCGTGCCCTCCGAGATTCTGAGCCGTCCGACGCCGCCCGTGCCCGACGCTCATCGGGAGCTGGTGGCGCTGGCCGCCGGTTCCCTGGGAGTGGGGACGGCGTCGGATCTGGCCGACTACTGGCGGATCCCCATCCGGAGCGTGCGCCCGCGCATCGACGAGCTCGTCGAGGACGGCCGGTTGACCGAGGTGGCCGTCCAGGGCTGGGACGAGCCGGCGTATCTGGATCCTGCGGCCCGCCGGCCCCGCTCGTTCAAGCGCGCCGCCCTGCTCTCGCCGTTCGATCCCGTGGTCTGGCACCGCGGGCGGGCCGAGCGACTGTTCGGGTTCGACTACCGCATCGAGATCTACGTGCCGGCGCCCCAACGTCGCTACGGCTACTACGTGCTTCCGTTCCTGCTGGACAACGACCTGGTGGGGCGGGTCGACCTCAAGACCGATCGGTCGGCCGGAGTGCTCCGCGTGCGTGGCGCTTTCGCCGAAGAGGACGTTGGGCTGGGCGAGGTGGCCGGCCCGATGGCCACCGAGCTGGAGGACCTGGCCCGCCTGGTCGGCGTCGACGAGGTCGGCGTCGATGAGGACGCCCGCGGCGACCTCATCCCCGACCTGCGCCACCACCTCTGACCGGCCCGGAATCTAGGCCTTGAAAACCGGTTTCAGTCCGGGTACCGAGGCCGAGATTCCGAATTCAGACGACTTCGACGCCGCTGACGACCATGGCCAGGCCGGCGACCACGGCGACCGCTCCGAAGCCTCGGGTGGCCCAGGCGCTGACGCGGCCGAAGTGGCCCATGAGGCAGAGGCCGGCGGTCAGCGCCACCGCCAGCGCGATCCCTCCGACGGTGAGGAGCCAGCCGTCCTCGGCCGTCGTGGCCATGGCGGTCAGGACCACTGCGGGCGTGAACGTGCTGAGGGTGGCGTCGATGGTGGGATCGGCCTCGCCGGGCCCCGGTGACGGTCCGGCCAGCCAGCGGGCACCGGTCAATCCCAGGACGGCTCCGGCCGCCGTTCGCATCGTCGGCTCGGACACCGACAGGGCGTCTCGGATCGGTTCGGCCAGGGCCCCGACCACCGCGGCGGCGACGGCTGCGACGACGACGCCGGTCAACCAGCGCTCGACCGGGCGGTCGTGTTGGCGGCGCGCCACCATGCTGGGGTTGAGGGCGGCGACCGATGCCACCAGGACGGCGATGGTTCCGGTCACGGTGATCCTTCCGGCAGGGCGATCTCGGCCCGCAGCAGGCCCGATGCCGCGTGTTGTTGGTCGTCGACACGGGTGGCGTCCTCGCTGAACCAGGCGCCGATTTCCCGCTCGGCTGCGTCGGGCTCCACGACGTCGTCGTCGGTCACCTGCCGATCAGCGAGGCGACCGGCACCGCAGGCCAGGCGGGCGGCGGTCGGCTCGGTCAGGTCGGCCAGCCGCTCGTCCTCGAGGCTGAGCCGGTGCAGGCTGCCCAGACCCTCGACGACGGTGCCGAACCCTGCCGCGCTGGTGATGGGGCCGTGGGTGAGCGCCGCCGCGCCCTCGTTCTGGGCGTCCCAGCGCACCTGGATGCCGAACTGGCCGGCGAGCTCTCGGGCGTAGGTCACATGGTGGTCCTCGAGCCCCCACGGCCCCATCTGGGCCAGCGAGTACGCGGCCCATTGGTCGGGCCACGGTCGGGGGAAGAGCTCTTCTTCGGCGTCCCGTCGGAGACTGAGGTAGTCGAGGATGGGCCAGGCTGCCTCGTCCCACCCCTCGTCGGGGAAGGCGTCGTGCAGCAGTGCGAGCCCCCAGAGCGCCTCACCCGTGGCGTAGCGGGACCGCACGGCGGGATCGGCCTGGCCGGTCGAACGACGCCAGTAGTTGAGCATGACGCCGTCGGGCTGCTGCTGGCCGATCATGTGACGGCCCAGGGCGCGCAGGGTGTCGTCGTACCCCGTCTCGCCCGTGGCCAGCCGGCGGTGGGCCAGCGCCACGGTCAGGAGTGCGACCGACCCCAGCTTCGGGTCGGCGTTGCCCATGGACCAGGCCAGGGCGTCGGGCCCGGTCTCGACGCTGCGCTCCAGCATGAACTCGACCGCACGATCGGCCGGCTCGAGGTACTGGGTCTCTCCGGCCTCGGCCAGCTGGTAGAGCGCCATGGTGGTCCCGGCGTGGCGGACCCCGTTGTAGCCGGGCTCGGCGGGTCCCTGCGTGGTGCGGTCGTACGAGTAGAGGTACCGCCCGGTGTCCTCCTGGTTCGCGACGATCCAGTCGGCGCCGGCGACCGCGGCCGCTCGGGCCTGATCGACCGTCAGGTCCGGGCACTGCTCGGGAGCGAGCAGGGTGAGGCGGAAGATCGCGGCACCGAGCACCCACACCACCCCAGCGCCGAGGACCCGACGTCCGGTCGGGCTCACGGAGCCGCCCCCGGATGGCCCGGCAGGCCGTCGATGCTGGTCTCGTTCTTCTCGGCCCAGTAGTCGACCAGTCCGTCGGGTCCGCGGCGTGCGGCCCAGTCGATGAGTGTGGATCGCTGCTCGGTCAGCTCCATGAGCGGAACGGCGTAGCCGCACGACGACTGGATGCGCTGGAGATCGCAGGTGACGATCGAGCGCGCTCCTTCCAGCTCCGTGAACCGCGGCGCGAGCTCGGCGAACCGCTCCGACCCGGCGAGCCGGGCCTCGCCCCGGCCGTACAGGCGCAGGATGCGAGGCGGCCCGTCGAACGCGCAGAACATGATGGTGAGCCGGCCGTTCTGACGGAGATGCGCCATCGTCTCGATCCCGCTGCCGGTCAGGTCGAGGTAGGCAACCGTGTGGTCGTCCATCACCCGGAACGAGTCGAGGCCCTTGGGTGAGAGGTTGACATGGCCGCCGGGCCCATCGGGTGCCGACGCCACGAAGAAGAGCGGCTGCTCCGCGATGAACGAGCGAAGCGTGTCGTCGAGTGCGTCGTAGGTGCGGGCCATGGCCGGGTGTCCTTGGGTCGGGAGGTCAGCTGCAGTCGGCGGGACGGAGGATGAGCCTGGCGCCGTCGTTCATGAGGAGTTCCAGGGTGTCGGGACCGGTGACGGTTGCGACCGCCTCGCTGGAGGCCACCGTGAGGTACGACGGCCGCCTCATGAAGCTATCGGCAATGATCTCCGGGCTCTCCCAGATGGTCCCGCCGTGATCGATCGGCTCCAGCTGGGGTCCGGCGTAGACCCCGTCGCCCCCGAGGTCCAGCAGCGCGATGGGTACGGAGACCTCGATGGTGACCGCCTCGTTCAACTCCACGGGTGCACTGGTCGGCTCGAGGTCGCACGCGGTGTTCTCGGGTGCACACCCCATGCCGAGCGCGGCGACCACGACGAGCCCGGATGCGAGGTGCCTCCCGCCCGGCGGTCGGATCATGCGAGCAGCGTAGGCGGACGGTCCGGTGCGCCGGTGGCGAGCTGTGCGGCGCCGGACGATCGGAGCGCTCGGACTGGTGAACCGAACAGGTGTTCGCTAGGGTGCGGCGGATGGAGCTTCGACAGCTGTGGGTGAACGGTCGATCGGTCGCCCCCACCGATGCCGTCCCGGTCCTGCGTATGGGGCCGACCGCCGACGACTGGGTGCTGCAGGCCCGACTGGGCCGGGAGAGCCCGTTCGCGGTCACCTACGCGCTGGCGATGCAGCTGCCCGACGGGCGGATGCTGCACGGTCGGGCTCAGCTGGCGGAGGCCCGGGGCGATCGGCTGTCGTTCCGGGGGATCGGCCCACTGGGCGGCACGATCGACCCCGACTGATGCTCGTCGCAGCCACAGCGTTAGCCTGACGGCGCAGCGTCACGGCCTCGGAGGAACTCGACATGAACGACAGCGCAGGATCGACGGCGCTCGCCGCCACCCGGCAGCTGTTTCCCCTGATCGCCGAGGCGGCCGCCCAGCCGGGTCCCGTGGCCCGTGAGACCATCGATCGAATGGACGCGGCGGGGCTCTTCGGGGTCATGGTCCCCACCGAATGTGGCGGGCTCGAGCTTCCCGCATCGGATGCGCTGGACGTGTTCGCGGAAGCGGCCCGGGCCGACGGCTCGGCCGGCTGGTGTCTCATGGCCGGCGCGGCCACCATCGCCTTCTTCGGCGCGTGGGCGGGTGACGAGACGGTCGATCGGTTGTTCGCCGACGGAGTGCCGCTCGCCGCCGGACAGTTCGCCCCCAACGGTGTGGCCGTCCCGATCGACGGCGGGTACCGGCTGACGGGCGCCTACTCGTTCGGTAGCGGCATCGCGCACGCCGACTGGGTCGGAGCCGGCGTCATGACCCAACCCGACGACGGCGCCGATCCGGCGTACCTGTTCGCCATCATGCCCGCCGACCGGGTCGAGCTGAAGGGCAACTGGGACGTGATGGGGTTGCAGGCCACCGCCAGCTGGGACTACACGCTCGACGGGGTCGAGGTGCCCGAGTCGGCCACGTTCGACTTCTTCGCCCCCGTGCGCCGGAGGGGCGGCCCGGTCTACGACCTCGGCATCCTGGTGCTGACCGCGCTGGGCCATGCCGGGTTCGCCATCGGTGTGACCCGTCGTGCCCTCGACGAGCTGGCCGCTCTGGCTGCGACCAAGACCCGGATGGGTGCCGCGCACTCGCTGGCCGACAGCGAGACGTTCCAGCTGGCCCTGGCCCGGCTCGAGTCGCGCGCCGCCGCGGCTGCATCGTGGACCCGCGAGACCTTCGTCGAAGCCGAACAGGGGGCGTTGGCCGGCGAGATCGACGCGGCGGCTTGCACGCGGGCCCGGCAGGCGACCGTGCACGTCACGCGTGAAGGCGCCGACATCGTCCGCGAGGCGTACCTCCTGGCCGGTACGACCGCCCTGCGAGACGGCCCGCTGCAACGGTGCTTCCACGATCTGCACGCCGCCTCGCAGCACTTCTTCGCCAGCGACTTCGCCAGCCTGGACATGGCCAAGGATCTGCTGGCGGCGGGGTCACACCAGGCTGGTTGAGGGCGTTCCCAGCGCAAACTCGTCCAAGCGGTGCCACTGGTGTTCTTCGTGGCTGATGTAGATGGCCGCGTGCGTCGCCCGGAACGACACGGGGAGCCGGGGGCCCAACCGGGCCCGGACCCGATCGTGGAAGTCGTCGAACTCGTCGGGGTCGTTGGCCTGACCGACCGTGAGGTGCGGCGTGGGCTCGGGGTGTTTGCCGCCGTAGGGAAGCAGGTCGGGATAATGGTGTCGCAGGAGGTCGATCAGCTGGAGGAGCGGTGCCGCCGGCTCGGGCTTCAGCCACACCACGCCGGGGAAGGTCGCCACCTCCGACAGCACCAGATCGAGCGGCTCGGCCCGGGCCAGGGTCCCCCGCAGGGTGTCGAGCGCCGCCGGTTGCAGCTCCTCGGGTCGGAGGAACGGATACAGCAGCGTGATGTGGGCCGGGATGCCGCGGCTGGCGATGGGATCGTGCCGGGCCCGCCATCCGCCGACCAGCGGCTCGGCCTCGGGGACGTCGAGGACGATGGCGGACTCGGCAACGAAGCTCATCGGTTCCGCAGGACCTCGAGCGCATCGTCGGCATGGGTGAGCATGTCGGTCTCGCTGCGGATCGCGGCGAGGAGCGTCCGATCCTCTCCGATGACGAAGGTGGCCCGCTTGGACGGCAGGGGCCCCATCCGCTTGACGCCGAAGATCTTGGCGGCGGTCCGATCGGGGTCGGAGAGCAGAGGAAAGTTGAGGCTGTTCTTCTCGTCGAATTCCCGTTGCCGATCAACCTGATCGGCGCTGATTCCCACTCGCTGGGCTCCGAGCTCGGCGAACTCGCCGGCCAGGTCGCGGAAATGGCAGCTTTCCTTCGTTCAGCCAGGCGTCATGGCCTTGGGGTAGAAGAACAGCACGACGGGGCCGGACTCGACGAGGTCGGACAGGTGGACCGTTGCGCCGTGCTGATCGGTGGCGACGAAGTCGGGAATCTGATCTCCGATGTCCATGGGAAACAGCCTACGGGACACCCGGGGCCGGCAGGTACGCTCGGCGTATGAGCGAGTGGCCGCCGTATCCCCCTCCGAACCCCCCGCAACCGCCGGCCTCCACACCGCAACCGCCCCCGACCTACGGGTATCCGACCGTCCCCAACCCGCCGGTGCCTCCGCCGACGGTCGGTGGGGCTCCACCCGTTCCTCCGCCCGCGGTCGCCTCGCCGTACGGGTTCTCTCCCTACGGTCCCCCCTCGGCCACGGCGCACCTCCCCCGGGCCGGCTTCGGGGCCCGGCTCGGAGCGTTCCTCGTCGACGGCCTCGTCATGACCCTGCTGATGATCGCCGCGCTGATCCCGCTGATCGCCATCGGCATCACCACGTACGAGTCCGAGCCCGGGGTCTGCACCGACAGCGTCACCGGGGATCGGTACGCCTGTGACGTTCCCACTGGGGGCACCATCGTCTCATGGCTGCTTCTCGGGCTGGTCTTCTTCGTGATCAGCTTCGTCGTGCTCTACATGGTCAAGGCCCGCCCGCTGTCCCGCACCGGGCAGACGATCGGAAAGCGCGCCCTCAACATCAGGGTCATCCGGGAGGACACGGGGCAGCTCCTGACCGGCGGCCAGGCGTTGGGCCGCGAGGCGTTCGCCTACTTCGTCTCCGGGCAGATCTTCTACCTCGGCTACCTCTGGATGTTGTGGGACGACCAGAAGCAGACGTGGCACGACAAGGTCGTCAGCTCGGTGGTCGTGCGGACCCGGTAGTGCCAGGACGAACGGCGGAGCGAGCCGGACCCGAGGAGGAGCGTTGACGTCGATGCGCCGCCGCGTCCGTACCCGAGGCCGGACTGCTGCGCTGGCTGGCCGGTCGGATCGATCGGCGTCTTCTCGTCCGGCTGCTGGCTGTGGACGCGTGCTTCTTCGTCACCCACGGCGCCCACGTCTACACCACGCGAGGTCCAGGACCGGTCCCGCTGGTACTTCCTCGCGCTCGACAACGACCAGGGGCTGGCCGAAATCTGGCAGTACGGGAAATTCGGATTCCTCGTGATCGTGCTGGCGGGGCTCGCACGCCGGGGTCGGTCCGCTGTGCTCGGCGCATGGGCGTTCGCCTTCGCCGTGCTGGGCGCCGACGACATGCTCGAGCTGCACGAGCGCGCCGGCCGCATCCTGAGTGACCGCGATGGTTCGACGCAGGCACTCGGAGAGTTGGCGTACCTCCTGGCGAGCGGCGGGGCGCTCCTCACGATCATCCTGGTCGCGTGGTCTCGCAGCCCGACGGCGACCGACCGGTTCGCGCAGACGCTGATGGGGTTGGGCATGGTCCTGGTGATCGTGGGTCTCGGCGGCGATGTCGTCCACTCGCTGGTCGAGGAGCACGACGTCGCCAACCAGGTGGGTCGGTATCTCGAGGACGGGGGCGAGCTGCTGGTGGTCAGCGTGGTGGTCGCTGCGGTGTGGGGCTTGCGCTCGACGGTGGCCGTCCCGCCCGAGGGAGGTCAGTCGGGCTCGGCGAGGAGGGCGATCAACTCGTCGCCGTAGCGATCGGCCTTGGCCGGGCCGATGCCCGGCACGTCGAGGAGCGCGGCGCGCGAGCCCGGGCGGAGGCGGGCGAGCTCGTACATCGTCGTGTCGGCGAACACGACGTAGGCGGGCACGCCGTCGTCGCTCGACCGCTTCTTGCGCCACTCCTTCAGCTGCTCGCGAAGGCGCGCCTCGAGCAGCGAGTCGGTCGGTGGGACCTCGCGCTTCTTCTTCGCCGGCTTGGCGGCGCCGGCTCGGGCCGGTCGTTCGAGCTCGGGCTCCGGGGGGGCGTCGGGGTCGGCCGGTTCGGTGAGCTGACCCACGAACGGGGACGCCGGTCGACCGGCCAGGACGGTGACCCGATCGCGACCGCGGGTCAGGGCGACGTGGAAGACCCGGCGTTCCTCCTCCCGGTCGCTGGCCAGGCGATGGGGGAACAGTCCGGCGCTGGCCTCGAACACGATCACCTCGGGCCACTCGCGGCCCTTCACCCGGTGGACGGTGGCCAACTGGACGCCGTGAGGGTCGTGCTCGGCTTCGTCCAACTGGGCGGCGAGCCATGCGGGAAAGGCGGCCGGGTCGGGCTGGCGGCCGGCCAGCGTGGCCAGCGATGTGAGGTCGTCCCCATGGGCGCTGCGGTCGACCGAGCGTCGTGAGGCATCGAGGCGTTGCTCGAGCGCCGTTCCCAGGCCGACGTCGTCGCGGATGGCGGCCAGCAGCTCGGCGCTGGTCGCCCCGTCGTCGACCAGCTGCCGGAGGCGGTCCAGGTCGGCGGCCAGGTCGCGGATCTTCTCCTGATCGCGCTCGTCTCGCATGCGGTTGGCCATGGCGTCGAGCTCGCCGACCGACTGCTTCTCGGCGATCCACTCGACCATGCGGTAGCTGAGCCCCCGCGGCGGTCGTCGCGCCGCCGCGGCCAGGGCTTCGCTGGACAGGCGCTTGGCGGGCCCGGTTGCGAGCCGCATCCACGCCAGCACGGCGGCGACGCCGGTGCGGTCGAGGAACGATCGCTCCAGCGGACGCGTGGCCGGGATCCCGGCACCGTGCAGGCCGACCATGGGGCCCAGCAGGGTGGCGTTGACCCGGGTCAGCACGGCGATGTCTGCGGGCCGGGCGCCGGCGTCGATGCGCCGGCGGATCTGGTCGAGCAACCGGGCCAGCGGGTCGTCGTGGGCCCCGATCTCGAGGGCCGACGGCCCGTCACTCCGACCGGGCGCAGCGTGGATGGACTTCGCGACCCGACGCCGGTTGTGGGTGAGCAGGGTGTCGGCGGCGGTCACCACCGCGGGCGGACAGCGGTAGTTGATCTGCAGGTCGTGGGTGCCGGCGCCGGGGAAGTAGCGATCGAAGTCGATGAGCCAGTCGGGACTGGCGCCCGCGTACCCGTAGATGGTCTGGTCGTCGTCGCCCACACCGAACACGTCGGCGGCGGGTCCGGCCACCAGGCGGACCAGCAGGAGGTGGGCCGGGGCCAGATCCTGGAACTCGTCGACCAGCATGAGGCGGCAGGCCCGGCGGGCGGCGCGTCGAGCGGAGGGTTCGGTGAGCAGGATCTCGATGGCCCGCACGATCTGCTCGTCGAAGTCCACCAGATTGCGATCTTCGAGGATGGCCCGGTAGCGCGGGAAGACCTCGGCGAATCCCTTGACGTCGCCGCCGAAGTCCCGTTCGATCGCAGCCGGCGACCGGAGGCCGAGGCGCGCTGCGGTCAGCGCTTCGATCCATGTGGCGAACGGATCGGCCATGGCCTGGCGCCGGGTCTTGACCAGATCCGAGAGGATGCCGCGCACCTGACGCTCGTCGATCACGTTGCACGCGGGCCCGGCGTGTGCCGGCGAACGGGCCGGACCCGTTGCAGATCGCCAACGCCAGGCTGTTGAGCGTCCGGATCTGGAGTCCGGAGAGATCGGCGGTGCGCTCCTCCATCTCGGCCCGGGCTCGCACGTTGAAGGCCACGAGGCATACCGAGTCGGGCGTGAGCGACCAGCCCTTCAGGAGGTGGCGGGCCCGCTCGGTGAGGACCCGCGTCTTCCCGGACCCGGCCGGTGCGATGATGCGGGCGCCACCGCCGTGGTGGGCGACGGCGGCCAGTTGGTCGTCGGCCAGGTCGGCGGCCACCGGCAGATCGGTCAGTGGTGCCAGTGAGCCGCGCTCGAGGTGCACGGTCGGTACCACGGGAAGCGGGGTGTCGGACGGGAGGTGCCCCAAGGGCCCACCGTCGCAGAGCACGCCGCCGCCATCGGGGGTTTCGACGTCCCCCGGACCGCCCACCGACGCCCCCAGGCGGAGCGCCGCTTCGAGCGGTGCGAAGCGGGGCGCCTGGGGGTCGCGTGCGTCGACCGTGTTGGCCAGGAGGGCGAAGCGGAGGCGCTCGCCGGCCAGGTCGGTGTCGGGTGACAGCTCGTCGAGGCGGCACGAGAGGACGGGGTCGGGCGGCGGGAGCTCGCCGGCGAGCTCGAGGACCGTGCGCGTCCGCGTTCTCCACGCCTCGTGCGCGAGGTCGGCCGCATCCGGTGCGGCCGGGTCGATGCGCAGCCGCGGTGCGTCCTTCCACGGATCCGGGACCGGAGCGTCGGCGTCGTCGGCCAGGACGAGCAGCGAGCGGCCCAGCTCGTCGGGCCCGGCCAAGCGGTCGATCTCCTCGGCCCCCGTCGAACTCGCGGCCGCAGAGCCCAGTTCCGGGTCTGGTGGCCGCGAGATCGGGGTGGGGTCGGCGTCGAACAGCGAACTCGCGGCCGCAGGGCCCAGTTCCGGGTCTGGTGGCCGCGAGTTCGGCGGCGATTGGTCGAGGGGCTGGTCGAGGGGCTGGTCGAGGGGGGCGGGGTGGTCGGCGCTGCAGGAGCGAACCTCGGCCACCGTCGGATGGCGGCCGCCGCAGTGTCCGCAGGCGATGCCGCTCATACCCGCCGCCGGTGGACTCGTGGGGTGCGCCGGTCCATCAATCGATCAGCGCCTGGTGGACGACCGGCTTCAGGAACCGGCGGATCGGATAGATGTTGGACGGCAACAGCTGGGTCATGAAGATCACGCTCAGCTCCTCGGCCGGGTCGATCCAGAACGTGGTGCTGGCCGCTCCACCCCAGGCGAACTCGCCCACCGAGCCGATGCCCTGGTTGGCAGCGGGATCGACCAGCACCGAGAAGCCCAGGCCGAAACCGGTGCCCTCCATGGTGGCCTCGGAGAAGGTGGCCTGGCCCATCTCGTTGAGGGTCGCATTGCCGGGGAGGTGGTTGCTGGTCATGTAGTCGAGCGTGCGGGGCCCGATGATGCGGTGGCCGTCGAGTTCGCCGCGATTGAGCAGCATGTCGCAGAACCGCTGGTAGTCGGCGGTCGTCGAGAGCAGGCCACCACCGCCCGAGAGGAACGCCGGTGGATGCGCATGCACGGCGCTGGCCGCCGGGTCGATCTCGAGCAGCCGGGCCTCGGGCGTTCGGGTGTAGCACGCGGCCAGCCGGGGGAGTTGCTCGTCGCTCACCGAGAACCCGGTGTCCACCATGCCCAGCGGACCGAGGATGTGCTCGTCCAGGTAGGCGTCCAGGGCCATGCCGGAGGCCACCTCGACGATGCGGCCACAGACATCGGTGGACATGCTGTAGTTCCACCGGGTGCCCGGATCGAACAGCAGCGGGAGGCCGGCCAGGAGCTCCATGGCATCGGTGAGGCTGATGTCGGGCCTGGTGAAGTTGCCCAGATCGTTGTGGCGGTAGATGGCGTCGACCGGATGGGCGAACATGAACCCGTAGGTCAGGCCCGACATGTGGGTGAGCACGTCGTGCACGGTGATGGGCCGGGTGGGCGGCCGAACCTGCGGGGCATCCTCGGTGCCGCCGGCCCACACCTGCACCTCACCGAACTCGGGGATGAAGCGCTCGACGCGGTTCTCGAGCAGGATCTCACCCCGTTCGTAGAGCTGCATCAGCGCAATCGACGTGATCGGCTTGGTCATCGAGTAGATCCGGAAGATCGTGTCGTCGGCCAGCGGCCGATCGGTCGCGATGTCCGCCGCACCGTAGGTGTCCCGGTACACGACCTGGCCCCGCCGGGCGATCTGGACGTCGGTCCCCGGCAGCCGGCCCGAGTCGACGAAGCGGCGGCAGGCGGCGCCCACCCGTTCGAGCCGATCCGTGCTCATCCCGACGTCTTCGGCCTGCATCCTCGCCTCTCGCCCTGTGTCGTCCGACCGTGGTGCACCTGGGACACTAGAGCTGTGCCGGACCGACTCCCACCGATCTCCTCGATTCCTCCCACCGGGCTGCCGGTCGAGTCCTGCATCGACGATCTGCGCCATGCATTGGCCGACGCGGGCCACGCGGTGTTGTCGGCTCGGCCCGGCGCCGGGAAGACCACGGTCGTCCCGCTGCGGCTCCTCGACGAGTCATGGCTGGACGGTCGGCGCATCGTCATGCTCGAGCCCCGCCGGTTGGCGGCGCGCGCTGCGGCCCGCCGGATGGCGGACCTGCTGGGCGATGATGTCGGCGGCCTGGTCGGCTTCCAGACCCGAGACCAACGGGCCGTGTCCGATCGCACGCGCATCGAAGTGGTGACCGAGGGGATCCTGACCCGCCGGCTGCAGAACGACCCCACCCTGCCCGGCGTGGGGATGGTGATCTTCGACGAGTTCCACGAGCGCAGCCTCCCCGGCGATCTGGGGCTGGCGTTCGCGCTCGACGCTCGTCGCGCCCTGCGCCCGGACCTGCGGGTCCTGGTCATGTCCGCCACCCTCGACCGCGACCGCATCGCCGAGCTCTTGGGCCAGACGGCGCCGGCGGGTGCTGGTCCGCCCGCACCGCAGATCACGGCCGAGGGTCGCGAGTACCCGATCGACGTGCAGTGGCGCCCGCGACGCCAGCGCGATCGCCTGGAGGCCGCCGTGGTCGCGGCGGTCACGGCCGCGCTGGTCGATGACGGCGACGTGCTGGTGTTCCTTCCCGGCGCCGGTGAGATCAATCGTTCGGCGTCGGCGCTGGTCGCGTCCGGCCTTCCGCCCGACGTCGATGTGCGGCCGCTCTTCGGCGCGCTCCCGCCCGAGGAGCAGGACGCCGCCATCGCCCCGTGTTCGCGAGGTCGGAGAAAGGTCGTGCTGGCCACCGACATCGCCGAGACCAGCCTGACGGTCGAGGGAGTCACCACCGTGGTCGACGCCGGCCTGGCCCGGACCCCGGCCCATGACGCAGCCACCGGGATGACCCGCTTGATCACCACCGCGAGCTCGCGGGCGTCGGCCGACCAACGGGCCGGTCGCGCCGGACGGACCGCACCCGGGGTGGCCATCAGGTTGTGGTCGAAGATGGAGCACGGGACCCGCCCGGCCTTCACGGCCCCCGACATCGCCAAGGTCGACCTCAGCGGACTGGCGCTCGAGCTGGCCGCATGGGGCGCCGACGATCCGGCCGAGCTGCCGTTCGTCGACGCCCCTCCGGACGCAGCCTGGCGCGACGCGCTGGCACTCCTGGGCCGACTCCATGCGCGCGACGAGCGGGGCCTGACGTCGGTGGGCAGCGCCATGGTCCGCCTACCGCTGCATCCCCGGCTGGCCCGGATGGTGGTGGGGGCCGAACCCGCGCTGGCCTGGACCGCGTGCGCCATCGCCGGACTCCTCGCCGAGCGCGACGTCATGCGGGGCCGACCCGACGAGATCCCCGCCGACCTTCGCATCCGACTCGACCTGCTCGCCGACCGCGACCGATCCCACCCCGCTGCAGCCGGGCACGCGATCGCACGGGCTCGCCAACTGGCGCACGACATCGCCCGCCGCTCGGGCCTCGCCACGGGAACCATCGACGTCGATGCGGCAGGCGGGCTCCTGTCGCTGGCCTACCCGGATCGAATCGGAGCACCCAGGGGAGCGGCCCGGGGCCGATTCCGGCTGCGGACCGGCAGCGGCGCGTGGGTGGCGCCGACCGACGGTCTGGCGGCGGCCGAGCTCATCGTCGTGGCCGACACCGACGGCAAACGAAAGGACGCACGCATCCGCGTCGGTGCTCCCCTCACGGCGGACGAGCTGGTGCGCCGCCACGGCGAGGACATCCAGGTCGCCAGCACCCTCGAATGGGACAAGAAGCGTGACGACCTGGTCTGGCGCCGCCGTCGAACGCTGGATCAGCTCGATCTCGGCGTTGCGGTGGACCGCCCGGATCCCGGACCCGACGTGGTCGAAGCGCTCGTCGATCGGGCCCGTCGCACGAACCTCGCCGTGCTCGGCTGGAAGCGTCAGGGCCGGCTGCTGCAGGCGCGGGTCGAGTTCCTGCGGGAACGCCTGGGTGACACATGGCCCGATCTGGGCGACGCCGTGCTCTTGGACGAGCTGGACGACTGGCTTCCGCCATTCCTCCCGCAGGCCGTGGGACGGCGCGATCTCGAAGCGCTGGACATGGACATGGTGCTGCGAACCCGGCTCGATTTCGACCAGCAGTTCGACCTCGATCGGCTCGCTCCGTCGCACTGGTCGTTGCCGTCGGGTCGTTCGGCGCCCATCGACTACGACGGTGAGCAACCCTCGATCGACGCGAGGGTGCAGGAGCTCTTCGGCGAACGGTCACACCCGTCGGTCGCCGACGGTGCGGTCCCCCTCCTGGTTCGGCTTCTCTCGCCCGCCGATCGCCCGGTCCAGATCACGTCGGACCTCCCGACGTTCTGGACGACGTCGTGGGCCGACGTGCGCAAGGACATGGCCGGGCGGTATCCCAAGCACGAGTGGCCCGACGATCCGGGCTCCGCTCGCCCTCACCGGCGCTGACCGGACATGATGCCCTGACGTAATTCTTCTCCGGGGCGAACGGCAGTGGCGCAGAAACGAACGATAGGCATCGACTTCGGGACCTCGACGTCGATGGTCGTGGACCGGGTGGGCGACGATTCGCCTGCCTCGGTACCGCTCGGCGAAGGGTCGACCAGTTGGTTCCCGACCATCGTCGGCGTCGACCAGAACCGCCGCTGGGTGGTCGGTTCCGAGGCCGAGCACCTGCCCGCGACACAGGTCATCCGATCGGCCAAGTCGGCCATCGGGGAGGACAAGCAGTGGTTCCAGCTCTGGGACGAGACGCAGACGCTCCAGGGGCTCCCGGTGGACGATGTGATCGCGCTGCTGCTGGACACGCTGCGCCGCCGGGTCGAGCGGATCGCTCCGGACTTCTTCGCCGGCGGCACGATCCGGATGGCCTGCCCGGCGATCTGGTCGACCGAGCAGCGAGCCCGGCTGGCCGGTCAGGCCCGTCGGGCCGGGCTGGACGTCGCCGACAGCGAGGTGATCGACGAACCGATCGCGGCGGGACTGTCGTACATGCGGCACCGTCTGGTGGCCAACCTCACCCAGCCGGACGGTCTGTTGCTCGTGGTGGACGTCGGCGGGGGGACGCTGGACGTGGCGGTGATGCAGGTGGCCGGAACCCACGAGGCACCCCAGCTGAGGACCCTGCTGGTCCACGGCAGCCACGACGGCGGTGACGCGATGGACCAGGCGGTCATGAACTACCTGCGACCCCAGGTGGCGATGGTGCCTGCGTGGCAGAACCCGCACGAGTCCGACCTCCGACGGGCGTTGTTGTTGCGCACCGCCCGCTTGTTGAAAGAGGACCTCAGCACGTCCGACGAGGCCCTGCGGCCGCTGCTGGGGAGCCAGACGTTGTTGCGGATGACACGAGGCGAACTGGACGAGGCGATCGCACCGATCGTGCAGCGGTTGGCCCGCGTGGTGTGGGAGACGGTCGCGGCGCTGGGCGATCACGACGTCATGGACACCGCCGGGGTGCGGGCCGAGGTCACCCACGTGCAGCTGGCCGGAGGTGGCTCTCGGATCCCATTGATCCGCAACGCGATGGGCCGGCTCTTTCCCGACGCCGACGTGTCGTCGGATCCGCTTCTGCTGTTCCCCGAGGCGTCGGTGGCGACCGGACTGGCGTACCTGTGAGCCGTTCCGACCGACCCTCCGAACCCGATCCGGCCGATTCGGCCGGGTCGAGCGCATCGGTGATTCGTCACCTCGACGACCCGGCCCTCCCGTGGCAGGAGTGCCGGAAGCAGCGCAACGCCGACGGGTCGGTGTCGTCGGTGTGGGAGAAGTGGCTGGCGTTCTCGCCCCGGCCCGAGTACCTGTCGCTGTTCGCCCGGTGGGATCCGGGCATGATCGTGCGACGCCACGGCCACAACTCGCCGCACGTGATCTATGTGCTGTCGGGTGAGGTCACGGTCGGAGACCGGGTGTGCGGGCCGGGCACCCACCTGGAGCTCCCGAACGGGAGCGCAGTTCGGACCGTTCGTCGCCGGACCCGACGGGGTCGAGCTGTTCGAGGTGATGATGGGCGACCCGCGGTCGTGGACCGACGACACCAGTGCGTACGAAGCCGTGCTGGCCGAGCGGGGTGTCACCCCGCTGCCCGACCCGCCGATCGAGCTGCCCGACTGGCTGGTCGACACGCGGGGCGAGACGTCTCGGTGACCACCCCGCTGGTCCCGCTTCCTCCCCAGCTCGACGATGTCCCGTGGCCCACCGACCGGTGGCCCTCGGGTGAGCCGCACGACCTCGATCGAGGGCGGCTCGATGCCGAGATCGCCCGCGCCTTCGGGCCCGAGCCGGTCGATCTGGGGGAGTCGCACGCGCTGCTGGTGGTGCAGCGCGGCCGTCTCGTCGCGGAGCACTACGGCACCGACATCGACCGGTCCAGCACGCTCATCTCCTGGTCGATGGCCAAGAGCATGCTCCAGGCGGTGGTCGGCATGTTGGTGCTGGAGGGAAAGCTGTCGGTGGTCGAGCCGGTAGCGGCGCCCGAATGGACCGACCCGGACGACCACCGCCACCGGATCACGGTGCACGACCTGCTGACGATGCGGCCCGGGCTGGAATGGCTCGAGGACTACAACGACGGCGAGGTCAGCAACGTGATCGAGATGCTGTTCGGCTCCGGTCACGAAGACGTGGCGTCGTACGCGGCGTCGCTCCCGCCGGTCGCGCCACCGGGCGAGCGGTACGTGTACTCGAGCGGGACGTCGAACATCCTGGCGCGATTCGTCGGCGACCGGGTGGGGAGCGGCCGCGACGACACCGAAGCGTTTCTGAGGCGGGCCCTCTTCGACCCCATCGGGATGCGTTCGGCCACGCCCAAGTACGACGCGGCCGGCACCTGGGTCGGGTCGTCGTACGTGTACGCCACCGCCCGGGATTTCGCCCGATTCGGGCTTCTGTACCTGCGCGACGGGGTCTGGGACGGGCGGCGGCTCCTGCCCGAGGGCTGGGTCGACCGGGCCCGCACGCCGCAGGCCGACGAGCCGGACCGGCTGGAACGGTACGGCGACCACTGGTGGGTCTACCCGTGCCCGTACGGCTCGTTCCGGTGCAGCGGCTACCAGGGCCAGGCCATCGTGTGCGTGCCGGGCCTGGATCTGGTGATCGTGCGGTTGGGCACGACCCCGACCGAGGCCGGCCCCGACCCGCTCTTCCTCCACATGGCCGAGATCGTGGGCTGCTTCACCTGACCAGCCGGATTTGGGGTCGATCCTGCACCGCCACGGTCGACGATCGACCCCATATCCAGCTCAGAAGGTGAGTTCGGTCTGGGAGGTGAAGCCCCAGACGAGGGCGTCGACGTCGTCGGCGGGCACTGGGGCCTCGCCCTCGCAGTCGACGTTGTCGAAGCTTCGATCGCCCATCCCGGTGGCCAGCGGAACCTCGACCACCTCGCCGCGCGGTTCGCCGGTCGGGCAGGTCGGGAAGTTGAAGCTGATCACGGTGGGCTCGACCTGGCCGGCCAACAGCGCCTCGCGTTGCTCGTCGACCCACGCCACCACCACGGCGACACCCGTGGGGTAGTCCGGCGGATCGCCAAGGGCCTGACTGGTCGCCAGCGCCGGGATACCGGCCCGAGCGGCGGTGCGGGCCGCGCCGACCGTGCCGGACAGCTCGGTGAGCTCACCGATGTTCTGGCCTTCGTTGATGCCCGACACCACCAGGTGGGGTGGCTCGGCCATGGTGTCGAGGCCGGCCGAGACGGCGTCGGCTGGGAACCCCTCGACGGCGGTGGCCGGGTAGCCGTCGGCGGTGGTCGCCTCGGTGGAGGCCAGCTCACCCTCGGTCATCGAGTCGCTTGTCCCGCTCTGGTTCTCGGCCGGCGCCGAGACCGTCACCTCGGTGTCGGCCAGTGCTGCGAGCGCCGCCACCAGCTGCGAGATGCCCTCGGCCCCGACGCCGTCGTCGTTGCTCACGAGGATGCGCAGCGCCTCGGTGGCCGCGACCGTCGTCGGCGGAGCGCCGGTGGTAGCTGGCGCCGTCGTCGTCTCGGGTGAGCCGCTGTCGGTCGTCGCGCTGGTGGTAGGGGCGGCGTCAGTGTCCGCATCGGACGCGTCGTCATCGTCGTCACCACACGCGGCGGCGATCAAGGCCACCGACAGGATCAGGGTGGCCAGGCGGGCCATCCAGCAGCGGGATGATGGGGACGAGAACACGCAGGTGCTCCTTCTTCTCGGACTCGGCGGTGCGGCCACATGGTACGTGTCCGGGGAGCTGCGGCGAGAACGGGAGCAGAGCCACTGCCGTATGATTCCGCCGTGCCCGACCATCCCACGCGAGACGACATCGACCTGCTCGCCGGCGAGTTCTACTCCGGTGACCCCCACGAGGCCTGGACCTGGATGCGGGCCAACGCCCCCGTCTATTACGACGAACACAACGACGTCTGGGCCCTCACGACCTACGCCACGGTCATGGCGGCCTCCACCGACAGCGCCACCTTCTCCAACGCCATGGGCATCCGCCCCCACGCCGGCTACTCGATGGGCATGATGATCGAGCTGGACGACCCGGCCCACAAGCACCGTCGCATGCTGCTGAGCCGGGGGTTCACCCCCCGCCAGGTGCGCAGCCGGGCAGCGCTGGTGCGGGAGATCTGCGACGGGATCATCGACGACGTCTGCGAGCAGGGCAGCTGCGACTTCGTCTGGGACATCGCGGCCCGGCTGCCGCTGATCCTCATCGGCGACATGCTCGGATTCGAGCGGGACAGCTTCGACGACCTGCTCCGCTGGTCCGACGAGATGGTCAAGAGTCAGACCAGCACCGACGCCGAGGCTCTCGAGCGGGCCGCCACCGCGTTCGGGGAGTTCCAGCCCTTCCAGCGGGCCGCCATCGCCGAGCGGCGCGAGCGCCCCACCGACGATCTGGTCTCGGTGCTGGCCCATGCCGAGGTCGAGGGTGAGAAGCTGAGCGACGACGACCTCCTGATGGAGCTGCTCCTGGTCCTGGTCGGCGGCGACGAGACCACCCGTCACGTGATCAGCGGCGGGATGAAGGCCCTGCTCGACGATCCGCAGCAGATGGCGCTGCTCCAGGAGGACCACGGCCGGCTCGAGACCGGTATCGAGGAGATGCTTCGCTGGGTGACGCCGATCAAGAACATGAATCGCACCACGACCCGGCCCGTCGAGCTCGAGGGCCAGACCATTCCCGAGGGTGCGCAGGTGCTGCTCTTCTACCCGTCGGCCAACCGCGACGAGACCGTCTTCGACGATCCGTTCCGGTTCGACGTGATGCGGTCGCCCAACAACCACGTGGCGTTCGGCTTCGGCTCGCACTTCTGCCTGGGCAACGCCCTGGCCCGCCTGGAGCTGACCACCATGTTCGAGCAGCTGTTCACCCGCCTGCCCGACCTCCGGCTGGCCGACGACGCCCCACTGCCCGTGCGGGCCGCCAACTTCATCAGCGGCTTCGAGGGCATGCCGGTGGAGTTCACGCCGACCTCGCCGCTCGTCTGAGCCGGGGCCGGCGGGCCCGGAGCCACGGGCCGGTGATCCTGCTTCCGCATAGGGTTGGCGCATGCCGGTCCAGCACTTCGCCCCCGACGCCGATGCCGATGCGGTGGCCGCGGCGCTCGCCGCCGATGGCTGCGCGGTGATCGACCACCTTGCCGACCCGGGCCTGATGGCCCGGACGATCCGGGAGATGGCGCCTCATCTCGATGCGGTGCCGTCCGGGCCCGATGACTTCAGCGGGCGGCAGACCCGGCGCGCCGGGGGACTGGTGGCCCGGTCCCCGTCGGCTCGGTCCTTCGTCGCCCACCGGGGTGTGCTGGACGTGGTGGACCGGGTCCTGGCCCATGCCACCAACTACCAGCTGCACCTCACCCAGATCATCGCCATCGGACCGGGTCAGCCGGCCCAGCCGATCCATCGCGACCAGTGGGCGTTCGACTTCTTCTCGTTCCCGTCCGGCTACGAGGTGCAGTGCAACACGATCTGGGCCATGGACGACTTCACCGAGGAGAACGGTGCGACCCGCGTGGTGGTGGGCAGCCATCTCCGGGAGGACCGGCTCGAGCTCTCGGGCGACGATGCCGAACCGGCCGAGATGGACGCCGGGTCGGTGCTGCTCTACACGGGCTCGCTCTATCACGGTGGTGGCGAGAACCGCAGTGACCGTGTCCGGCGCGGCATGAACATCACGTACAACCTGGCCTGGTTGCGTCAGGAGGAGAACCAGTACCTCACCGTCCCCGCTGACGTCGCGGCCACCCTGGACGACGATCTGCTTCGGCTCATCGGCTACCAGCGCGGCGCGTACGCACTCGGGTACGTCGACGATCTACGCGACCCCATCGACGTGGTGCGCGGCACGAGTGGAGCGGGTGGATTCGGCGACCTCGTTCGGCCGACCTGAACCCTCTCGGTGCCTGACCCGGTAGCGAGCACGATGGGGTCAGGCACCGGTGTGCTTGTTAGGCGAACGAGTCGGCGCAGACGGCGGCCCAGGCGTCGCGCCAGGCGCGGGTGCTGCTCATGTCACCCGTCCGTCGGCGCGACCGCAGGGGCGGTATCCGGTGTCGCCGCTGCGGTGGATGGTGGTGTTTCGATCTCGACCGGCGGCGGATATCCGTATTCGATGCGGAGCGACTCGGCGATCACCGGGTAGCGCAGAGCCGACCCGGGGCCGTCGGTCGCGGTGGGCGACAGCTCGATGGGCTCGATGGCGCCCAGCGTCGGAGCGAAGAACATGTTGACGCTCATCTCGACCTGGACGTCGTCGGGGTTGCCGCCGTCCGCGGTGATCTCGGCGTCGACGGGGAGGCCGTCGGCATCGAGCTCGATGACGAAGGTGGTCGTCATCGACGGTGCCTCGGCCAGTCCGGCGTTGGTGTCGGTCACCGTGGCCTCGAGGAACCGGTCGGCGCCGTCGCCCCGCAGGTCCAGCTCACTGGCGAGGGTGTCGAGCTCGATGATGGTGCGTAGGCCGTCGAGGAGCGATCCGGTCACTCCGGACAGCACACTGCCCGCCCCACCCTGCAGGTCGCCATCGTCGATGGACAGGTAGCGTTTCCCGTCGGTCCGCACCAGTGTCACGTCGAGGGGCAGGCCGGATTCGGGATCGACCGTCGCCGTGAGGTCGGCATCGTCGGGCCCGATGAACTGGCCGGCGCCGGTGATCTCCGTCGTGGTGCTCTCCCCGGCCTGGGTGAGGGTGTAGGTCGCCGAGAAGCCCACCGTGAGCGACTCGCTCTGGTTGAGCGCAGCGAGCAACAGCGCCGCCTCGTTGCGTCGGGTGGTCTCCTCGGGCTCCCCGTCGTTGGTGAGCGACAGGACCACCGCCACCACCGCGAGTGACGCAGCCAGTCCGACCAGCGCGACGACGAGGTTCCGCCGCCGCCTGCGGGCGATCCGTCGTTCGCGTCGCGTGGCCACCCGACCATCGTCGCAGGCTTCGGCGACCGAGTGGCGGCATCGTCACTAGGCTCGGGCACCCGCCCGCCGCGAGAGGATGCCGTGCCGAACTACACCGAGCGAGAGCAGGAAGCCCTCGACACCTACCGGCGGTACCTGGCCACGCGCCGGCAGGTCGACGCCGGCGAGAAGGACTGGAAGGCACTGGCCGAGTTCTTCACCGAGGACGCGACGTTCGTGGACCCGGCCTGGGGTCGGGTGGAAGGGATCGCAGCGATCGCCGAGTTCCTCACCGACAGCATGGTGGGTCTGGACGACTGGGACTTCCCGGAGCTCTGGACCATGGTCGACGGGGATCGCGTCGTCTCGATGTTCCTCAACCGGATTCCCGGCTCGGACGGCACCTGGCAGGACGTGCCCGGGGTCTCGATCATGGAGTACGCCGGCGACGGACGGTTCGTGGCCGAGACCGACCTGATCAACATGGCCCACATCCACGAGGCCATCGGCGACTCGGGCTGGGCGCCGACGGGACCGATGAACGTGCCGCCCCAGCGGCCACCGCGCTGACAGGTGCCCGGCTCGGGCTCGAGATCACGGACCAGCGGGACCGACCCGGCGTCCTCCCGGTGAGCGGGCCGCCGTTCCTGGCGCCGCCGCGTGGCGGCGACGCCGACGTCCTGCTCGACGGCTTCCTCGACTGGGTCTCGGCCACCGGCGTCGAGCTCTACCCGGCCCAGGAGGAGGCCGTCCTCGAGCTCTTCGCAGATCGGCACGTGGTCCTCACCACACCGACCGGCTCGGGCAAGTCGTTGGTCGCCACCGCCCAGCACTATGCGGCGCTGGGCCGGGGCGAGCGCAGCTTCTACACCGCGCCGATCAAGGCCCTCGTGTCGGAGAAGTTCTTCGAGCTGCGGGGCGTCTTCGGGCCGGACGTCGTGGGCATGGTCACCGGCGACGCCGCCATCAACGCTGACGCGCCCATCGTGTGCTGCACGGCCGAGATCCTGGCCAACATGGCCCTGCGCGACGGTCCGGACGCCGCGGTCGACCGCGTCGCGGTCGACGAGTTCCACTTCTACGCCGATCCGTCCCGGGGATGGGCCTGGCAGGTCCCGCTGCTGGAGCTGCCCCACGTCCGGTTCCTGCTGATGACGGCCACCATGGGCGACCCGGGCTTCTTCGTCGACGAGCTGCAGCATCGGACCGGCCGGGAGGCGGTCGTGGTCCACAGCGATCAGCGGCCGGTCCCACTCGACTTCGCCTACCGGGACACCCCGCTCCACGAGTCCATCGGCGAACTGCTGGACGACGGACCTGGCGCCGGTCTACATCGTTCACTTCACGCAACGGGCCGCGGCCGAACAGGCCCAGAACCTGATGAGCCTGGACGTCCTGACCAAGGACGAGAAGGCGCGGGTGCGCGACGTGGTGGGCGGCTTCCGGTTCGACACGCCGATCGGCAAGGACCTTCGCCGGTATGTTGGCCACGGGGTGGGCATCCATCACGCCGGCCTGCTGCCCAAGTACCGCTTGCTGGTCGAGCGCCTGGCCCGCGAGGGATTGCTCAAACTGATCTGCGGCACCGACACGTTGGGGGTGGGGGTCAACGTGCCCATCCGGACCGTGCTCTTCACCCAGCTCTGCAAGTACGACGGCCAGACGACACGCGTCCTGTCGGTGCGCGAGTTCAAGCAGATCGCCGGCCGTGCCGGTCGGAAGGGGTTCGACGACCACGGGTACGTGTGGGTGCAGGCGCCGGCGCACGTGGTCGAGAATCGCCGAGCCGATGAGAAGGCGGCATCGGGGACGGCCAAGCGGAAGAAGGTCGTCAAGAAGAAGCCGCCCGAGCGCGGGTACGCCCACTGGGACGAGCAGACGTTCGATCGGCTGCGCGACCGGGAGCCCGAGACCCTGCGCTCCAGCTTCTCGGTCAGCCACGCGATGCTGCTCCAGATGCTGCAGCGGCCGGGTGACGGCTGCGCCGCCACCCGGCGGCTGATGGTCGACAACCACGAGACCCGCAAGGCGCAGCGCGGGCACATCCGCCGGGCCGTTGCCATCTACCGGTCGTTGCTCGACGCCGAGATCGTCGAGACGTTGGACGAGCCCGACGACCAGGGCCGCCTGGTCCGGGTGACCGTCGACCTGCAGGACGACTTCTCGCTGAACCAGCCGCTGTCGCCCTTCGTGGTGGAATACCTCGAGGTGTTCGATCCGGATGCCGCCGACTACGGGCTCGACGTCCTGACGCTGGTCGAGTCCGTGCTCGAGGATCCCCGGGTCGTGCTGATGGCCCAGCTCGATCGCCTGAAGGACCACATGGTGGCGGCCATGAAGTCCGAGGGGGTCGAGTACGAGGAGCGGATGGAGCGACTGGCCGAGGCCACCTGGCCCCAACCCAACGCCGAGGAGCTGTGGGCGGCGTACCGGGTCTTCGCCCGGCAGCATCCCTGGGTGGGCGAGGATCGGGTTCGGCCCAAGTCGATCGCCCGTGACATGTACGAGACCGGCCGGACGTTCCGCGACTACGTCGTGGCCTACGGCTTGAAGCGGTCCGAGGGGGTGCTGTTGCGCTATCTGTCGGACGTGTACAAGACCATGCAGCAGACCGTCCCCGAGTCGGCGCGGACCGACGAGGTCGACGAGCTCATCGGGTGGCTCGGCGCCGTGGTGCGGCAGGTGGACTCCAGTCTGATCGACGAGTGGGAGCGGCTCACCGCCGGAGACGCCGATGGGCTGGACCGGCCGAGGGACGAGGAGCCGACCGACATCACGACCGACCATCGTGGGTTCCGGGCCCTCGTACGCAGCGAGATGTTTCGATGGGTGCAGCTCCTTGCTCGGGACGCCGTCGACGAGCTGGTCCGGCTGGAACCAGCGGGCGAGCCCTGGTCGGTCGACGATCTCACCGAGGTGCTGGAGCCGTACTGGGACGAGCACGACTGGATCGGCATCGACGCGGAAGCGCGCGAGCGCCGCGTTCTTCTCGTTCGACGAGTCGGGGGCCGAGCGCCGGTCGGTGACCCAGTGGCTCCTGGACCCCGCCCACAGCAACGAGTGGTGCATCGACGCCGAGGTCGACATGGAGCGCTCGCGTGAGGAGGGCCGAGCGGTGGTCCTGTTCAACGGCATCACCCGTGAGGTCGGCCCCTCACCACCGCCCAACTCGTGAACTCAGGCGAGCGCATGTGTCGCCTGAGTTCACGAGTTCGATGCGTTCGGGCGGAGGGGGGTGTGCATCCACGAGTGGGCGGGGGTCGCCGTCGCCAGCGGTGACGGGTCGTCCATGGCGGACGGGGCGTCGGTGGCGTCGGTGGCGCAGTACGTCAGCACGAACGCACCGTGGCGCGTCCACCACCCCGGGAACCGTTCGCCGGCTGCGGTGGTGACGAAGAGCGAGCGCCAGCCCCCGCTCCGATCGTCGACCATGGTCACCTCGACCGAGCGGGTGTCCAGCCGGAGCCCTTCGCGCAGGACCTTCAGCGCGCTCTCCTTGGCCGACCAGATCAGGTTGGCCAGCAGGTCGTGGTCGTCGGGTCGGGCTGCCACCATCGCTCGCTCGGCTCCGGTGAAGTAGTCGGCGACGAACCGTTGGCTGCGCGGCTCGACCAGCTCCAGATCGCACCCCACGCCGGCGACCCCCTCGGCCACGACACAGACCGCCCAGCCCGCCCGATCGGTCATGGAGATGGCCACCGAGGCCGGGTCCGATCCGATGAACGCCTCGGGCGCCCCGTCCTTGGCGTTGCGAATGACCACGTCGCGGAGCTGCGCGGGAGTCGGTGGCAGATCGAGCGCCCGTGCCACCGCGTGCTTCGCGGTCCATCGGCCCAGCCGCGACTCGTCGCGGCGCTTCGTGTAACGCATGCCGTTGAGCCGGGCGGCCTCGGGTCGGGTCAGCCAGTCGTCGTGATCGGGGACGCTCGTCTGGCCGGACGCGTGGTACCGAACCGCCGGGCCGATGTCAGGACCGTTGCTCGAGCTCACGGGCCATGCCGCGTTGGACCGCGTCGATGAGATAGGGACGGAGCTCGTCGGGGGCGATGATGCGTTGGAGGGATCCCACCCGCAGCGCCCGCTCGACGCTGTGGATCTCGTCGAACTCGTCGGCCACCTCACCCAGCTTGACGGCGTGGATCTCGTTGCGGCGCCGGGACTGCTCGGCGCGGAGCTCGGCCCGTTCGGCTCCGTCGGCGTCGGCCATCCGCAGCTCCAGCTCCTTCAGCTCGGGTGCTTCGGCCGTGCGGCGCTGCACCTCGCGGGCGAACACCACCGCGGCCGCCGGCGCTCCACCGATCACCGAGGCTCGCGACCCCTCGATCGCCGCCACCTCCATGTTGTCGTTCAAGGTCTGGGAGAAGACGACGAACGCACCACCGTGGTAGCGGGAGACGACGCAGAAGACGATGGGCCCCTGGAAGTTGACCACGGCGCGGCCGATCTCGGCGCCGTACTCGAGCTGCCAGGCCCGGAGCGACTCCGGTGAACCGTCGAAGCCCGACAGGTTGGCCAGCACGACCAGGGGGCGATTGCCGCTGGCCGCGTTGACGGCTCGCGCCACCTTCTTCGACCCCATCGGGAAGAGGGTGCCGGCGGTCCACTGGTCGGGCCCGTCGGCGGGGACGAAGCCGGCTCGCGGCAGGTTCTTGGACTCGAGGCCGAGGAGGCAGACCGGGATCCCGCCCAGGTGGGCGTCCCAGACGACTGCGATCTCGGCGTTCTCGACGCCGAACCACCGCTCCATGGTCGGATGATCCTGGTCGACGCTGGCGGCCATGACCCGTCGGATCTCGAAGGGTCGCTTGCGGTCGGGGTTCTCTCGCAGCGAGAAGACGTCACCGATCGTCGCGAAGTCACCTCCGTGCGGCGAGGTGCACACGTCCCGGTCGATGGGGTCGCTGGTTTCGGCCAGGCGTGGGAACCGCTCACCGGGCGTGACATAGGCGTGGTCGTAATGCTGCAGCAGGATGCGGCACACGTCGGCCAGATCGCGGGCGAAGTACTGCGCCTGGCCGTTGGGTCCCATGATGCGCTCGTACCCGCCGATGCCCTCGTTGTCCTCGGCGGAGACGCCACCCGAGTAGTCGAGGGCGTCCTTGCCGGTGAGCACCATCGCCCCGCCCGGCGTCATGACCAGGATGCCCTTGGTGTGCATCAGCATGGTGGCTTCGGCGTTCCAGTACGGCTGGGCGCCGACGTTGATACCGGGCACCACGATGTTGATCTCGAAGCCGGCCTGGGTGAACTCGATGATGCGACGGAGCACCCGGGCGATCCAGTCCATGTTCTCGGTGCCGCTCTCCATCGAGATCAGCGCGCCCGCTGAGACGGCGAACCACTCGATCGGGAGCTGGAGCTCCTCGGCCAGGTCCATGGCCGCGTTGATCCGGTGGCACTCGGGCTCGGACAGGCTCCCCATCCCGCGGGTGGGGTCGCCCAACAGGATCACCCGACGCATTCCTTCGGGGTGCTTGGCCGTCACGTTGCTGATGACGCCGACGATGACGTTGGCCGTGTTCTCGCCGGGCGGTCGCTCGACCGGGACGAGCCGGTCGTCGTCGAGGTCGTACTCGATGAAGCTCCCCGGGGGCTGGTCGCTCGACGCCTCCTCGGGGGGCGGCGCCAGCATGCGCACCAGGTCGTAGGGGTAGACCAGGCCGCGGCGTCGCATGGCCACGACTTTGCGCGCGTAGTCGTCGAGGGGCTGCAGTGGGTTGTCGGCGCTCTCCCGCACCCGGATGCGGACGGCGTGACCCGTGGGGTTCGTGACGTCGAACACGCGGCGTCTGACCTCGCCGTCCTTGTCCTTGACCGAGCCCAGGATCAGCACCTTCTCGATGCCCAGTTCGAGGCTGTCGGGAGCCATGCGGTCGCCCAGCCGCGCCATGTCCTCCAGTGTGAGGTCGATCGGCGGCCACACGTAGAGGATGATCCGGTTCCACTGCAGCCGCCGGCCCTCGGGCCGTCGGGCCTGGAAGCGCCTGATGGATCCCAGAACCTCGCGCAGCATCCGTTCCAGCTCGGGGAGGCGCTGGACCACGCCGTCCTCGTCCCGGACTGCGGTCATGTCGCGCACCTCGGCCAACGCGAACAGCCGCTCGTCGCGGGGATTGTCGTGAGCCCGGCCGTGGAACAGGTAGATGTCGGGCGGGCTGGGCCGCCGCTCGATCTCGAAGTTCGCCAGCCGCCACAACTGGAGGCGCTTGGCCATCATCGGATGGAGGTCGTGGCTGTCGTCCTCGACCGCGTACCCGCCCTCGCCGTCCGGTCGGAAGGTGAAGTGGAGGACGTCGGCGATGGTCGATCCCATCTCAGGTCCGGAAACGGCGACGACGATCCGCCGCAGCTGGAGGTCCCCGAGCGCGTCGTTCAGGATCGAAAGGGCGTGCTCGCGGGCTGCGATCATGTTGCCCACGGGCTTGCGGCTCCACACGTAGAAGTCGACGACGGTGTCGTGGTCGGGGTCGACGGTCTCGAGCATGGGCCGCAGGGCCCGCGCCGCGGCTTCGAGTTGCCCGTGCTCGACGTGGGTGGTGAGGAGATGGACGCGGGTGTCGTCGTGGTCGTACTGCGCTGAGGCGTACGGGAAGTCGCCGGCCTGGCCGGTGGTCATGACCTCGAGCACGCGGATGCGGTAGTAGCGACGCGTCATCACCTCGACGAGCGTGCGCCGCATCGGGGGCGACCACTCATCGAACCGGCTCGACAGGCGGGTCTTCAATGCCTGGGAGTTGTGGACCAGGGCGTCGATGTGGGTGGAGCGCTCGGGTCCGTCGGGGTCGGCGGCGAGCGCGTCGAGGTGGTGGTTGGCGTCGTCGATGGCGCTCAGCACGATCTCGTCCAGGAAGGGCTGGTCGAAGTTCTGGTAGCTGAGCTCGGCCGCCAGGTCGTGGATCGCCGGGAACCGGTGGCGAGTCTCGGCCACCACGTGATCGAGCAACCCGGCCAGGGCGGCGTCGCCCCCCGGTGCCGGATGGTCGAGCCGATTCTCCAGCACCCGGAGGACGGGCCCCACCTGCTTGGCCATACGCTGGTGCGAGCGCGCGATCCGGTAGAGCGCCTCTTCGAGATCGGGCGACGGCGTGAGGCTGGTGATCCCGAAGTCCGCGAGTGTGGTGCGGAGCTGCTCGGCGAAGTGGTCGGGGAGGCCGTCGCCCATCGCGTCGAGGCGGCGAAGGTAGTTGAACAGGTGCTCCTCGGTGGCCCGCCGGGCCACCGAATCCAGCTCGGTGTCGACCGGGTTGCGTCGGAAGAGCGAGATCACGTCGACGAACAGGGAGAGGATGTCCTCCTCCAGGGCGACCTGTTCCTGGGGGTCGATCGGGTCGCCGCAGAGATCGTTCCCCGCGGCCATCCGCTCGAGTGCGTCTGCGTCGACGTCGAAGCCGAGCAGGAGCTGTCGGAGCGCCTCGAGGTAGTGGCGGCATCGGTCGTGCACGGTGCCCTCGTCGCGGGCGAGGTCGCCGAATTCGACGCGGGCACCGGCGGGGTCGCCCTCCTCGGTCTCGGCCGGTTCGAGGGCCAGGAGCGCGGCTCCGGCGCTCACCTGCGTGTTGCTCTGCACCAGGACCTCGCGCACGGTCCCGGCGAACTCGGCGACGATGGTGGTCTCCATCTTCATCGCCTCGATCACGGCCAGCGGATCGCCGGCCTCGACTTCGTCGCCGGCGCCGACCGGGAGGGACACCACGACGGCGGGCGACGGAGCGCGGACCACCCCGCCCTCGTCGTGGTAGATGCGGTGGGCGTGGCCGTCGACCTCGACGAGGTGGGTGATGCCGTGGGTGGCGGCCAGGACGTGATGGTTGCGATCGCCGAGGGTCAGGCGAGCACCGGACCGGGGGCCCAGCTCGTCGACGTCGACGTCGATCGAGCTCCCGTCGGTTTCGATCCGGTACCCGCGCACGCTGGTCTGGAAGACCTCGAAGCGGTAGTTCTGACCCTGGTGGCGCAGCTCGATCGAGCGACCGATGCGGTCGTCCAGCTGCGGTCGCCCACGGAGGGCCGAGGCGCGGAACTGACTGATCTCGACCGCGGAC
>CAWCAL010000020.1:0-116099 GCA_963793475.1 uncultured Acidimicrobiales bacterium
CAGCGAGAAGACGTCACCGATCGTCGCGAAGTCACCTCCGTGCGGCGAGGTGCACACGTCCCGGTCGATGGGGTCGCTGGTTTCGGCCAGGCGTGGGAACCGCTCACCGGGCGTGACATAGGCGTGGTCGTAATGCTGCAGCAGGATGCGGCACGCGTCGGCCAGATCGTGGGCGAAGTACTGCGCCTGGCCGTTGGGTCCCATGATGCGCTCGTACCCGCCGATGCCCTCGTTGTCCTCGGCGGAGACGCCACCCGAGTAGTCGAGGGCGTCCTTGCCGGTGAGCACCATCGCCCCGCCCGGCGTCATGACCAGGATGCCCTTGGTGTGCATCAGCATGGTGGCTTCGGCGTTCCAGTACGGCTGGGCGCCGACGTTGATACCGGGCACCACGATGTTGATCTCGAAGCCGGCCTGGGTGAACTCGATGATGCGACGGAGCACCCGGGCGATCCAGCTCGATGTTCTCGGTGCCGCTCTCCATCGAGATCAGCGCGCCCGCTGAGACGGCGAACCACTCGATCGGGGAGTGGAGTTCCTCGGCCAGGTCCATGGCCGCGTTGATCCGGTGGCACTCGGGCTCGGACAGGCTCCCCATCCCGCTGGTGGGGACGCCGAACAGGATCACCCGACGCATTCCTTCGGGGTGCTTGGCCGTCACGTTGCTGATGACGCCGACGATGACGTTGGCCGTGTTCTCGCCGGGCGGTCGCTCGACCGGGACGAGCCGGTCGTCGTCGAGGTCGTACTCGATGAAGCTCCCCGGGGGCTGGTCGCTCGACGCCTCCTCGGGGGGCGGCGCCAGCATGCGCACCAGGTCGTAGGGGTAGACCAGGCCGCGGCGTCGCATGGCCACGACTTTCGGCGCGTAGTTGTCGAGGGGCTGCAGTGGGTTGTCGGCGCTCTCCCGCACCCGGATGCGGACGGCGTGACCCGTGGGGTTCGTGACGTCGAACACGCGGCGTCTGACCTCGCCGTCCTTGTCCTTGACCGAGCCCAGGATCAGCACCTTCTCGATGCCCAGTTCGAGGCTGTCGGGAGCCATGCGGTCGCCCAGCCGCGCCATGTCCTCCAGTGTGAGGTCGATCGGCGGCCACACGTAGAGGATGATCCGGTTCCACTGCAGCCGCCGGCCCTCGGGCCGTCGGGCCTGGAAGTGCCTGATGGATCCCAGAACCTCGCGGCAGCATCCGTTCCAGCTCGGGGAGGCGCTGGACCACGCCGTCCTCGTCCCGGACTGCGGTCATGTCCCGTACCTCGGCGAACGCGAACAGCCGCTCGTCGTGGGGATTGTCGTGAGCCCGGCCGTGGAACAGGTAGATGTCGTGGGGGCTGGGCCGCCGCTCGATCTCGAAGTTCGCCAGCCGCCACAACTGGAGGCGCTTGGCCATCATCGGATGGAGGTCGTGGCTGTCGTCCTCGACCGCGTACCCGCCCTCGCCGTCCGGTCGGAAGGTGAAGTGGAGGACGTCGGCGATGGTCGATCCCATCTCAGGTCCGGAAACGGCGACGACGATCCGCCGCAGCTGGAGGTCCCCGAGCCGCGGTCCGTTCAGGATCGAAGGGGCGCGCTCGTGGGCTGCGATCATGTTGCCCACGGGCTTGCGGCTCCACACGTAGAAGTCGACGACGGTGTCGTGGTCGGGGTCGACGGTCTTGAGCATGGGCCGCAGGGCCCGTTCGCGGCTTCGAGTTGCCCGTGCTCGACGTGGGTGGTGAGGAGATGGACGTGGGTGTCGTCGTGGTCGTACTGCGCTGAGGCGTACGGGAAGTCGCCGGCCTGGCCGGTGGTCATGACCTCGAGCACGCGGATGCGGTAGAAGCGAACGTGCCACATCACCTCGACGAGCGTGCGCCGCATCGGGGGCGACCACTCATCGAACCGGCTCGACAGGCGGGTCTTCAATGCCTGGGAGTTGTGGACCAGGGCGTCGATGTGGGTGGTGTGCCCGGGTCCGTCGGGGTCGGCGGCGAGCGCGTCGAGGTGGTGGTTGGCGTCGTCGATGGCGCTCAGCACGATCTCGTCGAGGAAGGGCTGGTCGAAGTTCTGGTAGCTGAGCTCGGCCGCCAGGTCGTGGATCGCCGGGAACCGGTGGCGAGTCTCGGCCACCACGTGATCGAGCAACCCGGCCAGGGCGGCGTCGCCCCCCGGTGCCGGATGGTCGAGCCGATTCTCCAGCACCCGGAGGATGGGCCCCACCTGCTTGGCCATACGCTGGCGCGAGCGCGGATCCGGTAGAGCGCCTCTTCGAGATCGGGCGACGGCGTGAGGCTGGTGATCCCGAAGTGCGCGAGTGTGGCGCGGAGCTGCTCGGCGAAGTGGTCGGGGAGGCCGTCGCCCATCGCGTCGAGGCGGCGAAGGTAGTTGAACAGGTGCTCCTCGGTGGCCCGCCGGGCCACCGAATCCAGCTCGGTGTCGACCGGGTTGCGTCGGAAGAGCGAGATCACGTCGACGAACAGGGAGAGGATGTCCTCCTCCAGGGCGACCTGTTCCTGGGGGTCGATCGGGTCGCCGCAGAGATCGTTCCCTGCGGCCATCCGCTCGAGTGCGTCTGCGTCGACGTCGAAGCCGAGCAGGAGCTGTCGGAGCGCCTCGAGGTAGTGGCGGCATCGGTCGTGCACGGTGCCCTCGTCGCGGGCGAGGTCGCCGAATCGACGTGGGCACCGGCGGGGTCGCCCTCCTCGGTCTCGGCCGGTTCGAGGGCCAGGAGCGCGGCTCCGGCGCTCACCTGCGTGTTGCTCTGCACCAGGACCTCGCGGACGGTCCCGGCGAACTCGGCGACGATGGTGGTCTCCATCTTCATCGCCTCGATCACGGCCAGCGGATCGCCGGCCTCGACTTCGTCGCCGGCGCCGACCGGGAGGGACACCACGACGGCGGGCGACGGAGCGCGGACCACCCCGCCCTCGTCGTGGTAGATGCGGTGGGCGTGGCCGTCGACCTCGACGAGGTGGGTGATGCCGTGGGTGGCGGCCAGGACGTGATGGTTGCGATCGCCGAGGGTCAGGCGAGCACCGGACCGGGGGCCCAGCTCGTCGACGTCGACGTCGATCGAGCTCCCGTCGGTTTCGATCCGGTACCCGCGGACGCTGGTCTGGAAGACCTCGAAGCGGTAGTTCTGACCCTGGTGGCGCAGCTCGATCGAGCGACCGATGCGGTCGTCCAGCTGCGGTCGCCCGCGGAGGGCCCAGGCGCGGAACTGACTGATCTCGACCGCGGACTCCTCCTCGTAGGCGGCGATGGCGGCGGCGACGAGCGCCACATCGGCGTACTGGGTGCCCAGTTGGTGAACCAGTTCGGGCGACCGGTCGACCCACCCCACGTCGACCTCTCCGGTCTTGACCTCCGGAGTGGTGAGCAATGCTTGGAGGAACGCCTTGTTGGTGATCCCGTCGTGAATCATCACGGTGGTCTGGTCGAGCGCGGGGGACAAGCGGGACAAGGCCTCGGCCCGATCGTGTCCGGTCGCGATGATCTTCGCGATCATCGAGTCGTACTCGGGAGCGATCTGGTCGCCTTCCTGCGACTCCGGTGTCGACACGGATCCCCGGGCCGGTCGGCATCCGGAGCAGATCGATCCGACCGGGAGCGGGCGAGAAGTTCTGCTGCGGATCCTCGGCATTGAGGCGCGCTTCGATCGTGGCACCGACCGTTGGCGGGGGCGTTCCCTCGAGCGCGCCACCGTGGGCCACGTGGAGCTGGAGCTTGACCATGTCCAGCCCCGTCGTCACCTCGGTCACCGGATGCTCCACCTGGAGGCGGGCGTTGACCTCCATGAACCAGAACTTCCGCTCGCGGGGGTCGTAGAGGAACTCGACCGTGCCGGCGTTGCGGTACTCGGCCACCTTGCCCAGGCGCGTGGCAGCGGCACGGATCTCCTCGTCCTGCTCGGGGGTGAGGGCGGGTGACGGGGCCTCTTCGAGGATCTTCTGGTTCCGGCGCTGCACGGAGCAGTCCCGGACGCCGACCGGCCAGACGGCACCGTGGGTGTCGGCGATGATCTGGACCTCGATGTGGCGGGCGCCACCGACCAGCTTCTCGACGAAGACCGTGTCGTTGCCGAAAGCGCCGGCGGCCTCGGCGCGGGCCGAACGGAACGCCTCGTCGACCTCCTCGACACTCTCGACGGTGCGGATTCCCCGGCCGCCCCCACCGGCGGTCGCCTTGATCATGACCGGATACCCGAGTCGGGCCGCATGGGCTCGGGCTTCTTCGGCGGTGGCGACCGCGTCGCCGCTCCATCCGGCGACGGGCACGTCGGACGACTCGGCCAGTTGTTTGGAGGTGATCTTGTCGCCCAGCCTTCGCATGGTCTCGGCGTCGGGTCCGATGAACACGATGCCGAGCTCGGCGCAGAGCGCCGCGAAGTCCGCTGTTCGGCGACGAAACCCCACCCGACCCAGACGGCATCGGCCTCGGTGGCGAGGAGGGCTTCGGTCAGGCGGCCGTAGTCGAGGTAGCCGACCCGGCGCTGGCCGGTGCCATCGGTGTAGGTGGCCGGTCCGAGATCGAAGGCTTCGTCGGCTTCTCGGACGAACATCGCCCGCCGGTCGGGTTCGGTGTAGAGCGCGATCGTCCGGAGGTCGAGATCGTGTTCGACGCTGTACTCGCGGACCGCGTTGATGAGGCGGACCGCCGGCTCGCCCCGATTGACGATGGCGATGCGCTCGAAGTCGGGATTCGCGTCCGTCACTCTGCCGTGCCCATTCCGGAGCGCAGCGGCGCGAGTACGTCGTCGTCGAGACTTCCGGGCAGCTGGATCGTTCGGTAACCCTTGAGTCTGAGGACGACGGTGCCGTCCGAGTCGGCCACGGCGGCGTCGAATCCACCCTCACCGGTCGGGGTGATCTCGGCCTGGAGCGGACCCGAGGTCTGGGATGCCCGGGTGCCCGGGACGACCCGGTCGATGCGGGTGGGCAGGGCCATCGAGCCGTCGGTGGCGATCTCCCAGACGCCGGCGGTCTGGAAGCAGAGCTCGATCAGCCTCGGGTCGGTCGCCGTGTCGGCGTCGGCCGGATGGTTGGGCGGAAGGTCGCCGGCCAGGAGCCCGGTGGCGCCGTCGCCCGACGCCCAGGCCCGGTCGAGGACCTGGTAGGCGGGGCCGTGGAAGTAGATCCGGTAGACGTCGTCGGCCGCGACGACCGCGTCGGCTTCCGGGCGTGGGATCGGCGGTCTCCGGCGGGTTGGCCTCGGGCGAGAGTCGGACCCGGCCGGTGAAGTGCTCGGTGACCTGGGGTTCGTCCTGATTGGCCAGGGTCCGCTCGCCCAGCAATCGGCAGTCGGCGACGATGTCGTCCCGTCGGGGGAGAAGGTCGCCATCACCTTCAGCTCCCGTGGCTCGTCTCGGTAGAACTTGAACGGGGCGACGAAGGCGACGTCCTCGATCGCCGTGATCGAGCGATCGGGGTACATCAGGGCGGCGACCTCGGCGAACGACTCGATGCCCATCACGCCGGGCAGCACCGGGGTGCCGTCGATGCGGTGATCGTCCAGGAAGGGTTGGGCCGTGGGATCGAGCGTTGCGGTGACGGTGAGTCCGTCGTCGATTCCGGCCCCGGTGACGTCGGTGATCACGGCGGTGTGCTCGGGTCCGACCCTTGACGCGAGGCGTGGACGGGTCGAGCCCTCCCGTTGGATGCCACGGTTCGGTCAGCACGCCGAGGCGCTGCCCGACCAGCAGTTCGCGAGTGGCACCGTCGCCGACCAGTTCCCGCCTCACGATGGGGATGCCCGCGCTGCCGGGAGCATGTCGATGCCGGCGGCCTTCATCACGGTGGGAATCGAGCCCCGGGTGGCCATGCCGATGTCGCCCCAGGCGGTCCAGTCGACCGCGAGGCCGATCGTGTCGGGCCGGGTGGTCTTGAAGCTCGAGGTCCACTTGCACAGCAGGTCGTTGGCGGCGCTGTAGTCGGCCTGCCCTCCGTTGCCGAACCGGCCTGCGATCGAGCTGAAGACGACCGTGCTGGCCAGCGGCACGTCGGCCAGGCCCTTCAGCAGGTGGAACCAGCCGTCGGACTTGACGTCGAAGACGAGGTCGAACTCGGTCGGGTCCTTGTCGGGCATCAGCCGGCTGATCTCGAGCCCGCCGGCGTGGACCAGCATGTCCACGCGACCGCTGACGTCGCGGATCTGTTCGGTGACGGCCGTCATGGCGTCGGCGTCGAGCAGGTTGACGCTGTGATAGTGGGCGGTACCGCCGGCCGCCTCGACGGCCTGGATGGCGGCCAGCGCGGCATGGCGCCGCTCGATGCCGGCCAGCTCCTTCTCGACCATGGCCGGGGTGGCGCGCTCCCCGACGCCTTGAGGCGCTCGAAGATCGTGCTCTTCAAGCCGTCGCGGTCGGCGCCGAAGGCGGCGAGGTCGGGGTCGGTGCGGTCGGGTACGGGCGCCAGGTCGAGCAGGTGGAAGACGCCGCGGAGGCGCGCGGCCAGGTCGCCGATGATGGCCGACACGATGCTGCCGGCCGCGCCGGTGACGACGAAGACCGACTCGGAGCTCAGCTCCAAGCCGTCGGGCTCGTCGGCCATCGGCCGTTCCTGGAGGGTGACGGTGAACCGCCCGTCGTCGTGGTGACCGACCTCGACCACTCCGGGATCGCGCAGAGTCTCGGCGATGAGCACGTCGGCGAGGGCGGCGGTCTTGCGGCTGGGAGCGAAGTCGACGGCCTTCACGAGGGCATCGGGGCGCTCCCGCTTGAAGGTCTTGGCGACGCCGACCACACCGCCGCCCATGGGTGCGACCGCTCCGGCATCGTCGTAGCCGTGACGACCGCCGAGTCGGGTGGCCGAGACCAGGAAGGTCCCCGGTGCTCCCACGGTTTCGTAGAGATGGCGGAGGGTGCGGAACAGGAGCTTGACCCGTATGCGCAGGGACTCCTTCCACTCGGCCAGGTCCATCTCGGCCAGCGGCGCCTCGGTGTCCAGGGCCGGGAGCCAGTAGATGCCCTGGACGGGCTCGTCCCCTCGCCACTGGTCGATGCGCCCGAGGAGCTCGTCGGCGCCGGGGGTGTCGTCGATGGCCAGGACGTCGGCGCCGAGCGCTTCGAGCTTCTTGACCAGCGCAGTCCCGACCCCGCCGTCGTCCAGCATGACCAGGACGCGGTTGCCGTCGCCGAGCGTGATGCCGGTCTCGACGCAGAGGTCCAGCTCGGGACGGAGCACGCTGGTGGCCAGACGGCGCGGAATGGCGGCCGAGGCCTCGTCGTCCCCGGCGAGGGTCTCGGTGGCGGCAGCGGTGGCGGTGTGGTCGGTCGTCAGTGGGTCTGACCCCTGCGGGGTCTGACCCCCGGTAGCGGTCGCGGCAGCGGTGGGTGCCAGGGAGTCCGGTGGCGCGTTCGCGGACGAAGCCGACGACCGAGGCGAGGGTGGGGTAGTCGCGCAGGGAGAGGTTGTCGTCGCGTTCGATGCCGTATTCCTCGCGGATGGCGGCGAAGGTTTCGGCTTGTTTGACGGTGTCGATGCCGAGGTCGGCTTCGAGGTCGAGTTCGGGGTCGAGCATCTCGGGCGGGTACCCGGTCTGCGCGGCGACGACGGCGAGGACCTTCTCGACGACCGGGTCGGTTTCGCCTGCCGTAGCGGTGGCGGTGTGGTCGGTCGTCAGTGGGTCTGACCCCTGCGGGGTCTGACCCCCGGTAGCGGTCGCGGCAGCGGTGGGTGCAGGAGGGAGTCCGGTGGCACGTTCGCGGACGAAGCCGACGACCGAGGCGAGGGTGGGGTAGTCGCGCAGGGAGAGGTTGTCGTCGCGTTCGATGCCGTATTCCTCGCGGATGGCGGCGAAGGTTTCGGCTTGTTTGACGGTGTCGATGCCCAGGTCGGCTTCGAGGTCGAGTTCGGGGTCGAGCATCTCGGGCGGGTACCCGGTCTGCGCGGCGACGACGGCGAGGACCTTCTCGACGACCGGGTCGGCGCCTGGCGAGCGGTGGCGGTGTGGTCGGTCGTCAGGGGTCTGACCCCGGCGGGGCTGACCCCGGCGGCAGCGGTCGCGGCAGCGGTGGGTGCAGGCAGGGAGTCCGGTGGCGCGTTCGCGGACGAAGCCGACGACCGAGGCGAGGGTGGGGTAGTCGCGCAGGGAGAGGTTGTCGTCGCGTTCGATGCCGTATTCCTCGCGGATGGCGGCGAAGGTTTCGGCTTGTTTGACGGTGTCGATGCCGAGGTCGGCTTCGAGGTCGAGTTCGGGGTCGAGCATCTCGGGCGGGTACCCGGTCTGCGCGGCGACGACGGCGAGGACCTTCTCGACGACCGGGTCAACGCGGGCGAGCGGCGGGGTCTGACCCCGCGGGGTCTCGGAGCCGCCGGAGGTGCCGCGGGGCGCCGGTTGCGGTGCGGCGCGGTGGGTGCGGGGAGTCCGGTGGCGCGTTCGCGGACGAAGCCGACGACCGAGGCGAGGGTGGGGTAGTCGCGCAGGGAGAGGTTGTCGTCGCGTTCGATGCCGTATTCCTCGCGGATGGCGGCGAAGGTTTCGGCTTGTTTGACGGTGTCGATGCCCAGGTCGGCTTCGAGGTCGAGTTCGGGGTCGAGCATCTCGGGCGGGTACCCGGTCTCCGCGGCCACCACTCGAGGACCCGCTCGACGACCGGGTCAGCGGAGGGGTCTGACCCCTGAGGGGTCTGACCCCCGGTCGTTCCGGAATCCGCCGAGGGCGCCGTCGAGGCAACGTCGGTCGTCGGGCCGGCGGCGACTGCGGGAGGTGCGGTCGCCGCAGCAGGCGGAGGAGCAGCGACCGGCGCGGTTGCGGTAGCGGCCGCGGGAGCAGAGGGAACCGCTGTAGGTGGAGCGGCCGGCGCAGGCGCGTCGACACGGGCCGGCGGGCCCTCGTCGCGCACGCGGAACGTGCGTCCGACGATCTCGAGGTCGGGTTCGTCGTAGCCGCTGACCTCGCGCAGCCATGCCGCCCAGCGGTCGCTATCGGTGACCCGGTAGGCGTAGCCCAGTTCGTCGGCCTCGGGGCGGGCGCCGTCGGGGGTCGGGCTCCATCGCATCAGCGACATGCTGATCTGCGAACCGAACCCGGCTCCCAGCCTCAGCGCGTAGCGCACCGGGTAGCGGCCGCCCTTCGAGAGGTTGAGGTGACCGAGATCGGGATCGACCTCCTTCACGTTGGCGATGGGCGGGACGATCCCGGTCTCCAGCGCCTTGACCGCGAGGACGTCCTCGATACCGGCCCCCATCGCGTGACCGGTGAAGCCCTTGCTGTTGGCGACCACGATGGCGTCGGCATCGGCCCCGAAGACGTGGCGGAGGGCATCGACTTCGGCCTGGGCGCTGCCTCCCCTGGCGGGTGTGTAGGTCTCGTGGGACACGAACACCATCTCGCTGGCGAGCTGCCGACGATCGAGTCCCCAACGCTGCTCGGCATCGGCCACCAGGTGCTCCATGACGTCGCAGATGTGGCTGACGTCGAGCCTGGTTCCGTGGAACGCGCTGTTGGCCACCACCGAGCTGAGCACGTCGCAGATCGGGTCGAGACCGCGAGCTCGGGCGGCGGCGCGGTCCTCGACCACGACGGCCGCGGCACCCATGCCGACGATCATGCCGTGGCGGCGGCGGTCGAACGGCAGCGCGGCATCTTCGACCACCTCATCGGTGGCGGCAGCGCCCGTGGCGAGGAAGCCGGTGCCGATCCAGGGCAGCATGATGTCGTTGGTGACGTCGTCGGCGGCGATGACGATCACGCGCTCGCAACGTCCCAGCCTGATCCAGTCCTCGGCCAGGGCCACCGCCTGGGTGGTACTGGCGCATGCGGCGTTGACCTGGGTGTTGGGCCCGCGTGCGCCGATGTACTCGGCGAACTGCGAATGCCCCATCGAGAGCACCTTGAAGATGAACCGTCGGTCGTACTCGTAGATGTTCTGCTCGATGTCGGCCCGAATTTCGTGGATCATGTGGTCCAGTTCGGGGATGACCGGGTCGTCGTCGTTGACCCGCTCACGGAGGTGCTCCAGGTCCTGCAGCCGCTGGCGTCGGGCGTGGTCCTGCTCGAACCGGCTGATCTCGTCGACCAGCCGGTCGTAGCCGGGGAATGCCGACGCGAAGATGACGCCCGTGCCGTCGCGCAGGTGGTTCGGCAGGCCCCAGCGCTCGGGAAGCTTGCTGCCCGTGGTGGTGGTCTTGTAGTGCATCACGAGCGGGATGCCTGCGTCGCGGAGCGCGTCGATGCCGGCCGCGATGGCCAGCTGGGTGGTGCTGTCGAGCGCGGCCAGGCGATCTTCGGGGTACCCGAAGTCGGCCACCAGGTCCAGGTGACCCTTGCGGCCGGCGAGCTTGATGACCTCGTCGGCGGACTCGATGGTTTCGAAGCTGCCCCCGCCGCTCTCGCTCTTGACCAACCGGGTGATGTGCTTGTCGACGATGGCGTTGCGCAACCCCACCGGGATGGTGTCGATGAACGAGTTGCCGTCGAGGATGCGCCCGACATTGGCGTCGTCGAAGACTTCGTCGGTGCCGGGCAGACCGAGGGCCGCGCCGGTGATCACGACCGGCTCACCCGAGCCCACCGGTCGGCGAGACCCCGTGGCCGGCGCACCGGTGCGCTCGACCCCCGGTAGATCTCCTCCCCGTTCGAGGAACTCGGCGAAGAGGTGACCGAGCTCGACGTATGGGTCGTCGCCCGCTGGTGCCGGGCCGGCTGCGGGGGCGGTGAGCACGGGCGCTGCAGCAGCGACGGGAGCGGCCGGTGCCGCCGCCACGGGAGCAGGCGGTGCCTCGGGACGGGTTCCGACGCCCAGTCCGGCCGCGTACAAGCCGCAGAGCGCCTGGTTGAACGACACGAGATCGCCGGTCTTGGGGTGGTTGGCGGCCAGCGACATGATGCCGGGCTCGTCGCCCAGGACGTCGTCGACGAAGCCCTGGAGCGCACGTTTCGGTCCGACCTCGACGAAGGTGCGAGCGCCGGCGTCGTGCAGGGTGTGCAGGCCCCGCACGAACTGGACCGGTGAGGCGACCTGCCGGCCCAGGATCTCGAGCATGTCGGGCGTCACGGCGGGCCCCATCGGGATAGAACTCGCCGGAGACGTTGGCCACGATCGGGATGTGCGGAGGTTCGAGGTCGAGCCGGGCCAGGACATCCTTCAGCGGGCCGGACGCGGGCGCGACGATTTCGGTGTGGAAGGCGTGGCTCACGGGCAGCTGGACCACCTGATGGCCGGCGTCGCCGAGTCGTTCCATGGCCGCTTCGACCGCGGGGGACGTGCCACCGATGACCGCCTGCGTCTCGCTGTTGAGGTTGGCGATGACGACGTAGCCGTCGACGGCGTCGAGCGCGGCCTGGATCTCGTCGAGCGGCGCGAAGACCGCAGCCATCAGCCCGTTGTCGTCGAAGGACACGGCGGTCATCTCGCGACCGCGGGCGGCGACGGCCTCGAGTGCGTGGGCGAACGGCAATGCGCCCGCGGCCACCAGCGCGGCGTACTCGCCGAGGCTGTGGCCCATGACCATGTCGGGTCGGATGCCGTAGGCCGCCGAGCAGCCGGGTGAGGGCCAGGTCGGTGGCCAGGACCGCGGGCTGCGTGATCTCGGTCTGGCGAAGCTCCTCCTCGGCCTCGCTCATCGCCTGCTCGTCGTCAGGATCGGCGAAGATGTAGTCGACAGCGGGCGGCCCAGGATGGGCTCCATGACCCGGTCGGCCTCGTCGAAGACTTCGGCCACCAGGGGTTCGGTCTGGCGCAGCCCGGCCAGCATGTTCACGTACTGCGAGCCCTGTCCGGTGAACAGGAACGCGGCCTGGTGGGCCGGACCGCGACCCAGGAAGACACCCTGGTTGCGCAGCATCTTCCACGCTGCGACGTTGCCGGTCTGAAGCGCCGTGCGTGCCCGGTCGGCCTTGGTGGCCAGGTCGTCGGCATCCGCGAAGTCGATGGCGACGCGCACCTCGGCCCGGAGGTCGGATTCGGCCGGTGGCGCCGGCTCGGGCGCCTGGCCGGTGGCCGCCTCGGCGTGGAGGGTCTCGAGCCGGGCCAGGACCTCGTCGTCGGTGGCCCCACCGATCACCACCGCCCCCGCAGGGGCGCCTTGAGGGTCGGCTGCGCCTCGGCGGCTCGGCCCACCGAGACCGGTGCCGGGTCCTGCGTGGCCATGCGGCCCGGCACGTACTCCTCCATGACGACGTGGAAGTTCGTGCCGCCGAAGCCGAACGCGCTGACGCCGGCGCTGCGCACCGCTCCGTCGGGGGCATCCCAGTCGCTGAGCTCGGTGTTGATGTAGAGCGGCGACTCGGCGAAGTCGGCGTTGGGATTGGGCGCGGTGACGCCGATCGACGGGGGCAAGGTCTTGGCGTCCAGCGCCAGTGCCGCCTTCAACATGCCGGCGGCACCGGCCGCTCCCTTGAGATGGCCGATGTTGGACTTGACCGACCCCAGCGGCACCGACCCGGGCTCCAGGCCCAGGTGGCCGAAGACCGTGGACAGGCTCTCGACCTCGACGACGTCGCCCACCTTGGTCGACGTGCCGTGGCCCTCGATGTAGCTGGCCCGGTCGGGAGTGAGCCCGGCGTTCTCCCAGGCGCGTTCGATGGCCAGTTTCTGGCCCACCGGGTTGGGCGCCGTGATGCCCTTGCCCCTGCCGTCGCTGGCCCCGCCCACACCGCGGATGACCGCATAGATCTTGTCGCCAGACGCCTCGGCGTCGGCCAGTCGCTTGAGGAGGAACACCGCTGCGCCCTCGCCCATGACGAACCCGTCGGCACCGTCGCCGTACGGCCGGGTCCCGGTGGCGGAGAGCGCGCCGATCTTGCAGAACTTGACGAAGCTCGAGGCGCTCATGTTGCCGTCGACACCACCGGTGAGGACCGCGTCGTAGTCGCCCTCCTCCAACCCCTCGATGGCCGCATCGACCGCAGCCATGGCCGACGCACACGCAGCGTCGACGACGAAGTTGGGACCGTTGAAGTCGAACAGATTCGCGACCCGACCGGCGATGATGTTGGCCAGCTCACCGGGCATCGTGTCCTCGGTGATCTCGGGGAACCGATCGCGCACGCCGTCGTGCATCTCGGCCAGGATCGCCTGGCGCGTCGCGTCGGGGAGCGCAGAGAACGACGGGGCCTTGGTGAGCTCGTCGGCGTATTCGGGGAAGAAGGCGCGGAGCGCGGTGAGGTAGTGCTTGTCCCCGGCCATGGCGTTGCCCATGACCACGGCCGTGCGCTCGCGATCCAGGGGGCGGTCCGGGTAGCCGTAGTCGTCGAGCGCCTGGCGCACCGCACCGATGGCCCATTTCTGGGTGCGGTCCATGGCGTCGCCCACCTTGGGCGGGATCGGAAGGCGCCACTCCAGCGGCGACCACTCCCACTCACGGACCCACCCGCCGATCTTCGAGTAGGTCTTGTCGGGCGCCTGCCGATCGTCGTCGAAGTACAGGTCGGGGTCCCACCGGTCGGGGGAAACCTCGGTGATGCTGTACCGACCCTCGGTGAGGTTGCGCCAGTAGGTAGCGGTGTCGGGCGCATCGGGGAGGATGGCGCCGACGCCCACGATGGCGATGGCGCGCTGCTGATGGTCAACCATGGTTCCTCTTCTACTCAGTTCTGGACGGGGCAGGCGCGGTAGACGGCGACGGCGGCGGCGTCCATGTCGGCCAACAACCCACCCTGGGCTCGCCTGATCGCGTCGAGGCCGGCGGCCGTCGACAGGGCGACGGGATCGACCGCACCGGTCTCGGCGGCGCCCATCACCCAGCGGACCCCCTCCTCGGCCACCTTGGCGGCGGCCTCGCGGGCGAACACCCGGCCCAGGGTGGCCAGTTCGTCGGCGGTGAACGTCTGGTCGCTCTTGTCCGGGAGTCCGGTGGCGGCCGTGGCCGCCCGCCGGGCGAGTGCACCGGAGCACTCGACGTAGGCCACCAGCTCACCCAGGCGGAAGAGCAGGTGCTGGTTGCGGGTGAGCCGGTTGACCCGCGACGTCTCCATGACCTCCGCCAGCGCCCGGTGGGCCATCGCCGAGATGTCCGCTCCGACGGTCGGGTTCGTCCCGTGCAGCACGTCCAGCTTCTCGGCGGCTTCATGGTAGAAGCGACCTCGCGACTTCAGATGGTGCTGCCAGCGGTCGCGGCTGATGGTCATCTCCATGATCTCGGAGGTGCCTTCGTAGATCGTGGTGATGCGCACGTCGCGCTTGATCTTCTCGACCATGTACTCCTTGGTGTACCCGTACCCGCCGTGCGCCTGGATGGCGGCCTCGGCGGCGGCGTTGCCGGCCTCGGTGGCCAGGTACTTGGCGATGGCCCCTTCGGTGTTGAGCATCTCCTCGCCGTCGTCGATGCGGGTGGCGGTCTCCTCGATGTAGGCCCGCGCCGCTTCGAGGCGGGCCGCGTGCGGGACGATCAGCTTGTGGGTGAAGCCCTGCTTCTCCGAGAGGGGGCCACCGGCCTGGATGCGCTCGGCGGAGTACTGCGCGGCCCGGCGAAGCGCCGCCCATCCGGCGCCGAGGCCGAAGGCGGCGACCATCAGGCGCGTGTAGCCGAACACCGCCTGCGCCTGGGCCAGCCCCTGGCCCTCCACCTCGCCGACGACCCGGTCGGCGTCGACCCGGACGTCCTGCAGCGAGAGCGCCGCCGTGTTGCTGGCCCGGATGCCGTGCTTGTCCTCGGGGTGGCCGTGGGTGAATCCCTCGGTGTCGCGGTCGACCACGAACCAGGTGGGGCCGTCCGGAGCCAGCGCCAGGATGGTGTAGAGATCGGCGTAGCCGCCGTTGGAGATCCACTGCTTGTTCCCGGTGATCTCGTAGGCGACGATCTCGCCGTCCTCCTCGATGCGGTGGGCGACGGTCTTCATCGACGCCAGGTCGCTGCCCGCCTCGGGTTCGGTGGCCCCGTAGGCCATGAGCAGGCCCTCCTCGGCCAGCTGGGTCAACCAGCGCTTGTGCTGGGCCTCGGTGCCGCCGAAGATGATGGGATCGGCCCCGAGGAAGGTCGCCAGGACGCCGGTGGCGACGCCGACGTCGACCGATGCCATCAGCTCGCAGACCCGGTAGACGTCGAACGAGCCGCCCCCCATCCCACCGAGGTCCTCAGGGACGAACAGCAGCGAGATGCCGAGCTGCTCGCCGCACATGCCGCGGACGGCGTCCTCGGGGAACTCGTCGGCTTCGTCCAGCTCGAGGAGCCGTTTCTCGGACAGCTCGCCTTCGGCGAACATTCCGATGGCATCGAGCACCATCTCGAGGGTGTCCGAGTCCAGTCCAACGGTCATCGATTCGTTCCTTCCGGGGGTTGAGGTTGTCGCGCACTCTTGTTCTATCGGCTGGGGCGGGTCCAGGGGACCCCGGCGATCGAGATCGCTGCCGGCGGCAGCGGGATCATGGTCGATGTTCGGGTTCGTCGCGGAGGTCTCGTTCGGTGAGGGAGAGCACGGCGTCGGCCGGGTGCTTCCCCTCGAAGAGCATCAGGCAGACCTGTTCGGTGATCGGCATCTCGACGCCGGCACGTGAGCCCAGGTCGCGAGCCGACTGGCTGGTGTGCACCCCTTCGGCCACCTCGTTCATCTTGGCCGAGATCTGCTCGAGCGAGCGACCCTGTCCGAGGGCGACGCCCACCGACCGGTTGCGGGAGAGGTCGCCGGTGCACGTCAGGACGAGGTCGCCCATGCCCGACAGGCCGGCGAAGGTCATCGGATTGCCGCCCTGGGCCACGCCGAGCCGCGTGATCTCGGCCAGGCCGCGGGTGACGATGGCGGCATGGGTGTTGTGCCCGAAGGACAGACCATGGGCCACGCCGGCCGCGATGGCGACGACGTTCTTGAGGGCTCCGCCCAGTTCGACGCTGACGACATCGTCGCTCGAGTAGACCCGGAACCGTTCGGTGGAGAACAGATCGCGCGCTTCGAGCGTGCGCTGACGATCGAGACCCGCCACGACCACCGCGGTGGGGAGCCGAGCCGCCACCTCACGGGCGAACGACGGACCGGACAGTGCGACGACACGGTCGCCGGGGACGCCGAGGTCGACCAGGATCTGTTGGGGCGTCTGCAGTGTGCCCGCCTCGATCCCCTTGGACACCGTCACCACCATCGGGACGTTCGCAAGAAGCGCCGCGTGCTCGGCGAAAACCCGGCGGATCAGTTGGGTCGGGACCGCGTTGACGACCGCCTCGGCCCCGGCCAGTGCTTCGGCCAGTTCGTCGGTGGCGGCAAGGGACTCGGGGAGATCGACGTCGCCCAGGAACAGGGGGTTGCGATGCTGCGCGCGAATGCCGTGGACGACCTCGGGTTCATAGGCCCACAACACGGTGGGAAGGCCCTGCTCGGCCAGGAGCTTGGCCAGCGCCGTACCCCATGAGCCGGCTCCGATGACTGCGATGCTGCGCGACGTGGCCAGCTCTTCCCCCTTCGAACCTCTGACCCCGGCCAACCGTAGGTCACCGACGGTCCGGTCGCCTCGTCGGGCGAGCCCGCTCGGGGTCAGGCACCCAGCGGGTGGGTCCGCAACCTGAGCACGCTCGGGGCCAGGCACCCAGCGTGCTCAGCTGGGCGGGTGCGCCATGGGGAGCGCGATCGTGCGCGTCAGCGTGACCGTGTCGAGCATCGCCCGGTCGTGGGTGACGAGCAGAAGGGTGCCGTCGTAGCCGCCGAGGGCCTGTTCGAGCTGTTCGATCGCGGGAAGATCCAGGTGGTTCGTTGGCTCGTCGAGCACCAGCAGGTTCACTCCCCGGACGGCGAATTCGGCCAGCTGGGCCCGGGTGCGTTCCCCCGGGGACAGGGTGTCCGCCGGGCGGCGGACGTGGCCGGCTCCGAGGCCGAACTTGGCCAGGAGCGACCGGGCTTCGGGCGCGGTCAGATCACATCGCCGGGCGAACGCGTCCGCGACCGGTCGCCCCGTGTCGAGTCCCAGGCGTCGCTGGTCGAGTTCGCCGACGATCACCGAGGGACCCAGGCGACGACGGCCGTCGCTCAACCCCACGGTGCCCAGCAGCATGCCGAGCAGCGTGGTCTTCCCCGATCCGTTGGCTCCGACGAGTGCGATGCGCTCGCCGGCCGAGATCAGCAGGTCGACCGGCCCCAACGTGAAGTCACCCAGTGACGCGGTCGCTCCGATCAGCTCGGCGACGTCGTCGCCACTGCGGGTGGACGTCGCCATGGCATAGCGCAGATCCCATCCTTCCCAGGGTTTCTCGACCGGTTCGAGTCGGGCCAGTGCCTGCTCGGTGGCGTGCGCCTTGCCGGACCGCTTCTCACTCTGCGCGATGCGGCGGTTCCGGATGTGCTTGTCGCCGTCGCTCGCCCGGTTCTTGGCCTGCGCCACGCCGCGATCGGACCACTCGTGCTGGGTCTGGGCCCGATCGCGGAGCCGGGAGCGCTCGGCCCGGTACTCGTCGTAGGCGGTCTCGGCGTGGCGGCGATCGGCTGCCTTCTCCCGGAGGTACCCGCTCCACCCTCCCCCGTAGCCCGCGGCGGTCCGATGGTGTTCGTGGAGCTCGAGGACGTCGGTGACCACCCGCTCGAGGAGCACCCGATCGTGGGAGACCAGCACGGTGCCTCCCGCCCGTTCGGTCCCGAGGAACTGCTCGAGCCGCTCGAGCCCGTCGAGGTCGAGGTTGTTGGACGGCTCGTCGAGGAGGAGCACGTCGACGCGGGTGAGCAGGATCGCCGCCAGCGATACCCGTGCGGCCTCCCCGCCGGAGAGCACGGCGGTCGGGCGCCGGAGCAGGTCGGGTGACGCTCCCAGTTGAGCGAGCGTCGCTTCGGCCCGGGCGTCGAAGTCGGCGCCGCCGGCCCCGAGCCAGTGTTCGAGCGCGAGGTCGTACCGCTCGGCGGCGGAGTCGGTCTCGTCGGCGACCGCTCTGAGGGCTTGATCCAGCTCGGCCTGGGCGCCGGCCACGCCCGTGCGGCGGCCCAAGGTCGCGCGAACCGACTCGTCCGGGGGGCGTTCGGGTTCCTGGGCGAGGAGCGCCACGGTGGCATCCGGAGGGCGCGGTGGTGATGGTGCCGTCGGTGGGAGCGGCGAGGCCGGCCAGGAGCCGAAGCAGTGTGGATTTGCCCACCCCGTTGGGACCGACGACCCCGAGGACGGTTCCGGGTGCGACGGTGCAGTCGACGTCGGCGAGCACCGTGGCGCCGTCGATCTCGTACGACACACGGCGCGCCTGGAGGACGACAGGCGAATGGAGAGGGGTGGGTGAGTGGGACCGCGACACGTGAGCTCCTGGGGAATCGATTCCGACCGGGGACACGTGCTCACTTCACGAGAGCCAGGCTAGCGGCTCCGTCTGAACCCTCTCGGGGCCAGGCACCGAGAGGGTTCAACTCGTCGAACGAGCGGTCGGTGACCGTGCGATCGTGCACGGATGACGCGGCTGACCCCCCGCCCCCGACGGTGAAGCCCGAGTCCGCCGCGACGACCTGGGCGGCGTTGGCCGCGCCGGCGGGCGAGCCCGTCCGTCGCTTCGACCCGGCCACGGTGGTCGATCTCCCGGATCCTGCGCAGCGCCTGCTCGTGCGGGCGCTGCCCGAAGGGACGCCGTTGACCGGCGTGGTCACGTTGAAGATGGCCGGCTGGATCAAGCTGGGCCGCTGGATGCGGTTCCGGGCCGATCAGATCCTTCGGGCCGGTGTCGGGTTCGTGTGGCGACCCGTCGTCGGCGGTCGAATCCTCCGGTTCACGGGAGCCGACCTGCTGGGCCCGGAGGAGGCGCGAATGGAGTTCCGCCTGCACGGTCTCGTGCCGGTGGCCCGGGCGTCAGGGTCGGATGTGGCTCGCAGCGCGGCGGGCCGACTGGCGGCCGAGACGGTGGCCTGGTTGCCCCAGGCCCTCACCCCGCAGGCCGGAGCACGGTGGAGGGCCATGGACGAGGCTCGGGCCGCCGTGACCCTGCGTGCCGCGGCGTAGCGAGCAAGCCGGGGCCAGGCACCGTCGTGCTCGTTTGGATGGCAAGCTGCTTGCGATGGAGGTGACGCTCGAACCTGGATCATCGGCCGTCATCGTCGTGTCGGGCATTCCGGCCTCGGGCAAGACCACCCTGGCCCGCAGCCTCGGCGAGCGGCTCGGGATGCCGTTGATCTCCAAGGACACGATCAAGGAAGCGCTCTTCGACGCATTGGGATCCGGCGACCTCGAGCGGTCGCGTGAGTTGGGCCGTGCCGCGCACGCCGTGATGTATGCGCTGGCTGCCGAGCAGCGGCCCGTGATCCTGGAGTCGTTCTTCTGGAGCGGTGTCGCCGAGCCGGACTTGGTGGGGCTCGGGTGCCCGCTGATCCAGGTCTGGTGCGACTGTCCCGTCGACGTCGCCCTGGCGCGCTATCGACATCGGATGATCGAAGGCGGGCGTCACCCTGGCCACCATCCTGAGCACCAGGACGATGCCGCCGTCGCGGGGTGGGCTGACGTTGAGGCCCGGCCGCTCGCCCTGCCCGGGCCGCTCATCCGAGTGGCGACCGGCGAGTCCGTGGATCTCGACGCCGTGGTCGGTGAGATCCGGCACGCCGTGGCAACGCAGACGGATGCCGGGCGACGAAACGAGCAACGGGGGGCCTGACCCCGCGTTGCTCGTTACGGTTCGTCGACCGGCTGACTCGCCTCGATCGGTTCGGCTGCTTCGACGGGATCGACGACCGGCTCACCCTCGGCCGGCTCGGGCTCCTCGATCGGCTCATCCTCGATCGGCTCAGGCTCTTCGACGACCTCGGGCTCCTCGATCGGCTCGGGCTCCTCGACGGTCTCGGGCTCCAGCGCCTCAAGTGGCTGGAGGGGGTCGATCCGGAGAGTGGCCAGTACGGCGTTGATCGAGCGCAGCAGGAACGTCCGGCGGGTGTACCCGCCGAGCACGACGTACAGGCAGAAGGCCCTTCCCGACTCGTTGCAGAAGATCTGGCGCGCCACCCTGGCCCGGCAATGGGCGCTGGAGCGTGTTGGGGTCGAACTGGTCCGGCCGGAGCGCCCGTGGCACCGGACTGGTCGAGAACTGCGGTGTCGGTGCGGACTCGGGATCGAACTCGAACAGCACGATGAGGATCGCACCCGAGCCCATGTCCTTGGTCGCCCCACCGCCGTAGTCGCCACGACCCCGGGGCAGGGCGAAGTTGGCGATGTGGACGATCCCGTTGGTCGTCTCGCCCGCCTCGGCCGGGCGCTGGTACATCTCCGCATCCCAGCCCGACGGAACGTCGATGGAGATGCCTCGATCGGCGAGCACGGTCATGGACGAACCTCCGGGAGCTGGGTGCGACGATGGATCATGCGCCGGCCACCACGGCGACCAGGACGCCGGCCTGTGCGACGACGGCGGCCTTCCGGGCCGCGGGATAGAGCTCCTGCATGTGGCGGTGCCGGTCGAGCAGGGTGGTGGGCTGGTCGACGCCCGCCATGGTCAACACCGTGAGTCCGCGGGCCAGTCCGAAGACCCCTCCGACGACTGCGCCCAGCGCGGGACTGGCGGTGAAGGCGGCGGCCGCCAGCATGACGTGGACGGCGCCCGAGGTGATGATCGTGACGACGGCCAGGCCCAGCTGGAATCCGAATCCCGCGCCGTAGACCCAGCCCCGGAACGAGTCGAGCCAATCCTCGTTGACCTGGCGATGGGGGGAGGGGAGCAGGGCTCGATTCCACATCGAGTCGCCCAGCAGCCCGATGAGCGCCACGACCGCGACCAGGGCCGTGAGCGCGGTTCTTCCGACCAGACCCTCGACCCCCATGCCGATCAGCCCCATGGCGGCCCCGATGGCCGCGCCACCGAGCGCCGAGCCCGCCACATGGGCGGTCACGGTGATCCACCAACGCTGTCCTCGTCCTCGCTCGCCGAGCGGGGTGATGCTGGCCAGCATCGACTCGCCTCAAGGGGACCAGCTGGATCGGACTGCGGCCACGACCGCAGCCAGGAGGCAGATCGCGAAGACCAGCGGGTTCATCGATCTCCAGCCGGGTTCCGGCCGCCGACCGGGTTCCGGTCTTCAGCCGGGTTCCGGCCGCCTTCGCCGGCGAACGGCATGCGGTCGGGGTGCAGGCTGGGGTCGTCGGGCCCGATACCGGCGGCGAGCAGTTCGTCGTCCACCCGAGCCTCGCGATCGTCGCCGGTGCTGAGGTTGGGGTGGCGCTTGGGCGGTGTGTCATCGGCATCACGGGACGCTCGCCGGGCCGCCGACTGGTTGTCGTCCATCGCTCGCTGCAGCAGCTCCCGGACGTGGGACCAGCTCGTGGCGGCACCTTCGCCCACCACCGAGCCCGTGGGGCCGTCGACCAGGATGAAGTACGGGGCGACGGGAACGCCGAAGTCATCCCACGCCTCGCTGGACATGACGGTGGGGATCGCCGGTGGGGCCAACGACCGGACGGTCGACTCGCTCTCCTCGTCGGGTCCCTTGGTGACCGCGACCAGGCGGGTGTCGATGCCGGGCAGATCCTCGGCGGCTCCCGTGGCGAAGGCGTCCCAGAACTCGCGGCAGGTGAGGCAACCACTGGACAGGAACGCAAGGAGCGAGTGGTGCGGGACGCCGGTCACGGCCAGGTGGACGGCCCCGCCGTCGGGCGTGCGGCCGGACAGGTCCGCAGCGTTGCCGGTGGTGGTGGCCGGGCCGGCCACGCCGTCACGGGTGGTGAAGCTGGGTTGGTCGGAGGCGGCGGTCGACGTCTCGTTGGGGTCGAGGTTGGCGCCCAGGTCGTGCAGCGCGGCCAGGATGTCGGCGTGGCTGCGCAGCAGCCCGACGACGAGCACGGCAAGCAGCGCCACGACGACGGTGAGAGCGACGACCAGCACGGTCATGTCAGCGCGACACCGTCCGGGCACCCAACAACTTGTGTGGTGTACCGCTGTTGTTGATGGCGTACACCTTCAGCTGGTAGCGACCGCGTGGGATGGGGATGCGCTTGTCGAAGCCGTGCCGGTCGCCGTACCCGGGGTGGGCCCGGGCGACGTCCCTGCGCCGCACGTCGGCCGAGAACCCGGCCAGCCATTTGCCGTTGAGGTACACGCGGATCTTGACCGGCCGGGACGTGTCGGGGTCGATGCTCCAGCCCCGGACCCGCACCTGACCGCCCGACACCGACGCCTGCTCGAGGTAGCCGAACGGCACCCGCCCACCCGGCCGAGGTCCGGGTGCCGGGGGCGGGGGGCCGCCGACGGTGACGGTCCGGCAGCCGAGCAGCAGGTGGGGACCGGTGCCGTTGTCGTTGATCGCATACAGGCAGACCGTGTGCCTTCCCGGGCTGGCACGGAGCACACGGTCGAAGCCGTGCTCGGTGCCGTAGCCGGGATGGGCGCGGGCGACGTCGGGTCGGGAGCGGTCGGCTTTGAACCCGGCCGCCCACCGGCCGTCGATGTAGGCGCGGATCGTTATGGGCGCCGAGGTGTCGGGATCGATGGCCCAGCCCTTGACCCGCACGCCTCCGGTCGTGCCGGCGACGGTCTCGAGATAGCCGAAGACCGGTCCGCCCACCGTGACCGTGCGGCAGCCCAGCAGCGCGTTCTTGCCCCCGCCCGTCCTGTTGATGCCGTAGACGCACACCTTGTGGCTGCCGTCGGACACGGGGACCGAGACGTCGAAGCCGTGGTTGATGCCGAAGTCCCGATGGGTGTCGGCGATGTCGGGCCGGGCGATGTCGGCGGTGGCGCCCTTCACGTACTTGTCGTCGACGTAGACGTGGACCTTGATGGCCGCCGCCGTGTCGGGGTCGACTGCGTAGCCCCGGACGCGGATCCGGCCTCCGGAGGCCTTGACGGCCGACGTGACCCGTCCCGACGGACCTCCCTGGAGGCACGGCCGGTTGTGGAAGCGGGTGTTGTTGTCGGTGGCCGTGGCCGTGCTGCACTCGTCGGGGTACAGGTCCCACGGAGGGGTGCAGGTGATGACCCGGCACACGATGGGGCCGACACACTCGATCTGGTTGTTGCACTGGCCGTAGCGGAACTTGGTGCACCCGGACTTGCGGTTGTTGCAGTCGCCGTGGGCGCAGCCGCAGGTGGTGCCGCTGCACGATCCCTCGCAGACGCCGTTGCGGCCGCAGCCACACCCGTTGCAGGCGGCGTTGCAGTCGTAGTAGTAGCGCGGGCCCGAGCCGCAGAAGCCGGAGCCGTCGGCCTTCCACCAGCCGGCCACGGTCGTGTTGGGCGGGCACGAGTTCTTGCCGAACAGGGTGCAGCAGAACTCGGTGTAGCCGTCGCAGCAGAGAGCGCCGCAATCGCAGTTGGACCCGCTGCAGTTGCAGACCGCCGCATAGGCGGACTGGGGCCGGAGCACGTAGTTGGCCGGGCCGACGGCCATGGCCGTGCCCACCATGGCGGTACGGGAGAGGAACTTTCGGCGCGAGTCCATCTTGGCCAGGGCGCCTGCAGCGCGATCGACGAGACGGGTCATCGTGACACCGGCCCGAAGCTGAGGGGCGTGGCGGCCGGTGGTCGGGCGGCGGCCCGGGCGGAGGGCAGGACGGTCAGCACGGCAACGCTCAAGGTCACTCCCAGGGCGATGATCATCAGATAGGGCACTCCGGCCCACGGTTGGTCGGCCAGGACGGTGGAAAGGCTAGGCGCGGGATCGACGACGAAGAGGACAGCGGCCGCCGTGGCTGCGACGTTGAAGACGAGGTGTCCGGCGGTGAGGGGTGAGGTGGCGGCACCGAAGCACCCGCAGCCGGCGGTGTCGCCGGCGCGCAGGCGCATCACCACGAAACCCGAGAACCCTGCGTAGATCAGGGCCACCGCCGCCGGCAGGACCCATCCGCCCACCACGATGGTGGCGGTGCCGATCGCCAGCTCGGCGGCGCCCGAGCGTGCGCACGAGGACGGGCGACGAGGGAAGGCCGGCGGCGCGCAGTGCCTGCTGGGTTCCGGACGGAGTCAGGAGCTTCGCCACGCCGGCCACGGCGAGGAGACCCGAGCACACGTGGAGCAGTCCGATCAGGGGTTCCACCGCCGGGAACCTATCGGTCCGGTGCACGAGTCTTGCGAATCGGGTCAGAATGCAGGGCGTGACGCAGGGAATCGGGCCGCTGACGCCCGCCGACGAGGGGTTCCACCACCAGATCGCCGACACGTTCGGAGCGGTGTCGCAGAGCGATCTGGGTTGGACCGAGAAGGTGTGCCTCTCGGTCGCGTCACATGACGGGGACCTCCAACTGGGGTTCGGTCTCGGCAAGTACCTCAACCGCGGCGTCATGGACGCCTACGCCGGAGTGTCTCGCGGCCTCGAGCAGCGGACCGTGCGGGCCAGCCGGGCTCTGTTCCCCGATGTGGAGACCACGGCGGTGGGGCCCATCCACTACGAGGTGGTCGACCCGCTGACGTCCATCCGCCTCCGGCTCGACGAGAACGAGATCGATGATGTGTCGTTCGACGTGACCCTCGACGGCTCGGCCATCCCACCGTTCCTGGAGCAGCGCGAGCATCGCCGTCAACCGTTCGGCTACCGGATCGACAACGACCTGGTTCGGTATCACCAGGTGGCGCAGCCGCACGGATGGGTGCGCATCGACGGCGAGGATCACCGGATCGAGCCCGACCGCTGGTTCGCCACCCGCGATCACTCCTGGGGGGTGCGACACGGGGTGGGTCAGGTGCCCGACGGGGTCCGCCCGCCGCTGTTCGATCCCAACGACCTGCCCATGCAGTTCGGTTGGAGCCCCGTTCGGTTCGATCCGCCCGACGGGCCTCCCTACGCGATCCACTGGTTCTACCTGGTGTCCCCCGAACCTCTGATCCCCGGGGACGTCCAGGGCGGCATCGAACACCCCGACGGGACCCGCGAGCAGTTCGCCGACGTCGACGTCCAGCTGCGATTCGACCCCGACAACCGGCGGTTGTCGGGTGGGCGGCTGGACTTCGTGATGGAGTCGGGCCAGAGGTGTCCGTTGGAGATCGAGGTCGTCGGCACCACCGGTTTCCACCTCGGCACCGGCCTCTACTTCGGCTTCGACGGGTGGTTCCACGGTGACTGGCGAGGGGAACTGCACACCGATGGTGAGCGCATCCCCGATTGTTCGCAGCCCGACGTGGCCCGCCGCGTCCACCAGATTCGTGACACGGTGGTGCGGGTGCGACACGGCGACCACGTAGGCATCGGGAACTTCCAGACGACCATCTGGGGGGCATGGCCCGACCTGGGCCTGGACGGCGACAGGAGTTTCACATGACGAGCGAGTCGGATGCCCTCCTGCCGGAGCGTGTGGCGTTCGTCAACTGATGGCCGACTCCATGCCCCTCGCCGACCTCGTGGCGACCGCCGAGGTGGTGGCGGCGACGTCGAAGCGATCCGAGAAGGTGGCGGCACTGGCCGAGTTGCTCCGGCGCACGCCCGTCGCCGACGTGCGCACGGTCGTGGGGTTCCTGACCGGGGAGCCTCGACAGGGGAGCATCGGGGTGGGCTGGGCCACGGTGGGCGGGCTCGAGGCGACGGCGGCGGAGACGCCGTCGGTCACGGTGGCCCAGTTGGATGCGCTGCTGGGCGAGGTGCAGGCGACGACCGGGGAAGGGTCGGTACGGGTCCGGACCGAACGGTTGACCGCGTTCCTGGAGCGCTGCACCGAGACCGAGGGCGACTTCGTGCGCCGTCTATTGATCGGTGAGCTGCGCCAGGGGGCCCTGGGTGGCCTGATGGCCGATGCGGTGGCCAAGGGGTCGGGGACGAAGGCGGCGCTGGTGCGGCGGGCGGCCATGCTGTCGGGTGACCTGTCGGTGACCGCCGAGATCGCGCTGGGTGACGGGACCGAAGGTCTCGCGGCGGTCGGCCTGCACGTCGGGCGGCCGGTGCAGCCCATGCTGGCGTCGACCGCCGAGGACGTGGCCGAAGCGCTCACCACCACGGGCGAGGCGTCGGTCGAGTGGAAGCTCGACGGCATCCGCGTCCAGGTGCACCGGAGCGGGAGCACGGTGCGGATCTACACCCGCAACCTCAACGACATCACCGCTCGCACGCCCGAGGTGGCCGAGATCGCCCGATCGTTTCCGGCCGAGGAGTTCGTGCTCGACGGTGAGGTCATCGGCTGGTTCGACGATGAAGCGCCCCACGCCTTCCAGGACACGATGAGCCGGGTGGGTCGCGAGGATGCCGAGCAGCACGCGATGTCGCTCGATCCGCACTTCTTCGACATTCTCCACCTCGACGGCGCTGATCTGATCGACGAGCCCCTGTCGACACGCGCCGACGCGCTCGCCGCCCTGACGGGCGAGCGCCGTATCCGATCGGTGGTGACGGAGGACGGTGCGGTCGCCGCCGCGTTCATGGACGAGGCGCTGGCCGCGGGCCACGAAGGTGTGGTCGTCAAGGCGACCGATTCGCCGTACCTGGCCGGTCGTCGGGGCAAGGCCTGGCGCAAGGTCAAGCCGGTGCACACACTGGATCTGGTGGTGATCGGCGTGGAGTGGGGCAGCGGGCGCCGCCGGGGATGGCTGAGCAACCTGCACCTCGGTGCGCTCGACGACCGGGGTCGCCCGGTGATGGTGGGCAAGACGTTCAAGGGTCTGACCGACCAGCTGCTGACCTGGCAGACCGAGCAGTTCCTGGCCCGGGAGACCGGCCGGGACGGCCACATCGTGTGGGTCCGCCCCGACCTGGTCGTGGAGATCGCGCTGGACGGAGCGCAGGCGTCCACCCGCTATCCGGGTGGCGTCGCCCTCCGCTTCGCCCGCGTGCGTCGATACCGGGAGGACAAGAACCCCGCCGACGCCGACACGCTGGACGCCGTCCGCGCCCTCCTCCCACGCTCGCGGGCCTGAGCCGGCCGAGGGGCGGCGAAGGCAAGCGGTCTACCCTGATCCGGTGCCGTCCGTGCCCCGCGAACCTCATCCGTGGAGCGCCGGGTTCACCTGGCGTGATCACGACCGAGCGCCCACGACGCTGACCGCCGACCAGATGGCTGCGTTCGACCGCGACGGATTCACCGTCGTACCCGAGGCCTTCGACGCCGAGACCCTCGCTGCGCTCGACGCGGCCATCGCCCCCGGCGAGGCGCAGGTGCGCGAGCTCCTCGGCTCGCTGCCCGGAGGACGCATGAGCGTCGCCGGCGTCGACACCCAGACCGTGGCACCGCATCTGGTCCTTCGGTCCGACGTGCTGCGCGACTTCTGCCGGCACCGCTTGCTCGTCGGGATCTGCCGCGATCTGGTGGGCGACGACGTCCGCCTCTACTGGGAGCAGGCGGTCTACAAGCAGCCACACTCGGCCGAACCGGTGCTGTGGCACCAGGACAACGGCTACACCTTCGTCGAACCCCAGGACTACCTCACGTGCTGGGTGGCCATCACCGACGCCACCATCGACAACGGTTGCGTCTCGGTGATCCCCGGCGTGCACCGCGACGGCACGCTCGACCACGCCACTACCGAGCTCGGTCAGGAGTGTTGGGGTGACCACGATCTCGCCGTCGAGGTGCCGGTGTCGGCCGGGTCGGTGGTGGTGTTCTCCTCCTTGACGCCCCACTTCACCGGACGCAACCTGACCGACGAGGTGCGCAAGGCGTACATCGTCCAGTACTGCCACGACGGCGCGGTGGCGCACCTCCCGGACCGGGCCGGCGAGATGGGCCCGCCGGTGGCCCAGGACGACCCCGATCGTCAGTTCCTCGTGATCAGCGGCGGGCGCCCCGTGCGGTAGGGGCCACATCGGGTGAACGGGTCGTCGCCAGGGGGCGGGACCGGCCGGCAGCGAAAGGTGAACCCTCTGGGTGCCTGACCCCCAGAGGGTTCAGGTTTGGGGGGACCCCAGGCGGAGCTGGGGGGTGATCCGGCTGCCTGACGGGGTCGATCGCCGTCACCGTCGGAGGTATGAACGCCACCTTCGATTCCGACGCTCCTCGGGTTCCGCCGCCCGTACCGCCCCAGCAGCCGGCTCCACCGCTCCAGCCGCCGCCTCCGCCGCCCGGGAGTGTGTCGCTGCCGCCTCCGTCCGCGGTCGGCCGCACCCCGCACGGTCGGCCCACCGGACCCTCGGTCTCGCAGGTCCTGGTGGGGGTCGGCGCGCTGCTCGTGGTGGTGGCCGTCGGTGTGTTCACCGCCGTCACCTGGTCGGCACTGGGACCGGCCGGCCAGGCCCTGGTGCTCGTCGCTGCAACCGTGGGGGCGGGAACCGCCACGGCCGTGCTGGCCGAGCGGGGTCTGCGGGCCAGCGCGGAAGCCGTCGGTGTCGTGACCGCCGCTCTGGGGTTGGCGACGTTCGAGGGGGCTCGCGACCTGCTGCTCACCGGCACGGATCCCTGGTTGGCCTGGGCACTGGGGTGCGGGATCGTGGCGTCGATGCTGACCGGGATGGGATTCGCCGCTCACGTTCGGGCGCCGACCATCGTGGCGCTGTTCCTGGGGCAGCTCTGTGTGCCGCTGGTGCTGGCTGCGTCGACTCCGGCGATCCTCGTGGTCGCGCTGGCCACCCTTGCGCTGGCCGCAGTCGACGGATTGCTGGCGGTGGCGATCGCCGACCGTCGGTCCGACCTCTCGGCGTTGGCCGCGGCTTTCGGCACCCTGGCGTGGTGGTCCTCGCTCCTGGTCGGGGTGGGGCTGCTCTTCGAGGCCCCCGAGCAGGCCACCCTTCTCTTCCTGTTGACGGCCGGGGCCGCCGCCGTGCTGTCGGTGTCGCCTCATCCCGCGGTGCGGACGTGGCGGGCGGTCGGGGCTGCGAGCGGGACGGTTGCGGCGGTGCTCGGCGTGATCGGCGCATCGCTGGCGCTGGGGGCGGACGACGCGTTCTGGTTCCCCGTCGCCGTGCTGGCCGGCGGGTTCGCCATCTGGTTCCCGTCGGGCTCGGACGACCGGCTGGTGGCGGTGCGTACGGTGGCCGCCGGCTCGGCGGGTCTCGCCGTCTCGGTCGAACTGGCCCGGTCGCTCGCCGCTGCAGCTGGGCCGTTCATGGCCGAGAGCTGGGTTCGGGTGGGCTGGTCGGCCAGCGGTCGTGACGTGCTCCTGGGGGACGGGGCCGAGGTGTTCCGCGGCATCGACCCGGTCCTGACCCTCCTGGCGCTCGTCGCGGCGACCGGGCTGCTCGTCCGCTGGCCGCCGGTGGCGCTGGCGGTCGGGAGTCTGGCCGTTGCCGCCTCCGGGGTGCTGCTCGACCTCTCCGTCGTTTCGATCGTCGTGGTCGAGGTGGTGCTCGGCGTCGGTCTGTGCCTGGCCTTCGTGCTCGATCGCCGCATGCACGCCTCGGCAGGGGTCGTCGGTCTGACCCTCCTGGTGCTGGCCGCCGCCTGGTCCACGGTCGTGGCACCCGCGCTGGTGTTCGGTTCGCTGCTCGTGATGCTGGTGGCCTCGCTGGGCGCGATCCTCCTGGCGGTCGACGGCGGTCGCGTGCCGGGCGAGCGGCACGCAGCCGTCCTGCTCGTCGGGGTCGGGGTGGCCTGGCTCGCCGGGATGGGGTCGGGCATCGCGTTCGGCCACCTGATGGCCTGGGCTCAGACGGACGTGTGGCTGTTCGCCGCGACTGCCGCGATGGTCGGCTCGTTGGCGGGGTTCGCTCTGGCCGGTCGCTCCGGTGCTGCGGTCGCGGTCTCCGATCTCTGCGCTGCGATCGCCGTCACGCTCGCCGGGCTGGTTGCCGCTGCCATGGGTGGTGCCGACACCCTCAGCCTCGTCCTTGCGGGCGTGACCGTGACCGCACTGGTCCACACCCTTCGGGTCGATCGGTTCTGGCCGGCAGCGGTCACCGCCGCCGTTTCCGGGATCGGCCTGGTGTGGTTGCGGCTCGGGGTGGCCGACGTCGTGGTCGTCGAGGCGTACGCCCTTCCGCTCGCCTCGGTGGTCGGGCTCCTCGGCTGGATCGTCCATCGCCGCGGTCACGAGCGGCGGGTCGTGGGCCATCACCGGTCCTGCGCTCCTGGTGGCCATCGTCCCGTCGACCCTGATGGCGCTGGAGGCCCCCGGCGGACCGCGATCGTTGCTGGTGATCGCCGCAGCCGTCGTGTTGATCGTGGTGGGAGCAGCCCTCGGATGGAAGGCTCCGCTGGTGCTGGGCGCGGCGGTCGCCACCGTCGTCGGGCTGGCCGAGCTCTGGCCGGCGATCAATCGTCTTCCACGTTGGTCGGTCCTGGCCGGGCTGGGCTTGACCCTGATCGTCCTGGGCGCACGGATCGAGGAGGGGAAGAGGGGAATGGCTCGGCTCGCCGGCCGCCTCAGCTCGATGTGGTGACGGCGGCGGCGAGGCGGGCCTGGAGGTGGGCTCGTTCGGTGTCGTTGTGGCAGACGTCGATGGCGCTGCGGATGCACGCTGCCGCCTCTCGCCGCCGGTCGAGCCGCAGCAGCATCTCGCCCCGGGCGCTGTGGAAGTAGGGATAGTCCGAGAGATCGCCTTCGAGGTCGTCGGCGGCTTCGATGGCATCGATGGCCGCCAGGCCGGCGGCAGGACCATCGGCATGGGAGACGGCCACGGCGCGGTTGAGCGCCACGATCGCCGAGCCCTGCTGGCCGAGCATCACGTCGTAGAGGCGTACGACGGCGGGCCAGTCGGTTTCGTCGACCGACGGTGCGGTGGCGTGGAGCGCGGCGATCGCCGCTTGGAACTGGTAGGGCCCGGCGCTTCCCATGGCGTGGGCTCGCGCCAGCTCGGCGAGGCCCCGTGCGATCTCGGCCTGGTCCCAACGGGTCCGGTCCTGCTCGGCCAGCAGGACCGGCCGTCCATCGGCGTCGAGTCGGGTGGCGCGTCGCGAGTCGGTGAGCAGGAGGAGCGCCAGGAGGCCGGCCACCTCGGGATCGTCCGGGACCAGCTCGACCAGGAGCTCGGCCAGCCAGATCGCCTCGTCGCACAGGTCGCCGCGAACGAGCGATGCCGCGGTGGCGCTGGCGTGCCCCTCGGTGAAGATCGAGTAGATCACGCCGCACACCGGCCCGAGTCGTTGGACGAGGGTGGCGCGGTCGCCGACCCGGAACGGGATCTTCGCCTCGCGGATCTTCGTCTTCGAGCGGGTGATCCGCCGCGTCATCGTCGCCTCGGAGACCAGGAACGCCCGCGCGATCTGGGCCGTCGACAGGCCGGCGACGATACGCAGGGTGAGCGCAGTCTGGGCTTCGGGCGAGAGCGCCGGATGGCAGCACCCCATCAGCAGGGCGAGCTGGTCGTCGATCAGATCGTGGGAGGCGAGAACCGGCTGCTGTCCCGCCTGCCGTTCGAGCTCGGGGATGCGGTCGCGCAGCCGGGCCGACCGTCGGACCCGGTCGATGGCCTTCCGGCGGGCGGTGGTGAGCAACCAGGCGCCGGGCCGTTCGGGACGGCCGGACTGCTCCCACCTGCTCGCCGCCTCGACGAACGCGTCCTGCACCGATTCCTCGGCGATGTCGAGATCACCGACGTCCCTCACGAGGGTGGCCACCAGTCGGGGCCACTCCTCGCGAAAGACGTCGGTGACGCCCGATGGATCTCGCACAGCAGGCGACGGCTACGAACCCGGGAGCACCATGAGCGGCCGGACCTCGACCGATCCGTACGGAGCCAGCGGGATCTTGGCCGCCCACTCCATGGCGCGGTCCAGGTCGTCGACATCGATCAGGTAGTAGCCGCCCAGGATCTCCTTCGTCTCGGCGAAGGGACCATCGGTGGTGATGGTCTCGCCGTCGCGGACCCGCACCGTGGTGGCGGTCTCCTTGCCCTGGAGCGGTTCACCCGACACCAGCGCCCCGGCCTTGCCCAGGGCTTCGGTGTAGGCGAACCACTCCTGCATCTCGGCGGCGTGCTCGGGCGAGCCGGGTGTCGGCCCGGCGTCGTCGGCGCTGTAGAGCAAGAGCATGTACTGCATTGGGGTTCCCCCTGGTTGACGGTGGACCGAGGACTCGGTCCGGTCCGAGAAGGTCTCGGTTGCGGTGACGACGAACGGCTTCCCCCCGATCGGACACCCCCAGCAGGATATGGATGCGGAAAATCTCACGAGGTGTGGGTTTGTGCATCCATATCAGCCGTAGGCGGTGGTCCCGTCCTCCTCGGCCGCCTCGGTGGCGTCGAGGGCCTGCCGCAATGCCTCCATCTCCATGACCATGTCGTCGATGTCGCGGTCGAGCGTCGAGAGATCGGCATCGCCGTGGACCGACAGCTCGATCCCACGGGCGACGGCCTCGTCGAGTCGAGCGTCGAGCAGGGCCAGGTTCTCGCGTGCCTCGTACACCTGTGCGTCCAGACGCTTCGCAGTGTCGAGTTGGGCTTCGAGCGAGTCCATGGTGCGGACCAGCGACGGCCGGGACGGCGTGGACGGGTCGGCCCGAAGGGTGGCCAGGTCGGTGGCGGCGCGGGCCACGTCGATGCGCATCCGGGCGTCCTCCAGGGTCTGGGCCCGGTTGGCGACGCCGAAGATCGCATCGACGCCGTGGTCGATCCGTTCGGCGATGGAGGTCATCCGCTCGCGGACGGCGCCGCTGCCGACCTGCTCCACCGCCCGTCCGAATTCACGGCGGGCCTCCACCGCCTCCGTCGCGTAGCGCTTCCACGGATCGCGCAGGCCTCGGGTGCTGAGGCTGGGACCGCTCCGGTCCTTGGGCAGCCCGATCAGCACCCGTGCGCCCCAGGCCAGTGCGCCGGCCCCGACCGCGCCGATGATGGGCAGGCCGACGACGATGCCGACTGCCGTTCCGGCGCCGGCGGCGATGATTCCGGCCGGTCCCATCATCAGGTCGGCGGTGGAACGCCGGAAGAACCGGTCACGGAAGCTCACGGCCCCACGCTAGATGAGCACGCTCGAGACCAAGCGCGCCCTTTGTGAGTCGGATCGGCCGGGCCGGGTGAACCCTCTGGGTGCCTGACCCCCAGAGGGTTCAGGTTCGGATCCTCAGCGTGCTCAGAAGTTGCTGATGACCTGGGTGAACACGCGGTTGATCGAGGCGGGATCGCTGGCGTCGTACACGGCGGCCGAGGTGGCCTCGGCGATCAGGCCGAGCGTGGACAGGTCGGCGTCGGCCCCGTAGGCGATGGGGAAGACCCGCACCGGACGGCTGGCCTGGCCCTCGCTGCCGGCCTGCATCGTGGCCAACAGGTTGTCGAGCTGCTCTTGATCGTCCGAGACGCGACCGTCGTCGTTCTGCCCGTCGGAGAGCAACACGATCGCGTTGATGGCGTCGGGGTCGTAGTCGGCGAGCATGCCGTCGTAGGTGACGCTGGTCGCCTCGTACAACGGTGTGCCGAACTGCGGGATCAACCCGTCGATCCGGGTGCGCAGGTCGTCGCTCACGTCCTGCATCTCGCCGAACGGCACCAGCTCCTGGGTCGAACCGTCCTCGCTGATCAGGTCGGTCGAGAAGACGCGCAGCGACACGACGTCGGTGTCCTTGAACTGGTCGAGCGCATCGATGGCGGCCCGCTTGGCCAGGTCGAGCTTGGTTTCGTTGCTCTCCCGCGAACGCGAAGTCGCCCATACTTCCCGAGACGTCGATGAGCAGCGTGACCTTGGCTTCCTTGCGGTTCTGGTCCCACTGGTCGAGGAGTGCCGTCATGATCTGCGGTTCGGGTACCTCGAGCAGCGTCTCGGGCTGGAGCACGTCGACACCGTTCTCGGCGACGAGCGGATCGGCCAGTTCCACCTGCGGATTGCCGGGTCGGAACCCGAACTCGAGGACCTTCTGCTGGTTCTCGGGCTGCTGGACGAATTCCTCGAAGAGGCTGGCCGCAGCCCGCTCGTCCTCGTCGACCCACTCGGCGTCGAGGATGAAGAACGGGTTGTCGCTGAACAGCGTCCCCTCGCTGGGGTAGATCGACACCAGCGGTATGCGCGGGGGCCGAGCCTCCTCGCCGGGGTCGAGCACGCCGTCGGGGTTGCCGAGGTTGTAGTCGATCACCGACTTCTCCTCGACGGCTGCGGCCGAGGCGTAGGTCAGGGCCGTGCCCCGCTGATCGGCCGCGTACCAGTTGTTGAGGAACGTCAACGTCGTGGGCCCGTAGTGGACAACGGCCGACTCGATGTCCTTGGCGAACTGGACCGCCTCGGCGTCGGTGATGTCCTCCTGCGAGAGGCCCTCGGTCTTGCCCGCGGCGGCGTAGCTCTGGGCGATGAGCGCCGCCAGGCCGCTGGTGGAGAAGTTGGGGTTGGTCTTGCCCAAGCGGAACTGACCCCACTCGGGTCGGTCGAAGGCTTGCCACCCCTCCTCGCTGTTGGCCAGGTCGAGGATGTCGCCCCACCCGATGTCGGCCTCGGGCCATCCGAGCGCCTCGGCCATGGGCTGAGGCATGGCGATGACCAGGGGGGTGACCATGAACGGCTGACCGTCGCCCACCATGGGTGGCTCCCCGGCGTCGCCGAGCCGCTCGTTGAGGACCGGACCCCACGTACTGGCCGCCGGTGACCACACGACCGGTCGGGGGCCGTCGACGGTTTCGTCCCAGCCGGCCGCCAGCGCCTGCATGGCTCCGCCGGACGCCTTGCGCTGCGGCCGAACGAAGACACATCGACCGTCCAGATCGGCTCGGTCGCTGTCGTTGAACTCGCGGGCCAGCTCGGTGAGCAGGGCGATCTTCTCGGACGACACCGCCATGTCGACGGTGATGCAGTCGCCGGGGTCGGCGCCGGCCAAGCCTGCCGTGTCCTCACCGCCCGCTGCGTCGCTGCCCTCGTCGGAGGAGAAGCTGCAGCTCGTCGCAGCGAACAGGGCGATGGCGACGGCGAGCACGAGCCATCGAGGGCGGGGGCAGGACATCAGGTCACCTCGTTCCATCGGTCGGTCACTGCGATGAGCACGCCGGCCGATGGCAAGTTGTCGGATTCGGGAAGGGCAACGGTGTCGTCGATCACGTCGATGGTGGGAAGGCCCTCGACCCGCCATCCGGCGGCCGCGAGTGCTTCTCTCACATCGTCGCGCGCGGCGATGGACTGAGCGGATGAGTTCTGGCCCAGCGGCGCCGCGGCGACGAGGTCGGCGGTGACGACGGGTTCGGGGATGGCGAGGGTGAGTCGATCGCGGTCACGGCTGCTGGCCACCGCCGGGGCCGCCACCGCCTCGATCGACCCGACGGCGTCGAAGAACGCCGGCGTCAGGAGTAGCTGATCGAACGGCGTGCCGGCGGGGGGAGTGTGGTCGGGCACGGCGTTCTCGAGCCCCGTGAGCCACCCCCGGTAGCGATTGTCGAGATCGTTGGAGGCGTAGGCCGTGCGCCCGAGGAAGTCGGCGGTGAGCTGCGCGGTCGTGAGCAGTCCCTCACTGTCGGTCCCCGGCGGTGAGTGACCAGGCTTGGGTGAGCCCCACGACGAGCCGCCGCCCAGATCGGCCCAGGTGGAGTCGACCACGTCGCCGATACAGGTCCACGTGAGACCGCACGTCTGCACCAGCACCTCGGCGCGATCGCTCCGGCCGACGATCACGACGGGCGAGCGAGCCCCGACGTCGACCGGTTCGTCGAGAAGACCGCCGGCCAGGTCGGCTCGGCGTTGCGCCTCGATCATGCCCGGCCAGGATCGGGTCGTGATCCACACGTCGAAGCCGATGTCTTCGGTCGGGGCCGCCTCGTAGAGGGCATCGGCCGTCCGGCCGGCCGGCTCGACCCGGACCGTGAAGCCCGCGTTCCGCAGCGCGTCGCACGCCGCTTCGGCCACGCTGGCACACCGCACCCGGAGCGACCCGTCGTCCGGGTCCGAACCGGCTCCGCTGCTGGTTCCGGACGCGGTGGCATCGTCGTCATCGATCAGAGCTCGGACGGCGACTGCTCCCGCGATCATCGCCGCGGCGGCGAGCAGCGCAAGGGCGCGGCGCATGCGATGACGGTAGTGGGTCCGACCCGACGGGAGGGCTCAACGACCGAGAGGTGAACCCTCCCGGTGCCTGACCCCGAGAGGGTTCAGGCGACGAGGGCCACGGCCGGAGCGTCCTCACGGATCCGGCCCGCAGCGATGCGCTGTTCGACCTCGCTTCGGCCTTCGGGGCAGTCGAGCAGATGCGGGCACCAGCCGCAGAGCGGACCCGTCTTGGGGAGGAAAGCATCGTGCTCGCACGCATCCACCAGCTGATCCCACGTGCCGCGGAGCTGGCTCACCGCCTCGGCGACGGCATCGTCGGTGGCGTCGGTCTCGACCACGGTGGACCCGAGGTAGAGCAGGCGGGCCCGGGTGGGGGCATGGTCGAGCTCGCGGAGGGCGGCAGCGTAGAGGAGGACCTGGTGCAGCTTGTCGGCCCGGAACCGGGCCCGCGGTGGACGGCCCGACTTGTAGTCGGTGACCACCAGGCCGTCGGCGTTCTCCTCGACGCGATCGATGATGCCGATGAACGGCACGCCGTCGAGTTGGACCTCGACCCGTTGCTCGGTGCTGTGCACCTGGATGTCGGCCGGGTTCTCCAGAGTCCAGAGGCCCTCGATGGCGAACCAGCCCTTCCACCGGAAGGCGCGCTCGGCCTGCGGATCAAGGTCCAGATCGGAGAAGTCGTCGCGGGCCGCGGTCTCGGGCCAGGTGTCGCGGGCCAGTTGTTTGGCCCGCTCGATGGTGCGCTGATCGGGAGCCTCGGCCAGCAGCAGCTCGAGCACCCGGTGGACGAACGACCCGACCAGGGCGGCCTCGCCCGAGGGCTCGGGCCGATTCTCGATGTAGCGAAATCGCCAGCGGCGGGGACACTGATCGAAGGTGGACGCCGCCGAAGGGGAGAGGCGTTTGGGGAGCGAGACCGGCATCTCGGACATGGCGGTCTGCTCCGGCGGGGTTTCCTGCGGCGCTGCGGTGGTGGGAGCCATACGTCAGTTGTACTCAGGGGGTGTGACAGTCACTTTTGCGCAGCGATAATCCGCTGCGCACGCTTCGCATCCGGTTCTTCCGTGCTGCTGCTTCGCCTGGCGGCTTCGCAGCGTTCTCCTTGGCGCAGCGATAATCCGCTGCGCTGCCTTCGGCATTGCGTTCTTCCGTGCTGCTGCTTCGCAGCTTTCGTCACAGGAGTGTAGTTACATTCCTGTGATTCGCCAGTCCGAGCGGTGTGGCCTACTCGGCCGGGGCCGTCGTCGCGGGGGGGAGGGTGTCCTCGGGTTGGAACACCTCGCTGTCGTTCTCCGGGGCGGGCACGAGCAGCTCGTCGCCGATGCTGAGATTGTCCGGGTCGGCCAGGTCGTTGAGCGCAATGATGTCGGCGGCGGTCGTGCCGAACTGCTCGGCGATCCCCGACAGCGTGTCCCCTGACGCCACGATGTAGACCCGTGGGGCGGCCGGAGGCTGCGAGGTGGGCGTGACGATCTGGTCGATGGTCACCTCGGGCGTGGTGGTCGGGATGGGCGTCTCGGTGGGGGTGTCGAGCACGCTGCCGGCGCAGCCGGCAAGCACCAGTCCGAAGGCCAGCGCCAGTCCGAGCGCGGGCGATCGGCGTGCCGTGGGTGTGCGCTCGCCGTGTCGAGGGGTCATTCGTGGGGCAATCATGTGGCGACCTCTCCTGCCCGCTTCCGGGAGAATACTCCCGCATCGCTCCGACCGCTTGGGGGATGGTGAAGGTGCCCCGGAGGAGGCGCGAGCCCCGGCGCATCCGTCACAATGTCGGGAGCGAGTCAAGGGGCGGAGCATGGATCGACGACAGTTTCTCCGAACCGGCGCAGCGAGTGGTGTCGCGGCCGCAGTCGGAGTCGGCACGGGATCGGCGGTGGCGTGGGCGTCACCCGGCGCTCCCGGGGGATTCGCCGGCGGCCCGGCGACGGCGGCACCCGGCGGGAGGTATCCGCAAGGGGTGGCGTCAGGATTCGACTCACCCACCACCGCCGTCATCTGGACGCGGGTCCAGCCGCCGGTCGGGGGCGGTGACGTGTCGGTGCAGTGGGCCGTCGCCGAGGACGCCGGTTTCGATGCGATCGTGGCGTCGGGCTCGACGGTGGCGACAGGCGGAGCCGACCACACGGTCAAGGTGCGGGTCGACGGCCTGGCGCCCGGTCGCGCCTACGCCTACCAGTTCTTCGCAGTCGGGGCGTACAGCCCGGTCGGCCGGGCTCGCACCCTGCCGCCGGCCGGATCAGCCCCGGATCGGCTGCGCCTGGCCTTCGGGTCGTGTCACAACTACGGCACCGGCCTGTACCCGGCCCACCGGGCCATCGCCGCCGAGGACCTCGACGGGTTCGTGTTCCTCGGTGACTACATCTACGAGTCCTCCGGGATCGCCGAGGACCTCGGCTCGGTCGGCGACCTGTTCGTGCCGGCACCGCGGGCCGACACGACCCGTCGGGCCACCGATCTGACGACGTATCGCGCCAAGTACAAGCTCTATCGGTCGGACCCCGACCTCCAGGCCAACCACGCCAACCATCCGCTGCTGCCGGTCTGGGACGATCACGAATTCCGCAACAATTACGACCGTGAGTCCATCGCCGCCGATTCGGAGCGGGTCGCCGCGGCGTATCAGGCCTGGTTCGAGTACATGCCGGTGATGCCGGTGGACGGCGGCACTCGCATCCACCGCTCGGTGCGCTGGGGCAACCTGGCCGAGCTGTTCCTGTTGGACACCCGTCAGTACCGCGATCGCCACGCCGGCGGGATCCTCAACCTGATCTTCGTCGACTCGCCGCTGCAGGCCGAGGGGCGGACGATGCTCGGCGACGCCCAGCGGCAATGGTTGTTCGATGGCCTGTCCGCGGCCGAGAGCGAGGGTGTTCGGTTCAAGCTGCTGGGCAACCAGGTGATGATGGCGCCGTTGCGCCTGATCGACCTGGACAACGATCCGCTGCGCGGGATCTTCCCGACCCTGGCCCGCAACGCCGGGTTGTATCTCACCGATGACCCCTGGGACGGCTACCAGTGGGAGCGGCGCGCCGTGCTCGAACACATCCGCGACGCCGCCATCGGCAACGTCAGCCTGCTGACCGGGGACATCCACATGTTCTGGACGGCGGGGCTGCAGCCCGACTACGACGATCCGGGTTCACCGGTGGTGGCCAACGAGTTCGTGGGTGGCGCGCTGACCTCGACCGGCCTGGACGTGGTGGGCGATCTGGCCGACGCGTTGGGCCAGGGCGCCCGCAATCTCTCGCCGGGGTTCGCCTACACCGACCTGCGTCGCAAGGGGTACGGCGTCATCGACATCGACGGCGCGACCGGCACCCAGACCGTCGAGTACCGGACGGTCGACGCGCTCCGGTTCGATTCCGAGCCCGTCACGACCGCCCGCTTCACCACCCGGGAGGGCTCGGTGGACATGACGGTCGAGGAGTTCTGAGCCCCTCTCGAGGAGGGGGCGGGGTCAGGTGAAGGTGCGGCTGGCGGTGTCGAAGTCGAGGTCGAGCACCGAGTCGCCGGCGGCGAGGCGGTACTGCTTGGCCAGTCGCTCGACCTGGCCCCACGGTGAGTCGTGGCGGGGGAAGTCGGTGAGCTCCTGCTCCTCGCCGTCGACCAGGAACGGCTGGTTCCATCCGAAGGAGAGCTCGCCGTTGGTGGGCGAGGTCCAGGTGACGGCGATGTCGGTGTCGGTCCGGTCGATTTCGGGGTCGGCTGCGGTGACGGCCGCGACGAACTCGTCGAAGGTCCCGTCCGAGTCCGCCCCCACTTCGACCACCCAGGCGTTGTCCGGCCCGCCCAGCGCTTGGAGATCGAACGGCTGCTCCATCCCGTTGGTGGCGTAGACGGCAGGGTCGTACTCCCGCCAGGTGGGTTCGCGCCACGACCAGAGGGCGATGTAGCCGCCGTCCTTGGCCCCGAGGGTCCAGTTGCCCTCCTGGCGGACTTCGTCGAAGTGGTCCTGCGGGAAGTAGGCGTGGGTGAAGTCCTGGTAGCGGAACACCAGAGCCAGGATGGGGTCCTGGGTCTCGTCGTAGGCCGGCAGGTACAGGTGGATGCCGGTGTTGTCGATCTGGGCCGATCGGGGCATCGACGCCTCGCCGGTCCAGTATCCGGGCTCCGGGTCGTCCCGCCACTCGGTCGACCTCTCGGCGTCGGTCATCGGATGCGTGGTGAACACCCGGGCGAAGGGGTCGATCGTGGCGTCCCAGGCGTGCCCCTGGTCGCGCATCTCGCCCTTCCGGTGGTCGAGCACGCTGGCCAGGCTCACCTGCGGACTGCGCCAGGCGTACGTGTTGCCCTCGGCCAGGAACCCGAAGTTGAGGATCATGTAGTTGGCCTGCTCCCAGGCCCGGATCTGCTCGACGTCGCCGTTGTTGACGTCGCGCAGCTGGGTGATCTGCTGGAAGACGTCACCTTCCCAGAGCCGGTACGCGTCGGCTTCGGCGATGCTGACCCGGGCCAGCTGCCACATGCCGATGCCGCCGGTGGACCACCAGAAGGGGAGGTTGGCCGGGTCGTCGAAGTCGTAGCCGAACGGCGCCTCGGGGTTCTCGCTCAACGGCGCGCTGGCGTCGACGAACACGCCGTGGCGCTCGCGGGTGACCGACGTCTGCTCGTCCTGGGCCACGTCGATGACGAGTTGTGGTGGCCGGTAGCGCTCGGCTGCGCCGAAGTAGGTGGCGCCGGTGTCGCTCGAGGACTGGTACGGCTCCGGGGTCCGGTCGAAGAGCAGCTTGGCCGTGCCGTAGGTGTCCTCGTCGACGGCGGTCGTCTTGTCCTTCTTGTAGGTCCGCCCGTGCGGTGCGACGTACGCACCCCGGTGGTAGTGCGACGCCATGTCGAACAGGGCCAGGTCGAGGGCCAGGGCACTGGCCTGCACGATCTCGGGGTCGGTGCTCAGCTCGATCAGCATCAGCAACGGGGTGACGTTCTTCACCATGTAGACGTTGGAGTGCCACTCGAAGAAGCCGAAGCGGCCCCGCTCGTCGATCCACTCGAGGATGTCGGGTTTGGCCCGCTCGGCGTGTTCGTCGCCGCTCATGCCGGTGACGGCGAAGGTGGCGTCGGGGAAGAACTCGCCGGCCAGTCGCTCGTTGGCCAGCGTGATGATCCGGTGGTTCTCGGACCAGTACCAGAGGTGGTCGACGCGGTCGTCGGGCAGCGGGTCGTTGTAGCGGTAGCGGTTGGCGAGGGTGCGTTCCTCGATCGCGGCGATGACCGCGGGGTCGAGCTGGGTCATCGGCGTGTCGCCCTGGCCCAGGGCCAGCATCCAGTTGAGGTACATGAACCGGAAGTCGCGGGTGTCCTTCCAGGCGTCGATCCGGTCCCAGGTCTCCTGCAGTGAGTCGACGGTGACCGCGTCGATGTTCCATGTGTAGGCCGGGTCGCGGTGGGCCTGGATGAGGTGGACCCCGATGCCGGTCGGGTTGGACGGGTCGTCGGTGGCGGTGGCGAAGTCGAGGTAGTCGTCGACCCGTAGCTGGTACGCCGCTTCGTCCATCAGTCCCGGTGCTCCGGGCGGGGCCAGGAACTCGAAGACCTCGCCGTCCGCCGGAACGGTCGTCGTCGATCCGGGCGGTGCGGTGGTGGATGCGCCCGGCGTCGTCGTGGAGGTGGGGCCGGCGGCGTCGCTGGAGTCGCTGTTGTCCGAGCATGCGGCCAGCCCGGCCATGCCGGCCAGGAGAAGGAAACGGCGGCGGTCGATGGCGCTCATGGCCAGAGGTTACGCCACCAATCTGAACCCGCTCGGGGTCAGGCACCCAGAGGGTTCAGGTTCGGCCAAGACGCCGAACGGCCCCGAGTGCTCAAAGCGAGCAAGGCGGGTGCCTGACCCCCGATTTGCTCGTTAGGGCCGTGGCCAGGGTGTGGCCGCCGCTTGGGCATCGAGCGTCAGTCGGCAGACCCGCTTGACGTGCGCGGCGGACAGGAACGTGTCGGTTCCGTCGGCCAGGTCGGCCAGCAGCCGGTCGGCCCAGTCGAGCGTGACGCCCGAGCAGTCGATCCGGTGGGTGCCGGATCCGTCGACCTGGATCAGGTGCTCGCCGCCGTCGGCGCCGGCCGGATCGACGTTGGTGCGCACCTCGAGGCTTCCCTCGGTCCCGGTGATCATCAGACGGCCGTCCCCCCACGTGCCCAGGCCCGCCGCCGTGAGGTAGTCGACCCGGTGGGTGCCGGTCGCCCCGCCGCCGTGCAGTTCGAGCCGTCCGACGTCCTGCATGCCGCGAGTGGTCGGGGCAGGCCACGTTGCCGACCGACGCCGACGTCACGGAGATCTCGTGAACGACGTCCGGATCGACCACCGCGCAGAACTGGTCGACCTGGTGCGAGCCGATGTCGACGAGGATGCCGCCGGCGCGATCCGGATCCCAGAACCAGTCGGGTCGGGCGTCGGCCATGAGGGTGTGCGGGCCCAGACCGACCACGTCGACGATGCGTCCGATCTCGCCGCTGTGCGCACGGCGGACCGCTTCCGTGACGGCCCGGTTGGTGAGCCGCTCGGAGAACAGCACCCACCAGCGGCTTCCACCTCGTTCGACCGCGTCCACGACGGCGCCGAGCTGGTCGTGCGACGTGACGCCGGGCTTGTCGGAGAGGACCGACTTGCCCGCTTCCAGCGCGTCGACGGCGACGGCCGCCCGCTCGGCCGGCACGCCGGCCAGCACCACCAGGTCGACGGTGGGATCGGCCAGGATCTGTCCCGCGTCCTGCCGCACCGCGTCGGTGCGCCAGGAGCGGTACAGGTCGAGGAGGGGACCGTCGTCGGCGGCGTAGGCCACGTCGTGGGCGCCCGCCTCGACCAGCCCGTTGACCAGCTCGAACACGTGCAGGTGCTCGATGCCGATGACGGCGAACGTGCTCATGGTTCGGACCGCCCGCCGCCGGCGACCCGCGCTTGGTCTCGCTCGGCCACCCTCGTCGCCGCCGCTTCGAGCTCGGTGAGCGTGCGCTCGGCGATGTCGACCCACTCGAAGTGCGGCCGGCGGGCGACCGTGGCCGACCGGGCCCGCTCGAGGTCGTCGGGCGTGAGCGCGTCGATGCGGCGAGTGAGGTCCCGGGCCGTGCTGCCATAGCGGATGTCGGCCCCGTCGAAGGTCTCGTCGAAGAAGTCCCACTCCGACGTGATGGCGGGAATGCCCGCACCGATGGCGTCGAACGCCGTGCCCGTCGTGAGCATCCCGTGCGGTGCGAACGGGAGGACCAGCGCGTCGACGGCGGCCAGACGTCGGGCATAGCGACCGTCGGAGAGGTGACGGTCCTCGGCGATGATCCGGGGATCGTCGGGGAGCTCGACCGCATCCTCGCTCCGGATGAGCAACTGGAGGTCGGTTCGACCGCTGGCCGCCACGGCGTCGACGACGAGTTGCAGATCCTTCTCGCGTCGCGGGGCACCGACCACCGCCAGGCGGAGCCCGCACGGCGCCCAGCCCTCGTCGCGCTCGACCTCGTCGCGGGTCGCTCCGCCGAACCGGGCCAGGTGGGCGCCCCAGTGGCCGTGGGGGATCACGGTGTGGACCGTATCGGGGCCGTACGTGTAGGTATTCAGGGCCACCCGCCGCCCCACCTCGGTGTGGTGGATCACGGTGTCGGCGGCCTCGGCCCAGAGTTGGTAGGTGGTGCGGGCGTCGTCGTCCTTCGCCCCGTGGGGGAGGAGGTTGTGCTGCGTCCACACGATGGCGGTCCCGGTGCCGCGGACCTGATCGATCACGGCCCGATTGCGGTCCGGGTCGGTTCCCGCCCACCACTCCGGCCAGGCCATGTGGAGCACGTCGGTGTCGTCGAGGAGACGGACCAGCCGCTCGTCCGGGATCCCGGCCGACGTCGTCACGAGCCGGTCGCGGATCGGGTCGTACAGGCTGCGGTCGTACTGGTGGCCGTACATCGTGCTGGCCACCCGCAGAACCGGGGTGACCGACCAGGTCAGGTCGATCGAGCAGGCTGCCGGGATCTCGAATTGGTGGACCCGCGCCGCTTCGCCCCAGAAGCTGCGCCATTCGGCGATCCCGGAGGTGTCGACCACCTGCACCGGACCGGCGTCGCCGCCGTCGACGGTGACCCGCAGCGGGGCGCTCGGAGCGTTCGGCGACGCTGATCGAGAGCGGTCCGGGCAGGTCATCGGTCTCGAAGGTCAGGGACTCGTGCGACGCCGGAGCGTCCGTCCGTCCACCCGGTAGACCGCCGTGCGGCTGCCGCCCACCGCCGCAGGATGGTCGGCGTCGTTCCCACACGGTGCCCACCCGTGGTGACGGACGGTCAGCTGCCCCGGCTCGTGGTCGATCGAGGTGGGCAGGCCGGCCGGGATGAGGGCGACGGCGTCGTCGCCGTCGAGTCCCGAGCGGGGTGCGCCGGTGATGGCGGGCACCATGACCGGATAACCCGAGGTGGGCTGTTCGAACAGGCCCGGCGAGCGGGGCGACGGCGCGTAATCGGTCGAGAACCCCGTGAGCAGCGGGAGGGCGTAGCGCAACGACGGGGACCGCAGGGTCCAGACGGCGGCGGGACGGTCCGGATCGAAGGTGACCAATCGGTCCACTGTGGGCCAGATCGACGCGGGCGGTGCTCCGGTGACCTCGGGGCGTCGGCGCAGTCCGGTGGCGGCGAGGAGCAGCTTGCCGTAGACGTCGAGGGTCATCTGGAGCCGCCGGTGCGGGCCCCGGTAGAACATCGTGGCCCGGCCCTGGTGGGCGGCGATGACCCCGTCGGGAAACCAGCCATCGAGCTCGTCGAGAGCGGCCTCGGCGCGGGCGATCCAGCGATCCCGGTTGCCTCCGATCTCGTGGCCGACGGCCAGCCCGGCCAGTTCGACGGTCATCGCCAGTCCCAGGGCGCCGATCGATCGGCCCCACACGACGGCGCCCCCGGGTTGCGCCAGGTCGTCCAGGTCGTCCAGCACTCGTTGCAGCCCTCGCCGCCACGGCTCGCCGATGTCGACCAGGAGTGGTTCGGCGAACAGGTACACGTCGGGGGTGTAGATGTCGTACTGCACCCACGGTCCCATCCCGTCGTCGATCCACCCCTCGCCGGTGCCGAACATCGTGCGCACCCGTTCGACGAAGGACGCGTCATCGGCGCCGCCCTCGTCGCGCAGGCGGGCCACGCCGCGCAGGCAGCGAGCCCCGACCACGGCGAAGTTGGGTGGGATGTCGGCACCATCCTTCAGCAGGGCCAGCGTCTTCGACGACGTGGCCGCCTCCAGGACGGTGTCGTGGAGCCCGGCGGGCACGGCGTCGAGACCTCCGATGCGCAGGACCGTCTCGGCCACCCGGTAGGAGGCGAAGGCCTCGACCGCGACCGGGTCGAGCCGAGCGAGCGTCGCCACGATGTGGTTGCGGAGATCGACGCCGGCCACCTCCTCGACGCCACACTCCACCAGGAGCCCGAGCACGTACAGCAGATCGCCGACCGCGTCGTCGCCCACGACGTGGCCGGCGTGGACCGACGGCAGCACCAGTCCCGTGGCCGTCGAGCCCTCCAGCTCGGTGAGCTTGTCGCTGGTCGTGGCGACCAATCGGTCGGCCAGCGCTCCCGCCGTGGTCGGCCGAGCCAGCGGCGGCTCCGGCATCCGGAAGTCACGCAAGTCGGTCAAGTTGTTCCTTGTGGACTTCGTTCAGGCCTGGATCCCCGGCCGACCACCGTCGGACCTCCTCGGCGGCGTAGTCGGCCATCCGTCCCAGCTCCGATCCCTGGGTGCCGGCCAGGTGGGGCGTGAGGTACACGTTGGGCAGCGAGCGCAGGACGCTGTCGTCGGGCAGCGGCTCGGGATCGGTGACGTCGAGCACGGCGCGCAGGCGGCCCGCGGTGAGATGGGCCTCGAGCGCGTCGTGGTCGAGGAGCCAGCCCCGAGCCGTGTTGATGACCGTCGCGCCGTCACGCAGCGCGTCGAGCTGCTCGGGGCCGATCATGTGGTGGGTGGTGGGCAGCGCCGGCGCGTGGATGGACAGGATGTCCGACGCGGCACACAGCTCGGTGAGCTCCATCTTGGTCACACCCAGCCGGGCGGCCTCGTCCGGGTCCACGAACGGGTCGTACAACGCCACGTGCAGATGGGGGAACGCATCCGAGCAGTTGGATGACCCGGCGTCCGATCAGCGAGGCGCCCACGATGCCGATGGTCCGGTCGTAGTTGCCCCAGCCCTTGCCCATCAGTTCCTCGACCGATGCATCGCCCGGCTCGGCTCCGACCCGTCGCCACATGACCCCCTTGTTGGCGAACAGGATCGCAGCGAGCGTGAACTCGGCGACCGGCTCGGCGTTGGCGTTGGCTCCCGAGGTGACCCGGATGGGTCGGTCCCAGATCGCGTCGGTGATCGTCAACTTCACCGTTCCCGCTGCGTAGGCGAAGAGGCCCAGATTCGGAGCGCGATCCAGCATCGGCCCGTCGACGAGAGGGCAGCCCCAGTGGCCGACGATCACGTCGGCCGCACCGAGCAGTTCGTCGGCACGCGGTTCGTCCCACCGGCTGAGTGGCTCGGGGTCGAGGACCGTGCCGAGCTCGCGGAAGGCGGCGATGGCGGCGTCGTCGAAGAAGCTCAGACCGGGCCAGTGCGCCAGGACGATGGCGGGACGGGCGCGGCTCATGCCAGCACGTCCCGCATGACCCGCAGGTCGCTGGAGGCTTCGTCGAGGAGCCGGCCCGGCTCGTCGTGTTCGCTGAGCACGCCATGACTGAACTCGATCGTCCACGAGCCGTCGAATCCGAGCGATTGCAGGAGCGCGACCTGCGACTCGACCCGGTCGCGGATGTCGGTCAGTCGGGGAGCGGAGAGCGTCGTGAAGTCGAGGAAGTTGACGTGGACGTGCGTGATGCGGTCGCCGTAGGCGTCGAACCGTCGGCGCAGGTGATCGGGGTCCTCGTCGGTGTGCACGATGGCCCGGAGGCGATCGGCCGGTCCCGCGGCGTCGAAGATGGCGGCGGCGATCGTCGGGTCCTCGGCGATGGAGATGCCGTGATGGCACTCGCACAGCAGGGCGACGGTGGGCGGAAGGTCGTCGAGCCACGCGGCAATCCGTTCGGCGTAGTCGCCCTGCGCCGACGGTTCGTTGCCGACGTTGAACTTGATGCCCGAGCTGCCGGTCCGGTGGACCCAGTCGGTCACGACGGCCCGTCCGGAGGGATCCGGATCGTCGAGCGACACGTAGCTGTTGAAGACGTCGATGCGCAGCGGGTGATCGAGGATGCGTGTGACCTCGTCGTCCTCGGCGGCGGTCAGATGTCGCTCCCAGATCTCGATCCCGTCGAAGCCGGCAGCCTCGATCCGGTCCAGCCAGGTGGAGAGGGTGATGGGCCCGGGCGGGGAGGTGGCGGTGTCGGCGGATCCGGCCGCAGCGTCGTCCCAGCGAGCCGGCTCGATGGCGACGGTGCCCAGCAGGATCGTCGGCTCCATGGCCCGAATGGTAGAGACTTGGGTGGTCATGACGATCCCACCGATCCCGCTCCGCCCCAACCGTCGCATCGCGGGAATGTCGGCCGTGCTGCTTCCGCACCGGGACGAGTACACGGTCGACTGGGGGGCGTTCGAGGACCATGTGGGGCGTACCCATGAGGCCGGTCTGACTCCCGCCGTCAACATGGACACCGGCTATGTCCAGCTGATCGATCCCGAGACCCGTCGTCGCGTCCTGGAGCTTGCCGCGGCCGTCACCGACGGCGCGTTCGTCGCCGGCGCGCACGTCGCCGACCAACCGGGCGACGGGTTCGACCGGGCGGCCTACCTGGAAACCGCGGCCGAGGTCACCACCCTCGGCGGCACCCCGATCATCTTTCCGTCCCACGGTCTCAACGGCCGCGGCGATGCGGCCTGGCTCGACGGATACGGACAGCTGGCCGCCGAGCTGCCCCGGTTCCTCGGTTTCGAGCTGGGGTCGATGTTCGTCCCGTACGGGCGCATCGTCGGGCTCGACACCTACCGCGGCCTGCTGGACCTGCCGCAGTGCATCGGAGCCAAGCATTCGTCACTGAGTCGCCAGCTGGAGTGGGACCGGCTGGCGTTGCGGGACGAGGTGCGGCCGGACTTCATGGTCCTGACCGGTAACGATCTGGCCATCGACATGGTGATGTACGGCTCCGACTACCTCCTCGGGCTGTCGACGTTCGCTCCTGACGCGTTCGCCGTGCGGGACCGGTATTGGCTCGAGGGTGATCCGGCGTTCCACGAGCTGAACGATCTGCTCCAGTACCTCGGGCACTTCACCTTCCGGCCGCCGGTGCCCGCCTACCGCCACGACGCCGCGCTGTTCCTCCAGGTCCGGGGTTGGGCGTCGACCGACGCGACACCGGTCGGCGCGCCCCGCCGCCCCGGAGGCCGATCGCGCCGTGCTGCAGGACATCGCCGATCGTCTGGAGGAGCTGCTGTGACCCGTCGGTTCACCCAGGTCAAGAAGCTGAAGACGCTGGACCAGCTGCGTGCGCACCTGGCCGATGGCGGCATCGAGCTGCCCGTCGCCGATGCGGTCGACCCGGCGGTGTTCGCCGCTGGCACCACGTTTCGGGACGGCGGGGCCGGGACGGTGCACGTGGGGAACCGTTTCGCCACCCTTCCCATGGAGGGGTGGGACGGCACCACCGACGGCGCCCCGACCGACCTGGTGCGCCGCCGATGGCAGCGGCTGGGCCAGAGCGGAGCCGGCCTGGTCTGGGGTGAAGCCACCGCCGTTGTCCGCGACGGGCGGGCGAACCCGAACCAGCTGGTGATCGACGAGACGACGGTGGAGGGACTCGCCGGGCTGCGCTCGCTCCTCTCGCCCGATCAGGTCGCCGGGCTCCAGCTGACCCACTCCGGACGGTACTCCCGTCCCGACGGTGCCGGACCGGCGCCGCGCACGGCGTATCGCCATCCGCTGCTCGACGAGCGCGTCGGTGCCGATGACGACTCGGTGCTGTCCGACGGCGAGCTGGACCAGCTGGTCGACGACTTCGTCGCCGCCGCGATGCTGGCCGACCGGGCGGGGTTCGACTTCGTGGACGTGAAGGCGTGCCACGGGTATCTCGGGCACGAACTGCTCACCGCCTACGACCGTCCCGGCCGGTACGGCGGCGACCTCGCCGGGCGCACGACCTTCCTCCGATCCGTGATCACCCGCATCCGCGAGGCGGTGCCGAGCCTGGCGATCGCCGTGCGCGTGTCGTTGTTCGACATGGTGCCGTTCGCCCCGGGGCCGGAAGGGGTGGGGGAACCCGCCGCGTCCGGTTCGTACGGGTACGCGTTCGGTGGCGACGGTTCCGGCCTGGGCATCGACCTGAGCGAGCCGCACCGGCTACTCGATCTTCTGACCGAGCTCGGAGTCGGGCTGGTGAGCATCACCGCGGGCAGCCCCTACTACTGCCCGCACGTGCAGCGCCCGGCGTACTTCCCTCCGTCGGACGGGTACTCGCCGCCCGAGGATCCCCTGGTGGGCGTCGCTCGCATGCTGGCCGCAACGGCCGAGGTGACCGAACGGCACCCGGATCTGACCGTGGTGGGCACGGGCTACTCGTACCTGCAGGAGTGGTTGCCCAACGTGGCCCATGAGGTGCTGTCCCGGGGTGGTGCCGATCTGATCGGGCTGGGACGCATGGTGTTGTCCTATCCGGAGCTGCCCGCCGACGTGCTGGCCGGTCGCCCGCTGACGCCGGGTCTGATCTGCCGGACGTTCAGCGACTGCACCACGGCCCCACGCGCCGGCTTGGTGTCGGGCTGCTACCCGCTCGACCCGTTCTACAAGGAGCGGCCCGAGCGGGTGGAGCTGACCAAGGCCAAGCGCAAGGCCAAGTCCGGCTGAGCGGACCCCGCGTTCCGCCCCACTCACCCCTTCCGAAACTTGGGCATCCATCGGCCTCTGAGGGGGTTGGTTGCCCAAGTTTCGCCAGAGGCCGGGAGTCGCAGGCCGGGGGAGCGGGAGGGTTGGGATTCGCTCGGGTCGTGGGAGCTGCTCAGCGGATGAGGGACTGGAGCTCGCGGACGGTCAGGTCGGTCGGGGTCGTGGTGACGGCGCCGTCGACGATCGTTCCCGAGCCGCCGATGGTGGAGGTCCAATCCACCGTGTAGTGCAGGTGGGCGGTGGTGCCGAAGGTGCCGTTGACCGGGTAGGTGTGGCCGCACGCCTCGCTCGGGGTGGTGGGGGCCGGCGTGCAGGCGATCTCGGCCGAGCCGTCGCCGGGGTCGAAGGTGAGGTGGGTGGGCGTCGCGGTGATGGTGACGGTGACGGGGCCATCGGTGACCGACTCGTTGAGCACCGTGGTGGTGGCCGGGGTGGTGGCGATCCAGGCCGGGATGGCGACCACATGGGCGTCGAGCGGAGGACTGGTCGCCAGCTCGCGGCTGGTGCAGGTTGACGATGGCGATGGCCTGGGAGAGCGCGGCCCACTGGAAGGGGCGAGCATCGGTCACGCCGGCGGCGGCGAGCGTCGGCGGACCGTCGAGGTAGAACGCACCGCCCGGCGAGGCCGAACAGGCGCTGAACACCCACTCGTCGCCCGGTGGCGGCGGGTGGGGGATCGGGTAGCCGGCGTTGGCGGCGAGGCGTCCGTTGTAGTCGTCGCCGTTCGAGGTGAGCACCTGCGCGGTGAGCGCACCATCGCCCCGCTTGCACGGCACGTACGTCGAGGCCGACCGTGATTGCGGCGAGGAGCCGGAGGAGCCGGTGGTTGCCGGGTCGCTCGTAGGTGCCGGAACGGCGCAGCGTGCTCGTGCAGACGCGCCTGCATCGGCAGTATGCAGCGAGCCGCAGGTGAGCTGCAGTACAAGAGCTAGGCTAGCGACGAGCCGTTCTTCGCACCATGCGTGGTCCTCCTCGGACCCAGAAGCTGATCGACGATGCCATGCCGCTCGTCGAGCGTCGCAACCCGGCGTGGACTGCTCGAGTTGTCGCCAGGGGTGCCGGCTACCAGATGCCCGTCCCTGTCGAATTGCCACGCCCCTCCTCCACCGTGTGGCAGTCGAACGAGAGCTCGCCTCGTCGGAGTCAGCTGAGAGTCGGACGACGACAACTGCATCGACGAAGCGGTCGGAACATCTCGTAGCCACCGTTCTGCAGCGAGGTCTAGCTCGAGTCGGCTGAAGGCCTCCACCACCTCCTGGCCGCTGAACTCATAGAGCTCGCTGCGTCGGCGGTGGGGTCGAGGGCCGAGCGCCGTGTTCAACTCCATCCAGCGCTCGTAGGTGGCGAGGACGGGTTCGATGATGTCGTCGGGGGGACAGGTGATGCCGTCGCGTTCGAGGATGTAGACCGTCTCGTTCTGGAGGAACGGCGTCGCTCCGTCGGTGGCCGTGATCGTGTGCGCCGTCCGGGCCTCTCCTGCTGGCGTCTCGATGATCTTGCACACGTCCAGTCCGGTCACGCCGTCATCGGGATGCCAGATCCGATCGATCCGAGCCCGGCTCGTACGCTCGACCGCTCCGCCCAGATCGAGGCTGCCCTGGACTGCCACCGACCCCTCCTCCATCAATGCGTCGAGCTCGTCGATCACCGCCTCGGTGGTTCCGGCGGTGAAGGCCTGGTCCTCCAGCTCCAACCATCGGTCGATCGCATCGACGGCGGCCTGCTCCTCGGGTGTGGTCGGGCCGGCGCTCGGCCCGGTCGTAGGGGCGGTGGTCGACGTCGTGGCCGGCGCCACGGTGGTGGTGGGCGCCTCGAGGGTCGTCGTCACCTCGGCGAGGGAGGTGGTCGATCCCGGCGTCTGCGCTCCATCGTCGTCGTCGCCGGACGAACAGGCGGCCACGACCAAGCAGAGTGCGACGGCAACAGCGGCGGAACGAGAACGAGTCATGGCTCGATTCTGACGGGTGTGACCGAACGGACGGTCATGGATTCAGCCGGGGAAGCCACTCTCAGTCTTGCTCATTCCCTTTCGATGCGCAAGATGAAGTTTCAGGTCAACAGACCGCGGCGGCGGTTCGGGCGTCCGCCACGGGGCGTGACGACGCACCACCGGGCAGTTCCACCACGTAGCCGGTCGTCGCATCCGTCTCCCCGGGCGGGAAGTCGGTCGAGACGATCTGCGCGCCGGTGGCCAGGGCCAGATCGCGCCGCGCCTCGTCGATGACCAGACCTGCGTCGGCCCGGGTCCGCACGATGCGACCCGCAGCGACGGCGGCGCAGATGGCGGCACCGTCCTCGGGGTCGTTCAGCTTCACGACCGCTCCGTCCGATCGATCCGCACCGGCCGAGGTGAACAGCACCCGCCCCTCCAGCTGTGGTGTGCCGTCGCGGTAGGCGGCGTCGATGTCGCCTCCGTTGTCCATCACGAAGTACACCTGCCCCAGGGTCGCGTCGACGGCAGGCCACCCGTCGCTCTCGATCGCCTCGACCAACGAGGCGGCGTCACCGCGCACCTCGTCCGGTTCGAGCACGTCGTCCGGGTCGAAGACCGATCGGATCTCGGCGTCGAGCGTGTCGAGCACCGCCGCATCGATCACTTCGACCACCGGCGTGAGGTCGAACCCCTCCGGCAGCGGCTGGTTCTTCACCTCGATCAGGATCGGAATCGGCTCGTGGTCGGGGTTGGCGTCGGACCAGGTCTCGATCGTCTCGAGGCAACTGATGAACGTCGGGCAGGTGGTCTCGAAGTCGATGTCCTGCACGTGCAGGACCTTCCAGCCGGGCTCGGCCAGCGCCGGATCGGGCGTGTGGGGGACGCCGAAGAGCACGGGCGCCTGCGGTTCGAGGAAGAGCCCTCCGTCGGGATCGGCGAACACGTCGAGCTCGAAGCTCCGCACCCCACGATCCAGCTGCTGGTCGAGGGGCGCGTGCGTATACAGCCACTCGGCCGCGTTGTCGCCGCCGTCGGTGACCAGCGGGGCGATGATGTCGTACAGCGCCGGGTCGGGGGCGACGTGGTAGCTGTTGTGCGACCCGACCACCTGGACCTCGTTGAGGAGCAACGAGTGCTCCGCCGGAACCGTGGTCGAGGTGGTGGTCGTCGACGAACCGAGCACGGTGGTGCCTGACCCCGATGTGCTCGTTTCGGCCGTGTCGTCCGAGCATGCTGCGGCCAGGACGGCTGCGATCGCCAGCACCGCCGCCAGCCGGCGTATCGCCCCGGCGCTCACAGATGCTCCAGGCCGGCACCGGCGCTCGGGGCGCTCGGGTAGGCGGCCGCCCCGGCGGGACCCTCGTGGCCGCTCGGCCGGAACGTGTCCAGCGTGTGCTCCACGAACTCGTCCACCGTCTCCTCGGCCACCAGCGCAACGGCGCACCCGGCGAACCCGCCTCCGGTCATACGGGCCCCGATGCACCCCGGCGCAGCGAGCGCCGCCTCGACCATGGCGTCCAGCGCCGGCCCGCTCACCTCGTAGTCGTCGCGTAGACCGGTGTGGCTCTCGTTCATCAGCCGACCCAGGGTTGCCGCATCGTCCGTCTCGCATCGCGGCCGCGGCGTCGAGCGTGCGACCATTCTCGGCCACCACGTACGCGGGCTCGCCGTCGGTCGATCGCATCCAGTCCGGAGACGTCGCTGATCGCCTCGCTCGGTGGCGTCACGGAGGGCGGCCACCCCGAGCGCCGCGGCCACCCGCTCGCACGGCGGCCGCGACATTCGGCGTACGCCGAGTCGACCAGCTGACGGCGGGTTCCGGTGTCCAGCACCACGACGGCGGCACCGGTCGGTAGCGGCACGGGTCGATCTCGAGGGTCCGGCAATCGATCAGCGAGGCGTGGCCCGCGGTCGGCGGCCGAGGAGATCAGCTGGTCCATCACGCCACAGGGCATCCCGACATGCTCGCGTTCCGCCCGCGACCGACGCCAGCGCTCCGGCGACGGGGTCCCATCGCTCACCCGCGAATGCCGTGATCACGCGGGCGGTCACCAACTCCAGCGCAGCCGAGGACGAGAGGCTCGCACCGATTGGAATGTCCGTGGTGAGCGCGGCGTCGAACCCTCGGACTTCCATGCCGCCGTCGGCAAGCATGCGGGCGACGCCCTGGACGTAGACGGACCAGCCATCGACTCGCTCGTCCAGGCCCGCGGTCGACAGCTCGGCCGGCGGATGGCCCTCGGACCAGAGCCGGATCACCCCGTCGTGGCGCCGGCGGGCGGCCATCCACGTCGCATGGGGAAGGGCCATCGGGAGCACGAAGCCGTCGTTGTAGTCGGTGTGCTCGCCGATGAGGTTGACCCGTCCGGGCGCTCGGGTGATGACATCGGCATCCTCGCCGGTGTGCCGGCGAAGCAAGGAGATCGCCTTGGTGCGCTCGGGGGCCTCGGTCATCGAGCAAGCGTGGCACAAAGGGGTGGCGCCCCGTACCGTGGCCGCCATGAAACGCCTGATCGTTGTGCCGCCGTCGCGGCAGCCGCCGTGGTTGCGTTGCTCCGTCGCCGTGGTTCTCGGGACGCCAACGATCTGTCCCAGAGCGGTCGTGCGGCACGGAACACCCACCTGGCCAAGGTCGGGACCAGAGCCGGTGCCAACTACGCCGTCCATTCGGCCCGTCGAGCGTTCGCGTCGGCCGAGCAGCGGCAGGTCATGGATCACGAGTTCGAGCTCAAGACGGCTGCGCAGGTGGTGGAGGCCCTCGGACGAGATGAAGGGCGCCATGATGAAGATCGGGCAGATGGCGCGCTACCTCGACTCAGGGATGCCCGCACACGTCCGCGAGGCGCTCGCTGCACTCCAGACCGACGCGCCGCCGATGAGCCGCCGAGCTGGCCGCCGGCCAGATCGCGCGACGAGCTGGGGGCCGAGCCCGACCGAGCTGTTCGCCGAGTGGGATCCCGTATCCGATCGCGTCGGCCTCGATCGGTCAGGTGCACCGCGCCATCACGCAGCGACGATCGGGCGGTGGCGGTGAAGGTCCAGTATCCCGGGATCGGCGAGGCCATCCGCGCCGACCTGGACAACGCCGACATGATGTTCCGGGCCATCGGGGTGATGTTCCCCGGGTCTCGATCCCGGTCCGCTGGTCGAGGAGCTCAAGCTGCGACTGGGCGAGGAGCTCGACTACCGGCTCGAGGCCGAGCACCAGCTGCTGTTCGCCGACTACTACCAGGGCCACCCCTACATCACGGTGCCCGGCGGTGCTGCCGCAGTACTCGACCGAACGGGTGCTCACCACCGAACTCGCCCCCGGTGCCCGCTGGGCCGAGCTGCTCGAGTGGAGTCAAGAAGAGCGCAACCTGGCGGCCGAGACGATCTTCCGCTTCGTGTTCGGCAGCCTCTACCGGCTGCGGGCCTTCAACGGCGACCCGCACCCGGGCAACTACCTGTTCGAGCCCGGCGGCCACGTGACGTTCCTCGACTTCGGCCTCGTGCAAGCGCTTCACCAACGAGGAGATCGAGATCTTCAACGAGATGATCCGAGCGCATGGTCCTGGACCACGACACGGCCGGGTTCCGGGCGGTCGTCGAGGAGGTCGGACTGCTCGCCTCCGGTGCCCCCGTTGAGCGACGACAGATCATGGAGTACTTCAGCCACTTCTACGAGTTCGTCACCGAGGACGAGGTGATGACGGTCACCGACGAGTACGCCTCGAGACGGTGCGCCACGTCTTCGATCCCACCGGCGGTCAGCGCGACGTGCAGACGGATCGTCAACGTGCCGCCGTCGTTCGTGATCATCCAGCGCATCAACCTGGGCCTGGTCGCGTCTGCTGGGTCAGCTCGCGGCCACCGCCAACTGGCGGCAAGCTGGCCGAGGAGATCTGGCCGTTCGTCGACGCGCCGCCGTCCACGCCGATGGGCCGCGAGTGCCAGGCATGGGCCGAGTCCCGACGAGGCTGGACCGCCTCGCACCCCGGTCGCATCAGCTAGCCGGCGGGCCGCATCGGCCAGCTCGGGTGACGCCGGCGCAGCGGCCAGCGCCCTCGAAGAACTCTCGGTCGGAGAAGATGCCCTTGTCGGCCAGGTACATCTTTCCGTAGCGCTCGAAGTACATCAGCTGCTTGCCCAGCAGGAACGTGCCCCGGTCGAAGTCGCTGTTGATGCCGCCGTGGCTCTCGGCCATGCCGCGGAGCTTGCGCTGCTCGCGGATCCGGCGGAACAGGCCGCGGGCGCTGCGGTCGGTCAGCTCCATCCCCCGGGCGGTGGCGACCTGCTCCATCGGAGCGTTCACCAGCGCGGACGAGACTGACCTGACCGAACGGAGCGGTCACGACGGGTTCGATGGTCGCCCGGACGAAGGTGGTGATCTCCTCGTCGTTCATCTTCAGTCCCTCGCGGATCACCTGCCCGTAGTTCTCGATGATGAGGTCGGCGATGTCCTTCCACGCCGTGTCGTCGCCCAGCGCCGCCTCGCACAGCCGGCGGAAGAAGAAGTAGCTGTCCCGGTCGAGGCGGCCGACGATGCCCCAGTCGATCACGCCGATCCGGCCGTCGGGCATGAGCAGCAGGTTGCCGGCGTGGACATCGCCGTGGAACGTGCCCCAACGGAGAGCGGTCATGAGGAACCCCTTGACCAGCTGGTCGACGACCGGGACCGGGTCGTAGCCGTACTCGGTGATGCGGTCCAGGTCGTCGACCGGCACGCCGTCGAGGAACTCCATGACCAGCACCTTCATGCCGCTGTAGCTCGGGGTGCGGGCGGGGCACCATGACCAGCGGGAGGTCGACCTGATCGAGGAGTTGGCGGTAGTTGACCATGGCCCGCAGTTCGTTGCGGAGGTCGAGCTCCTCGCCGATCTGGATCCGGAAGCCATCGAACATCTGGAGCAGCGACCCGGCGTTGGCATCGCCGGTGTGTCGGGCCGCCATCTTCAGCAGTGGCTCGAACAGGTCGAGGTCGGTGGCCACCTGGAGCTCGATGCCGGGACGCAGGACCTTGACCGCCACGTCGCGACCGTCGTGCAGGCGGGCCCGGTGGACCACGGCGATCGACGCTCGACCGATCGGCTCCTCCTCGAACGCGGCGAACGTGGCCTCCATCGGCCCGCCGAGGCTCTCCTCGATGACGTTGCGGATCTTGTCGATCGGCACCGGCGCGCCCGTGTCGAGACACGAGCGGAACTCCTGGGCGACGGCGTCGCCGAACATCGACGGCGCCGAGCCGACCAGCTGGCCGAATTTCATGAACGTGCCGCCCAGCTCCTCGAACGTGTGCCGGAGTGGGGCCGCGAACTCGTCGTCGGGGACCCTGCGGTGCCGCGCCGTCTTCCAGATCAGCGACGCGAAGTTGCGGGTGCCGACACGGAAGATCTGGGTGGCCCGACGGCTGAGACGGGCCCGGCTGGGGGTGGGGAGGCGCCGGGGGAAGACGGTGGGGCGGGCAAGGCCGTCAGCATCGAGCGTGACGTCGTCGACCATGGGCAGAGCGTATGGTGTGCGACCGCCATGACGCACGTGTCGACGACCCACCGCAGCACGGTCACCGAGGACCAGATCGATCACCTCGGCCACATGAACGTGCGCTTCTACGGCGTCAACGCCCGACAGGGAACCGAGGCGCTGCTCGCCCAGTTGGGCGCGCCGCCGGATCCGGAGCTGCCACTGGTCGACGCCTACACCCGGCACCACCGGGAGCAGCTGCTGGGGGCGCCGTTGGCCGTGCGCAGCGGCGTGCTCGACGCCGGTGCCGGAGGCGGTGCGCATCTACCACGAGCTGGTCAACGAGGACACCGGCGACCTTGCAGCGACCTTCGTGCACCGGGTGGTCGCCAGGACGGACGAGGGCCGGCCGGTCGAGGTGCCCGATGCGGTGGTTCAGCGGGCCGTGGCGGCCACGATCGAGCTGCCCGAGCGGGGGGCGACGCGCAGCCTGTCGTTGGATGCCGATCCGACGGCCGATCCGCCGGGCCTGGACGAGGTGACCGGGCGCGACCTCGCCATGCGCAAGGTCCGAACGATCGGCGCCGACGAGTGCGGACCCGATGGCCTCTACTTGGTGGACAACGCGCCGGCGCTGCTCTGGGCCGGGGAGTCGATCGACGAGCGCGACGCCGTCTGGCTGCGCGACGGCCCCGACGGCGAGAAGATGGGCTGGGCGTCCATGGAGACCCGGATGGGTGTGCTGCGCATGCCCCGGGTGGGCGACCGGATCCAGAGCTTCGGGGCGACGGTCGACCTCCGGGACAAGACCAGCCACGCGATGTTGTGGGCGTTCGACGTCGATCGGCGCGATCTGCTGGCGGTGTTCGAGGTGGTCAGCCTGGCGTTCGACACCGTCGCCCGCCGGGCCATGACCATCCCCGACGAGGTGCGCGCCGAGGAGCTCGATCGGTTCCACCCCGACCTGGCCGCCACAACCTGAACCCTCTCGGGGTCAGGCACCTAGAGGGTTCAGGTTGCTCCGGCGTCCGAGCAGCGAGCGTTGGTGGTGCGCTCAGCCGGCACCGGATCGTTCCATTCGCCGCTAGGTTGCCGCCGTGGATCCGGACCGTCACTACGAGCTCGAACTGATCTTCAACTTCCGCGATCTCGGCGGGATTCCTACCGCCGATGGGCGCCGAGTGAAGCGCGACGTCGTGTTCCGGGCCGACGGTCTCAACCGCCTCGGTGGCGCCGATCTGGAACGGGTGGCCGAGCTGGGCCTGCGCGCCGTGGTCGACCTGCGGACGGCCAGCGAGCAGGAAGCGCACGGCAGCTTCCCGGTGCACCAGCACCCGGTCGCCTTCCATCACCTGCCGCTGCTGGACGAGCTGTGGGATCTCGACGATCCCGCCACGCATCACGATCCGTCCGGCTACCTGCTGGACCGGTACGTCGAGATCGCCGAGAACGCGGGTGCGATGTTCCGGCGCCTGTTCGAACTGGTCGCCGACGACGACCACCTGCCGCTGGTCTTCCACTGCGCGGCGGGCAAGGACCGGACCGGGGTGGCGGCGGCGATGCTGCTGGACGCCGTCGGTGTCGACACCGATCGCATCGCCCACGACTACGGCATGTCGGCCCCCGCCTCCGAGCGGTTCATGCAGTGGGCCAAGCGGACCGACCCGGACTGGTGGGCCGAGCTGCAGGGGCAGCCCGATGTCTTCCGCAGCGCGCCCGCGTCGGTCATGGTGGCCATGCTCGACCGGTTGACCGAGCGCTACGGGTCGCTCGAGGCGTGGCGGAGTGAAGCCGGCATCGACGACGACCTCGTCGCCGGCGTTCGTCAGCGTTTGCTGGACTGACCGGCTTCCCGCCCCGCCTCATCCGGAAGGTGGTCGCTGAGTCGGTCGTCGATCGAGACCGACCGATACGCCTGCACATCACCCTGTGCATCGCGCTTGCGTTCGGCTCGGTACTGCCAGGCGATCGCCGCCAACGAGGCGACCGCCAACCCCATCAACCCCGCGAGCACGGCCGCGCCGAAGGGTCGGTCGAGAGACTGTCGCCCGATCGTCGGTCCGATCTCGAGGCGCGGCTCGGTGGCCGGATCCTGGGTGGTGACCGCGGCGGCGATGCGGCGTACGTCGTCACGGGCCGTGACCAATGACTGGGCCAGGTCCGATTCGTCGACGAACGGGTCTGCCAGCGCGTCGCCGAACGCCCGGCCGGCTTGATCGGCGAGCTCCTCGACCACCGCGGCGTCGGCTCCGGAGGCCACCTGTTGCTGGGAGAGGGCGGACCGCACCTCGAGCAGCTCGTCATCAAGCTCGACCAGGGCGGCGGAATCGACCTCGGACGGCCCGATGAGCTCGACCACCTGGTCCAGCCGTTCACCGAGACCGGCGATCGTTCGACGGATCTCCTCGTCGGTGGGTGGAGCGAGGGCGATCTCGTGGGCGGCCTCGACCGAGGACGAGATGACCAGGCCGGCGAGCTCCGGGTCGTGGTCGATCGTTCGGTCCTCGACCGGAACGATCCGTGAGTCGGTGCGGGGGCCGACGGCGAGTCTGCTGATCACCTGGTCGACGGTCAGTCCGGTGGCCTCGGCGGTCGCCCGGCGAACCGGGGCCGACTCGATCGCGACGGTCATGTCGTCGAGGTACCGGCGATCGGCGCCCGAGTCCAGCTCCGTCGGCGCCTGGACCACGCCCTGGGTCGAGAAGGTGGTCGTAGCGTCGATGTTGAGGAACCACACGATGGCTGCGGCCAGCACGGCGACGACGAGGATCTCGTCCAGATGGGCGCGAAGGGCTGCGCCGGCCGTGCGGGTCATGTCCTCCCCATCGGCCGATCCCCGTCGTTCCGGAGACCGCCCGTCCCCCCACCCGAAACGAGCAGCCTCGGGGTCAGGCACCATCCGTGCTCGTTTCGAACCTGAACCCTTTCGGTGCCTGACCCCGAGAGGGTTCGGGTTCAGCGGCGGATCTCGTAGTAGAGGTTGGCGGGATCGTTGAAGTCGTGGACGGTGAAGGACCCGAACCCGGCGTCGGTGCAGTACTGCTCGAGCACCTCCGGAGGCAGACCCAGGGTGCCCAGCCCGGCACCGTCGGGTTCGCTCATCGCCGACGCCATACAGCTGGTCACCGAGATCGCGTACATCATCGCCCGCAACGGGTTGCGCTCGTTGGCGGTGTAGTCGGCCCCGCACTTGATGTCCTTGCAGAGCCAGACGCCGTCCTCCTTCAGCGACGTCGCGATGGCCCCGATGGTGTCCTTGGGCCTGGGCATGTCGTGCAGGCAGTCGAAGGTGAGGACCAGATCGAAGGTCGGCTCGTCAGGGAGGCTGTCTCCCCCCGCCACCTCGAAGCGCAGGTTCTCGAGCCCTGACGCGTCGACGGCCTGGCGGGCCATATGGATGGCGATCTCCGAGGGGTCGACCCCCAGGAAGCGGCTCCTCGGGAACGCCTCGGCCATCGTGGCCAGCGCGACGCCGGCTCCACAGCCGACATCGACCACGTCGGCCCCCGCCTCCAGCGCCTCGGTGACGCCGTCGATGGCGGGGAGGATGAACGGGACGAGCGCCAGGCGGCTCCAGGGTCCCAGCATGCGCTGCGTGCTGTGCGCGGCGCCCTCGCCGAAGTCGTCGTAGGTCAGGCCGATGCCGGTGCGGAACGACTCGGCCAGCCGGTCGACGTAGGACGGATCGGGTGGGACGCCGAACGCTCCCGCAGCGAAGTACAGGCTGTCCTGCTCATCGGCCAGCACGGCCGCGCCCACCGGGGTGAGCTCGAAGGTCTCGCCGTCCTCGGTGGCCAGCAACTCGGCTGCGCCCATGGCCCGGAGCCACTCCTGGAGCCAGCGCGTGTGCAGCCCGGTCCGGGCCGCCAGCTGGTCGGGGGTGAGGGGACCGGCGTCCCACATGGAGGTGAAGAGCCCCAGGCGATCGCCCAGGTGGATGAGCAGCGAGATCCGCTCGCCCTCGCGGTACTTGTAGACCTTGAGGGCGAACAGGCCCACGTCCTTGGGGTCGAGATCCGAAGTGGCGGCCATGCCCCACTATCGTCGCTGCGAGGCGAGGAGGAAAGTGTGAGCCGCAGTCGCATGATCGTTGCCTTCGTCGTGGCAGCACTGGTCGCGGCCGGGTGCTCGACGGCCGAGGACACGCTGCTCGGACCCGAAGAGGTCGTCGACACCACCGCCGCGCCCACGACGACCACGACCCAACCGCCCGCTACGCCCGCGTCACCCGAGCAGCTCGCCGCCATCGCCGACGTGATCGACGGTCAGCCCGCCGGCTGCGAACTGCTCGACGGGACCTCCTGCCTCCTGCCCTATCCCAGCGACGGCTTCACCGAAGTGGTCGAACCGGTGACCCGCGACGACGATCTGGGGCCGGGGAACGGGCTGCAACTCGCGCTGGACGAGTCGCAGGTGCCGGCCAATGCGGCCGGCGTGCCCATCGACCCGACCGAGTGGAACCGGCTGGACGGCTTCAGCCCCGGCACGGCGATGCTCACGGTGGTCCCCGGCCTGGACGCCGAGGCCACCGAGCTGCCGCCGGTCACGGACGTCGCCGCGTCGCTCGCGGACGATTCGCCGGTCGTCCTGTTCGATGCCGACAGTGGCATCCGGGTGCCGCTCTGGGCCGAGCTCGACGCCAATGCCTCCGACCCCGAGCGGCAGTCGCTGATGATCCGGCCGGCCGTCAACCTCAACGAGGGCCACCGCCACGTGATCGGACTGCGCGATCTGCGCGACGGCGCCGGTGAGGTGCTCGCCGCGCCGCCGGTCTTCGAGGTCATCCGTGACGGGGTGTCGACCGACGTGGACGAGGTCGAGGACCTCCGCCCGCGCATCGAGAGCGTGATCGCCGACCTGGCCCGGGTCGACGTCGAACGCGACGATCTCTACCTCGCGTGGGACTTCACCGTCGCCTCCCGACGGGGTCTGGCCGAGCGCATGCTCCACCTCCGCGACGACGCGTTCGCCCAGCTCGACGGTGCGGCGCCGTCGTTCGAGATCACCGAGTTCCAGGAACCGCCCGAGGACCCGCCCGGTGAACACGTGGCGCGTTGGGTCGAGGGCACGTTCGAGGTCCCGCTGTATCTGACCGACGACGGCGAGCCGGGGACCGGCTACGCGTACGGCGACGACGGGTTGCCGGTTCGGAGGGGTACCTACACTGCGACCTTCTCGTGCAGCGTCCCCGAGTCCGTGGTGACGCGATCGCATCGCCGGCCGACCGGTCGTCTACGGCCACGGGCTGTTGGGCAGCCAGGGCGAGATCCGGGCCGACCACATCTCGGTCGCCGGCAACGCCAACGACTTCGTCTACTGCGCCACCGACTGGATCGGTATGTCCGAGCAGGACGTGCCCAACGCCCTGGCGATCCTCACCGATCTGTCCACCTTCCACACGCTGGCCGACCGGGTGCAGCAGGGTGTGCTCAACACCCTGTTCCTGGCCCGACTCATGGTGCACGAGGACGGTTTCGTGAGTCAGCCCGCCTTCCAGGCGTCCGGCGGCGCGCCCCTGTTGGACACCAGGGAGGCCTTCTACGACGGCAACAGCCAGGGCGCCATCATCGGCGGGATGGCGACGGCGTTCGCCCAGGACTGGACCCGCGCCGTGCTGGGGGTGGGCGGGATGAACTACAGCACCCTGCTCCGCCGCAGCGTCGATTTCGACACGTACGCGCTGGCTCTGAAGCCCTCGTATCCCGACGAGCTGGACCAGACGATCGCGCTGTCCCTCATCCAGCTCTTGTGGGATCGGGCCGAGACCAACGGCTACGCGGCGCACGTCACCGACGACCCGTACCCCAACACCCCGGAGCACACGGTGCTCATGCACGTCGCCGTCGGTGACTACCAGGTGTCGACCGTGACCGCCGAGGTGATGGCCCGCACCATCGGCGCTCGGGTCATGCCCGAACCCATCGCACCCGACCGCACCGCCGACGTGGAGCCGGCCGGGCTGATCCCCCGGATCGAGGAGTTCCCGTACGAGGGTTCGGCGCTGGTGTTCTGGGACTCCGGTAGCCCCATCGCTCCCACCGAGAACCTGCCGCCGCGGCACGAGGACGATCCCGACGCCCGGGACCCGCACGAGGATCCCCGGCGCCAGACCGCTGCGATCGAGCAGAAGAACGCGTTCCTCCGCCCCGGCGGGGTGGTGGTGGACGTCTGCGACGGCGCCCCGTGCCGAGCCGTCCCCCGCGACGAGCTCACCCTCGAGCCCTAGCCCCGCCCGCCAGCCGAAATTCCGTCCGGGGGGTCCGGATTCCGACCCTTTCTCGGGGGGAGTTGCGGGGTGAGCACGCTCGGTGCCTGGCCCCCAGCGTGCTCAGCCGACCAGCTGGGGCTCGGGCTCCGGCTCCGGCTCCGGGTCGGGCTCGGGAGCGGGCGGGGGAGTGGTGTCGTCGCTCGGGCCCTCGGCCGAGGGCGGCGCCGGCGGAGCGGGTCGGCGCGACCGGCGGAACCAGCGGACCGCCAGGTAGGCCGGAATGAGGAAGACCAGGAACGGGAGCAGCACACCGAGCGCAATCAGCAGGAAGCCGCCCGCGGTCTGGAGCGCATCGAGGCTGGCCGACACCGCATCGCCGAACCCGGGCAGCCCTTCGCCGCCGGTGGCGGCGATGCGGACCGAGTCGACCGATCCGACCTCGTCACCGGCGCTGGTCAGCGCACTGACCTCGGCCTCGGTCGTCAGGTCACCGTCGACCGTGGTCTCGTGGGCGTAGACCACGGACGCACCGGCCGCCAGGACCTCGGCCTCGCCGGAGATGAGCACCAGGTCCTCGGTCGTGAGGCCGAGCGCTTCGTCGATGATCACCACGTCGGTCAGCTCGGTCACGCCGCTGTTGGTGACCGTGTAGCAGAAGGTGACGGTGGCGCCATCTTCCAGCTGGATGCCCTCCCGGCCCCGGCAGGTGGCGCCGTCGCTCTGGCCCTCGATCGCCGTGGCGGCAAGGGTGAGACCCGACGAGACCAGATCGGCCTGGGTGAGCGTCATCACGATGGTGGCCAGGTCGACCTGACCCTCGAGGGTGCGGAGCTGACCGCGCAGCTGCTCGAGGGTGGTCTCCCGCTCGAGGAGCTGGGCCTCGAGGGCGGCGATGTTGTCGAGGTTGGGTGCGTCGGCCAGGAGCCCCCGCAGGCGCTCGACGCTGGTCTCCTGGCTGCGGATCCGGCTCTGGAGGTCGACCACGGCTTCGGTCACGTCGTCGGTGGTCCGGGTCTGGCTGATGACCTCGCCCACCCCGCCGAGACGGAAGATCGCGTCCTGGAAGTTCTCGGGCGGCACCTTGAACGTCAGGATCGCCCGCGGCTCGTCACCGCCGCTGGCCTCCTGGCCGAACAACAGCCCTCCCAGGGGGCCGATCAGGGCCTGGGCCTCGGTCGTCGCCACCATGACGTCCTCGACCGCGACCGACATGGTCGAGGTGAAGATGATGGAACGTCCGTCCAGCACCGGCGGCGCGGCCACGCTCGGGGCTTCGCCGGTGGCGGATGCTGCGTCGCCGGGCACGGTGGGTGCCGGTACCGCGAGTGACTCGTCCCGGTCGGTGTCGGCCATGAGCTCTTCGGACTGGGCGACGGCGATGTCGTTGCTCATCTCGCCGGCGATGTCTGCGGTCCCCTCGCACGACCTCGGCGAAGTCGCCCGAGGCGTCCTGATCAGACCCGTCCTGCAGGCCGCAGGCGGCGGCCAACAGGACGGTGACGGCGAACAGGCTGAGGATGGTGGTGAATCGACGCATGGGAGCAACCTCCGAGTGGGATGCCCATGAGACGACGCCATCGTCCGTCCTGGTTCCCGCCGCCGCCGCCTCGTCACACGATCGTCACCCAACCCGGAATCTCGGCCTCCGGAACCGGTCTGAGTCCGGTTTTCGAGGCACAGATTCCCCGCTCAGCCCCAGCGCGGCGACCGAAGAAGCGTCCACGGGGTTCGGGGGGCTCGAACCCGTCGGGGAGCAGGTGCGGTGCTGACTCGGCCACGATGGCCAGAAGGTGCCGGGCCGAGGGGTTGACCAGGGCGTGGTCGCCGATGACGACGGTGGGCACGGTCTCGTTGCCCCGGGCGTGGGATCGAACTACTTCGGCAGCCGCCTCGTCGTCCCAGATGTTGTGACGGCGGATGGGGAGGTCGATGCGCTTGAGCTGGCGCTCGAGGTTCATGCAGAACCCACAGCCGGGACGCCAGTACAGGTCGATCGCATCGGGCTCGGTGATCGCGTTCACGACTCCGTCAACCTGCACCCGGCGGGCTTTGTTCCCGCCCCCGCTGCTCAGTGCTGGTCGTCGACCACGGTCTCTCGCCGGCGGTGCCGACCCGTCGTCAGGAACAGGAAGCCCATCACGACGAGGAGCGCCGCTGCGGCGCCGGCGGTGGACGAGTCGGCGCCGGTCGCGGCCAGCGGTCCCGAGATCGGCCTGCCCGGAATGGTGGTGATGATCATGATCGCGGCCGAGGCGGTGGACGTGTAGGAGCGCGTCAGCATCGTGCCGCTGACGTAGGCCTTGTTGACCAGCTCGCCGGCCTGCTCCGGTGTGGTCACGTCGCAGGTGTAGCTGACGGTCTGGAGGGCGTCGAGCGTGCCGATCTCCCGCGAACACTCGGGGAACGTCTCGTCGATCAGCCGGACGTCTTCGATGGTCAAGCGGGTGGGGTTCGTGATCGTGAAGCTGTAGGTGGCGGTGCCGCCCTCCTCGACCTCGTTCTGCAATGCCCGCTTCTCGAGGACCAGCACGGACTCGACCACCTCGACCTGCGCGTCGTCCTCGTCGGTGACGCAGGGGTCGGCCGCGCAGCCGCCGACCACGTCGGCGGTGGCCCGGGCCAAGCTGAGCAGCATCCTGGGCGTGGTCCCGATGGGGCCCTCGCAGGTGTAGGTCACCGTCTCGCCAACCGCAAGGGTGGCGATGGTCCGAGCGCAGGCGGGCATCTGAGGGTCGGTGACGCGAACGTTCCGGAGTGCGACGTCGCCGGTGTTCCTGACCGTCAGCTCGTACTCGGCCGTGTAGCCCACGGGCACGATCGGGGTGATCGCCCGCTGCTCGATGTCGACGGCCGGGTTGATCCGATCGACCTCGGCGGTGTCGCGGTCGGACGGTGGCGTGAGGCCGGCGATGGCGGTGCCGGCGCCATCGGTGGGGGAGCCGCTGGCTTCCGCCGTGTTGACGAGGTCGCCGTCGAGCGTGGTCTCGTGGACCAGCGTGGCCGAGGCCCCGGGCGCCAGGCGGGTGAGCTGGCCGGAGACGACGGCCATGTCGCCGTTGTCGATGCCCAGGTCGGCGTCGTCGACCGTGACGTCCGACAGATGGGCTGAGCCCGTGTTGGTCACCCTGAAGCAGTAGCTGATGCGGGTGCCCTCGACGCCCGTGACCGACTCCGAGCCGTCGCAGCCCGCACCGTCGTCGTGACCGAGGTAGACGGTCTTCTCCACGTTGATGCCGGTCAAGAGCTCGGTGACCTCGGCGTCGTCGGCGGCGGTGGGCGGGGTCAGGCCGGCGATCGGTGTGCCGGTGCCGTCGACCGGGTTGCCCGTCGCGGTCACGGTGTTGAGCAGGTCGCCGCTGGTCGTCGTCGGGTAGCCGAGGACCGCCGTCTCACCAGCCGCCAGCAGGGTGAGGTCGCCGGAGACGATCGTCATGTCGCCCTGGTCGACGCCGAGGTCCGGGTCGTCGACCGTCACGTCAGCCAGGTCGGCGCCGCCGGTGTTGGTGACGGTGAAGCAGTAGGTGACGTCCGTGGCCGGGGCCACGGCGAGCAGGTCGACACCGGGGCAGGTCGTGCCGGCCGTGACGGTCTTGACGACGGCGATCGCGGTGTCGGCGACGAGCGTCGTAGCCGGATCACTGTCTGTGGGGTCGGCGATACCGGTCAGGTCCGTGCCGTCCGACTCGGCCGGGTTGGCGGTCGTCGACGCGATGTTGGTGATGGGGGCGGTGTTGGTCGTGTCGAAGGACCACACCGCGGTGGCGCCCGGAGCGAGCAGGAACGAGTTGCCGGAACGGAGGGTCATGTCGGTCTGATCGATGCCCAGATCGGGGTCGGCCACGGAGACGAGGGCGAGGTGGGTGTCGCCGGTGTTGGTGACGGCGTAGCAGTAGGTCACCGGGTGCGCGGGGCCGGTCGCGAGCGTCTCGACCCCGGAGCAGCCGGCGCCGCTGTCGTGGCCCGGGTAGACGGTCGTCTGGATCTCGATGTCGGGCGCGACCCAGTCGACGGTGGCGGTGTCGGTGTCGGTCACGTCGGCGAGCGCGGGATGGTCGGAGCCGTCGGATGCCGCCGGGTTCGCCATGGCCGTGGCGGTGTTGAGCAGGTCGCCGGTGCCGTTCGTCTCGTAGAAGCCGGAGACGGATGCTCCCGGGGCGAGGAGCGCCGTGTTGCCCGAGAGAAGGGTCATGTCGGTCTGGTCGATGCCCATGTCGGGGTCGTCGAGGGTCACGCCGGTCAGGTGGGTGTCGCCGGTATTGGTGATGGTGAAGCAGTAGGTGAGCTCGTCGGCGCTGGTGGTGTACCAGACGAGGTCGGCGCCGGAACAGGAGGCTCCTGCGTCGTGGCCGGCGTAGACGGTCTTGTCGATGGTGACGGCGGGGGCCACGACCTCGACGGCCGCGGTGTCGGTGTCGGTGACGTCGGTCAGGCCGGCCATGTCGGTGCCGTCGGATTCGACCGGGTTGGCGGTGGTCGATGCGGTGTTGGTGAGGTCGGTGCCGGCCGTGGTCTCGAAGTAGGCGGTGCCCGATCCGCCGGGCGCCAGCGGCACCGGGTCGGCGGCGATCATCGTGAGGTCGCTCGAACCGATGCCCAGGTCCGGGTCGGCGAACGTGATGGTGTCGAGGTGGGTGTCGCCGGTGTTGGTGACGGTGAAGCAGTAGGTGACGTCGACTCCGGTGGTGACCGTCGCCAGTTCGTCGCCTGCGCAGGAGGCCCCCGCGTCGTGGCCGGCGTAGACGGTCTTGTCGATGGTGACCGCCGGCGCGACCTCGTTGACCCACGCGGTGTCGGTGTCGGTGACGTCGGCGAGGCGGCCAGGTCGGTGCCGTCGGAGGCGACGGGGTTGGCGGTGAGGTCGACGGTGTTGAGGAGGTCGCCGCTGCCGTTCGTCTCGTAGAAGGACAGGGCCGACGCCCCGGGGGCGAGGAGGATGGGATTGCCGGAGAGGAGGGTGAGGTCGCTGCCGTCGATGCCCAGGTCGGTGTCGTCGATGGTGACGAGGGTGAGGTGGGTGTCGCCGGCATTGGTGATCTCGAAGCAGTAGGTGAGCTCGGCGGCCGCTGGTCGGTGTACCAGACCAGCTCGTCGCCGGTGCAGGACGCTCCGGTGTCGTGGCCGGCGTAGACGGTCTTGTCGACGGTGACGGCCGGTGCCACTACGTCGACTCGTGCGGTGTCGCTGTCGGTGACGTCGGTGATGCCGGTCAGGTCGGTGCCGCCGGCGGTGGCCGGGTCGCCGGTGGTCTGCGCCGTGTTGGTGAGGTCGGCGGTGGCGGTGCCCTCGTAGAACCAGGTCACGGCGCCGCCGGGCGCCACGAGCGTGGGATCGCCCGCCAGGAGGGTGGCGTCGGTTTCGTCGATGCCCAGGTCGCCGTCGTCGAGCGTCACGGCGGTCAGGTGGGTGTCGCCGGTGTTGGTGACGGCGAAGCAGTAGGTGACGTCGGCGCCGGAGAGTGATGGTGACCAGTTCGCCGCCGGCGCAGGAGGCGCCGGCGTCGTGGCCGGCGTAGACGGTCTTGTCGATGGTGATGGCCGGGGCGACCTCGTCGACGCGGGCGGTGTCGGTGTCGGTGACGTCGGCGATGCCGGTCAGGTCGGTGCCGTCGGAGGCGACGGGGTTGGCGGTGAGGTCGACGGTGTTGAGGAGGTCGCCGGTGCCGTTGGTCTCGTGGTAGCCGACCGCGGTGGCTCCCGGGGCGAGCAGGATCGGGTTGCCGGAGAGGAGGGTGAGGTCGCTGCCGTCGATGCCCAGGTCGGTGTCGTCGATGGTGGCGATGGCTGAGGTGGGTGTCGCCGGTGTTGGTGATCTCGAAGCAGTAGGTGAGCTCGTCGGCCGCGGTGGTGTACCAGACCAGTTCGTCTCCGGTGCAGGAGGCGCCCGCGTCGTGGCTGGCGTAGACGGTCTTGTCGATGGTGACGTCGGGGGCGACGACGTCGATGGCGGCGGTGTCGCTGTCGGTGGGATCGGTGAGGCCGGTCAGGTCGGTGCCGCCGGCGGTGGTCGGGTTGCCGGTCGTGTCGGCGGTGTTGGTGAGGTCGGCGGTGGCGGTGCCGTCGTAGGACCAGGTGACGGTGCCGCCGGGGGCGACGAGCGTGGGGTCGCCGGAGCGGAGGGTCATGTCGCTCTGGTCGATGCTCAGGTCGGGGTCGTCGACGGTGACGTCGGCCAGGTGGGTGTCGCCGGTGTTGGTGACGGTGAAGCAGTAGGTGACGTCGGCTCCGGCGAGCGTGGTCACCAGCTCGCCGCCGGCGCAGGAGGCGCCTGCGTCGTGGCCGGCGTAGACGGTCTTGTCGATGGTGACGTCGGGGGCGACGACGTCGATGGCGGCGGTGTCGCTGTCGGTGGGATCGGCGAGACCGGCCAGGTCGGTGCCGCCGGCGGTGGTCGGGTTGCCGGTCGTGTCGGCGGTGTTGGTGAGGTCGGCGGTGGCAGTGCCGTCGTAGGACCAGGTGACGGTGCCGCCGGGGGCGACGAGCGTGGGGTCGCCGGAGCGGAGGGTCATGTCGCTCTGGTCGATGCTCAGGTCGGGGTCGTCGACGGTGACGTCGGCCAGGTGGGTGTCGCCGGTGTTGGTGACGGTGAAGCAGTAGGTGACGTCGGCTCCGGCGAGCGTGGTCACCAGTTCGTCTCCGGCGCAGGAGGCGCCTGCGTCGTGGCCGGCGTAGACGGTCTTGTCGATGGTGATCGCCGGTGCGACCACCGTCACGACGGCGTTGTCGGTGGTGACCACGTCGGACAGGCTCGCGATGTCCGCACCGCCGGCCGTGGCCGGGTTCCCGGTGATGTCCACATCGTTGTCGAGCGTCGCGGTGGGGTTGGTCTCGACGTACCAGGTGGCGTTGGCTCCGGGCGCCAGCAGGGCCGGGGTGCCCGAGAGCAGCGTGAAGTCGCCGGTGGTCAGACCCAGGTCGAGATCATCCAGCGAGACGTCGGCCAGGTGGGTGTCGCCGGTGTTGGTCACGCCCACGCACCAGGTCGTGTCGGCGCCCGAGGTGACGGTGATCGCTTCGCCCCCGGAGCAGCCGACGCCGTTGTCGTGGCCGGCGTAGACGCTCTTCTGCACGTCGATGGACGGACCGCCCCGGACGGCGAAGTCGAGCGTGCCGTTGACATCGACGTCGCGGTAGCCGGCCGGAACGACCCCGTCCCCGATCGGCTCGGTGCCGATCGCGAGGGAGATGAGGCCGCTGGCGATGCCGTCGAGGTTCACCGTGTTGTGGTCGATGGTCTCGTCGGCATCGGTGTCGGGGTCGGCCGCCGACCCGAGCGCCGGGGTCCGGCCTTCGAGGGGGCCACCGGGGGCGGTGTTCGAAGCGGGGAACCAGGCCCAGTAGTCGCCCTCGACGAGGTCGCCGACGAACCAACGTCCGGCGGCGTCGGTGGTGGCGGTGCCGACCGGCGAGTCCACGCCGGCGAGGTCTCCGGCCGCGTAGATCTCGACGTCGACACCGGCGACCGGCACGTCGTGGCCGGCATCGAAGACGCCGTTGAAATCGACGTCGATGAAGACGAGGTCACCCACTCCCAGCGCCGGGATGGTCGGTGAGATGTCGGATGGCGACAGGACCGGAAGGGACAGCCCCTCGAAGACCGCCATCCAGCTGTTGGGGTAGGTGTCGCCGGGCAGGGCGTCGACGGTTGTGTTGTAGGTGATCGTGATGTCGAACGGGCCCTCGCCGGCGGCGACGAACGAGTCGCCGGGTCCGCTGGCTGCGGGGTTCGGATCCGAGCCGATGAAACGCAACGCGGTGACGTCGGTCAGGGCCGGACAGCCGGGGGTGGCGGCCTGCGCATCTGCGAACGTGCACGGCCATTGCGGCGTCCCTGGCGCGGTCACGGACGGGTCGGCCGGCCAGAGCACGTCGTCGTGGAAGCCGTCGAGGGCGCTGAGGGTGGCGGGATCGGTGTCGCTGACCCAGGTCTCGATCCCGGGCACGGCGGTGGTGACGTCCGCCAGGAGGAACGTGTCGGCGGTGATGATCGATCCGCGGGTGTCGCCGTCGTACGGGAGGATGTCGATGGCGTCCATCCACTCGAGGTCGTCGGGGCCGGGGTTGCCGAACCGGAGGGTGTAGACGGTGTCCTGGCCCGGGACGATGTACGGCGTCGTCGACGTCTTCGAGATGACGGCGGAGGACAGCGCGACGACGTCGACCGCGGCGTTGGCTCGCCGGCCGAAGGTGTCGCCGGCCGGGAAGGCCGGGAACGGGACGTTGGCGTCGGCGGCGGTGTGGACCTCGGCGTAGTTGGTGTAGGAGCCGGTGCAGGCGTAGACCTCGACCTTGGTGTCGAACTCGACCCGCCGGTAGGTGTTCCAGGGGACCGCGCCCAGGTCCCAGCGCAGCGTGGTCAGTCCGACCGACGGGGTGTCGGGGAGCATCGTCGGGTCGGCGATCGGCACCGGGGTGTTGGTGCTGTCCCACGCCCGAGCGGTTCCCAGCACGTAGCTGAAGCTCTCGGGGAGGATGTCGTCGAGCACGATGTCGGTCGAGCCGGTCCAGCCCGCCCAGCCCCCCGGCGGGTAGGTGCTGCTGGGGTAGGACCACACGTAGACGCGCCACGAGTTGGTGTCGCCGGCGTTGAGCGTCGTCGCCCCCATCGGCGATTTCGACAGCGCGGGCCACCGAGTCGGTGACCTGGAGCCAGCGGGAGTAGCTACCGGCGGAGGTGAGCGGTACCAGGTCGTCGGTGCAGGTCTGGGCCGTGTTGTCCTGGCCGGTGCAGCTGCTCGTGGTCCACGTCGACGCCGGATTGACCACGAACGCCGAATAGTTGCGCAGCTCCTCCAGGTCGGTGAGGTCGTCGCGGGCGTGGAAGTCGTAGGCGACCTGGACGTACCGGCCGGCCGGGATCGAGTCGTTCACCGTGACGCGGACCATGTTGACCTCGTCGGCGTCGACGGTGGCCCCGCCGCTGTTGGTCCAGTCGACGCCGCTGTTGTCGACCCAGCGCTGGCCGCCACCCAGGTCGATGGCGGTGGCGTCGGAGCAGTCGGAGGTGGCCTGGACGTACCAGGCGTTGGCGTCGTCGGCCTTCGCCCCTGCCGGGTAGGACTCGCCCCATGGACCGATCCCGTACTCGATGGTGTAGGCGCTGGGCACCCAGCGGCTGCCGGAGGCGGCGCCGAAGGTGGGGGCGGTGTTGAGGGTGAACCGGCTGTTGTCGACTTTGTCGCAGACGGTCCGGTCGGGAAGGGAGGGGCCGGTGCTGGCGGTGTTGTACAGGTACTGCTGCATCGCGAAGTCCTGGTCGGCGATGACCGCGCTGCCGTTGTGGGGGCCGCCCTTCTGGCCCGTGGTGTTGATGTCGAGGAGGAAGCGGGTGCAGGCGCCGTTGTCGGCGACGGGCTCGACGGCCGGGCCCATGTTGCCGGCGCCGGCGATGTCGACGGGGTCGAACGTGCTGGTCCCGGCCCCGGCCGACCAGGTGGAGCCGGAGCATGAGCCGGAGGCTGCGACCCCGCCGACGGAGGTCTCGATGGCGTTGGGGGCGTAGAGCTGGCCCTGTCCGTCGCCCGGGGTGCCGTCGGCGGCGTCGACGGTGGTGATCGGCAGCCAGGCGGTGACCAGGTCGTAGGCGATCAGGTCGTGCGCGTACGAGTAGAGGGACCCGTAGGCGCCCTGCGTGGGAGGCGGCGCGGTGCGGTCCCAGTTGACGTGCCACTGGATGTCGAGCGAGTCGCCGGTCTGGGTGCAGGTGCTGTCGGTGGTGGAGACGGCGCGGTCGTGGTCGGCGGGTGTGTCGTCGTCGTGGAACGGCATGCTGCCGTAGATACCGCTGGTGAAGCAGGCGAGCTCGGCGCCGGGGACGCCGAAGTGGTCGGTGACGGTCAGGGGCTCGGTAAGGGCGGAGAGCCCGCGGGGGTCGGGGTCGGCGGCGTGCAGGCCGACGAAGTAGCGAGAGGTCAGCCCGGTCTCGCCCAGCGAGTTGTCCTCGGCCTGGGCGTCCCGGACGCGCACCTTGGTGACCTCGAAGCGGGGGGCGGCCGACACCGTGGTCATCGCCGCGTTCGCGGTCTGGGTGGTGAGGGGGTCGGCGTCCTCGGTGATGCGGACCTGGGCCTGGAGCTGGCTGCCGTCGGGTGCGCTGGCCGGGGGGACCGCAGGCATGTCGATGGCCACGGTCCCGGACGCGCTGGTGATGACGCCGATGTCGCAGGTCCAGAGGGACCGGTCGGCCGAGAAGCTCGAGCCACCGGGGCAGGTGCTGGCCCCGGGCGCCCAGTCCTCCCTCCAGCCGCCGTTGGTCAGTTCGACCTCGAGGACCAGGTCGCCGGAGGGCAGCGGCGGGTTGACCGAGTACTCGACGCGGTAGCGGACGTCGTCGAGGGTGCGGACGATGCCGTTGTCGGCGTCGAGGTCGTCACCGGGCTGGTGCAGGCCGTGGGCGTGGGGGTCGTGGTGTCGCCCGGGGGACCAGTCCTCGAACGGTGCGGTGCCGTCGTAGAGCCGGGTGATGTTGACAGCGAGGGCGGCCGCCTGCGCCGGTGCGGCCAGCGGGACCGTGACGAGGAGCGCGGCGAGGACGGCCGTGACGACCCCGATGGCCACGAGGTCGGAATGGCGGCGCGAGCGCACGCGAACGGTCACGAAGACTCCAGAGGAGGGGTTACCTCCCTGGTATCGGCCTGCTGAGGGGGCCGTTGAGCCCGCCGAGTCGAATTGCCCAGGTGCCCCGGGTCACATCACCCGCCCTGCTGGATATGGGGTCGAAAACCCACACCAGCGGTGGGTTTTCGACCCCATATCGGGCTGGGTCAGATGGTGAAGGCGAGGTGGTCGACGACCTGCTCGCCCAGCTCGGCATCGCCCTCGATCGTGACCTTGCCGGCGGCGCGTGCGTCGGGTCCGCTCCAGCGTCCGCCGGTGAGGCATAGGTAGGTCTCGGTGTCCATCGTCAGTCGCACGGTGGGATCGGCGGGGAGGTCGTCGGTGACGGCGGCGCGTCCGTCGACCACGACCGCGAGTCGGCGCTCGATGGGACCGGTGATCTCGAACACGACGCTGCTGCCGTCGGGTGCGCCGCCACGCTTGCCGACCGCGAAGCCGAGCCCGTTGCGCAGGCGATCGATCGAGTGGCGGGCCGATGCGCTGTCCCAACCGCCCGGTTGGTCGACGGCGCGGCGAATGTCCTGCTCGTGCATCCAACAGTCGAAGACGCGGATCTCCATGAAGCGGCGATACGGAGCCTCACCCTCGGGGGTGAACCCGGGCTTGTCGAAGTCCTCGGTGGTCATCGCTCGGAGCGTCTCGAGCCGGCCGGCGGTCACGGAGTCGAACTCGGCGAGGACCTCGGGTCCGGGGAGGGCACGGCGGGGGGCGATCCAGGCTTCGTTGAACTTGCCGATGTCGTTGCGGACGTGGGGGAGGTCCTCGTCCGGGATCGGGGGCGCCTCGTCGCCGGCGAGCATGCGCTCGGTCCCGATCATGTGGGAGAGGTTGTCCCTGACCGACCAGCCCGGGAGGTCGGTGGCGAGGTCCCATTGGGCGTCGGTGAGGGGCCGGCAGAGCTCGCTGATGGCCTTCCACTCGTCGGCCAACATGTCGATCACCGGCTCTGTCATGGCGAGCATCGTAGCTCCCACCGAAATTCCGTCCGAAAGGTCCGGAAACCGACCCTTTCGGACGGAATTTCGGGTGGGGGGTAGCCTCGGGCGATGGAGATCGACTTCTACTTCGACCTGATGTGCCCGTTCGCGTACCAGACGTCGTTGTGGATGCGCGAGGTGCGGGACCAGGCCGACGTGCGGGTGAACTGGCGGTTCTTCAGCCTCGAGGAGATCAACCGCGAAGAGGGCAAGAAGCACCCGTGGGAGCGGGAGTGGTCGTTCGGGTGGTCGCAGATGCGGATTGCCGCGCTGATCAAACGTGAGCTGGGCAACGACGCCCTCGACCGTTGGTACGCGGGGATGGGCAAGGCGTTCCACGAGGACGCGCACCCCACGCACGATCCCGACGTCCACCGCGAGCTGCTGACCGAGCTGGGGTTCGATACGGATCTGGTCGTGCGGGCGATCGACGACCCCACCACGTCCGACGACGTTCGATCGGATCACGACCACGTGGTTGCGGACTACGCCGGTTGGGGCGTGCCCATCCTGGTGTTCCCGAGCGACCGGGCGCTGTTCGGTCCCGTGATCATCCCGGCCCCGAGGGGCGAGGAAGCGCTGCGCCTGTGGGATGTCGTGCTGGGGTGGCAGGAGTTCCCCCACCTGTGGGAGATGCAGCAGCCCAAGCGGCCCGAGGACATCGAGCTGATCGCCGACGTCTTCTCGCCCTATCTCGAAGCGCGCAGTTGGCGCACTATCGCCAACCCCACCCCGTGACCCTCCCAAACGAGCACGACGGGGTCAGGCACCATCTTGCTCGTTTCGCCGGGCGGTGACGGCGGCGGCGGACCGCCTGGTCTTCGTCTACAACGTGGACGCATCTCCCGTGGCCATGTTGAAGGACGCCTACCTCGGGCTGACCACGGGCTCGACCGACTGCAACCTGTGCGATCTCACCTTCGGCCGGGTGCTGAAGGATCGGAGCTGGAAGGCGTTCGTCGCCGACCTCCCGTACGAGGTGGACTTCCAGCTCCGCTCCACCTTCCGCCACCGCGCACCCCGAGCTGGCCCGTGAGCCGTGTCCGGCCCTGTACCTCTCGGAGGCCGACCGGGACGGCCCGCCGCAGCACCTGCTCGGAGCCGACGAGCTCGACGCCGTGACCAACCTGGACGAGCTCCGCGAGCTGGTCCGCTCCACGGTCGACGGAATCTCGTCGTGACCGGCGACGATTCGGTCGACCCGTCGCGGACGGAGATCCTCCGGCATTGCCGTGAGCTGGGGATGACCGACGCCGAGATCGCTGAAGCCGGCGATGACTTGGTCGAGGTCGCCGTGCGATTGGTCTTCGGGCGCAGCCGGGAGGACCTGACCCTGGAGCAAGTGGTCGAGCGGAGCGGCGTCGACCGAGATCGGGTGGAGCGGATCTTCCGGGCCAGCGGTCTCGTCGGCGCCGACCTCGCCGAGCCGATCTTCAACGCCGAGGACGTGGAAGCCCTGCAGCTGCTCATGGCGGCTGAGGAGCTGCTTGGTGCCGAGGCGGTGCTGCAGATGATCCGGGTCGCCGGCGCTGCGATGGTGCGCGTCGGCGATGCCGCTCTGTCGGTGTTCCTCACCAGCACTGCGGCGCCGGCGATGCGTGAGGACGAGACGGGTCTCCGGTTGCTGGAGGCGAACATTGCGACCGCAGAGCTCATCCCCGAGTTCGGCCGGATGCTCACCCGCATGCTGGTCCGGTACCTGCGGCTGTCGTACCGACCGATGACCGACGAGTTCATCGCGGGTGAGCTCGGGGTGGACGTGGATGCGATCGAGCTGGCGATCGGCTTCGCCGACCTGGTCGGGTCCACGGATTTGGCCGGCAGCCGATCGCTGGCCGAGCTCAGCGCTGCGCTGGACGGGTTCGAGCGCACGGCGACCGAGGTCGTCCTGGCGGGCGGTGGCCGAGTCGTGAAGTTCATCGGCGACGAGGTGATGTTCCGCGTTCCCGATCCGGACTCGGCGTGTGCCATCGCAGTCGATCTCGTCGGCCGCGTCCGAGCCGACCCGGACCTCCCTCCGCTGCGGACCGGCGTCGCCTACGGCGAGGTGCTGAGTCGGGAGGGTGACTTCTACGGGCCGACCGTGAATCTCGCCGCGCGGATCACCAAGCTGTCGCCGCTGCACGGGGTCGTGACGACCGCCGCCACCGCCGAAGGGTTGCGCCCCGACCACCCGTTCACGGTCAGCGCGCTCGGGGCGATCGAGATGAAGGGCATCGGCGACCCGGTCGAGCTCGCCGCCATCACCCGCCAAACCTGAACCCTCTCGGGGTCAGGAGTTCAGTGGACGGTGCCGGGCGAAGCTCAGATTCGCTGAACTCCCAAGGACCCGCTCCCGCGGGTCCCGTCAGACCCCCCGGAGGGTGCAGGTTGCGGGGCCCGGGGCGAAGCGAGCAACGCGGTGCCTGACCCCACCGTGCTCGCTTCAGCCGAGCGCGAACGTGGCGAGGTCGGCGTCGAGCTCGGCGCGGATCTGGTCGGCGATGGCTCGGCGACAGTTGGCGCGTGTCGCGGCGAAGCCGCTCGGGCTCAGCCCTTCGGCCAGGGTCTTGGCCCGCTCGGTCGTCGTGGCGACCAGTTCGTCGAGCGGGACGACGGCGTCGAGGAAGCCGGTGTCGACTGCGGTGGCCGGGCCGTACACGGTGGCCAGGTTGATCGCTTCGGTGAAGTGGCGCTTGGACAGCGTGTGGCGGGCCAGCTCGACCGCGAACTTGGGCACGGGCATGCCGATGGCCACTTCGTTCATGCCGATCTTGGCCGGCACGTCGGCGCCGATGCGCACGTCGGCCGACATCAGCAGGATGGCGCCGGCGGCAAGGGCATGGCCTGTGGAGGCGACCAGTACGGGCATGGGGAACTCGAAGATCCGCAGCATGAGGTGGGCGCCTGCGCCCACCAGCCCCTGGGCCGCTTCCATGCTCTCCTGCATCACCGTCAGGTCGAATCCGGCCGAGGTCTTGCCCTCTCGCCCGACGATCACCACGGCCCGGGCCTCGGCCTCGGCCCGGTCGAGCCCCTCGTGGAGTGCATCGATCATGTCGTGGCCCAGGGCGTTGGCCTTGCCGTCGTCCATGGTGAGCGTGGCGACGTTGTCGGAGATGTCGATCTGCAGCAGGTCCATGCGCGGGATCCTAACGAGCACGCTGGGGGTCAGACCCCACGAGTGCTCGTTGGGAAAGGTGAACCCTCTCGGGGCCTGACCCCGAGAGGGTTCAGGTTGGCGCGTCGCAGGCGAAGGCGGCGGTGAGCGCGGTTTCGAGCGCTTCGACGATCTGGTCGGCGCACCGGTGGTAGTAGCCCTGCCGTCGGCCGATCGGGTCGGCGATGTCGTCGTCGTCCGATGCGCCCAGCAAGTCCCGGGCGGTCCGGCCGGTGTGGACCTCGTCCAGCCAGTCGGCCAGTGGCTGGTCCGAGCGTCGAGGCTCGATTGCGGCGCCGCGGCGGGCGAACTCCAGCAGCGTGTAGGTACGAGGTTGGGCGTCGGGCTCCAGGTTGACCAGGGCGCGCACGTGCGCCCGCTCCATGCCGAGGACGAGGTCGGCCTGTTGGACCATGTCCGACGAGACCGGCTGGCTGATGTGCTCGTGCAGGTCCAGCCCACGCTTCTTCATCGACCGGAGCGCGCCGTCGCTGGCTGGCCGGCCATCCGCGTCCAGCATGGTGCCGGCCGACTCGATGCCCACGGTCGACACCTCGTGCTTGTCGAGCCAGGAGCGGGCCAGCGCCATCGCCATCGGGGAGCGGCATTGGTTGCCCGTGCAGACCAGGAGGAGCCGGTGGCGGGGAGCGCCGACGGAGCGGTCGCCGGTCAAAGCCGCTCGACGCCCTCGAGGTCGACGATGTTGCGGCAGTCGAGAACGTACGCGTCGGCGCCGGCGAGCAGCGAGAAGTCGAAGTCGGCATGGTCGACCAGGACGGCGACGGCGTCGGCGGCGGCGATCTCATGGGCCGTGAGCTCCACCGGGGTCGCGCCGGGAGGCAACTGCGATGCCGGCACGTGCGGGTCGGCGATGACGACCGTGGCTCCGAGCTCGAGCAGCTCCTCGGCGATCTGGCGCACCGGGGTCTCCCGGGCGTCGCCGGTGTTGGCCTTGTACGCCATGCCGGCCAGCAGGACGCGCCGCCCCTTGACCGACTGCTCACGCTGATTCAGGCCGCTGGTGATGCGCTGGATGACGTACTCCGGCATGTGGTTGTTGACGTCGTTGGCCAGCTCGACGAAACGGAACGACTGGCCCAGGCTCTGCCGCACCTGCCACGACAGATAGCTGGGGTCGATGGGCAGGCAGTGGCCCCCGACTCCGGGGCCCGGGGTGAACTTCATGAAGCCGAACGGTTTCGTGTCCGCCGCCTCGATGACGTCCCACACGTCGATGCCGAGGCCGTGGGCGTAGATGGCCAGCTCGTTGACCAGCGCGATGTTGACGTGGCGGAAGGTGTTCTCGAGCAGCTTGGTCAGCTCGGCCTCGCGCGTGCCCCTGACGGCGACGGTCTTGTCGACGAGCTGATCGAAGAACCACTGCACCCGTTCGAGCGACGCGTCGTCGACTCCCGACACGACCTTGGGCGTGTTCTCGAAGGTGTAGGTGACGTTGCCGGGATCGATGCGCTCGGGGCTGTAGCCCAGGTGGAAGTCGGAACCGACGGTCAGGCCCGATCCCGTCTGCAGGATCGGGGCGATGAGCTCCTCGGTCGTACCGGGGTAGGTGGTGGATTCGAGGATGACGGTGGTGCCGACGCGCAGGTGCGGCGCGAGCATCTCGGCGGCCGACTCCATGAACGCGAGCATCGGGTTGCCCTCGTGCAGCGGCGTCGGCACCGAGATGACGCAGAAGTCGAATCCGGCCAGGTCGCTTGCGTCGGAGGAGGGCCGGTACCGATCCGAGTCGAGCGCGGCCCGGAGCTGGGCGTCGGAGATGTCCTCGACGTACGAGGTCGCCGGCGGCGAGGGCGGCGATCTTGCGCTGGTCGGTGTCGAAGCCGACGACGTCGAAGCCGGCATCGACGGCCCGCATGGCGACCGGCAGGCCGACGTAGCCCTGCCCCATCACGACGGTGGTACCCAACGGAGAAGTCATGCGGTCAGTGTCGGCGCGAAGGGGTCGAGAATCAACCCGAGCGTCAGACCGAGTCCGAAACGCCGTCGCGCCCCCGGCGGTACCGACCGCCGGTCATGACGAACACGCCGCCCAGGGCCAGGAGGCCGACCGCCAGCCCGGCGAGCGAGAACGTGCGATTGCTGCCGGTGGTGGCCAGGGTGCTCCCCGTGCTCAGCACGTTGGCGGCAGGCGACACGCCGGTGCCGGGCTGGGTGGTCCGGATGCCCTCGAGGACGGCGGTTTCGGCGTCGCCGACGACGAAGTCGGTGGTGCCGCGGTCGGCGGAGCACTTCTGCGAGATGACGAGGATGCGCCACTCCCCGTCGGGCAGGTCGGCGGGGATGGCCACGGTGGCGTCGAGCCTGCCGGCCTCGGGTGTGTCGAAGTCGCCGATGACCGAGGTGCCGAGCACCGTGGACGGTGGTGGACCTGCGGTGGGCTCGAGCACGATGTCGACGGTCACGCCGGGCTCGAAGCCCTCGCCGGTGACGTTGACGGATTCGCCGGGCTGGGGATTGGTCGGGTCGAGCGTGATGAGGTTGGCGTCGCTGTAGTTGTCGTCACAGTCGTCGACGTCGGTGCAGGTGAACGTGGCGAAGTAGGGGACGATGGAGCCGGCATCGACCGGCTCGACCCCGTCCAGCGCGCCGATGTGAACCCCCCATACCGACGTCTGGGGCGTGTCCAGCGTGACCGTGCCGAGCGGGAAGCCGGGCAGGCGGTCGAGCACCTCGGGCGGCGTGACCGGGTCCTGCTGCGGGAGGATCGGGTTGTCGGGCCCGATGGACCACGAGAGCGGCACCTCGGTGTTCAGGGGCACATCGGCGTACCAGTTGTCGTCGTCGGGGAGGTCGGGCACCCGGTCGGGCGTGACGACCTCGCCGGGCCCGCCGAGGTCGAAGGCGAGCCCGTAGGACTCGATGGGTGAGCGGTCGACGAGGCCGAAGAGCAGGCGGAACGGGTCATCGGTGTGGTCGTCGACCGAGATGGTCGACACGTCGTAGTCGCCGGGGGCAAGGGTGGCGCCGAGGGAGTACTCGAGTGCACTGGGCACCGGGAGTGCTGATGCCAGGGCCGAGTCGGGATGGTAGATCGCGTTGTTGAACCAGAAGCCGCCCTTGCGGCCGACCAGGTTCACGGTGAACTCCGGCGTGTCGGTACCGCAGCCGACCAGGTCGCCGTCGACCTCCTGCGCGGGAGTGGCGCGCGCGGGCGTGACCATCGAGCCGCGGCCAGGACCGCGCCGGCCACCAACGCCACGACAAAACCTCTTCGCATCTCCGCTCCCAAATCTCGATGGAGTGTCGCCGCACTCCATCTGCCCGGCACCATGATGGCCGATATCCACCGAGTCGGCAACGTGGCGTGCTATCGGGCTGCGCGAAGAGGCGCTCCGCGCCTGGGGCGAGCCTTGGGAGTTCAGCGAATTCGAGCTGCGCTCTGCGCCTACCCGCTGAACTCCTGAGCGGGTGTCCCCAGCGGTGCGGCGGGGCGGATGCCTCCGGTGTCTGAAGGTGGGTCAGTCCGAGCGGGACGAATGGGACGAGCGGGGCAAGGCCCGTCGCCTGCCCCCGGTCATGAGGAAGACCCCGCCCATTGCGATCAGGCCGATGGCCATCTGCGTCAGCGTGATCGTCTGGCTTCCGCCGGTTCTGGGGAGGCTTCCGCCGTCGCTTCCCCCCGTGGTACCGGTGGGGGTCGTGGGGGAGGGGGTCGTCGGCGGTGGTGGTGGTGGTGTCCCGACGGTGAATTCGACGCTGCCGCGGTCGTCGGCGCAGACCTCGGATGTTGCGGTGATGATGTAGTTCTGATCGACGAGGTCACTCGGGAGGGTGACCTCGATCTCGAACGTTCCGGCACCCGGGAGGTCGTTCTCGCCGGCCACGACCGTGCCCAGGTCGATCGGCGATCCGCTGGAGGGCACGGTGTCGAGCTCGATGTCGACGCCTACGCCAGGCTCGAAGCCCTCGCCGGTGATCGTGACCGTGTCGCCGGGGAGCGGTTCGGACGGCGTGATGGTGACGATGTTGACGTCGCTGTAGTCGTCGTCGCAGCCGTCGACCTGCGACGGGCTGGCGTGCACGGGCGCGACGAATGCGGTCACCAGCAGCGCGATGCCGGCCAGGGCAACGATCAACGCTCTCTGCATCTGCAAATCCGATCCATCCTCAGGAACCCACGTCGGCAAGACGCGAGTGACCATGATGACTTCGTATCGATCACAACTCGCGCATGCTTGAGTTCAAGACGCGGAGATGGACACGAGCGTGTCTTCCTCCGGTCTTCCAGAGTAGGTGGCGGTCTGGCCGCTGACGGTGATTCCGGGGCCGGCCGAGACACCGCCGGCGGCGCCGAGGATGTCGACGCTGACGGTCACCTCGTCGGGGGCCAGGAGCGGCTGCGGGGCGAGGACGAGCTGGTAGGTGTCCCCAGCGGGGCCGGGCCCCGACGCGACGAGATCGACGGTCACCGCCTCGCCCGGCGGGATCTCGACGGTGACGGCGTACCGCCAACGGTCGAACTCGCGCCGCACCGAGAACGGGACCGGTTCACCGTCGATCCGCATCTCGCCGGCGGTCAGCGGCGAGAGAAGGGACAGCACCATCCGATTGGTGCCCTGTGGGAGGCCATGTTCGTTGCCGGCCACCACCCGGTTGGCGAGGTCGGCGGGCGCGCCGTTGGAGAGCTCGACCGTCGTCGTGGTGTCGATCCGCTCGGCGTCGCGGTCCCACTCGACCTGATGGCTGATCGAGCGGGTCAGGTACGTATCGATCTTGTTGGGGTTGGCATTGCTGGTCAGCACAGCGAGCGCGTCCTGCCCGGAGGAGAGCGCCGGCAGGCGGCCCGAGATCCCGACCCGGTCGAGGAGGGCGTGCTCACCGGCGCCGAACGTCCAGAGCTGAAGATTGCCGCCGCGCACGACCGGACCCAGGATCTGCGACAGACGCTCCGGCCCGGGAAGGGCAGTGCCGGACAGCGCATCGAACATCTCGTCGAGCAGGCGGGTGAGGAGATCGGTCCGCTCCTCCTCGTCGGGGGCCGCGTACTGGTCGACCGTGAGGTACTGCACCGCGTTCTCGGCGGTCAGTTCCGTGGACGTGATCGGGTCGGTGACCGGGCCCGTGATGGTGAGCATCGCCGCGATGGCGATCGGGTCGATGTACGCGACGCCGTCGACGGGTTGACCGCCCGATTGCGGATAGAGCTCTGCGGCGGCGGTCGCCACCGTCGGCATGTCGGGGGACGCACCCCAGTTCTGCGGGAACTGCTCGGGCCGGTAGTCGATGTAGCTCGCCGGGTAGCGGGTGTCGTCCTGGAAGCGACGGCCCGCGTTGCCGCCGAGCCACAGATCGATGATGGGTCCGCTGTCGGTCAGCTCGAGCTGCCCGTCTCGAGCTTCGAGCTCGCCCCATTGGCCGATGTGGCCGCCCAGGTCGCGGCTCTCCGCCGGGCTGCCGAAGAGCAGGAGGTAGCGCCGGGTGCCGTCACCTCCCAGCATGGCCGGAAGCGAATCGAGCGCGAGCCGAGCCAACTCGGTGTCGGGGGCGAGGTCCAGGAGCTGGCGCTCCAGGCTGGCCATGCGGGACTCGAGGGGAGGGAGCAGCCACGGCGAACGGCGTTCGGCGATGGTCCTGATGGCGTCGTCCACGGCCTGGTCGGACGAGATGATCGGGTCTCGATAGGCCTCGAGGGTCTCCAGGTCCACCCCGCCGTCGGGGAGTTGGAGGGCGTCGTAGTCGACCAGCCCGACCGCGCCGAGAGCGCTGTCCGCCAGGTCGGACCCGGCAGTCGACAGCTCACCGACGGCAGCGACGTGTTGGCCGACCACGGGGACGGCGCGACTGAGGGCGAGGAGCGGTCCATTGAAGGTTCGCGCTGCCGAGTCGAACCTGGACTTCGCGTCGGAGAGGTCGTCACCGGCCGCATCGCCCTGGCCCCCTTCGATGGCCCTGACGCCGTCGGTGGCATCGGTGACGGCCGCATCGAGATCACCGCTGTGCACCGCGACAGCGATCAGGGCGATCAGCGCACCCAGGACGAATGCGACGGCGACGGCGATGAGCCCTCGACGGATTGCGAGCCGCCACGATCGGCGGGCGTTGCGGTAGCCGGAGAGGAGCAGCGGACCGACGGCGATGGCACCGACCAGCGTGGTGAGGCCATGGAACCCGACGCCACCGAGGCGGAACGCGACGATCGACAGCAACAGCCCGACCAGAGCGCTCGTGACTCGATCCCGGCGATCGAACCAGGCGAGCGCCCCGCGGCGGCGATGGCGAGGGTCGCGACGAGCAGCATCGGTCCGGGTGCGAAGACGACCAGCACGGCACCGCACCAGAACAGTGCCCACCGACGGGCCCGTGAGGCGGCCAGGACGATCGCAGCGGCGGTGGCGGATCGGTAGGCCGCGTCGAGCGCAGCGACGCCGGTCGGGCCGGCGTCGGCCAGCGCGGCGAGCACGGCGGCGACCGCGGCGATCGCCGCGACCGCCCAGAGCTGGCGGGTCGTCGGCGCGACTCGCCGCCGGCTCCTCCCGGTAGCGTCGGGGGTGGCATCGGGCCGCGACGGCGCTGCGATGGGTTGAGCGATGGCGTACAGCCTGTCGTGCGATGGTCGGAGCCGCAAAGATATGTTCCTCGACACTGACGAGTGTCGCTTCTCCGAGCATCGCACGCTAGCTTGTGAAGTGAGTAGGGACAGGTCGGGGTACGTAGGGGTACCAGCCGGAGGGGCGAACGGGAGTGAAGGACGAGCGGGGGCCATGGCCCGTCGAGGTCATGGTTCGACATCGGTTTCTGATCCAGGCGGGGCTCGACGTGGTGCTGTGGGCACCGGCCCTCTTCCTCGCCACCTGGGCCCGGTACGACTTCCAGCTCAGCGAGGTCGACGCCACCGGCATCCTGTTACTGACGCTCGTCGCCGGCGCAGCCCAGGTGATCATCGGTACCCGCATGGGTCTCTACATCCATCGCTGGCGGTACGGCACGATCGAGGAGGTGGCGGCGCTCGGCCGGACGATCCTGATCGTCACGCCGCTGCTGGCTCTGGCCAATCGATTCGTCTTCGGCCATCCCATCCCGGTCAGCGCCAGCCTCGCCGGGGGATTCGTCGGCCTCGTGCTCATGGCCGTGACGCGCTACATGTGGCGCCTGTTCCTGGACCGTGCCCTCCGTCCCGACGACGAGCGGGCCGAACGGGTGGTCATCTTCGGTGCCGGCGACGGCGGCTACCAGACGATCACCGCCATGCTGACCAACCCCGGCAGCCCCTACATGCCGGTGGCCGTCCTCGATGACGACCCCGGCCATCAGAATCTGAGGCTGAGGGGTGTCCACGTGCGCGGCACGCGCGACGATCTCGAGGCGGTGGCGCATGAGTACCGGGCCACCGTATTGGTGATCGCCATCCCATCGGCCAGCGGCGAGCTGATCCTGGAGATGGCCGGCCGGGCCGACACGATCGGACTACGGACCAGGGTGCTTCCGCCGGTCGATGAGCTCTTCGGCGACGCCATCGGGGTCGGCGACATCCGGCCGGTGACCGAGGTGGACCTTCTGGGGCGACACGAGATCGACACCGACGTGCACGCCGTGGCCGACTACGTCGCCGGCAAGCGGGTGCTCGTCACCGGCGCCGGTGGTTCGATCGGCAGCGAGCTGTGCCGGCAGGTCCATCGCTTCGCCCCGGCCGAGCTGGTCATGCTGGATCGCGACGAGTCGGCCCTGCACGCCGTGCAGCTCTCGCTCGAGGGCCGGGCACTCCTGGACGATCCCAATCTGGTCGTGGCCGACATCCGTGACGTGGAGCGCATCGACGAGGTGTTCGCGTCGTACCGGCCCGAGGTCGTGTTCCACGCCGCGGCGTTGAAGCACCTGCCGCTCCTCGAGATGCATCCGGCCGAGGGCTACAAGACCAACGTGTGGGGGACGCAGAATCTGCTCAACGCCGCCGGGCGGTTCGATGTCCAGCGGTTCGTCAACGTCTCGACCGACAAGGCGGCCGATCCCACCTCGGTGCTGGGCCGGACCAAACGGCTGGCCGAGCAGCTCACCGCCTACGCCGCAGGCGACTACCCGGGGACGTACCTGTCGGTTCGGTTCGGCAACGTCCTGGGCTCGCGGGGTTCGGTGCTTCCGGCGTTCCGGGCGCAGATCGAAGCCGGCGGCCCCGTCACGGTGACCGATCCCGAGGTGACCCGCTACTTCATGACCGTGGAAGAGGCGGTCCAGCTGGTGATCCAGGCGGGTGCAATCGGCGACGACGGCGAGGTGCTGGTGCTCGACATGGGCGAACCGGTGAAGATCGTCGATGTGGCCCGGCGCCTGGTGGCCGAGGCCGATCGTTCCATCGAGATCGTGTTCACGGGTTTGCGTCCCGGGGAGAAGCTCCACGAGGTCCTGTTCAGCGAGGGCGAGGCGGGCGATCGCCCGTATCATCCGCTGATCAGCCACTGCTCGGTGCCGGCCCTCTCGGCCTTTGATGTCGAGGAAGTCGCGAGGGCCGAACTGGCGTCCAATCCGTCGACCGCTCGACCGCCAAGTCGTCGGGTTCTCGACTGACACGGCACGCGAGGTGGCTCGCGTGCCACCCTGTTGCTCGTGATCGACACCTGGAACCTCGACTATGCGGCCATCGCCCTGGTGGTGTCGGCGGTCGCCCTGTTCGGGCTCTACCAAGCCCCCCACCTGCACCGGCTCAACCCGGGTTGGGCCGCGCTGCTGGTGGCGCTGGTCTCGATCTACGAGCGGACCGCCACCGTGTGGCTGATGCTGGCGGTGCTCGGGCTCTGGGTCGTGCGCGACGCTGCGCCCCTGCAGGTTCAAGCCGGGCTCGTTGCGTTCGGGGCGGCGGCGACGGCGTTGGAGTTCTACGGCAACGGCACCAACCTGCCCTGGGTGCTCCTCCTGGCGGTTCCGGCGCTCGGCGCGGCGATGGTGCGGGCCGGCGACACGATCGACGACGAGACGGTGTGGATCCTGTTGGTCGTCACGGTCGTGGGCCAGTGGGCTGGCGCTCCGGACACCGAGGGAACCGTCGTGCTGGTGGTCGTGGTGACGTTGTTCGCGGTCGACGCGCTGCGCAGCGGTGCCCATGTGATACCGGCCACCTGGTGGCCGCTCGTCGCAGCGGTGCTGTGGGCGTCAGCGTTCGGGAGTCTGGGAAAGCAGTCCGCCATGGCTGGCTGCCTGGCGTGCTTCGGCGTGCTGGTGGCTGAACCGATCCGATCGTGGATCGTCGAGGCCGTCGCTGCCGCCGGCCAGGACGAGCCCGAGTCGGAGGACGAGCCCCGGGTGGCAAGCGCCCGCTCATGGGAGCCTCCCTTGGGTGTCATGCTGCTCATCCACGTGCCGTCCGTGCTGGTGGCCTCACGCGTGGCCGCGGTGAGCTCCAGTCCCCGGGTGGCCGTCGGGGTCTCGCTGGTCGTGGTCCTGGTCGATGTGATCGCGCTCGAGATCGCCCGGCGACAGCTGGCCAGCCAACGGGTGCCGTTGGGGGCGTGAGCACCGCGGGTGAGCGACCCGTCGTCGTCCACGTGACGACGGTGGCGATGAGTCTGGAGCTGCTCCTCGGGCCTCAGCTGGAGGCGTTCGTCGCACGCGGGGTACCGCGTGATCGGTGCTTCTGCCGTCGACGAGTACGTCCCGGCGGTCGAGGCGCGGGGGGTCGAGCACGTCGGGCTGCGACACGCCACGCGGGCCTGGTCGCCGGCGGACGATGCCCGCCTGGTGGGCGAGCTGTATCGGTTGTTCCGCGAGATCCGGCCCGACGTCGTCCACACCCACAATCCGAAGCCGGGTGTGCTGGGCCGCCTCGCGGCGGGTGCAGCCCGGGTGCCGGTCGTGGTGAACACCGTCCACGGGCTGTACGCCTTGCCCGACGACCGGGTGGCGAAGCGCAGCGTGGTCTACGGCCTCGAGCGGGTGGCGTCGGTGGCCAGCGATGCCGAGCTGGTCCAGAACCCCGAGGACATCCCGGTGCTGCGGAAGCTGCGGATCCCGGATGCGAAGATCACCCTGTTGGGCAACGGCGTCGACCTCGACCGCTTCGCGCCCGATACCGAGCGCCGCGGGGCGGTCCGGAGCGAGCTGGGATTCGAGTCCGACGACATCGTGTTCGGCGTGGTCGGCCGGCTCGTGCGTGAGAAGGGGTTCGTCGAGTTGTTCGAGGTGGTCGAGCGGTTGGCGCGCACCCACCCGACCGTGCGCTGGATGGTGGTCGGGCCCGACGATCCCGACAAGCCCGACGCGCTGGACCGAGCGCTGGTGCAGCGAGCCGAGCAGGCCGGGGTCCGCTTCCTCGGCCGTCGTGCCGATGTGGAACGCCTGTATGCGGCCATGGATGTCTTCGTGCTGCCATCCCATCGCGAGGGGTTCTCACGGTCGGGCATGGAGGCCGCGGCCAGCGGGCTCCCGATCGTCACGACCGACGTTCGCGGGTGCCGCCAGGTCGTTCGTGACGGTCGCACGGGACTGCTCGTTCCGGTGGACGATGCCGACGCACTCGAGGCGGCGATCTCGGCACTGGCAGGCGACGGGGCCCGACGATCATCGATGGGTGAAGCCGGTCGGGCCCTGGCCGTGGCCGAGTTCGATCAGCGCCGTCAGGTCGAGATCACGCTGGACACGTACAAGCGGCTGCTGGGTAGGTGATGCATGAGCTCGGTCATCTTCTCGGAGCGCTCCGAGCGGTCCCTACTCGGTCGGTGTCCAGCTCGCTTCATGCCCTGCGCCAGGCCTGAAACCGACCCACGAGGCGCCGGGGATCAACCGCATTCCCCGGAGTCGCAGCGCCAGAATCGAGGGATTGCCGTCGTCGGGTCGCGTGTCGCTGACGATGAGCCCGGTGTCCGATCCGAGCGGAAAGAGCATGGGCGTCCCCGCTGCATCTCCCGCCGGGATGCGCCTCAGCTCCTCGCCATCGCTGCCCGAGAGGATGACGAAGCCTGCGTCCTCGGAGTAGTCGGGGTCGGACTCCGGTAGGCCCGGACCGCCACGAGCCGTGAGGAGCCCGATGTCCGGGAGGCCGTCGCCCGAGGCGTCGAAGGCGGTGGGTGAGGCGTAGGCCAGCCGATCGATCGAGTGGCTCCAGACTCGTTCACCGTCAAGGACCCGATAGGCACCGACCGAGGTCCCCACCGGTTCCTCTGACTCCGTCGGTTCCAGGTATCTGCTCCCGAAGGCGACGATCGCCTCCGGGGTACCGTCGGCATCCACGTCCGCGAGGGCCGGATTCGCCGTGCCGTAGATGGCTTCCTCCTGAGCGGTCCAGAGCACTTCGCCAGTGCCGCTGAGCATGGTGGTGGTGCCGCAGAAGTCGGTGCCCAGGGCGTCGAGCTGACCGTCTTCGTCCGCATCGACGAGCACGGCCGACGAATTGAAGCCGCCGGTATCGCATCCGGAGGGCGCGGATGCGAGCTGGCGGAACGACATCGACGCAGGATCCCACTCGAGGATCCTCAGCGACCCGCCAATCGTCTCACCACCGGAGCCGACCGCGAGACGCCAGCGTCCGTCCCCGACGGGCTGACCGGCGAGGGAACCGTAGATCTCCCGGCCGTCCGGCTCCTGCCAGGAGGTGAGGACGGTCCCGTCCGCGTCGAAGACGAGGATGGCACCGGCAACACCCTGGGTCCGATCTCCCGATGTGGTGACCATGAAGTAGTCGTCGGCACGTAGGCTCGTGGCGGTGTAGCCGGGCAACCCGGGTAGGTCGCCGTTCCTCTCGCTCATGGTCCACAGTTCGTCGCCGTCCACACCCGACAGGGCGACGACATCGGAACTCCATCCGCCGGTGAGGACATCGAAGACCCCGTCCTGGTTCAGATCGGCACAGAGCGGTTGGGCGTAGAATCGGTAGCTCGGATCCGAGGCGATCCACTTGGTGTCGCCGGTGAGGACCTCGACCGCAACGACCTGCGATCCCTCGTCTCCCAGGATCAGGATGGCCTCGGTCGTTCCGTCCTGTTCCAGGTCACAGATGGCCGGAGAGCTGGCAAAGGCGTAGCCGGCGAGCTCGAAGAGCACCTCGGTGTCGGGGTCTGCGCCGAGCCGAGCCTGGATGGTCGATGGGGCCGGGGTCGATGAAGATGGCGCTAACGGCTCGGAGGATGTCGCCACTGACGCCGCAGTGGTGGGGGCGGAGACCGGTTCGCGCCCGTCTCCGGCGTCGTTCGTACACGCGATGGCCAGCAGCATCAGGACGAAGGGCGCGATTCGGCTGCTCATGAGATCGGCCGGGCCGGCACGCCGGCGACGGTGACGCCGGACGGCACGTCGTCGACGACGACGGCGCCGGCTCCGACGACCGCCTCGGCCCCCAGGTGGTGTCCGGGGGTGACGATGGCGCCGGTGCCGAGGAACACCTGGTCGTCGAGCCGGCAGATCCCGTTGACGAAGGCGCCGGGGCTGATGGTGACGGCCTGGCCGACTTCGCAGTCGTGGGACACCGTGGCGCCGACGTTGAGCTGGGTGTGGGAGCCGAGGGTGACGTTGGTGGTGACGGTGGCGCCCGGCGGCGAGGACGACGCCGGCTCCCAGCCGGTTGTCGCCGCCGACGGTCGCCGCCGGGTGGATCAGGGTCGCGGCGGTGAACCCGGCCGTGGTCCATCTCGGCGCCGAGGTGCGCACGGGTCGTCGGGTCGCCGATCCCGACGACGTAGCGGACCGACCGACGGGTCGAGCTCGTCCCGATGGACCAGCGTTGCGTCGCGTCGGTCGAGCCGGTCCTGGACGACGGGACCGTCGTCGATGAACCCGAGGAAGTGCCAGACGTGGTTCTGCTCGTTGATCGCCTCGACGACGTCGAGGGTCTCGCGTCCGTGGCCGCCGGCGCCGACGATGACCAGCGGGGTCAGGAGACCGGTCATCGAGCGGTCTCCTCGTCCGGCGGTCGGGCGATGGGATCATCGACCGGGTGACCCTCGACGCCGCCTCCGGCCAGCGCGGCGAGCACGGACCGGATCAGGATCGACACGTCGCGGGCCGGGGACTGCAGCCGGTCGATGTACTCCAGGTCGTACTCGATCCGCTGGGCCCACGGGATCTCGTTGCGGCCCTGGAGCTGCGCCCAGCCGGTCACCCCGGGGTTGACGCAGAGCCGGCGGCGCTGGGTCTCGGTGTAGCGCTCGACCTGGTAGGCGAGGGTGGGTCGGGGACCGACGATGCTCATCTCGCCCCGGAGCGACGTTGATCAGCTGGGGCAGCTCGTCCAGCGACAGGCGGCGCAGCACGGCGCCGACGCGCGGTGATGTCGGCCTGGTCGGGGATGAGCGCGTTCCGACCGGTCGTCATGGTGCGGAACTTGAGCAGCGAGAAGGGCCGGCCGTCCCGCCCGATGCGTTCCTGCCGGAACAGGATCGGGCCCGGACGAGGTGAGCCTGACGGCGATGGCGCAGGGCACGGCCAGGACGACAGCGCGGGGACGGCGACGAGGGCGAGCAGCAGCAGATCGACCACCCGCTTGCCCCGGTAGGGGCCGTTCACGACCGGGACTGGAACCACTCGACCGTGCGTCGCAGGCCGGTCTCGAGATCGACGGGGCTGAGGTCGGGGAACAGCGACATGCAGCACCGAGGAATCGGCCTGCGACTGCTTCACGTCGCCCACCCGGGTGGGTTGGTGGTCCCGCTCGAGCGGCCGGCCGAGGATCTCCTCGAGGAGCTCGATGAGGTGGAGCAGGTCGGTGCGGGTGCCGAAGGCGAGGTTGACCGGCGTCGGATGATCGACGCCGTCGACGGCGGCACCGGCGAGGACCTCGGTGACCGTGTCGACGTAGGTGAAGTCGCGACCCTGGGTGCCGTCGCCGTGGACCGGGAGCGGCACGCCGCGGAGCGCGGCGTCGACGAAGGCGGGGATCACGGCCGCGTACGCGTGCCCGGCGGCCTGGAGCGGTCCGAAGACGTTGAAGAAGCGGAGGGCCAGCACGGGCATGTCGTAGGTCTGCTGCCAGGCCAGCGCGTACGCCTCGGTGGCCAGCTTGGAGGCGGCGTACGGGCTGAGCGGTCGGGTGGCCAGGTCCTCGTGCTTGGGCAGGGTCGGATTGGCGCCGTAGACCGACGACGACGAGGCCACGATCGACGCGGATCCCGCCGGCGTTGCGGGCGGCCTCGAGCACGTTGACGGTGCCGGTGGCGTTGGCGAGGTGGCTGGCGACCGGGTCGGCCACCGACCGGGGTACCGACGGTCGGGCGCCGAGGTGCACGATCGCGGCGGCGTCCGCTGCGCACTTCTCGAGCAGGTCGGTGTCCAGGATCGAGCCTTCGACCAGCTCGGCGTCGACCCCGTCGAGGTTGGACCGGAATCCGGTGGAGAGGTCGTCGAGGGCCTGCACGTGGTCGACGGCCGGGTGGTCGGCGAGGCGACGGCAGAGGTTGGCGCCGATGAACCCGGCGCCTCCGGTGACAACGATCTTCATGCGTGCTCCCCGCAGTGGCCCAGGAGTTGGGCCGACCTGCTGCATGGTAGAGCTTGGCCATGTCGGGAATCGATCCGAGTCCCGGCCCGCAGGTACCGTGAGGCCATGGACGTCGGGGCGGACGAACGCAGGGGGCTGACGATCCGGCGGGCGGAGGCCGCCGACCGTGGCCGCATCATCGAGCTGTGCCGGGCGTCGCTCGGCTGGGGGCCGGACGACCCCAACGAGGCGTTCTTCGCCTGGAAGCACGACGAGAACCCCTTCGGCACCTCGCCGGCCTGGGTGGCCGAGACCGAGGACGGCGATCTCGCCGGGCTGCGGGTCTTCCTCCGCTGGCGGTTCCGCACGCCCCGAGGGCGAGACGCTGCGGGCCGTCCGCGCCGTCGACACCGCCACCCACCCCGACCACCAGGGGAAGGGGATCTTCACGAAGCTGACGCTCGGTGCGATCCCGGACCTGGACGACGACGGCGTCGATCTGATCTTCAACACCCCGAACGACAAGAGCCGACCGGGCTACCTGAAGATGGGCTGGTCCGAGGTGGGTCGGGTCCCGGTCGGGCGTGCGCCTCGCCTCGCCCAGCGTCGCTCCCGCGGGTGCTGCGGGCCCGGACCGCCGCCGAGCTGTGGTCCCGACCGAGCCGAGCATCGGCGAGCCGGCTCCGGACGTGCTCGGCGGACACGAGCGGCGTCCAGCGGCTGCTCGACCGCGTGTCGCGTTCCGCAGCGGATCGCCACCGACCGAACGGTCGCGTACCTGCAGTGGCGCTACCGCTTCCCGCCCCTGCGCTACCGCGCCGTGCTGGTCGGCCGCACGATCGAGGAGGGCCTGGTGATCCTGCGGCTCCGGGGGCGAGGGCCCGGCACTCGAGGCGGCGGTCTGCGAGGTGCTGGTGCCCGATGCGGCCCGGGTCCGGCCCGCGGTGCGGCGCATCGTCGGGCGAGACCGCCGCCGACTACCTGCTGCGCTGTGGCGGTCCGGCGATGGTCCGCGACGGCTTCGTCCCCGCGCCCCAGCTCGGACCGATCCTGACGTGGCGGCCGATCGGCCGCAGCGGGCGTGCCGCGCATGGCGGATCTGTCGCTGACCTTCGGCGACATCGAGCTGTTCTGATCCCGGGCACTCGGCGCTCCAGTACCGTGGACGGGTGGCTCGTCTCTACCTCTCGCCGCCGGACATGAGCCCGGATGACCGGGCGCGTCTGATGGCGGCGTTCGACTCCAACTGGATCACCACGATGGGGGCCGAGGTCGACGGGTTCGAGGCCGATGTCGTCGAGGCCTGCGGGGTCGAGGCGGCCGTCGCGCTCGCCAGCGGAACCGCCGCGCTGCACCTGGCGCTGCTGCTGCACGGGGTGCAGCCGGGTGACGAGGTCTGGGTCTCGACGTTCACCTTCATCGCCCCGGCGAACGCCGCCCGGTACCTGGGCGCCGACCTGCGCTTCATCGACTCCGAGCGCGACCACCTGGAACATGGATCCGGATCTGCTCGAGGACGCGCTCGAGCGAGCCGCCGCCGAGGATCGGCTTCCCGCCGCCGTCGTCGTCGTGGACCTGTACGGCCAGTGCGCGCAGCTCGACCGCATCGCCGAGGCCTGCCGTCGCTTCGACGTGCCGCTGGATCGAGGACGCCGCCGAGGCGATCGGCGCCACCTGGCAGGGCCGCCACGCCGGAGCGTGGGGCGCGCTCGCCGCGTACTCGTTCAACGGCAACAAGATCATGACGACCGGAGGCGGCGGCATGCTCGTCGGCGACGCGCGAGTCGATCGACCGCGCCCGGTACCTCTCCCAGCAGGCCCGCCAACCGGTGCTGCACTACGAGCACACCGAGGTCGGGTTCAACTACCGCATGTCGAACCTGCTCGCCGCGGTCGGTCGGGGTCAGCTGGCGTCGTTGCCCGACAAGATTCGGCGGCGTCACGAGATCAACGCCGCCTACCGCTCCGGACTGGGTGAGATCGAGGGCATCGGGTTCATGCCGTGGGACCCGCAGGGGCGTGCCGAACGGATGGCTGACGCTCATCACCCTCGATCCGTCGACCGGGCTGGCACCCGCATCGGCTCTGCGAGCAGCTCGAGGAGCTCGACATCGAGGCCCGTCCGGCCTGGAAGCCGATGCACCTCCAGCCGGTCTTCGCCGGGGTGCCGGTCGAGGGCGGCGCCGTGGCCGAGGACCTCTACGCTCGCGGGGTGTGCCTGCCGAGCGGGTCGGGGATGACCGACGGCGACGTCGAGCGGGTGGTCGAGGCGGTCGTGGAGGCGGTCGAGGCGCCTGAGTGAAGCACCACCGGCGCGAACCCAGGGGAGAGGCAAGTTGGGATGCCGTCGGCTGGGGCTAGGCGGGGCCGAGCAAGTCGTAGAGAGGCTTCAGTCGGCCATGCGGATCGAGACGATTGCGGACGGCGTCCGCAAGGGCTGCTCCACAGCGCTGCCGTGCCTGCTCGTCCAATAGCTCGATTGTCCGGTCGACCAGATCCTCGACCGCAAAGGGAGCGATGGCGATCATCCCAAGCGGAGGAAGGTCCCCGACGTCGAAGCCGATCGTCGGGATCTGCGCGAATGCCGCAGCGAGGACGAGGTCCGGATCGCTTGCGACGTATCCCGTGCGGACGATCAGCTTCGGTCTGAGGGGCGAGGTGTTGTCGCGTCGCCGAACCGTGACCTGCTCACCTGCAGGGAGGTTCAGATGAGCGAAGTCGTGGCGTGCGAGCCACTCGTCTTCGCCCGGGTCGGTCAGCCAGACCACCGGGACGCCGGGGACGCGTCGTCGGAGTTGGGCGATCACCTCGACGGTGTGGCTCACAGCCTCCCACGTGCCTGAGGGTGTGGAGATCACCACGGGGTCCCTCGCACCTGAGCTCGGAGGAAGAGGGGTGTTGCGGTGGGACTCCCAGAGGGTACCGATCGGATGAACCGGGACCGTCACACCGGCCCCACGCACCTCGGCAGCCTGGCCGTCGGTGACGGTGAACCAGAGGTCTGCGTCCAGCAGGGCTGGTCGATCTGCCGCCTCGACGCTTGCGAGATGGGTGCCGGGATCGGCGAGATGGGCAACGACCGCGGGCGGACGCCGATCGGTGTGGCGAAGGAACCAAGCAGCCTTCGGGTCGCAGATGATCCACGGGTGGCTGGCTGCCCCGTGCAGGTAGCGCCGGACTCGCCACGATACGTAGGCCTGCGCCTCGCTCGTGGGCCTCAGGAGAGTGAGTGCGCGTCCCACTCCTCGTCGTCGGAATTCGTCGGCGACGGTGACGTTCGCAAGTCGGCGCAGCCGTCGCAGGTGCTCGCCGCCTCCGATGAGAGCGACTTCGACGGTATACCCCTGTTCGACCAGCAGTTCGACCAGATGCAGGAGCTGGTTGGTGATGGCCCGAGGCGTCGGCAGCTCCGACCACCACCGTGCGGTTGCCCGACCTCATCCTGCCAGCTGCCGGGTCGCTTCGATCGAGGCGAACAGCGCCGGACCGGCCTGCTCGAGCAGCAGGTGTTGGTGGGCGAATCGGCGGGCTCGTGCTCCGAGCGATGCCCTGCTGGTCGCGCTTCCTGCCAGTTCCGCGATGGCTCGCCGCAGCGGCTTCGACGTCGGGGAACGGGATCACCGTGCCGCATTTGGCGTGATTCACCAGTTCGGTTGCCCCGCCGTTGTCGAACGTCACGATCGGGAGACCGATCGCTGCGGCCTCGACGCAGACCAAGGGGAAGGCGTCCTCCCGGGCTGGTAGGAAGAACACGTCGGCCGCGGCAAGCCACGGAAGCGGGTCGGTCTGGTGCGGGAGGAAGGTCACGAGCGAATCCAAGCCTGTCGCTCGGATCAGGTCGTCGAGTTCGCCCCCATCGCTTCCTCCTACCCAGAGAAACCGCCAAGGGATCTCCGGCGCTTGCCGCCTTGCTGCGATGGCGGTACGGACGAAGAGCTCGGGCGCCCTCCGCCAGTGACGGACGCCGGCGCTCGCCACCACGAACGCATCGCTCGACAGGTTGAATGCGGAGCGATCCACGTCCTGCGGGATACGTCCGGCGTCGACGAAGCCCCACTGGCGCTCAACTCGCGCCGGGTCCACCGGGAACCGGGAGAGGAAGGCGTCGCGGACCGCATCGGACACGGCGACGTAGTGATCGGCAGCCTGGAGGTGTTCCCGAGCGAGTGGGCCGAGGTGGAGCTCGAGGCCCACGTCGAGTTCGTGGAGGTGGCAGAGGACCGGAGCCTCTGGTAGCGCCGGGTACGCCCGCATGGAACCGGCACAGTGGACGTGCGAGAGGTCGATGGGGCCGAGCGCGTCGAGCTTGCCCCGGATGCCTCGGAGCTGCCGGCGTACGAGCGCTCGGTGAGCTGGGCGATGGCCTGCGGCGTAGGGCGCGCGCGGGTCCGGCGAACACCACGGGCCCGAGCTCGGCGAACTCCGCGTCGAGCCCACCCCCAGCGTCCGTGAGCAGCGTGCTGGTCCTCCAACCCGGATGATGCTCCCGGAGCCAACGAAGGAACTGGAGCGCGAAGAGTGGCGGGCCCGTGGGCTCAGCCGCGTGCAGGACCGTGAGAAGGTGGCCGCGAGACTCGCCGCGCGGGTTCATCGGGAAACGGGCGGATGGTGGATGCAGGAGCGGCTCCAAGATCGCGGCTTTTCCCTGTGCAGTACCTGCGATTGGCTGCCACGGGCTTGTCCAGAAGGCACCGAGTGATTCTACGGTCGAGGTCAAGGGTGCCTTGTGGGGGAGTGCGCGTGCACCGAACGAACGGGCAGAATGGGGCTCGTGCGTTCGCTGACTCAACCCCTGATGTCGATGCGTCGTTGGGTGGGGGCTCTTCGCCGCACGGACGTACCGGAGGACGCACCATCGCCGGAGGTACCGCGTTGGTCGGTGTGTTATGCGCCGCATTCGTCGATGTACTTCGATCAGTTCGGCAAGGTGCGGGCGTGTTGTCAGAACACGGGTGTGTATCTGGGTGATGTGACGCGTCAGTCGATCCGTGAGATCTGGGAGTCGGCCGAGGCCGAGCAGGTGCGGTCCGCTCTCGAGGGCGACGACTTCTCGGCGGGTTGCGATTTCTGTGAGTGGCAGGTGCGGGAGGGGAACGAGGCGATCTTGTTCGCCCGGCAGTTCGACGAGCTCCGTCCGGACGATCGTCGGCCCCGTTGGCCCCGGCAGATGGAGTTCTCGCTGACCAACACGTGCAACCTGGCCTGTGTGATGTGCAACGGTGACTGGTCCTCGACCATCCGGGCCAAGCGCGAGGGCCGTGATCCCGATCCCGGAGGTCTACGGCGAGGAGTTCTATGAGCAGCTCGCCGAGTTCCTGCCCCATCTCGACCAGGTCGAGTTCCTGGGTGGTGAACCGTTCCTGGGTCGTGAGCCGTTGCGGGTGATGGAGATGCTGGCGGAGCTTCGGGATCCGCCCCAGGTCACGATCACGACCAACGGCACGATCTACACCGACCGGGTCCGTCGCATCATCGAGCTGCTCGATCCCTCGATCGTGGTGTCGCTCGACGGGGCCAGCGCCGCGACCTTCGACGCCATCCGCGTCGGCGCCCGTTTCGAGCAGGTCATCGAGAACCTCGACCGCTTCCGCGATGCCGTCGGCCACCAATACGTGTCCCTCGCTCATTGTCTCATGACGACGAACTGGTTCGAGTTCGCCGACCTCCTCGAACTGGCCGAGGGCCGTGACCTGTTCGTCGGGGTCAACGTGGTGCGCTTCCCGGCCGAGGCCAGCCTCTATCAACTCGACGCTGAGCAGCTCGCTCCGATCGTCGCGTCGATGCAGGCGACCGAGGTTCACCTCACCGGTCAGCGGCTCGAGCTCTGGAACGGACACTTGGCTGCGCTGGCGAGCTGGCTCGACACCATCACCACCCCTGACACCGCCCTCGGCCCGGTGCATGGACTGCCCGGGGCCCCAGAGCCACCGGACGCCTCCGATCCGCTCGCCGCCCCCGCCTCCGATCGGCTGCTCGCCGTCGCCGCCGACCCGCTCCTCGACGCCGACGCATTGGGCGTTCTTCGTGAGGTGGTTCGAGGTGAGGCGGATGGTGATGTGCTCGAGCTCGTCGTGGGTGAGCGTGTGATCGTCGCGGTCGACGCGCCCCCGGGGTGGGAGTGGTTGGGGAGCGCGGGGTGGGTCGGCCTGGAGGTGGGGCAGCTCGGTGAGGCGATCGAAGACCAGCTCGGCGCTACGACGACGGTGGATGCGTTGCCGCCGCTCGATGATGGCGCTGGCCGGTTCGCGGTGACCATCGAGCTTGCTTCGGGTCGAAAGCAGGTCGTGGCCACGACCTTCGAGGGACCCCGGACCGGACGGTCCGGGGTCCTCCTTCATGTCCCCGTCCAGCCAGGCGCCGACGCCGAAACCTGACCTCTCCGGGAGCTGGGCCGATCGGAATCGGTCGAGGGCCCCAGCCGGGTCGAAGGTCGAGAGCGCTCAGGAGGCGTGGAGCAGGATCCGACGTTGCCCGGTTGCGGGCTCGGCGTACTCGTAGGCGTCGAGCCGTCGACGCTCATCGTCGGTGGCGATGACGATGACGAAGTGCTGGACGCCGGGCCCGGGGGACGGTCCAGCGGCGACCCCGAGATCTCCACCGATCGCGCCGCTGATGTGCTGCTCGAGCTCGCCGAGGTCGAGCCCGATCCAGGAGTCGACTTCCAGCCAGTCGGCCCACCCCGGCGCCGTGACATCGAGCACGGCTGCGTTGTGGGTGCTGATCACGACCGGGACACCGTCGTGATCAGCACTGATCTTCCGGAGGACGTCCTCGGATGGCGCCAGTTCCTCGGGCACGTCGTCTTCGGGCGGCGCCAAATCGGGGGACGGGGCGATGTTCTGGTGCGGGATGCGCAGCAGGGTCATCCAGGCGTGGAGGAGGCGCAGCCGGCGCCGCCGAGCGGCCTCGTCGCCCGTCGCCTCCGATGTCCACGAGCTGTCCGCGTGCACGACCACCCCGTACTTCTCGGGGAAGAGGTAGAGGTCTGAGCCCAGCGCCAGCCCGGTCGTGGTGACGTTGCTGACCTGCTGGATCCACCTGCGGGTCTTGGCGAGGAACAGGAGCGTCCGCATGAAGTCGCGCCGGGTCTCGTTGGGGAACCCGACCATGACATTGAGCGTCACGGTGATGCCCGCGTCGTGCATGTCCTTCACCATGGTGGGCGCGTCGTCGATGTGGAAGTGCTTGCCCATGCTCTCGAGCACCGACTGCGAGCCGCTCTCGAGGCCGAAGGCCAGTCCACTGCAGCCGGCTCGGCTCAGCAGTTGGCAGTACTCGGCGTCCATCTTCTTGTTGATCGTGGCCTGGCCTCCCCACCCGACGTCCAGACCCCGTTCGATGATCAGGTTGCACATCCGACGGAGTCCTGCGATGTGCCCGTTGACCAGGGAGTCCGCGAACATGAAGTAGAGGTTGGTGCCTTCGGCCGCCGCTTGATCGCTCAGGGGATGCTGCGCGACCTGGTGCTCCATCTCTCCCACGATCCGCTCCGGGCTCTGGGTCCGGAAGCGCCTCCAGTACACGGTTTCGTAGCAGAACGAACAGTTGAGCACGCAGCCTCGCGAGGCCATGATCGGGACCTGATACGGGTTCGGATAGAGCGTCCAATCGAAGTCGGAGAAGTCCGGATAGGGCAGAGCTGTCGATCTTCGGGATCAGCGGGCGCTTGTCCGTCCAGACCACCAGGCTGTCCACCAACAGGCCGAGACCGGCGACCTCTCGGAGGTCCCCATGGCGCTCGAGGACGTCGGCAATGTCCACCAGTGCCCCCTCGCCCTCCCCGTCGACCACCACATCGGGGATTCCGGTCTGGAGCGCCCGGCGCCCGTCGTTGTCCGAGGCCGCATTCGGTCCGCCGAACACGATGGTCACCGATGGGTCGCGCTCCTTGATGCGCTCGGCCAGTTGCAGGCTGGCGGCGAAGCTCGTCAGGTAGACGGTGAAGCCGACGATCGTGGGCGAGAACTCGAGTACCTGGTCGGCCCAGTCGTCCAACGGCAACGGCTGATCGTTGAACGGCGAGCTCTTGTCGAACCTGATCCGATCCCAGCAGCTGTAGTCGAGCGACCACTGATCGTAGGAGTCGGCACCCCACGGGTCCGGGCCGCCATAGGCTGCGCCACTGTCGTCGCGCTGGCCCGCTCGATGGGCGTTGTGGAACTGGATGTTCAGGTCGAAGCACTTGGCCTCGTGGCCGTGCTGATTCGCATAGGCCTTGAGGGCAGCTGGGCCAAGTGGCGGCAGGGCGCCCCATGCCGGGCACTGGACGAGCGCAATACGCATCTCACACCAGCCTTTCGATCGATCCGGAGAGCGGGGGCCCAGGGTAGGCAATCGCGACCCGATTCGCCCGCTGGTGGCCGGGTCCGTGCCACCGCTGCTCTCGGCGCTGTGCACAAGGCCGGCGACTTCAGGGCAAGATGAACGAATGAGCCACCTGGTTCCGGAGCTGCCGCGTTGGTCGGTGTGTTACGCGCCGCACTCGTCGATGTACTTCGATCAATTCGGCAAGGTGCGGGCGTGTTGCCAGAACACGGGTGTCTACCTGGGTGATGTGAGCCGTCAGTCGATCCGGGAGATCTGGGAATCGGCCGAGGCCGAGCACCTGCGGACGGCCCTCGAAAGCGACGACTTCTCGGCGGGTTGCGATTTCTGTGAGTGGCAGGTGCGGGAGGGCAACGAGGCGATCTTGTTCGCCCGGCAGTACGACGAGCTGCGTCCCGAGGACCGTCGGCCCCGCTGGCCCAGCCACATGGAGTTCTCGCTGACGAACACCTGCAACCTGGCCTGTGTGATGTGCAACGGCGACTGGTCCTCGACCATCCGGGCCAAGCGCGAGGGCCGTGATCCCATCCCGGAGGTCTATGGCGAGGAGTTCTACGAGCAGCTCGCCGAGTTCGTTCCTCATCTCGACCGGGTCGCGTTCCTGGGCGGTGAGCCGTTCCTGGGTCGTGAGCCGTTGCGGGTGATGGAGATGCTGGCCGAGCTGGCTGACCCGCCCCGGGTCACGATCACCACCAACGGCACCATCTACACCGAGCGCGTTCGTCGCATCATCGAGCTGCTCGATCCCTCGATCGTGGTGTCGCTCGACGGTGCGAGCGCTGCCACCTTCGACGCCATCCGTGTCGGCGCCCATTTCGACGAGGTCATCGAGAACCTGGACCACTTCGGCGAAGGGCTCGGATCTGGCGCGGTGTCGCTCGCGCACTGTCTCATGACCACCAACTGGCACGAGTTCGCCGACCTGTTGGCTCTTGCCGAGGGTCGCGATCTGTTCGTGGGTGTGAACGTGGTGCGGTTTCCTGCCGAGGCCAGCCTCTACCAGCTCGATGCCGAGCAGCTCGCTCCGATCGTCGCGTCGATGCAGGCGACCGAGGTCGACCTCACCGGTCAGCGGCTCGACGTCTGGAACGGGCATGTGGCGTCGCTCGCGCAGCGGCTCGACACCATCAGCTCTCCGGGGGCCCACCTCGGGCCGGTCCACGGCCTCCCGGGAGCGCCTGCGTCACCGCCGTCTCCGGTGCTCGACGACGATGCGTTGCGGGCGCTGCGTGAAGTGGTCCGGCGCGAGTCGGATGGTGAGCTCCTCGAGCTGTTCATCGACGAGGGCGTGATCACTGCGGTTGATGCGCCGCCGGGCTGGGAGTGGTTGGGCAGCACGGGGTGGGTGGGCACCGAGATTGAGCAGTTGAGTGGGGCGATCGAGGATCGGCTCGGGGCGACGACGGTGGTTGCGCTCCCTCCGCTCGACGGCGGTGCGGGCCGGTTCGCCGTCATCATCGAGCTGCCCACCGGTCCGAGGGAGATCGTGGCCACGGCCTTCGAGGGGCCTGCGGCCGGCCGGTCCGGTGTCTTCGTCCACACCCCGGCAGAGCCAAGGGCCGACGCCGGGACCTGACCTCGCGGAGCGCTCAGCCGATACGAACCGTTGAGGCACCCCGGCCCTCAGGAAGCGTGGAGTCGTCGGGGCTCTCCGTCGGTCGCGTTGATCTCAGCTCCCTGCGGCGAGCACCCTCGCCCTGGCTGCGGGCGACAGGGCGAGGTGCACCTCCAGGTCGGCTCCCATGCCGAAGTAGACGGCTCGAACCGCCACCTCGCCGGCAGGGGTGGTCGCCATGTGACCCATCTCGTCGATGTCGGGCTCGAGCTCTGCGCCGACCAGCTGGGTCAGCATCGATTGGACGACGTCCACTCGGCGACCGACGATGTCCAGATCCCGCCCGCCGGCCCAGTCGGGCATCGACACCCCGGTGACCAGGCCGTCGGTGGCGTGGACAACCAGCGATCCGGCTCCACTCCAACCGCGAAGCTCGGCAAGGTCGGCCTCGGGCCGAGTGTTGCCCGGTGCCGGTCGATCGGACGCTGGCGGGTCGTCCCGCCCGGACGATAGCTCGACAGCGATCTCGCGCTGCGCCTCCCGGCGGCCTTCGGCGCAGTAGTCGACCCAGGCCAGCGCCTGATTCCAGGCCTCTCGATTCTCCGGGCGGAGGTCTTCGAGGCGCGCTTCCCGAGCGGCCATCTCCGACCTGATCCGGGTCAGGTCGGAGACATCGAGGCCGAGCAGCGATTGGTCCGGGGGCTGGCTGACGTGCGCCACGGCCACATAGGCGCCCCGGGACTCCGCCTCGACCAGCAACGGTGCCAGCTCCTGCCAGGTCTCGGGCATGAAGCAGTAGGAGAAGGTCAGCGTGCGGCCGACCTCTCGGGCGACCCGCTCGATCCGCGCGACGTTCTCCCAGAGATGATCGGCGTGCGCACCCACCCGAACCGCCTCGAGGACCTCCGGATCCATGGCGTCGATGGACACGATCGGCTCCATCCGCAACTCCCGGAGGTAGTGCTCCACTCGATCCGACCATACGGTGGCGTTGGTCGTGATCTTGATCTCCGCTGTCGACCCCTGCTCGATCAGCAGGTCCATCACGCGCCGAGCCTCTCGTGCCAGGAAGGGCTCGCCACCCTTGAACGCCACCCGCCGCACTCCGGGAAGCAGCTGGGCGAGGTCGTCGAAGAACCGGTCGTCGTAGACCGCGGGCAGCGGCGGGTCGTGGTCGCGCTGCGAGCGGATGGCCGAGGAGAGCATCCCATTGCACATCACGCACTGCAGGTTGCAGGTGTTGGACAGTGCGAACTCGAGGTCGACGGGACCGTCACCCTGGAGCGTTCCCCAGCGGTCGAAGTGAACCGCCAACGCCGCATCCCGCCCAGCGCTCTCCGCAGCCTGCGCACAATCTGCGCACCCCCGGCTGAGATCGGCGGCGGCGACCGCCGCCTCGACCGACGCTCGTATTGCGCCGTTCCAGATCTCCCGCAGACGCCGGCCGGACCCAGACCCGATCCGCCCCAGGGGCTGCCGACCCGTGCAGCACGGATAGACGTATCCCAGCGGGTCGAAATAGAGCGCCGAGGTCGGGGCGTGGCACCAGGGGATGGGATCGGGGCTCGTGCTCAACGCGAGACCCCCGAGCGAGCGGTGAGAGCGCGGTGATGGCGCCACCACAGGGCCACGGTGAGCAGCGTCCATGTCTGTTGGCCGGTCCCGGTCGCGTACCGGGCCAGCGCCTCCGGGTCGAGGAGCTCGGCAACCGGCGATGAGGCGTCGGTGAGCTCACAGCGCACCAGTTCCGACACGGCCGGATCGGTGAGCCAGCGGTCCATCGGGGAGCCGAATCCCTGCTTGGGGCGGGTCACCACTTCTGGGGGCAGGAGATCCGCGAACGCCTCGCGGAGCAGGATCTTCTCCGTCCGGTGATCCACCTTCCAGCGTGCGGGAAGGCGAAGGCAGCCCTCGGCCACCGCGACGTCGAGGAAGGGCGCACGCACCTCGAGGCTGGCAGCCATCGACGCACGATCCGTCTTCACCAGGATGTCGCCCGGAAGGTAGTGGTCGAGGTCGAATCGGGAGATGTCGTCAGCCGTTCCTCGGTGGAATGCGTCCAACTCGACATCGTCGCCGGACAGCGGGGCCACACCGAGCGCGGTCAGCTCCGTGGGAGTGAAGTACGAGCGAAAATCCGCATAGCGACGGGCAACCGCTGGGCCAGGGGGAATCGCCACCCGCCGTGACCACCACCGTCGCTTGGCTGCCGACCGCGCCGGATCGTTGGGGTCGAGGTAGGAACGGGTCCAGCACAGGTAGCCACCGAGGAGCTCATCGGCTCCGTCGCCGGTCAGGGCGACCTTGACCGAGTCGCGTGCGAAACGACTGAGAAGCAGGGTCGGCACGGTGGAGGAGTCGCCCAACGGCTCACCCCAGACCCGCGCCACATCGTGGAGCGCGCCGACGAGGTCCACCCCCGCTGGTCGGAAGACGTGGAGGTCGATGCCGTGCCGGTTCGCAACAGCCTGAGCGTGGGGCAGCTCGCTGTCGCCGGGCATGTCGAAGGCGAAGCCTGCGATGTGCGGATGATGGCGGGCAGCGAGGGATGCGACGGTGGACGAATCGATGCCACCCGAGAGGAACGTGCCCACCGGGGCGTCGGCGACCAACTGATCCTGCACGGCTCGGTCGAGCTCCCGTCGGAACCACCCCACCGGGTCCCTCTGCGCTGCCCGGCGCGGCGCAACCTCGGGCGGCCACCACCATCGGGCGACGACTGCGCCGTCCGCCTCGGTCCAGCGGAGGGCCGAGGCGTGAGGCAACGAGGACATGCCCCGCCAGATCGACCGGCCGGGTGGTACGTACCCCTGCCGTACGACGTGCGCCAGCACCTCGCGGTCCACCTCGACTCGCACCAGCTCTGAGGCGGCAAGAGCAGCCGGCTCAGAGGCGAACACCAGCAGGTCGCCAGCCTGCGCCCAGTACAGCGGTCGTTCACCGAACCGATCTCGAGCCAGGGTGAGGCGGCCGGGACCCTGCTCCCAGAGGGCGAGGGCGAACGTGCCGGGGAGATGGGTGAGGAACCGTGGGCCGTGGGCCCGATGGAGGGCCGGGATGACCTCGATATCCGACCCCGACCGGTAGGGGTGGCCCGGGTGGCGAGCCCGGATGCGGTCGTGTCCGTAGATCTCGCCGTTGGCCACGACCACCACGCCGGCGCCCTCGTCGACCACCGGCTGGTGCCCGTTGACCGGGTCCACGATCGCCAGGCGGCGGACGCCGAGCAGTGCGCCCGGACCGGACCATGTGCCGCCTTCGTCAGGTCCCCGATGCGCCAAGGCGCCGAGCATTCGGTCGAGCGCGTCGCCGTGCTGCTCAGCCCCGGGACCGATGACCCCGGCGATCCCGCACATCAGTCACGCCCCGGGTGGCCGACGCGCTGCGGCTCGACCTCCGTGATCCCGGGGATCGGGAGGTGCGACACGTCGTGGCCGAGGCGTCGCCGGACGCCACGAGACACTCGGGCCGGAGTGAGACGTCTCGGGTCGAACCAGCACCGAGCCCAGTTGGCGACGCGCCGACCCTGGTCAACTGCGGCGTGAGCCCAATCCTCGAGCTGGTCGCGCCTGGATCGCGCCGCCCACCATGCGTCGACAGCCCGCGCCCGGAAATCCCACGCTGCGTCGACAGCCCGCGCCCGCACATCGATGAAGACGCGTCCCGTCGTGTCGCTGACGCGCCCCCTCATTCGGGCCGCAAGCTCCCCACGCTCCCATCGGTAGACATGGATCCGGCTCTGCCTGATGACCACCGCCTCGACGTCCGCCCCCAGGTCCCAGTCCGGATCCTCGAGCGGGCTCGTATAGAGATGGAGGAGCTTCGGGTCGTACCAGCGTCCTGAGGGGTGATGGGCCCAGCCACGGGTGCTGTTGAGACAGAGGTCGTAGTTGCCGAGGTCGGCGATGAAGTTGAACTCCGGTGAGATCCGAGGGAGTTCCGCCAGTCCCAGACTCCACACGGTGGCGATCAACGCTCCCTGGTCCCGAGTCTTCCACTCCGGCCACCCGAAGGATGCCACCGCTCGTTCGTGCCAGAGGTCGAGGAATGCTGCGCTCTCGGGGCCGAAGAGGAAGACCCCGCCATTCCAGTGGAGCCAGTCTCCGGGGACCTCCAGACCGAAACGCTCGAGCAGCTGCTCGCGCAGGTGGCCGCAGGAATGCTCCTCGCCATGGCCGAGGCAGTCGCAGGTCATCGCCCAGGGGCTGAACCGGTCGACGGAGTTCTCCAGGATCATCAGGTCGGATGCGAACGCCACGGGCCCTTGCCGTTCGGCGAACACCTTGTCCACACCGGGGACGGTTGCGATGATGTCGCTGTCCAGGTAGCACCACTCGCCGACGGGCAGGTGGCGGTGCAGCGAGGTCTTGAGCCAGATCGACGCTTGATGATCGTCGAGATCACCGGGGGTGGCCACGTCGACCAGGTGATCGACGCCCTCGATGTCGATCACCTGCTCGTTGCGGCGCCGGTCGGTGAGCACCCAGATCTCGGCCCGGGTCACCGGCCGAAGGTGACGAATCGCCGTGCGGAGCGTGAGCACCTGGGATCGAGGACCACACACGACGAAGACGAAGCGCCCGGCGGTCGCATGGTCGAGCGCCGGTGCACCGTCGGCGATCCGAGCTCGCCGACGGTCGGCCACCTTGCGGATCTCGGTTCGGTCCCCCAGAGAGAGAGCCAGCCGCTGCGCCGCATCCGGGATCAGCCAGAGGTCCTGGACCAGGAAGGTTCGAGGCGCGTTCGGAAAAGCAAGGAAGTAGACGGCCACGGCCAGCCACCACCACCAGGAACCAGCGGCCAGGGCCACGAGCGCCGCGATCGGGAGCCAGCGCTCGACGAACTCGTTGGCGAAGGCGAAACCGACGATCTCGACGCGGTCGCGGCGGTGGCGCAGGCGGGCGAGCTCCAGCGGCGGGTCCCACATCAGCATCACCTGGAACCATCGCCAGACCAGGAACGCTCCGATGATCCAGGGCAACCAGGGGGTGTCGGCCAGCACGACCAGAGCCAGACCCGCAAGCATCTCGAACGGGAGGAGCACGGATGCCACGACCGTCTCGGTCCGGCGGCGGCCCAGACGAGCGGCGAAGGTCGCCACGCCGGCGGCCCGATCGGCCTCGAGATCGTCGAGTTGGTGCCAGAGGATCCCGCGGAGCCCTCCGAGCATCCCCCACGTGGCAAGTACCGCGATTGCAGCGATGTGGCCGCCGCTGCGATCGTCGGGCGCAAACAACAGGAACACCAGGACGAACGGCACGGCGTAGGCGTAGGAGGCGTCGGCCACCGCCCCCATCCAGCCCCGGGCCTTCAAACGGATGGGCGGCACCGAGTAGGCGATGAGGAGCGCTATCTCGACGGCGAGTGCCGCTCGAGCCCCAGGTCGATGTGGCAACCACCACCAAGGGGCGAGCCCCAACAGCAGCGATGCAGCCACGAGTCGCAACCGGCCCGAAGCTGTCAGCTGGGCCAGCAGGTTGGTCTTGCCGCCTCGGGCATCGGCCTCGATGTCGGACCAGTCGTTGACCAGGTGGCCGAACGCCGCGACCCCCACCACCGACACCAGCACCAGCACCAGGTCACGCAGGTCGCGAACCGTGGCGGGTTCTGAGTTCAGTCCGATCGAGATCGCCGCCACAGCGACGACGGGCGGGACTTTGTGCCGCCACCATCGGTCGGACCGCACCAATGCGCGACTCGTGCTCATCGGGGTGTAAGAGTACCGGCCGTCTCCGGCGACCCTCCACCAGCCACGCCGCCGAGCCTACAATCGCGGTTCGCCGGATGCGGGGGGACAGTGGTCGAGGACCGAGACCAAGCGGGGTGGACGCGCTGGATGCCTGCGCTCATTCCACTTGGGATCGCGAGCGTGCTCGCTGTGGTCTTCGACTCCGGGCGTGCGCCGACCTTCGCCGCAATCGGCGTGGTGTTCGGGTTGTTCATCGCACTCGGCGTGCCGGTGCACCACTGGATCGGCACCGCGGTCGCCTGGGCCGTCCGAGCGCTCGCCGCTGTGCTCGGCGTCGCCACCTACCTCGTCCTCATCCTCCCGGCCTGGCTGTGGACGACGATCCGACGCCGCAGCCCGCTGGCCACCCCGACAGCACCAGGGACGAAGTGGGCACCCGCCGTCCCGGCCGCCCAGAACCCGTCGGCGAGAAGACTCGGCTCCGACCTGCCGGACCGCCCGGGCGGACGGTCGCTCACCGGTCGGCTGGTCCTCGCCGTCGGGGCCGCAACCCTGTTGCTCGGGGCGAACTACCTCGTCGGCTGGGCATGGGATCCGATCACGGACGAAGACCCCGATCCGGTCGTGGGTCTGACCCCCAGCGCGGCGCCCGTGTACCAGGGCGAGACGCTCTCGAGACCCGCGTAACGACGTTCCGGCCATGGCTGGCTACCCGTGGCGGGAGCAGTACTTCACCGACATTCAGAAGACCCTTGGCGGGTACTGGCCGTTCACGGAGTACCGGCCCTATGACTTCTCGTCGCAGTACGTGAACCTCGACGGCTGGGTCCGTCGCAGCTACGAGGCCCAGGGAGGCCCGGACGACCAGCCGACGGTGTGGATGTTCGGTGGCTCGACGACCTGGGGCGAAGGCCAACGGGACGACTACACCATCGCCTCGTGGCTGGCTCGGATCGCCGAGGACCAGGGCGTGCCGATCCGAATCGCCAACTACGGCCAGCGGGGATGGACTCACTTCCAGGAGATGGTCTTGTTCGAGCAACAGATCGAACTGTTGGATGCCCCCGACGTGGCCGTGTTCTACGACGGCGCCAACGAAATCACCTCCCAGTCGCTCATCGAGGAACCCGTCCCGACCCACACGCTCACCTACCAGTACTCCGACAAGCTCCTCGGGACCAGGATCGTGACCCAGGTTCCCGACACTCCCGGTGCCGCCTCTTCCAGCCCCGCCCTCTGGGCCGCCGCCGTCGACGCGTACCGGCAGCACTCGGCGCTTCACAAGGTGGTCCGCTACGTGCGATCGGAGATCGTCGTCGGCCGCCTCCGCACAGGAGGAGGAGCCGGAGCGAGTCGACCGGACGGGGGGTTCGACGACGGGTTCACCCGGGGCCAGGAGGTGGGCCGAGACGGCAACATCTACAACTACTCGACCACCGAGCAGGACGGCACTCGACGCAGGTCGTGTCTACGAACGAGGCAAGCAGCTGACCCTCGACATCGCTGAGCGAGCCGGCGTCGAACCGGTCCTCTTCTGGCAACCGATGGCCTACCAGGGCCCGCCTGAGTTGACGAGCCATCGAGCAGCTCACCGACCCCACCGTCGACATCAGCGACAGCCTCGACGGGCACGGCGACGTCTTCATCGATGGCGGTCACACCAACGAGGAGGGCGCCCGGATCGTGGCCGAGGCCATCTGGGAGCACCTCGGCCCGCAGGTGCGAGCCTGGTACGAGGGGAACGGGTGACCGGACTACCGGTACGATGCGGCCATGGCCGAAGGCGCGCTTCCTGGCCCCGCTCGGGATAGGCACCCGCGTGCGACTCCGGACTCCGTCACAGCTGGCGCCTCGGACGAGAGGTGGCTCGATATGGAGCGGAGCAGCGGCTGTGGTGGCTGTTCCCGGTCGTGACCCTGCTGGTGCTCGTCGCGATGGCGGTCACGACCACCTCGACTGCGCTGCCGACGGCTGCCTACACGCTCTTCTGATGGCCTCGACCAGGCCGCCGCTGCCGGTCGTACTGCTGCGCTACGCCCGACGCGGGCTCGCCACGGCGTCGACGCAACGGCGGCCGAGGTGCGCAGCCATGGCTCGGCGGGCCCGCAGCCGCGGCGTGCCGAGGTGGCGAGCGACGACGGGCGAGACCTCGCCAAGCAGTGGCAGTGGTCGGCCTGCTACGCGCCGCTCACCTCGCTCTACCTCGACCAGTTCGGCCAGGTCCGGGCGTGCTGCCAGAACACCGACCACCTGCTCGGCGACATCCGTACCCACACGCTGCGGGAGATCTGGGACGGCGAGGCGACCGCCACCCTTCGAGCGGCGCTGGCGGCCGACGACCTCAGCAAGGGCTGCGACTTCTGCGCCTGGCAACGGGCCGAGGTGCCTCCCAGCGCCCACTTCACCCGCCCCTACGACTCGCGCCCTGCCGGGTGGCACCGGCGGCCGCGCGTGGCCTCGCCTGCTCGAGTTCGCCGTGTCCAACACCTGCAACCTCCAGTGCCTCATGTGCAACGGGGACTGGTCGTCGGCCATCCGATCCCAGCGCGAGCACCGGGCCCCGCTCGAGCACGCCTACCCCGAGCGCTTCTACGACGAGCTGGTCACCTTCATCCCCCACCTTCGCGAGGCCAACTTCGTCGGAGGCGAACCGTTCCTGGCTCGTCCCTCGCTCCGCATCATGGACCTGCTCGCCCAGCACGGTGCCCCCGGACTGGTGATGAACGTCGTCACCAACGGCACGGTCTTCAACGACCGCGTCGAGCGCGTCCTGCACTCGGTCGACTCCCTGGATCTCGGTCTCGTTCGACGGGGGAACTGCCGAGGTCTACGAGCGGATCCGGGTCGGGGCATCGTTCGAGGATGTGTTGGCGAACATCGATCGCTTCGCCGCCATCGTTGCCGATCGGGGCGCAGGGATGAACCTCGCCCACTGCCTCATGACCGACAACTGGACCACGTTCCCCGAGCTCTTGATGCTTGCGGAGGAGCGAGCGCTCGACGTGTCGATCAACACCGTGCGGTTCCCCGAGGAGCACAGCCTCTACCACCTGACGCCCTCGGCGCTCTCGGAGGTGGTCGAGGCCCTCGACCGACGGACTCCCGAGGTCGAGCAGACCATCACGGGCAGCCGCCTCAGCGGTCTGGCACGAGCAACTCGCCGCTCTGAGATCGAGAACGGCCTCACCCGGAGTGGCCCGAAGCCCTGGGTATCCCGCCTGATGACCGCGCAGTCACCCACGCGGCGACCGAGGTGCCGGTCGTGCTGACCCAACGCACCCAAGGCTGACGTCGGGACCCCACCATGACCGACCGGCCCACCACCGTGCTGGGGATCAGCGCCTTCTACCACGACGCCGCTGCCGCCGTGGTGCGCGACGGCGAGGTCGTCGCCGCCGCCCAGCAGGAGCGGTTCAGCCGCATCAAGCACGATCCCGGCGTTCCCGCTCGACGCCATCGCCTACTGCCTGGCGAGAGGCGGAGGTGGAGCCCGACGGCCTCGACCGCGGTCGCCTACTACGAGAAGCCCCTGACCACCTTCGTGCGAGTGCTCAAGAGCTACGTGGCCGCCGGCCCGAAGGGGATCCGCACGTTCGCCGACGCCATGGCCGAGTGGTCGCAACCGCAAGCTGTGGACCTCGCTCGAGATCGAGCGCGGCATCCGGCAGCCTCGGGTACGCGATGCCCGACGACCTCTTCTACGCCGAGCACCACGTCAGCCACGCGGCTGCCGCGTTCTTCCCCTCGCCCTTCGAGCGAGCTGCGATCCTGACCATGGACGGCGTCGGCGAGTGGGCCACCAGCTCGATCGGCGTCGGGCGCGGGCCGACCGGTCGAGCTGCTCCGCGAGCAGCGCTTCCCCGACTCGCTCGGCCTGCTCTACTCCGCGTTCACCTACCACTGCGGGTTCCGGGTCAACTCCGGCGAGTACAAGCTGATGGGCCTGGCGCCGTTCGGCGAGCCGCGCTACGTCGACCGGATCCTCGACGAGCTGGTGGACCTGTCGCGACGACGGTTCGATCCGCCTCGACCTGCGCTACTTCGACTACCTGGCCGGGCGGCGGATGACCAACGCGGCGCTTCGACGACGCTCTTCGACGGGCCCGCCCGGCAGCCCGAGGCACCGATCACCCGGCGCGAGTGCGACCTGGCCCGGTCGATCCAGGAGGTCATCGAGAGGCGGTCGTCTGCGCATGGCCCGCACCGCCCGCGAGCTGACCGGCGAGCCCGAACCTGGTGCTGGCCGGCGGCGTGGCGCTCAACTGCGTGGCCAACGGGCGGCTGCTCCGCGAAGGGCCCTTCGAGGACATCTGGGTCCAGCCCGCCGCGGGCGACGCCGGCAGCGCGCTCGGGTGCGCGCTGTGGGCCTGGCACGAGGTCCTGGGCCAGCCTCGAACGCCCCGAGGTCCCCGATGCGATGTCGGGCACCTACCTGGGCCCCGGCTTCGACGGCGGACCGCATCGCCGCCGAGCTGACTCGCCGCAGACCGGCCCCACGAGCGCATCGCCGATCCCGAGGCCCGCGCCGACGGGTCGCCGAACTGCTGGCCGACGGGCAAGGTCGTGGCTGTGTTCCAGGGACGCATGGAGTTCGGGCCCGCGTGCGCTGGGCCACCGCTCGATCCTGGCCGATGCCCGCGACCCCGACGATGCAGCGCACGCTGAACCTGAAGGTCAAGAAGCGCGAGGGCTTCCGGCCGTTCGCTCCGGCGGTGCTGGCCGAGCACGCCGACGAGTGGTTCGACCTCGACGGGCCGTCGCCCTACATGACCTTCGTGGCCCCGGTGCCGTCGGCGACTGGGTGGAGCCTGCCGCACGATCCCGGCTCCGGCGACACCGTCACCGAGGTCGGCTCAGCCGAGGTCCGCTCGGCGATCCCGGCGGTGACCCACGTCGACGGCTCGGCCCGGATCCAGACCGTCGACGACCGAGCAGGCCCCCGCGCTCCACCGGATCCTCGCCGCCTTCGACGCCGGACCGGGCTGCCCGGTGCTGGTCAACACTCGTTCAACGTCCGCGGCGAGCCCATCGTGGCCACGCCCGAGGACGCCTACCGCTGCTTCATGACCACCGACATGGACTGGCTGGTGCTCGAGGACTGCCTGCTGGCGCGCGACGAGCAACCGCCCTGGACCGGTCCGGCGCTCGAGATCGAGCCGGACTGATGGCGAGCCCTGAACAGCGGTCTTGCGCTGCGGGCTGATCGCCGTCGCTTCACACACCTACTCGGCCAATGCTGCTCGTTCGCTAAGATCGGCTGGTGGCAAGAGCCTTCTCGAACCCGTTGGCCGACGTGCCTCATCCAGACGCCCCACGAGTCGAAGGGCAACTGATCCTCTTCCTGAGACACGGCGTCCGTGTGAGCGCTGACATCGGGCGCTACTCGGTGCGAACTGGGCTGTGGTGGATCCCGGCGCTAGCGATGGTTCTGGCTTTCGCCTCACTCGTTGTGAGTGCAACGCAGGTCTGTTGCACCAACAGCCGTCTACGCGATGTTCTGAGCAGCGGGCCCGCATCGCTTGCCTGTCAGGCGGCGGCCGCCAGATCAGCCCTGCGGACGTGTTCGTCCATCGACATGAGGCGATGTGCGGTTCGTGAGGTGGCGCTTCTCGGCGCCCCAAGCCGCAGTGGTGCTACCTTTCGGCAGTCAGGCATGCGAGGTTGCCTGCTCGTCGGAGTGTCGCCGGCCTGGGTTGCCGACGCGACCCACAGCACTGACGAGGGGTTGCTTGTAGTCTGTCCTGTGTGGCCGACGCTTCATTGGGCATCAGCGTGGACTACCACGACGCGGCGGCCGCCCTGATCCTGGACGGACAGGTGGTCGCGGCGGCCGCTGAGGAACGATTTTCTAGAGTGAAGCACGATGCGTCTCTTCCCGTTCGTGCCATTGCGTACTGCCTCGAGGAAGCCGGCATCGGAGCGAACGACTTGTCGGCCGTGACCTTCTACAGCAAGCCGTTCACGACGTACGAGCGGGTCTTGCGGACCCACGCACGTGTCGGTCCACGTGGGTTCCCGACTCTGCGGAGCGCGGTTTCGCTCTGGACGTGCTCCAAGCTGTGGGCCGGCTACCGGATTGATCGCGCTCTCGCTGACCTGGGCTTCCGTTCTCCCGGAGTCCGATTCGTTGAACACCATCGAAGCCACGCGGCGGCGGCCTTCTATCCATCCCCGTTTGAGCACGCTGCAATCCTCACTCTTGACGGGCTGGGAGAATGGGCTACGAGCTCCATCAGTTGGGGATCCCAGCACCGCATCGAGCCGCGAACGCGAGATATGGTTCCCGGATTCGCTCGGGCTCTTCTACTCGGCGTTCACCTTCTACTGCGGTTTCGCGGTCAACGACGGCGAATACAAGCTCATGGGTCTCGCTCCCTTCGGCGAGCCACGATACGAACGCGTGCTGCGCGACCGAGTGATCCATGTTGCGGAGGACGGGTCGATCCACCTTGATCAGCGCTGGTTCGACTTCCGGGCCGGCAACAGGATGACCCATCCGCGCCTCGCCCGGCTGCTCGATGGGCCACCACGTACGCCCGATGAACCTCTGACTGCGAGGGAAGCCGACATCGCATGCTCGATCCAGCGGATCCTCGAGGATTCCGTCCTGAAGATGGCCCATCATGCGTTCGAACTCACGGGGGAGCGGTCAGTTGCGCTGGCCGGTGGAGTCGCCCTCAACTGCGTTGCCAACTCGAGGCTCATGGAGGATGGCCCATTCGACGAGGTCTGGGTGCAACCAGCTGCCGGCGATGACGGAAGCGCACTCGGCGCCGCACTCTGGGCATGGCACAACCTTGACGATCAACCGCGCAAAGCGCGGACAGGGGACGGAATGGGCAACGCACGGCTCGGGCCTGCCTTCAGCGATGATGAGATTGCTAGATGGCTGGTCGACCAGGGGATCCCCTTCACCAGCGAGCCCGATCTGGATCGATTGTGCGGTACGGTCGCGCGAGCGCTCTCATCCGGTTTGGTCGTGGGCTGGTTCCGGGGTCGAATGGAATTCGGGCCACGGGCACTCGGGAGCCGGTCGATCCTTGCCGATCCGCGAAAGCCGGAGGTGGTCGACCGCCTGAACCGCACCGTGAAGGACCGGGAGGACTTTCGTCCTTTCGCCCCGGCTGTACTGGCCGAGATGACAACGGAGTGGTTCGACCTCGGGAAACCGTCGCCCTACATGCTGTTGACCGCCCGGGTTCGATCGGCCGGAGATGTCGAGCGACCAGCGGAGCACGACGTCGGGTCGTTTCCGGAGATCCTCGGACGGTCTCGATCGGATATCCCCGCCTGCACTCACGTGGACGGGTCCGCCCGCGTCCAGACTGTGGCGCAGTCCGACGATTCCGACTTCCACCGGCTTCTGACGGCGTTCTACCGGCAAACGGGATGCCCGGTGGTCCTGAACACCTCGTTCAATCGAAGTGGCGAACCAATCGTATGCACGCCCGAGGACGCCCTCGGTGCTTCCCGCGAGGCAGGACTCGATCTCTTGGTGCTGGAAAACTGTCTCGTCGAGCGCGCCGCAGTCGGCCATCCTCAGGGTTCTGGGTTGGCGGCGAGTCGGGTGGTCAGACGTGCGTGATGTTGTCGGTCCTTGGCCTGCTCCGGCCGCGGCCACTCCGAGACTGCGGGTCGGCCGGAGTGCGGTGGGCGTGGTTGTGGGGTCTTGGCTACTCGGTTCCGCAGGCCCCGTGGCTCAAGCATGGTCGCTCGGCTCCTACGCTCACGCAGGAGCGGTACGCATAGCTGTCGCCTCCTTGGTCGTCGCTGCAACGCTTCCAATGCGACCTCGCTGGCTCGCCGGCTGGTTCTTCACGGCCATCGCCGCGGGCGGCGGAATCATGCTGGCCAGCCCGACCACGGGCCACACCCCCGCAGCCGTCGCCATCCTCGCCACCATCGTCGCCCACGCGGCACTCGGACCTTTCGAGCCCTGGCCAAGCCACCCCCGACGTATCACTGCGACCGCCGGCCTCGCTCTTCCGTTTCTCGCCGCTGCAGGCCTTTCGTGGTGGCGAGCAGCCGACCTCGCCACCTGCCTCGCTCTGATCGCAGCCGCAGCCGTACTGACCGAGGCCTACCACGTCTTCCCCGGCGTACTCGACCGTGTTGATTGGGCTGTCCGGCGCGCTGTTGCCACCGCAGTCACCGCTATCGCCAGCGCTGTTCTCTTCGTCATCGCCGCTGTCGTCCTCTATCTCCCGGGCCTGGTCGCCACCTCCGCCCGCCGCATCCGCGGACGGCCCGACGCGACCCCGAGGACAACCTGGCGGATCATCACGCCGGACTTGAGCATTGACCGTCGCGACGCCACCACCCCGTTCGCTGCTCCCCCCCGCTCCGTGCGCAATCGCCGTCTCCTCACGGGGCTCCTGAGCGCCACCCTCGCCACCGTCACCCTCGTCGCCATCACTTCCCGTCCAACCCACAGAACCCCTCGGCGTCCAACCCACAGAACGCCTCGGCTCCTAACCCACAGAACCCCTCCATCCCCATCAATGACCGCCCTGCCGCGGAGGACTCCGACTACCTCAGTGATCTGAGCAGAC
>CAWCAL010000021.1:0-113829 GCA_963793475.1 uncultured Acidimicrobiales bacterium
GACGCCGTCGAGCAGGGGCCGGGCGACTCGGCCGGGTCGTTGCGAACGAGGAATTCGCTGTCGCCCTGATCGCCGAGGAACTCCGGGTGGCGAAGGGTCCTGACCAGCAGCTCACGGTTGCAGGCGATGCCGTCGACCACCGTTCCGGCCAAGGCGGTGGCGAAGCCGACGGTCCGCCGCGTGCCTGGTCGGCGCCTGCACGATCACCTTGGCCATCATCGGGTCGTAGAAGCGGCTGACCTCGCCCGCCAGCCGGAGTCGATGGCGCTGTCGAGACGGACACCTCCGGCACCGATGCCGGGCACGGAAAAGGCCCGCACCGTGCCGGTCGATGGCAGGAAATCATTGGTCGGATCCTCGGCGTAGAGCCTGGCCTCCATGGCGTGGCCGACCGGGGATCCGATCGACTCCTGTGACGGCACGAGGCCACCGGCCGCAACCTCGAGCTGGAGGCGGACCAGATCGACCCCGAACACCTCCTCGGTGACCGGGTGCTCGACCTGGAGCCTGGTGTTGACCTCCAAGAAGAAGAACTGGCGCGGGACCGCGTCGCCGCCCCCGTGTGCCGTCGTCAGGAATTCGACGGTACCCGCCCGGCGTAGCCGATGGCCTCCCCGGCCCGCACCGCCGCTGGTGCAGGGCCGGCCGGGTGGCGTCGTCGAGGCTGGCGCTCGGCGCCTCCTCGATGATCTTCTGGTGACGACGTTGGATCGAGCACTCCCGTTCGCCGAAGTGGACCACCCGACCGCTGTGGTCGCCGAAGATCTGCACCTCGACGTGGCGAGAGGGCGAGACGTAGCGCTCGGCATAGATCGTGCCGTCACCGAAGGCCGATTCGGCCTCCCTGGCCGCGCCGGCGACGGCCTCGATCAGCTCCCCGGCTCGGTCACGATACGCATGCCTCGGCCACCGCCACCGGCCGAAGCCTTGATCAGCGCCGGATAACCGATGTCGGCGGCGGCTGCGGTGACCCGTCATCGGACATCCCGGTCAGGTCGGCCGAACCGAGCAGTGGCACACCGGCGGCCGCCATCCTGGCCTTGGCCTCCAGCTTGGAACCCATGGCGTCGATGGCCTCGGGACACGGGCCCGACCCAGATCAAACCGGCCTCGATGACCGCTCGGGCAAAGGCGGCGTTCTCGGCCAGGAAGCCGTAGCCGGGGTGCACGGCGTCGGCCCCGGTCCTTCCGGCCGCCTCGATGATGGCGTCGATGCGAAGGTAGGACTCGGCCGGGGTGATGCCGCCGAGCGACACGGCCACATCGGCGTCGGCCACGAAGGCGGCATCGGCATCGGCATCCGAGTACACGGCGACGGTGGCGACGCCGAGGGCCCGACAGGTCGCCATGATGCGACGGGCGATCTCGCCCCGGTTGGCTATGAGCAAGCGCTCGATCATCGGTGCCCGACTCCTCCTTGTTCCTGGCCTACATCCGGAAGACGCCGTAGCCCCGTTGGCCACGACATTCGTTGGTCAGGACGGCCGAGAGGGCGACGGCGAGCACATCGCGGGTGTCGCGGGGGTCGATCAGGCCATCGTCGTAGAGCTGGCCCGACATGATGCCGCCCGTTCCTCGTTGGTGATCTGGTCCTCGATCGCCCTGGTGCGGGCCGCGTCGGCCTCTTCGTCGAACCGAGGCCACGGTCGGCGGCCGAGGCCCTGGCCACGAGCGACAGGGTGCCGGCCAGCTGCTCGGCTCCCATGACCGCAGTCTTGGCGTTCGGCCAGGCGAACAGGAAACGGGGGTTGTACGGCCGGCCGGCCATGCCGTAGTTGCCCGGCCCCGTAGGAGCTGCCGATCTGCACCGTGAGGTGGGGAACGGTCGAGTTGGTGACGGCGTTGATCTGATGCGAGCCGTGCTTGACCATGCCCCGCTGCTCGTAGTCGGTCCCGACCATGTAGCCGGTCACGTTCTGGACGAAGAGCAGTGGGGTGTCGACCTGGTTGGCCAGCTGGATGAACTGGGCCGCCTTGTTGGCGTCCTCGTTCAGCAGGACTCCACGATCGTTGGCCAGGATGCCGATCGAGTAGCCGTGGAGGTGGGCGAAACCGGTGACCAGGTTGGGCCCGTAGCGGGGCTTGAACTCGTCGAACTCGGAGTCGTCGACGACCCTGGCCAGGACCTCGCGGACCGGGAACGGGATCTTGAGATCGGCCGACACGATGCCGAGGATCTCGTCGGGGTCGTAGCGGGGCGGGCCGCCGCCTGATCGGGGGGCGGGCCCAGCTTCCGGTAGCTCAGCCCGGGCACGATGTGGCGGCCGATGCGGATGGCGTCGTGCTCGTCGGTGGCGAAGTAGTCGGAGACCCCGGACACGGTCGAGTGCATCTCGGCCCCACCGAGCTCCTCCTCATCGGCGTCCTCGCCCGTCGCCATCTTGACCAGGGGCGTGCCACCCAGGAAGACCTTGGCCTGCTCGGCGACCATGACCACATAGTCGCTCGTGCCCGGCAGATAGGCGCCACCTGCGGTCGAGTTCCCGAACACGAGCGAGATGGTCGGGATGGCGGCGGCCGACAGGGCGGTGATGTCGCGGAAGATCTCGCCGGCCCCCAGGTAGAGCTGCAGCTGGTGGGGCAGGTCGGCGCCGCCCGACTCGACGAGGAACACCATCGGAAGCCGGTTCTCGTGGCAGATGCGAGGGCCCGGAGGATCTTGCGGACGGTGATCGGGTTGATGGAGCCGCCTCGCACGGTCGGATCGTTGGCCAGGATCATGCACTCGGTTCCGGCGATCTGGCCGATCCCGGTCACCACGGCGGCGCCGACGGTGAACTCGGTCTCGGCTGCGGCCGTGACCGAGAGCTCGAGGAACGGCGCATCTGGGTCGACCAGGAGCTCGATCCGCTCCCGCGCGAGCAGCCGGCCGCGGTCGTGGTGGCGGTTCGGTAGTTCTGGCCACCCCCGCTACGGCCTGGGCGACCAGCTCGTGGTATCGATCCAGGTGGGCCTCCATGGCGGCCCGGTTGGCGGCAGGACGTCTTGCTGCGGGGATCGAGGTTGGACCGAAGGATGCTCATGGCGAACCGGAGGTGGCCTGCTCGAGCGACGCCGTCAGCGCGTCGAGTCGTGTCGCGACGTCCTCCAGCTTCTGCAGGTCCCGGTCGAGCGAACCGGGCCGGTCGTCGGCGTCCGACCGCTCGATCCCCCCGCAGACCACCGAGAACAGCTGGTCGGTGGTCAGGTCCAGGTCGATGCTGCGATGACCGCTGAGCGCGCTCCACGCCAGATGCTCGATGCTGCCGTACACCAGGTCGCGGACCAGCCCGGCGGGAACGTCGTCGCGGAAGATTCCCCGTGTGACCCCTTCCCGGTAGGCCTCGACGAACAGCGAGGTGTACCGGCGGCTGAGCTGGGCGACCTCGGACTCGTAGTAGTCGTCGAACGATCGGGCCTCGCTGATGATGAGCCGGCACAGGAGCGGGTCGTGCGCCATCGCCTCGAGCTGGCGCCGGATCAGGAACCGGACCCGCTCCCGCGGGGAATCGATGGCGGCGACACCCGCCGTGGCCGACTCGATGAGCGGTTCGTAGAACGAACGGATCACCTGGTGGAGCAGGTCACGCTTCGATGGGAAGTGGCGGTAGATCGCACCTTCGACCACCCCGACCCGCCGGGCGATCTCGGCCACCGAGGTGGCGTCGTATCCGTCGTCTCCGAAGCGCTCCCGCGCCACGTCGAGAATCTGCTCGGCGGTCGAGTGAGTATCCCTCACTCGACTCTCACGGGTGGGTGACGAGGTCGATGGCACTGCTGTGAGGGTAGCTCACCTCGGGCGGGCCCAAAACGTGAGCGACCCGGCACCGGAGGACCGGGCCGGGTGCTCACCTGAGGAGGACGGGGACTATTCGGTCGAAGCGGCCCAGCGCTTCACGGCGACGCCGACACCGACCAGGACCATGGCGACCAGCGCCAGCTCCCACGACCGGCTCCCGGTGGAGGCCAGCACCTGGGCCTGGGGCTGCGCCGCGGTCTGCCTCTGGCCGAGCACGACGGCCTTGGCGGTGGTCGGAACGGCCACGGTGGTCGGTGCCGCAGTGACCTCGGAGGTCAACACGACCGTTGCCTCGGTGGTGGCGACCGGCGGCTGGGTCGTGCTGGTGGTGCTCGTCGTCGTGGTGGGCGGAGGCGGGCAGTTGAACGACAGCGTCAACCCGCCGCTGAACAGCTCGTCCGGGCCCATCACGAGCGACACCGTGATGGTCGCACCCAGCACGACCTCGACACTCTTCGGCGTGGTCTGGAACTCGGTGTCCTCGACCCCTTCGACCGTGACCTCGCTGTCACCGGTCTGGACGAGCAGATCGTTGTCCGGATGGACCGAGCCCTGGTTCTGGCCGATCACGTCGAGATCACAGCTCGCGCCCTGGTGCTCCTCGGGCACGTCGATCATCACCAGCTCCGTCACGACGCCGGGCTTGCTCCGGACGATCGTGTCGATCGGAACCTCCCATCCGTCCTGCGCCGCGGCCGGCGTGGCCGATGCCAGGATCAGGGCCACCACCCCGAGTAGTGCCGCTCCGTACCGTCGCATCATCGCCTCCGCTTGGGCGTCCGAACTCCAACCGTCCGAGTCTGCTCGCTGGCGGCTGCGAAGTCGCGCATCCCCCCCTGACTCCTCAGATGCGGGGCTCCCGAGGGAAGGCCGAGAACCCGCTCTCCCAGGATGTTGCGCATGACGTTCGAGGTCCCGCCCATGATCGTGTAGCCGGGCCCGTACGCCAGCTGTCGGGTCCACTCGGTGTCGAGCATTGCCGCCGGACCGAGCACGCGCGCCGTGAACTCGCCGACGCGCTGCTCGTGCTCGGTGCAGAAACACTTCGTGGCCGCCGAGAAACCGGCCGGCGCCTGCCGGAGCACCTCTCGGTAGACCAGCATCCGGCCCACCCGGTACCCGGTCTCGAGCGCAGCGATCTCCTGACGTACGACAGGATCGGCGCGGTCGGCGGCCTCCACAGCTACCTCGTAGAGGGCTCGGTTGGAGACCAACCGGTCGATGCCGCCCCGCTCGTGCTCGAGCTGCCGCATCGTCTGCTTGAAGGCGTCACCTTCCACGCCGACCAGATGATGATCCGGCACCCGCACGTCGGTGAAGTACACCTCGCAGAAGTGCCGGTTGTGGGTCATGTCCGTGATGGGGCGGACCTCGATGCCCGGGGTCCCCATCGGCACGACGATCTCACTGATCCCGCGGTGCGGTGGCCCCTCCCGGTCGGTACGGCAGATCAGATAGCAGTAGTCGGCCACCTCACCGAAGCTGGTCCAGATCTTCTGCCCGTTGATCACCCAGTCGTCACCGTCGCGCACTGCGCTGGTCGACAGCGCGGCGAGATCCGATCCCGCGTCTGGCTCGCTCATACCGATACACCAGGTGGTCTCGCCCGCCAGCATGGCCGGCAGGTGCTCGCGCTGTTGGTCGGCCGTGCCGTAGGCGATCAGCGTGGGGCCCATCTGCCGGTCGGCAAACCACATCGCTGCGATCGGGGCACCCGCCGCGATCATCTCCTCGGCCACGATCACCCGCTCGATCGGTGGACGCTCGCGACCGCCGTGCTCGGCGGGCCACCCCATCCCGATCCAGCCCTCCGCGGCCATCACGGCGGCGAACTCCTTCGAGAACCCGTTGATCCACGAGTCGTTGTACCGGCCGAAGCGGGCCACACCGTCGGCGGCCACCGACCGCGCCCGGGTGCGGAGCGCTTCCAGGTCGGAGCCGAGCTCGAAGTCCATCAGCCGCCCACTCGGGCCCAGGCTTCGATCTCAACCGTCGCACCGATCGGGAGCTCGGCCACCGCGACCGCGGAGCGGGCCGGCCGGTGGTCACCGAACTCGGCCATGTAGACCTCGTTCATCTGCGCCGTAGTCGGCCATGTCGACCAGGAACACGGTCGTCTTCACCACATCGGCCAGGTCCGCTCCCTCGGAGGCCAGCAGCGCCCGGAGGTTGGCGAAGGCCTGCCGCAGCTCGGCGGCCATCCCACCGCCGACGAGCCCGTCGGCACCCAGTCCGACCTGGCCCGAGGCGATCAGCCAGTCACCGGAGCGGACGATGGGCGTGTACGGACCGACAGGTGTTCCATGGGTTCGGGATCGTGACACACGGGTTCCGGCGTGGAGCATCCGGTGGGAGAGGAGAGGACCGTCAGTAGGTGGAACCGGGCGACCGACCCGTCGGCCACTCGGGCGGGTATCCCTGGTGACGCCAGACCGCGGCGGCCGTCGCCGCGAAGACCGCGTCGGAGACGCGGCACGGGTTGCCGTCGTCCGGCTCGATCACGACCCGGATCGGCGGGAGGTCGGTGGCCCGAACCACACCGAACGATCGGACGGTCAGGTCGCGGATCTCCCCGTCGTCGTCCACCGACAACCCCTCCGAGGTGACCCAGCCCAGGCCCATGTGGACCGCACCCATGCAGTAGGAGCGCAGCACCACCTCGTCCAGCGGCCGGCCCCCGCGCACGACCACCTCGATCGCACCCGACGGCTCGACCTCCACCCGCGCCCACCCACCACCCGACACCGGATCGGTGATGGCGACCGCGGCGCCGTCCGACGACGCCGATCGCAGCACCGCCGCCTCGGCCCAGCCGGCGGCTCGCAGCGCAACGGACGTCGACGGCCGATGCCCGCCGGCCCGCGTGATGTCGAGGCGCGGGCCGCCACCGCCCCATCCCGCCCGAATGGCCTCCTCGACGTGGGGGGTGGCCACGACCCGGACGACCGCCGACCCGTCGGCCCGCAGCCCGGCGGCGATCGGCGGCCTCTTGGGACCCCGACGAACCGCCTCCTCGCGGGAGAGCAGAACCCGGACCGGACGTCCGTGTTTGTCGGCGAGACGCCGCGCCACCTGCCGTACCGGCGACGTGCTCTTTGCTCCGAACGCGCCTCCGTTGGCCAGCGGCGACGCCGGATCACCCCCCGGTCGGCACCATGACGCGTCGGTCTCCAGGTACGCGGGTTCCACCCAGGAGGTCCGCAGGGTGCGGACCCATTCACCATCGGGTAGCTCAAGGGGCGGACGGCACTCCGATGTCGTGCGTCGGCCCTGGACCTTCCCCGCCTTCGCCCATGCTTCGGCCGGCGATTCGGCCACGACGAACGATCCGTCGCCGTCGGGAACCGCCACGAGCGCGTCGCCCGGCGCCTCGTCGTCGGCGAATCCGGCCTGGCCCAACGCCACCGACGGATCGACGCGCTGCGCCACGCCGCCCTCGATCCCGGCGCGATCGGACGCGGCGACGAGATCGCGCCTCGGGAGGGCCTCGCCGAGCCCGACCGGCGTGGCGGCGACCTCGTACGCATCGAGGATCGGCTGCCACCCGGTGCATCGGCACAGGTGAGCCGCCAGCGCCCGACGCACCGCATCACGGTCCTCGGCCTCGATCCCCTTCGCGAGAAGACCGACACAGCGCAGCACGATGCCGGGGGTGCAGAAGCCGCACTGGCTGGCGCCGGTGGCGCAGAACGCCTCGCCCCACCGGTGCTGCTCGCCCGGTTCGAGACCCTCGACCGTCGTGATCACCCGGTCGCGCACCCGACGCGCCGGCGTCACGCAGGACACGCGGGGCTGGCCGTCGACCAGCACCGTGCAACAGCCGCACTGCCCCTGCGGGGCGCAGCCGTCCTTGACGCTCGACAGGCCGAGACGATCGCGCAGGACGGTGAGCAGGCTGGCCCCTTCGTCGGGGACGCCGACTGCGACGCCGTTCACGGTCAGCTGCAGCTCGTTGTCGGCCATGCGACCAGACTACGTTCGGACCGTGGCTCCCCTCCCCCTCAATCGGCGCGAGCTCCTCGTCGGCCTGATGGGTACGGCGATTCTCGCGGCCTGCGGCGGCGACGACGGCACCGACGCCACCGGGGTTTCGGCCGGCGAGGACGAGGGCTACTCGCTCCTCCAGTTCTTCGCTCCGGTCGGGGCGCTCGCGGCGGACCAGCCCAATCGCATTCCTTTCGGACTCGGCACCCTCGGCGGCGCGTTCCGGGCCGAGGTTCCGGACACGCTCGAGGTGGCCCTCGTCGATCAGGACGGCGCCGAGCTGGACCGCCAGACCCTCCCGTCCCTGGGCGACGGTCTCCCGCGCCGGTACTACTCGTTCGAAGCCACGCTGCCCGAGGGCATCTACACCCTCGTCGCCGACATCGACGGCACCGCCGTCGAGCTCCCGGTGCAGATCCATCCCGCCGACGAGGTTCTGCTGGTCCAGCCCGGCGATCCGATGCGCCCGGTCGACACGCCCACCTCGGACAACGCCCGGGGGGTGGACCCGATCTGCACCCGAACCCCCACCTGCGACTTCCACCAGCAGACGCTCAGCGGGGCCCTGGGGACCGGCAACGCCGTGGCGTTCATGATCGCGACACCCACGTTCTGCCAGACGGCCGTCTGCGGCCCCGTGCTGGACATCATGATCCAGCTGTCGGCGGACTACCCGGACGTCGAGTTCGTCCACGCCGAGGTCTTCGAGAACCCCGGCGACGGGGTCACGGCCGACACGTCGCTCACCGACGCGGTCACCACCTACGGCATGGAGTTCGAGCCCAGCATCATCGTCGCCGACGGGGACGGAACGGTCGTCCGCCGGCTGGACTTCATCTTCGCCGAGGAGGAGATGCGCGACGCACTCGACCAGGTGGCCGGCTGACCCCGCGCGGTGGGGTCAGTGCGTGAAGCGGCTCAGCTGAACGAGGAGCCGCAGCCGCAGGTGCGCTGGGCGTTGGGGTTGTCGATGGCGAACCCCTGCTGGGCCAGGCCGTCCTTGTAGTCGAGGGTGGCGCCGGCCAGGAGCTGGGCGCTGGTGGGATCGACCACGACCTTGACCGGACCGTAGGTGGCGACCGTGTCGTTGTCCTCGACCTCGGAGTCGAAGAAGAGGTCGTACTCGTAGCCCGAGCACCCGCCCGGCTTGACCGCCACACGCAGGGCGAGCGCCTCGGCGTTGGCTTCCTCGCTGATCAGCTGGTCGACCTTGCTGGTCGCACTCTCGGTCAGGGTGATCATGGTGGCTCCTCTTTGCCGGCTCCGCTGGGCCCGTCCCGACCCTACGTCGGGCGAATTGTACCTATCCGCGTGGGAGAAACCCATCCCATCGGGGTCGGACTGGCGGTGGGAATTCATAGGATTGAACCGTGGACACGACCGCCCGCCCCTCCCCCGACGAGGTACGCCAGCTCCTCAACGGCGTCGTCGACCCCGAGCTGGGCGCCTCCCTGGTCGAGCTCGGCATGGTCCAGGACGTGTCGGTGGAAGCCGGCGACGTCAGCGTCACCATCGCACTCACCATCGCCGGCTGCCCGCTGAAGGCGCAGGTCAAGCGCGACATCGAGGCCCGCGTCGGATCCCATCCCGGCGTCACCGACGTGTCCATCACCTGGGACGTGCTCAGTGCCGAAGGCCGGGCCGAGGCCATGGCGGTGGCTCGGCGCAAGGCGCAGGACCGAGCGCCCGACACGGCCATTCCGGCCACCTGCAGGGTCATCGCCATCGCCTCGGGCAAGGGTGGCGTCGGCAAGTCCTCGGTCACGGTCAACCTCGCCACCGCCATCGCCGCGCAGGGCCATACCGTCGGTCTGCTCGACGCCGACATCGGCGGCTTCTCGGTGCCTCGCATGCTCGGCGTCCACCAGCGGCTCGAGGCCACCGACGAAAAGCGGATCGTTCCCCTGCCGAAGAAGGTCGGCGGCGGCCAGATCGAGGTCGTCTCCATGGGCAACCTGGTCGACGACGAGGAGTCGGCGCTCATGTGGAACGGCCGGACGCTCAACCGGGCGGTCCAGCACTTCATGGAGGACGTCGACTGGGGCGACCTCGACTACCTGTTCATCGACATGCCGCCCGGAACCGGCGACATCCAGATGTCCCTGGGTCGGATGCTCCCTCGGACCGAGGTCATCATCGTCACCACACCGGCACTGACCGCGCAGAAGGTGGCCACACGGGCCGTCGACATCGCTCGCAAGAGCTCGCTGCGCGTGGTGGGCGCCGTCGAGAACATGAGCGAGTTCGTCACGCCCGACGGTGACCGGCACGCACTCTTCGGCAAGGGCGGCGGCGAAGCCCTGGCGGCAGCGGCGGGCGTCCCGCTCCTGGCGCAGATCCCCATCGACGGAGCCGTCGCGGCGGGGGGCGACAGCGGCGAGCCCATCGCCCTGGGCGAGGGTCCGGCCGCCGCAGCGTTCGGTGACCTGGCCCGGCTGGTCCTCACCGAGGCGGCGCCGCCCATCGCCATGGACGGCTGCTCGGCCCGGCTCCTCGAGGCCGTCGAAGCCGCCCTCGACGCCTGACCCGCCTTCCGGCGGACTCCCTCAGTCGGCGATGCGCAGCGCGATCGCGGGGCGGATCGCAGCCGCCCGGTTTGCGGGGCGGGCCGCGGCCAGCAGCGACACGACCAGGGGCACCAGGCTGATGACGGCCAGCGCCGTCCAGGGCACCGCGAACTCCAGCGTCTGCTCGCCGAACGTCGTGCTGTTGACCAGCACCTGATAGGCCGACAACGCTCCGAGGCCGATCCCGATCACGATGCCCTGCACCGCCAGGAAGCCGGCCTCGATCATGAAGGCCCGTCGCACCGTGGGGGCCCGCACGCCCATGGCCCGCAGCATCCCGATCTCACGGCGACGCTCCCGGACGGCCCGCACCATCACCACGCCCAGACCGGCGATGCCGATGACGAGCCCGATGCCCAGATAGCCGCGCATCAGGTTGAAGAACCCCGAGTTCTCGGCCAGTTCCCGGTCGATCTCGTCCTGGAAGCTCGACGCGCTGATGCCGTTCTCGAGGAGCCGGCCGTCGAGCAGCGTCGCGACGGCGGTGGCTTCGGAGCCCTCGGCCAGCGCCACGTAGTGACGATTCTCCACCGCCAGCGGTCCCATGATCTCGTCGACGACCTGACGGCTCATCAACGTGCCGTTGAAGATCCAGTCCTGCGCCATGATGCCCGCCACCGTCATGGTGCGTTCCTCGCCCACCGGGCTCACGACGACGAACTCGTCGCCGACCTCCATGCTCACCGACGACGGACCGCCGTCCTCTTCCCGGAAGAAGTCGTCGATGATCGCCAGCGAGGGGTCATCGAGCACGGCTCGGTACACCTCGGTGTCGGAGGTGTACCCGTCAGTGCGAGACGCCAGCTCGGGGCCGCCGAAGTCCAGGAGCGATGCGTCGAACCCCGTGATCGCCCACCCGTGCGGTTCGTCGTCCCACGGTGCCTGCATGTCGGTCCAGCCATGGGTGAGTGCGGCCACCGACGCGATCTCCGGCTGCTCGGCGAGCAGCTCGGAGGTGACCGGGTTGGCCGGGTTGGAGTCGACGTACAGGTCGAACCCGGCCCGCTGCTGCTCGGCGAAGTCCTCGGCCTGGCTCCGGAGGATGCCGTCGAAGACCGAGAGGAACGTCATCACGAACAGCACCATGGCGAACATGGCCAGGAGCAGACCGGTCCGCACGCGCCGGGCCAGCGGGTAGGCCAGTGCCAGCCGAGAGGCGAGCCCGCCGCCCCGGTCCGCCAGCCGGCGGGCCAGACCGACCCAGAGGTGATCGACCTGCACCAGGATCACGACCGCCGCCCCCACCATGAGGACCCCCTGGATGAGGAAGGTCTGCTCGGAGGCGTCCTTCATGGCGTCGGGGGCCACCGTGAACGCCAGGACACCCCAGGCGATCACGGCGAGACTGGTTGCGATCAGGGTGGGCCGGGTGGGCAGGAATCGCAGGGTCAGGGCCAGTGATGAGAACAGCGCCAGGCCCGGTCCCAGCAGGGTGAGCGCCGAGTTCTCCCCGCTCAGGCCGGCGACGGTGAGCAGCCCGCCGGCGACGATGCCCAGCAGGCCGAGCGCCAACCGGCCGAGATGGCGACCGTCCTTCCGCGGATCGGGCAGATCGCGGATGGCGCTGATGACGTTGAGCCGGCTGATGCGGGTGCTGGTCGCCCACACCGTGATGATGCCGAGCAGGGCGCCGTAGACCGCGCCGCCGAGCAGAGCGGTCGGCTCGACGGCCAACCGGAACGCCAGGTCGCTGTCGGAGCTGAAGATGTACTCGGTGGCCTTGATCAGCACCCATCCGACCCCCACGCCCAGCAGCGCTCCGATCGCGGCGGCGACGACCGAGTAGATCGCACCCTCGAGACCGAACGTGCGCAGCAGATGCGAGCGACGGAGCCCCACGGCGCGCATCATGCCCAGCTCGGTCTTGCGCTCCTCGCCGAGCATGATGAAGAGGTTCACGACCAGCAGGACGCCGGCGACGACGCTGAACGATCCGATGAAGGTGAACAGCGAGCCGATGCCCGCCCCTTCGTCGGCCGCCGCGATTCCAGCAGGTCGGCTTTCACCGGGTCGAGCTCGAAGTCGGTCAGGCCCGCCGCCTCCAGGGACGTTCGTAGCTCGTCGATCACGGCGTCGGTGTGGATCTCGCCGTCGAAGACCCCACCCTCGTTGGAGATCGAGGACCCGGCCTGCTGGCGGCTCCCCGGGGACCACGGCGTTGGCTGCGGCACGCTCGATGGTCCCGGGCTGGACGTAGAGGGAGACGGCGCCACGCGAGACCCACCTCGGGCACGACCGTTCTGACGTCCAGCTCCAGGGGGTTGCCGTAGAGGAAGAGCGTGATGCGGTCGCCGGCCGGTGACCTCGAGCTCGTCGGCGAGCGTCCTGGTTGATGACCGTCTCGCCCGGTCCTGGGGTCGGACCGGCTCGACCAGGCCGGTGGCCGCGGGGTCGCCGCCGAAGCCGCGAGCGTCGTCGAAGTCCACCTCACCGACCGAAGCAAAGGGTTCACCCCGCCGGTCGTCGCCCTCGCCGGCCGCGGCGACGCCGCCCGACGTGATCACGTTGAGCAGTCCATCGACGTCGTCAGATCGGCTTCATCGACCGCGGCCCGCACGGACGTGAGCAGCACCCCCACGTCGGCATCGGGTCGGACCTCGACCATCTCGTCGGTGGGGTCCAGCTCGGTCCGGGCGATGTCACGGATGCTGTAGTCGATCGAGTCGCCGACGACGAACGCACTGGTGATGATCGCCGTGCCGAGGAGCGACCCCAGCACGACGAGGACCGCCTCGCCCCGCCGGCGGGTGATGTTGCGCATGGCGAGGCGGCGGGAGGTCGGCCGTCGCACCAGGTCGTGGATGCCGACCAGGAGCAGCGGTCCGCCGAGGACCAGGAATCCGATCATCACGGCGCTCATCAGGCGGCCCCTTCTGACGGCAGGCCCTCGGGGTGCCGTCGTAGGTGACCTGGCCCGTCGTGGACCTGAACCAGCCGCTGACCGGAGATCCCGATCCCCGGTCATGGGTGACGATCACCAGGGCCTGCCCGGCGGCGTGCACCTCGTGCAGCAGCTCCAGCACCTGACCGGCGGTGTGCGAGTCGAGGTTCCCGGTGGGTTCGTCCGCCCACACGATCGCGGGCTCGGAGACGAGGGCCCGGGCGATCGCCACCCGTTGCTGCTCACCACCGGAGAGCTCGGTGGGCCGATGATCGGCCCGATCCGCCAGTCCGACCCGCTCCAGCATGTGGCGGGCCTGCTCACTGAGCGTCGCGAGCCCGGGTCTGACCGACCAGCAGCGGCAGCTCGACGTTCTCGACCGCGCTGAAGACCGGCACCAGATTGAAGCTCTGGAACACGAACCCCATTCGCTCGGCCCGGTGTGCGGTGCGCTTCGCGTCGGAGAGCTCGTGGATGTCGAGATCGTCGACCAGCACGGTGCCGGCGTCGATCTCGTCCAACCCCGAGAGGCAGTTGAGCAGCGTCGTCTTGCCGTTGCCTGACGGGCCCATGACCATCACCATCTCGGCCGCCCGGATGTCGAGGTCGACGCCGGACAGGGCCTCGACGTCGTGGGTGCCCGTGCGATAGGTCTTGCGAACGCCGGTGGCCGAGAGGATCGGATGGGTGACCTGTGTTTCCCGTTCGTCCGGAGGGCTGCGGCAGGCTTCGGGATCGTCTGGGTGATCATGCCTCCAGCCTGAGGCACACCGCCGGTGCGGACCATCGGGTATGGCCCTGATCCACCCCTGAGAAGCTCAGGGGCCGCGCTGGAGGGGCCCCTCAGGGAACCTGCCAGGTGCCGTCGGGGTCGTCGCCGAGGGCGCGGCCCTCATCGACCAGCTTGATCAACTGGGCCCACATCGACTTCTCGGCGATCCAGTGCTTCTCGATGGCCACGTCGTCGTAGGCCTCGGCGACCAGCTGGGCGATGGTGGCCGGCCCGATCCGTGCCAGGGTCTCGGCGACCTTCTCCTCACGTTTGGCCCGATGGTCGAGATAGTAGTCGATGTACGGGCGGGGGTCGCGGATCAGATGCCCGTGACCCGGAGCGATGGCCCGCAGCCGAAGCTCGCGGACCTTGCGCAGCGAGTCGAGATAGGTAGCCATGTGGCCGTCGGGCGGGGCGATGACGACCGTGGACCCCTCCATCAGGTGGTCGCCCGAGAACAACATCCGCTCGTTGGGGAGCAGCCAGCACAGGTGATCGGACGCGTGACCCGGCGTGTGGATCGCGTCGAGCCGGAACTCGGTGCCCTCGAGGGTGTCGCCATCGCCGAACGAGGTGTCGACGGTCAGGTCATCGGTGGACCCGAACCCCACCAGCTCGGCGCCGGTTCGTTCGATCAGTCCGGCCGCTCCCGGCGAGTGGTCCTCGTGGGTATGGGTGAGCGCGATCCAACGGATGCGGTCACCACCGCACGCCGCAATGGTGTCGAGGTGTGCGTCGTCGGCCGGACCCGGGTCGATGACCACGATCTCGTCGATCCCGACCAGGTACGTGTTGGTGCCGGGTCCGGTGAAGACGCCGGGGTTGTCGGCCGTGATGCGGCGCACCAGCGGGCTGAGGGCCCGTGGCACGTCGGGAACGATCTCGATGCGATCGTCCTCTTCCTCGGTCACGCCTCCGAGGCGGCTGGTCGCTCATGACGTCGCCGATCGGTTGGCCGGTCATGGCATCGAACTCGCCGTCGCCGGGCAGGACGATACGGAACCCGCCCTCTTCACTGATGATGCGGGGCAGGATGGCCGGCACGTTGGTGATGTGAGCGGCGGCGTCGAGCAGCGCGGCGGCCGAGTCGAATCGGCCGATGGCTTCGAGGCTGCGAATGGTCGGGAAAGATCAGCTCGAACTCGCCCGCCCGGTTGCGAGCCAACGCCTCGGCCGGCGTGATCCAGAGATGGGCGATGGTCTCGACACCGTCTTCCAGCGGAGTCTGACCCGCTGGCGCCGCCGCGACGAAGAACCGGGTGTCGTACCGCCGGGGGGCACCCTCTGGGCGTGATCCAGTTGGAGAAGTAGTACATCTCGTCGACCGCCAGGAGCAGCGTCTCGTCGCGGCACACGTCGAGCAGGCGCCGCCGGCTCTGATCGACCTCCTCACGATGGGCCCGGAACCGCTCGGCGGTCACCGGATCGTCGAGATGGATGATGCCACCGTCGCGGTCGTAGGCGAGCAGGACGCCGGCTTCTTCGAACGACTCGCGGATGGCCGCCACCCAGAAGGCCAGGCCACCGGAGTCGAGCCCGAGGAACGCTGACGTGTCTGCGTCGCTGCGGCCCTGGCAGAGGGCCTCGACGGCCGGTTGACCGTCCTCGTGATCGACCGCGCCGCCGGGAAAGACGTAGGCACCGCCGACGAAGTCGCTGTTGAGGTTGCGCCGCAGCATGAAGACCTCGAGCCTGGCACGTCGCCGTCGCGCACCAGCATGACCGTGGCCGCGTCCTGCAGCGGGACCTCTTCGTCGGTGAGCTGGAACGTCACGAGCGATCGATCCGCGGTGGCCCCTCGTCGCCGGGCTCGTCGACCAGCCGGTCGTCGACGATGGCGTCGTCGTCCAGATCGATCGTGCCGTCGGGATTGCGGCGGCCGAAGTCGGTGCCGGCGCTGGTCGACGTCGTCCAGGAGGTGAAGCCCACCCCGGGCCGAATCGCCGGTGGTCCGGCTGAACCCGGCGGAGGTCCCGGAGACGGTCGCCGCCTCGATGCGGTGCCGGAAGCGGCGACCCACCAAAGAGCGGAGCGCGGCCCGAGACGGGGGGAGCAGCAGGAGCAGGCCGACGGCGTCGGTGATGAACCCGGGCGTCAGCATGAGCGCGCCGGCGAACAGGATCAGGCCGCCGTCGATCGAGTTCGTTGGTGGGCATCGTCCCCGCCGGAGGACAGGCGCCCTGGATGCGGTCGAGGACGCTGAGCCCTGCTGCTTGACGAGCATGGCGCCCAGGACGCTGACGACCAGCAGCAGGACGATGGTCTCGATGCCGCCGATGGCGCCCCAGACCTGGCCGATCACCCAGATCTCGGCCAGCGGGACCACGATGAAGAGGAAGAGGAGCCAGAAGAACACGACACCGAGCCTACCGGGGTGGCAGGTCGCCGATACCCTCGACCTGTGCCCGCGCCGTCCAACCGTCCGCCCTCGGTCGACGCCCTCGCCCGCAGCATCGCCGACTGCGGACTCCCCCAACCGCTCCTGGTCCAGGCCGCCCGCACCGCCATCGCCGACGGCGATCCCGACCGGGCCCGAGCCGAGGCACAGCGCATCCGCCGCCGCATGCTCGCGCCGGTGATCAACGCCACCGGCGTGCTCCTGCACACCAACATGGGACGGGCCCCGGTCGGGCTCGACGCAACCCGCCGGCTACACCAACCTCGAGATCGACCTCGCGACCGGACAGCGGGGGTCGCGGCACGACCGCACCGCGGCCCTGCTCGCCACTGCGTGCGGCGCCGAGGCCGCCATCGTCGTCAACAACTGCGCCTCGGCGATGCTGCTGGTCCTGGCGGCGCTGGCCGACGACCGTGCGCGTTGCCGTCAGCCGCGGGCGAACTGGTCGAGATCGGCGGCGGGTTCCGCGTCCCCGAGGTCATGGAGCAGTCGGGAGCTCCGCCTCGTCGAGGTCGGCACCACCAACCGCACCCGTCGCGCCGACTTCGTCACAGGCGGCCGAGCAACACGATCTCGCTCTCCTGCTCGCGGTCCACCAGTCCAACTACCGCATCACCGGCTTCACCGAGGCGGTCACCGTCGGACGAGCTCGCCTCGATCGGCCCCCCGGTCGTGGCCGACATCGGCAGCGGGCTGCTCGACGCCTCGTGCCCCTGGCTCGACGGACCGCCGCCGGCGTGGCTCGAAGGCGAGCCGGCCGCAGTGCAGACCCTCGAGGGCGGGCGCCGACCTGGTGGTCTTCAGCGGGCGACAAGCTGCTGGGGGGGCCGCAGGCCGGCATCATCGCCGGTCGGGCCGACCTGGTCGCCCGTTGCGCCGGCCACCCGCTGGCCCGGGCCGTGCGCACCGGCGGGCTGGTGTTGCAGGCCCTGCAGGAGACCGCCCTGGCCTACCTCCGTCGCGACGGCGCACGCCATCCCGTTCTGGCGGATGGCGTCGCTCCCGGTCGACGAGCTGCGGGTCCGCGCCCGTGCCCTCGGCGTGGGTCGAGGTGGTCGACACGATGGCGGTGCCCGGCGGCGGCACACTGCCCGGAGTCGAGATCCCCTCCGCCGGGATCCGCCTCGACGGCGACCTCACCGAACCGCTGCGCGCCGCCGATCCCCCGATCATGGCCCGCGTCGCCGACGACGCCACCTATCTCGACCTGCGCACCGTCGATCCGGCCGACGACGCAGCCGTGGCCAGCGCGGTGGCCGCCCTGTGACCCGCGCCATCTGAACCGTGCACGTCGTCGCCACCGCCGGGCACGTCGATCACGGCAAGTCGACCCTGGTCAAGGCCCTGACCGGCACCGATCCCGACCGGCTCGCCGAGGAGAAGGAGCGCGGCCTCACCATCGATCTCGGCTTCGCCGGCGCCACCCTGCCCTCGGGGCGAGGGGTCTCGTTCGTCGACGTCCCCGGCCACGTGCGCTTCCTCAAGAACATGCTCGCCGGCGTCGGCATGGTCGACGCCTGCCTCTTCGTCGTCGCGGCCACCGAGGGATGGAAACCACAGACCGAGGAGCACCTGCGCATCCTCGAACTGCTGGGCATCTCGCCGGGGGTCATCGCGCTCACCAAGGTGGGTCTCGGCGACGAGGACCTGACGATGCTGGCTCAGCTCGACATCGAGGATCACGTGGGGGGCACGTTCCTCGAGGACGCCCCGGTCGTCGAGGTCGACGCCATCGACGGGGTGGGCCTGGACGAGCTGCGCGCCGCCCTGGACGACCTCACCCAGGACCTCCCTCCGGCGGCCGACGCACGCCGGCCCCGCCTCTGGATCGACCGGTCCTTCGCCCCCACCGGCGCCGGCACGGTCGTGACCGGAACCATGACCGGCGGCCGGATCCGGGTCGACGACGACCTCACCGTGCTCCCGGAGGGGCACCAGGTCCGGGTGCGGTCGTTGCAGAGCCTCCACCAGGCCCGAACCAAGGTGGGTCCGGGGAATCGGGTGGCGGTCAACCTGGTCGGCGTGTCCCACGACCAAGTGGGTCGCGGCGACGTCCTGGTCCATGCCGACCAGTGGCATCAGACCCGTACGATCGACGCCCGGCTCCGGGTGCTGGACTCGGTGGGCCACGAAGTCTCCCGTCGCGGCGCGTTCGTGGCGTACCTCGGGTCGGGCGAACACCCGGTGCGGATGCGCGTCCTGGGCGATCGAGCGCTGGTCGCCGGCGAGGACGGACCGGTGCGGCTCCATCTGCCCGTGCCGCTCCCCCTGATCCCCGGCGACCGGTTCATCCTGCGCGAGAGCGGCCGCTCGGAGACCATCGGCGGCGGCGAGGTGCTCGACATCGACCCCATCGTTCCGGCTGCCCGGGCGAGGCCTGACCGCTCGGTCGACCGGGTCATCGCCGAGCGCGGCTGGATCGAGGTCGAGCAGCTGGCGCTGTTGACCGGCGAGCGCCGCCAGCCCGACGTCGGGCGATGGGCCGTCGCCCCCGAGGCGTTCGACGCCACCCGCGACGCCGTGACCACCCGCATCGAGGCCGCCGGCGACTTCGGCCTGGACCTGGCGGCCCTGGACGAACGCGAGCGGGCGGTCCTCGATCACGTCACCGGTGCGGTCGTGGATGCCGGACGGGTCACGATCGGCCCGGTCGACCACCAACTGGCGACCCACCCGTTCGTGCAGGCGGTCGAGGCGGAGCTGTTCACCCCGCCCGCGCCGGACGGCGTCGACCGGGCCGAGCTGGCCGAGCTGCGGCGTCAGGGCCTCGTCGAGCAGGAAGAGGGCATCTGGTTCTCGCCGAAGGCGTTCGACGAGGCGGCCAAGAGGCTTGCGGTCATGCTGGCGGCCCAACCCGAGGGGGTCACCGTCAGCGAGGTGCGGGAGTCGCTGGGATGCAGCCGCAAGTACGCGCTGCCCCTGCTGAACCGCCTCGATCGCACCGGCGTGACCCGTCGCCGTGAGGACGTCCGCATCGCCGGCCCGAGACTCCCCCCAACCTGAGCACTCTGGGGGCCAGGCACCCAGAGTGCTCAGCCGGTGAATCGATGCCGCTGGCGGCCTCCCCCGAGATCCGCGACCATGCCCAGATGGCGCCGGCTCAGCGTCACCGTGTTCGTCCTCGTCACACTGGTCGCCTCCGGGTGCTCCGACGGGGACACCGTCGAGGCCGGCGAGGCCACGACCACGTCCGGTCCGCCACCGACGACCGCCGAGGCCGCCGAGCCGGCCACCAGCATGCCGACCACCACGGTGGTCTCCGATGACGACGCAGAGACGGCGACGATGAGGCCTTCCGGAGCGATTTCTACTCGGTCGACAGCCGCTGGCTGTGCGGCCCGACTCGACGACGTCTGCGACGGCGACTACGACGTGACCGTCATCGCGGCCGACGGCTCACGCACCATCGAGGAGTTCACCCCCGCCGAGGACCCGCCAGTCGACTGCTTCTACGCCTACCCCACCGTGGCGTTCGACGAGGCCGGCAACGCCGATATCGACGACGCCGACAACAACGCCGAGGAGGGCGTCGCCGCCAACCAGCTGGCCCGGTTCGGCGAGGTCTGCCGGCATCTACGCACCGCTGTACCGCCAGGCCACGCTCGGCGCCATCACCGGCTCGCAAGACGCCGACCGCGATCTCGCCTACGACGACGTCGTCGACTCGTTCCGTCACTACATGGGCCAGTGGAACGACGGGCGGCCCTTCGTCCTCATCGGACACTCCCAGGGTTCGGGTCTCCTCAGGCGGATGATCACCGAGCGAGATCGACGAGGACGCCGGGCTCCGCGAGCAGATGGTGTCGGCGCTGCTCATCGGCATCGGCGTGAACGTCCCGCCCGGTGAGGACGTCGGCGGCGACTTCCAGAACGTGCCCGCCTGTCGCGCCGCCGGCCAGACCGGTTGCGTCGTCAGCTACGCGTCCTACCGGGCGACCACCGACGGCGTCGACGACGGCCGCTTCGGTGAGCACAACGAGAGCGGCAACCCGATCTGCGCCAACCCGGCGGCGCTCGAGGGCGGACCGGCCGACGTCGCTCCGCTCTTCGCCAGCGACAACGCCATGCAGACCGCCGCGGGCGGCGAGCCCGTCGAGACGCCGTGGGTGCAGTACCCCGGGCTGGCCACCGTCGAGTGCGTCACGACCGACACCCACACCTACCTGGCGGTGACCGTGAACGCGGATCCCGAAGATCCCCGCATCGACGACGTGGGCGGGGACTTCCTCCCCGGATGGGGACTGCACATCATCGACATGAACCTGGCCATCGACGATCTGGTGCAGGTGGTCGCCGACCAGACCGCAGCGCTGAGCTGAACCCTCTGGTCTCAGCCGACCAGGGCTCGCCGTTCGTTCTCGTTCAGACCGCCCCAGATCCCGTGGCCTTCGCCGACCCGGAGCGCAAAGTCGAGACAATCCTGGCGAACCGGGCACGACACACAGATCGTCTTCGCCCGCCGCTCCCGCTCGAGCTTCTCCCGTTTGCGCTCGAACGTGGGCGGCGGAAAGAACAGATCCGCATGCGGGCCGCGACAGGCAGCATGACGCTTCCAAGCGTCGATGGTGGTCTCCGCGCTCACACTCCAACCCCCTCGCCCGCCGACCCTATGGAGTCCACGCTGACCTCACAAGAGGCAACTTCAGCTTGCGAACGATAGCCAGGAGCAAGCGCCGGGGCGATTGGAGGAGCGAGGGGCCGTCGCGGCGGTCAGGGTGCCGTCAGTCGGTGGACTCGGCCTCGGATTCCTCGTCGCCGGCACTCGTCTTGGCCCCTCGGTCGCGGTAGTCGCGGGCCGCACCCTCGAGTGGCTCGACCTCCAGAATCGGCCCGTCGATGGCGGCGACCAGGACCTCGTCTCCGGCCGGAATCGGCGTCGCCCGGTTGGTCCGCGCCGGCCAGAGAGCGTCGCGCAGACGCACCGTGCCATCGGGGTCGACCGCAACGATCGCGGTCGCCGACTCGCCGACCATCCACTCGCGGCCGATGGTCGGCGTGGAGAACCGGGTCCGCACCATGGCCGGCATACCCGAGAGCATCGCGATGAGCATGCCCCCGATCCCGACCAGCAGCGGGAGCCACCCGATGGCCGGACCGTCGTACAGGAGGAACGAACCCGCGACGAGGAAGACGACGGCGACGGCGCTCCAGAAGCGCGGTACTCCCGTCTGGACGTCGACCGCGAACGCCAGGATCGACAGGACGAGCAGCGCGATGCCGATGGCGTTGGTCGGGAGCACCCACAGGCCGTAGCACGCCAGGATGAAGCACACCCCTCCCGTCACCCCTGCCACGCCGACGCCGGCCGTGTAGAACTCGAACAGGATCAGGCTCATCCCGATCAGCAACAGGAGATAGGCGACGGGCGGACTCGCCACCGTGTGCAGCAGGCGCTGCCCCAGCGGCAGCTTGGCGAAACGGGTCACGGTCTCCGGGACCCGCCGCACCTGGGTGCCGTCGCTCTCGACCGTGCTCTGGAACCCGGGGAGATCGACCAGGAAGTCACCGAGGGTCGGTGTGGCCTGGGCCACCAGTCCGGCCTCGGCGGCCTGGTCGGCGTTGATCGTCCCGGTCCGCACGGCACCCGCAGCCTCACCGAACAGCGGTCCGAAGGTGTCGGTGTCCAGTACCTGGACGCCCGTGCGGCCCACGTCGGACCCCGACGCGATCCCGCGGTACGCCTTCGGCACCGCCGCCCACAGTTGGGCCGAGCTGCCCAAGGCCTCACTGCCGCTGGGCCCGATCCAGATGGCCACGGGGACCTCGGCCGACGTGACGCGCTCGGCCAGTGCATTCAGGTCGGCATCGCTCACGACCGACCCGGGACTGTTGAGCTGCAGGATCACCGTCATGCTGTCGCCCTGCTCGGCTTGTGCGATGGCGTCATCGATGAACTCGACCAGGATCGGGTCGATGTAGCCGCTCACCTCGAACACATCGACGACGCCAGGATCGTCCGCAGGCTCCTGCGCCGACGCCCCCTGCGCGAACGCCACCGTGACGACGGCGATCGCGAGAATTGCATGGACGATCGATAGTCTGCGCACGCGTTCGAAACTCCCGAGGGGTGGTGAGCAACTCGTGATTCCAGGGCCGTACCTCACGGCCTCCCGGCTGGTCATCGTGGCCGGGAAGGGCGGCGTCGGCAAGACGGTGGTCTCTGCCGCTCTCGCGCGCGCCGCCGCATTGGCCGGCCTGACCAGCCTCATCGTAGAGGTCGAGGGCAAGAGTGGCATGTCGTCCATGTTCGGCCACCCGGAATCGCTCCAGTACGACGAGCACGTCCTGTCTCCCGGCGGCGGACCCGACGGCGCCGCCGACGTCCTGGCCCGGACGCTGACCCCCGACCGGGCGCTCATCGAGTACCTCGAGGACCACGGCCTCAACCGGGTGTCCAAGCGGCTGGTGCAGTCCGGTGCCCTCGATGTGGTGTCCACCGCCGTGCCGGGGATGAAGGACATCCTCATCCTGGGCAAGGTCAAGCAACTGGAGCGGCGGGACGACCTGGACCTCCTCGTGCTCGACGCCCCGGCCGCGGGCCACGCCATCACCTTCCTCCACGCGGCCCAATCCCTGCTCGAGTCGGTCTCGGTGGGACCGATCAACGCCCAGGCCCGCGACGTGATGGAGATGTTGACCGATCCGGACCGGTGCCAGGTCGTCCTGGTCACGCTGCCCGAGGAGACGCCGGTCAACGAGCTGACCGACACGGCGTTCGCCCTCGAGGACAAGGTCGGTGTCCAGCTGGGCCCCGTGGTCGTCAACGGCATCTACCCACCGCTGGACGGGCTCGACCGGGACCCGAAGCAAGTGGCCGAGCAGGCCGGTCTGACGCTGGGGGAGGCCGAAGCGGCCGAGTTGGCCGCCGCCGCCGACTTTCGGCGGGCCCGCACCGAGCTCCAGCAGGAGCAGGTCGCCCGGCTGGCCGACGCGTTGCCGCTTCCACAGATCCACCTTCCGTTCCTCTTCGACGGCGATCTGGACCCGGTCCACATCGACGTCCTCGCCCACTCGCTCCTCGATCAACTGGCGAGCGTGCCGCCCATCCAGGCGGCGTCGTGAGCGAGCTGTCGCACCTGGTGCGCACCGGCCGCATCGTCATCACCGCCGGCTCGGGCGGGGTGGGCAAGACCACGACCGCAGCTGTTCTGGCCATGGAGGCGGCCCGGGCGGGGCGGCGAGCCGTCGTAGTCACCATCGATCCGGCCAAGCGCCTGGCGGACGCACTGGGGCTGTCGGACGGCCTGTCCAACGAGCCGCGCCGGATCGACGGCGACTGGGACGGCGAGCTGTGGGCGATGATGCTCGACACCAAGAGCACGTTCGACGCGGTGGTGGCCAAACACGCCGAAACCGCCGAACAGGCCGACCGCATCTACGAAAACCGCTTCTACCGCAACATCGCCGGCGCCCTCTCGGGCACGCAGGAATACATGGCCGCCGAGAAGCTCTACGAGCTGCACGAGGAGTCGAAGTTCGACCTGGTCGTGGTGGACACACCCCCCACCCGCAATGCGCTCGACTTCCTCGACGCTCCCGCCCGGCTGGCGAGGTTCCTCGATCACCGGCTCTACCGGTTGTTGATGGCCCCCACCCGAGGGTTCGTAAAGGCGGTCAACGTGGCGACCCAGGCGTTCCTTCGCACCGTGTCCCGGGTGGTGGGAAGCGACGTGCTGGACGACGCGGTGGCGTTCTTCCGCGCCTTCGATGGGATGGAGGAGGGGTTCCGGGACCGCTCGGCTCATGTCGGGCAGCTCCTCGTCGACCCGGCGACGGCGTTCGTGCTGGTGGCGTCGCCGCGACGCGATGCGGTGGCCGAAGCCACGTACTTCGCCGAACGGCTGGCCGAGAACGACATTCAGGTGCAGGCGCTGGTGGTCAACCGGATGCACCCGCGGTTCTCGAGCCGACCGGCCGACCGGGTGACCGAACAGAAGCGACGAGCTGGCCGGCACGCCGTTGGCCCCGATGGCGCAGGCGCTGGCCGACTTCGAGGTCGCCGCCGAGCGCGAGCACCACCACCTGGACGATCTGCGGCAGGCGGTCCACCCGGCGCCGGTGGTGCAGGTGCCGATCCTGGAATCGGACGTGCACGATCTCGAGGGCCTGGAGCTGCTGGCCGCCCACATGCTCTGACCCCGGCCGGATATGGATGCGAAAACCCACCCCACAGGTGGGTTTTCGCCCCCAGAATCAGCTGCCCCCCCAGAATCAGCTGCTGGGGGCGTCCTCGAGGGCGGCGAGGGCTTGGTCGACGGAATCCTCGACCGGCACGATGCTGTCGAAGCCGGTGTTGTGCAACAACCGGGTCAGCGTGGGCCGATCACAGGCGACCGCCACGTCACCGCCGGCATCGCGGGTGCGGCGGATGCCGCCGATGAGCGCGCCGAGACCGGCCGAGTCCATGAAGGGCACACCGGACAGGTCGATGACGACGCGCTGTTGCTCCGACAATCCGTGGAGCGCTTCGCGAAACTGGCCGACCGTGTAGGCGTCGAGCTCGCCTTGCGGGCGGCAGACACTGTGATCATCGTTGTTCTCGATGTCGATCTCGAGCATGGTTCCTCCCCAGATCCCCGGGCCCCGAAGCGGAGATGGTAGCGGCCGCACCGGTTGCGGGAAACGCGCCCCCGAGAGGCCGGCATACCTTGGGGCCGGTCCCCGGCGGCCGGTAGCCTCACCGTCCGTGGCTCACGTGCTCCTGGCGACCGATGCGGACTGGCTCTTCGACGATGTCGACGCCGGACTCGGTGGACCCGACACGACCCTGTCACGCATCCGGGTCGGTGCCGACGTCCTGGCGGCCACCGCTGAGCTCGATCCCGACCTCGTGATCCTCGATCTCCAGATCGGCAACATGGGAGGGATGGCGGCCAGCCTCGCCATCAAGGAGGACCTCGACCACGAGGGCCTGTCCGACACGCCGGTCATGATCCTCCTCGACCGGACCGACGACGTGTTCCTGGCCCGCCGATCCGACGCCGACGGCTGGCTGGTCAAGCCGGTCGATCCGGTCCGCCTCCGTCACGCGGCCAACGAGCTCATGGCCGGCCGCCCCTACAGCGAGGGATGGGACGAGGACGAGGCCGCCGAACCCGAGGCCCCCGAAGCCGAGGTCACCGAGCCAGCCGGCTGAGCTCGCGCTCCAGGTTGCGGCGCGCCGCCGGTTCGCGCTGGTGTCCCGATTCGGTCCGGTAGATGACGGGTCGCTCCAGAAAGTGCCGCAGAACCGCGGCCCGGCCCGTCCGCCAGGCGTCCTCGGGAACGTGGCCGTACTCGGCCCGGACCTCTCGGGTGTAGCGGTCGTACTCGCTCTCGTCGGAGCCCAGGATCCAGAGATCGGCGTCACACAGCACGGCGCCATCTCGATCGCCGGGTTCCGGCTCGTGGGCGACGGTGAGCAGGATCAGCCGGGCGACCTCGTCGACCGCCGCCGTGTCCAGGCCCAGCGCGGTGAGATCGACCCGGGCCAGCTCGGCCGACCGGTGCTCGTCGTCGCCGGGACCGGCCGGTCGGTGGATCGCGTCGTGGTACCACGCCGCCAGCCGGACCAGGTCGGGCTCGGTGCTCGGGTCGGCCAGTTCGTCCACCACGGCCAGGACCGCGCTGAGATGGTGCACCGAGTGGTACCGGCGCCCGGGATCGCCGTAGGCGTCGATGAGACGAGCGCCGACCGAACCAGCGGTCACCGCCCCGGCGAGGCCCAGCCGGGCCGTCAACCCGGTCCAGTCCGTGATCGTGACGAGCCCCCGGTCCACGGTTTCACGCTAACGGCGATGGCACCCGCGTCCGGGTGGAGTACCATCTCCTCCCTTACGGGCTGTGGCGCAGCTTGGCAGCGCGCTTCGTTCGGGACGAAGAGGTCCCGGGTTCAAATCCCGGCAGCCCGACCACACATGCACGACGACCCCCTGATCAGGTACATCCGCGATTCGGTGATCGGGTGCGACGACGTCATCGAGGGGCCCTACGGGCCGCGGCCGATCATCTACGCCGACTACACGGCGTCGGGCCGCTCGCTGTCGTTCATCGAGGACTACATCCGCACCGTCGTGCTGCCCCTCTACGCCAACACGCACACCGAGTCGTCGGGCACCGGCCTGCAGACCACCCGGATGCGCGAGGAGGCCCGCGGGGTCATCGCCAGCTGTGTCGGCGCCAACGAGGACGAGCACGCCGTGCTCTTCTGCGGGAGCGGAGCGACCCACGCCATCGCCAAGCTGATCGGGGTGATGGGACTGCGCGTCCCCTCGGCCATCGACGACCGCTACGACCTCACCGCCGCGATTCCCTCGCAGGATCGTCCGGTCGTCTTCATCGGACCGTACGAGCACCACTCCAACGAACTGCCGTGGCGGGAGTCCATCGCCGACGTCGTGATCATCGACGAGGACCCGGACGGCCACGTGAGCCTGGAGCACCTCGAGCGTGAGCTGATCGCCCACGCCGATCGCCCGACGCTGATCGGCTCCTTCTCCGCCGCCTCGAACGTCACGGGCATCATCACCGACACCGTCGCCGTGTCCACCCTGCTCCACCGGCACGGTGCCCTGGCGCTCTGGGACTTCGCCGCCGCCGCACCGTACGTACCGATCGACATGGGCTCGGACACAGAGGGCGGCCTCTCCTACAAGGACGCGGTCTTCATCTCACCCCACAAGATGATCGGCGGGCCCGGAACCCCGGGCGTCCTGGTGGCCCGCCGGGAGCTGTTCGACAACCGCGTGCCCGACATCCCCGGCGGCGGCACGGTTCGGTACGTGAACACCACGGAGCACGACTACCTCACCGAGATCGAGCACCGGGAGGAAGCCGGAACCCCGGCCATCGTCGAGTCGATCCGAGCCGGGCTCGTCTTCCAGCTCAAGGAAGCCGTTGGCGCCGAACGCATCAGCCGGCGCGAGCACAGCTTCGTAACGCGGGCCATCAGCGCCTGGGAGCAGCACCCGAACATCCACGTACTTGGCAGCCACGAAGCCGACCGGCTGTCGATCGTGTCGTTCGTGATCCGCCACGACGACCAGTACCTGCACCACAACTTCGTCGTGGCGTTACTGAACGACGTCTTCGGCATCCAGTCACGGGGCGGCTGTTCGTGCGCCGGGCCGTACGGCCACCGCCTGCTGGGCATCGACCTGGACCGCTCGCACGAGTTCCAGCGCGAGATCAACCGGGGCTGCGAGGGCATCAAGCCCGGGTGGGTCCGGGTCAACTTCAACTACTTCATCGACGAGGCCACCTTCGAGTACATCGTCGCTGCGGTGAACCTGATCGCGTCCGAGGGCGTCCACCTGCTTCCCTCCTACCGCTTCGAGCCCGACACCGGGCTCTGGCACCACGAGCGGGGTGACAGCGGACCGGCCATGTCGCTGCACGAGATCTCGTACGCGTCGGGGGCGATGGCGTTCGAGAACCGGCGGCGAACCGAGGAGATCGATCTGACCCGCCATCTCGATGAGGCGCGAGCGTTGTTGGCCCAGGCGAGGCGATACCCGACCGGTGGCGCCACCGCCGCAGCGACCACCGCCGACTTCGAGCATCTCCGCTGGTTCCCCTATCCCGAGGATCTCAGCGCCGGCTGAACGACCTCCGGCGTCCGGCACGCCCGGCGCGCGGCTGCGGTCCCACCACTACGCTCGCCGCATGACCGACATGCCATGGCAGGGGGACGTGGTGTCGCTCGTCGACGCCTTCCGAGCGGGCGAGCGTTCGCCCGTCGAGGAGGTCGAGGCCACCCTGGCCGCCATCGAACGATCCGACCTCAACGCCGTCTGCCACGCCGATCCCGACGCGGCCCTCGCCGCCGCAGCTCAGGCAGACACCTCGCTGCCCTTCGGCGGTGTCGCCATCGGCGTGAAGGAGCTGGACCGGGTCGAGGGGTGGCCCGACACCCACGCGTCGGTGCCCTTCGCCGACGACCTCGCCACCTACACCGACAGCAAGATCGAGCGCCTGACCGACGCAGGCGGCGTCCTCGTCGCGCAGACCACCTCGTCCGAGTTCGGCGGCGTCAACCAGACCTACACCAAGCTGCATGGCGCCACCCGCAACCCGTGGAACCCCGATCGCACGCCGGGCGGCTCGTCCGGCGGGAGCGCGGCCGGCGTCGCCGGCGGGCTGTTCCCGATCGCCACCGGGGGTGACGGCGGCGGCTCCATCCGCATCCCGGCGGGCTTCACCGGGCTCTTCGGGCTCAAGTCCACCTTCGGCCGCATCTCGCGCGGCCCGCACGTCGGTCCGGGCAACCTCACCGTCGTCGCCGGGTGTCTCAGCCGGTCGGTCCGCGACACGGCGCGCTGGTTCGACGTCAGCAACGGGTTCGACCCCCGTGACCCGCTGACGCTCCCCCGCGTCGAGGGCTGGGAGGACGGGCTCGGATCGTTCGACGATCAGCTGGCCGGCCGGCCCGCCGCCGTGATTCCCGAGTTCGCCGGTGCCGTCGTCGCGCCCGAGACCGTGGCGCTGGTGACCGAGGCCGCCGAGTGGCTGATCGGCGCCGCAGGACTGGGTCGCCGTGAGCCCGAGGTGGCCCTGCCTCGCACCGGCGGCGCCTGGAGCGTGACCGGAGCGGTCGGACTGTGGCAGACGGTCAAGGACAAGTGGCCCGACTGCGCGCCCGACCTCACCGGTCCCATGCGCGCCGGAGTCGCCGCCTCGCTGGAGCACTTCGACGTGAACGCCGCGGCCCGCGCCGAAGAGGCGCGGATCGAGCTCAACCAGGGCATGGCGGCACTCTTCGACGAGGTCGACTTCGTCTTCACCGCGACCAATCCCGACGTGGCCTTCCAGGCCGACGGGCGGCTGCCGTCGACGTTCGGCGGCCGCGAGGCGCCGGCCATCAACAACGGCGCCTTGACCATCCCCTCCAACATCTACGGCAACCCGGCGGTGTCGATCCCCATCGGGACCAGCTCGGACGGCCTGCCGGTGGGCCTGCAGGTGCTGGCGCCCCACCACCACGAACAGCTCCTCCTCGATCTGGCCCTCCTGGTCGAACGCGAGCGACCGTGGCCGCTGGTCGCGCCCGGAGTTTCGAGCGCTTGAACCGCTCCCAGAGACGGAAGGAATCGACATGGCGATCATCGGCACCCACACCCTCATCTACACGTCCGAGCCGGAGGCATGCCGCGCCGTTCTCCGCGACGTCTTCGGGTTCCACCACGTGGACGATGGGCAGGGCTGGCTGATCTTCCGACTGCCACCGGCCGAGATGGGTGTTCACCCCGCGGAGCAGCCGGGCCGGACTGACCACCAGATCTCGTTCATGTGCGACGACCTGGACGCCACCATGGCCGAGCTCTCGGACAAGGGCCTCACGTTCACCGAGGAGCCCCACGACGACGGCTACGGCATCGTCACCCACATGGAGCTGCCCGGCGGCGTGCGCATCCAGCTCTACCAGCCGCGCCACGTCGCTGGCGATCTGAACCCCCGGTGGCCGGACCCTGCGACACCTACACGCACGGTCACCACGAGAGTGTGCTGCGCTCGCACACCCAACGCACGGCCGAGAACTCCGCCGGTTACCTGTTGCCTCGGCTCGGCCCGGGCATGCGCCTGGTCGACATCGGGTGCGGTCCCGGCACGATCACCCTCGACCTGGCCGAGCGTGTCGCCCCCGGCTCGGTCCTCGGACTGGACCTCGAGCCCGACGTCCTCGACGGAGCGAGGGAGCGGGCGGCCGAGCGATCGATCACCAACGTCGAGTTCCGGGTCGGCGACGTCTACGCCCTCGACCTGCCCGACGCCGAAGTCGACGTCGTCCACGCCCACCAGGTGCTCCAGCACCTCTCCGACCCGGTCGCCGCGCTCCGGGAGATGGCCAGGGTGTGCCGGTCCGGTGGCATCGTGGCCGTACGCGACGCCGACTACGCCGCCATGGCCTGGGCACCGGCCGATGCCACGGCTCGACCGATGGCTCGACCTCTACCGAACCGTCTGCCACGGCAACGACGCCGAACCCGACGCCGGTCGCCACCTCCTCCGGTGGGCGGCCGAAGCCGGACTGGAACAGGTCGAGCCCTCCGCGTCGGTCTGGTGCTTCGCCACGCCCGAAACGCGTCCGCTGGTGGGGGTCGCTCTGGGCCGACCGGTCCCGCATGTCGTCGTTCGCGACCCAGGCGCTCGACCGGCGGCTGACCACGACCGACGAGCTGGAGGACATCGCCGCCGGATGGCGCGCCTGGGCCGACGATCCCGTCAGCTGGTTCACGGTGGTCCACGGCGAGCTGCTCTGCACCGTCGCCTGAGCGGTGGCGCCGCTCCAGGTCGCCCCACGGCCGACGCGACCTGCATCATGGGAGCGGAGCGGGCGGTCGTCGCCCGTCCAGAGGAGGGACCGTGCAGTCCGAGCCGGGCGAGCAGACCGTGTCGATCGACGGAGAGCCCATCGGGCTCCACGCGCTCGCCGAGCGATACAAGGCCCTCGACGGCGAGCTGCGCGAAACCCGCGACGACCTGCGGCGAGCCCGCCGCACGCTGCGGCGCGACAAGGTCCTGAAGCCGTACCAGGCCGAGCTCCTGAAGCTCCAGAAGCACCTCGAGATCCACAACAAGCGCATGATCGTGCTGTTCGAGGGCCGCGACGCGGCCGGCAAGGGCGGGACCATCCGACGGGTCACCCGCTACATGAACGAGAAGCACTACCGGGTGGTCGCCCTGGGCAAGCCCACCGAGGAGAACCGCACCGAGTGGTACTTCCAGCGCTACGTCGCCGAGTTCCCCCACGGCGGTGAGATCGTCCTGTTCGATCGCAGTTGGTACAACCGTGCGATGGTCGAGCCCGTCTTCGGCTTCTGCACCGACGACGAGTACGAGCACTTCAAGAAGGGCGTGGTCGGCTTCGAGAAGGACCTCGTGCGCCAGGGCACCATCCTGATCAAGCTGTACTTCAGCGTGACCAAGGAGGAACAGGCCCGCCGTTTCGAGCGCCGGCGCGACGATCCGCTCCGGCAGTGGAAGCTCAGCGAGATCGACGTCCAGGCCCAGGAGCACTGGGAGGACTTCACCGAGAAGAAGTACGACATGCTGCGCCGCACCTCCACCGCCGCCGCGCCATGGACGATCATCCGATCGGGCAGCAAGCCGAAGGCCAGGCTCAACGCCATGAAGGTCATCCTCAACGCCGTGCCCTACGAGGGTCGAGACCCCGACATGGACTTCGTCCCCGACCCCGAGATCGTCATCTCCGGTGCGCAGGAAATCTCCCTGATGGAGGCCGAACGCATCCGGAAGGGGCACTTCACCACGTGACGCTGACCGAGGCCGAGTTCGTCAGGATGGTCGACCACACCCTGCTCAAGGCCGAGGCGACCGAGGCGGACGTGGTGGCCGTCGCCGACGAGGGTCGGCGGCTGGGTACGGCCTCGGTGTGTGTCAACGGCTCGTGGGTCTCGACGGTGACCAGCGTGTTATCCGGCACCGACACCGTGCCGTGTGCGGTCGTCGGCTTCCCGCTGGGGGCGATGGTGGGCAAGGCCAAGGCCGTCGAGGCCGCGTTCGCGGTCGAGCACGGAGCGGCCGAGGTCGACATGGTGCTCAACGTCGGCCTGCTGCGGTCGGGCCGGCTGGTCGACGCCGAGGCCGACATCGCGGCCGTACGCCGGGCGATCGATCCGACGACCCGCCTCAAGGTGATCCTCGAGACCGCACTGCTGACCGACGACGAGATCCGTGAGGCGTGCCAGATCGCCGAGTGGGCCGAGGCCGACTTCGTCAAGACCTCCACCGGCTTCCACGCTGCCGGGGGCGCCAGCGTCGAGGCGGTCGCTCTCATGCGCGAGACGGTCGGCGACCGCCTGGGCGTCAAGGCCAGCGGCGGCATCCGGACCCTGGCCGATGCAACCACCATGGTCGACGCCGGGGCCACCCGCCTCGGTCTCAGCGGCACCGCCGCCATCGTCGACGAGCTGCGCTCAGCCCAACCGCCCGAGTTCGTGAACTCGGGCCAGCGTGGGTGTGGCCGGAACTCATGAGTCCGAGGTGTGCTCGGGGAGCGGCTGGCGGAACAGCCCCTCGGGAACGTTGGCACCGGACCGCACGAGTGCCACGTGCCACGACGGTGACGAACCCAGCGCCCACCGCAGGCTGCCCACGCTGACCCGGCCCAACGTGCCGCCGCCCGGAGTGGCCCGAAGCCCGGTCACGTGAGCGATGGCCGGCGGGAGCGACGCGACCGCGGCGTCGAAGAGCAGTCGGTAACCCACCTTGACCAGGAGCGGCAGCGGGGGATCCCGGAGGAACTCGATGGCCTTGCGCTGGGCCTGGGAACCGGCCAGATCGGGATGGTAGGCCACCCACCGGCCCAGCTCGTCGGCCGTCTCCGGGAGGGGCGCCGCCCCGAGCAGCGCACCGATGCGAGTCTGCTCGGCCACGAAGCGATCCGCTTCGATCGGCGTGAGAGGGTCGGGCCCGTAGGCCTGGTACGCCGCGAGGAACGAATCGGTGAGGACGTTGTGCACCCAGGCCGCCATCTCCGGGTGGGCGGCGCTGTAGGGCTTGTCGCGCTCGGAACGACCCCGGACGGGAACATGGGCACCGCGCACCACGTCGACCGCAGCTTCCACCTCGGGCATCGCACCGTAGGTGGTCTCGGTGACGTAGACCGATGTCCTCGAGAGACGTCCGAGCGGGTCGGCCCGATACCGGGAGTGTTGTTCCACGCCGGCGACCACTTCGGGGTGCGCCGTCTGCACGAGCAGGGCGCGGATGCCGCCGACGAACGCAGCGGCGTCGCCGATCACCCTCCAGGACACCGAGTCCGGCCCGAGCAGGCCTGGGTCCCCGGCGTAATCGAGCGTGTGCTCCAGGGGCTGCGGACCATGGGAGAAGAGTGACGTCGTCGACTCGACGACTCGATCCTTCAGGACTCCGATCATCACCATCTCCTCACATCCGCCGCCGGGGCCGTACTACCGTCGGCGGCGACCCGATTCCTACCACCGTGCCGCGGAGGCCTCATGGACATCGACGCCGCCATCGAGGCTGCCCGCAGCGCCAGGGCACGAGCCTACGCCCCCTATTCCGGATTCCGCATGGGCGCCGCCGTGGTGACGAACGAGGGCTCGATCATCACGGGAGCCCTCGTCGAGAACGTCTCCCTGGGTCTGGCCATGTGCGCTGAACGGGTTGCCCTGTTCGCATCGGTCGCCGCTGGCGAACGGCCGGCCGCCCTGGCGCTGGCCTCGCCGCGGACCGACAGCTCCGTCACCTTCCCCTGTGGAGCGTGCCTCCAGGTCGGGCTGGAGCTGGGCGGGCCGGATCTGCTCGTCGTTGCGGCCACCGTGGACGACGACGCCGAGCCGGGCCGGGGGCTCGTCGAGCACCAGCGACTCGCCGATCTGCTCCCCCGCGGGCCCCACAAGTCATGATCGAGGTACGAAGGGTCGGCGGAGTCAGGTGAGGTCGGGGACCAGGGTGAGGACGTGCACCGTCGCGTCGTTCACCGCCTGATCCGACCACGGCAGCGGGACGCCCTCACCCGACAGCCACGCCGGCACCATGTCGTCGTAGTGGGGTGACGCCGGGTTGCCCGACTGGCCGCCGGGAAGCGAGATCCTGACGTCGTCCCACTCGCCCACCGGCACCACCATGCGCAGCGATGCGATGCCCACCGGATTCGAGAACGGATCCAGCAGGTTGACCCCGCCGTTGTTGATGGTGTGGGCGGACCCACCCCACGGGAACGGACCGAGGTTGAACAGCTTGCCCATCGGTCCGATCTGGCCCATCGGATGCTCCAGCGTCAGCGGGCGCACCGTTCCCCACGCCCACTGGGCCGGGTCGTCGCCGGCCTCCGTGCGCAGTTGGCCCACCGCCTCGGCCAGCGCATCGCCCGCCTCGCGTTCCCACGAGTGGTCGAACCACCCGTCCGGTCGCTCGGTCATCGTCGCGACCAGGTGCTGGATGCGTCGCGACCCCACCGACCCCGGTCCGCTCAGCGGGAACACGGACCGGCCGATCGCCCACTCGGCCGCGTGGGGCGCCTTGGCCATGGTGACCCGCCGGCACATCGACGCGACCCACAGCTCGAACACCGCGGCGGCCACGGAGTCGGACTCGCTCGTCCCGTCCCACCCCTCCAACAACTCCAGGGCGAGGACACCGTCCGATCCGGTTGCGTCGGCCGACCGCACCATGTCGCCCAGATCACGCCAGACCAGGGTTCGGCGATCGAGCATCAGCTCACCGAACTCGGCGGGGGTCCAGTCGGTGCGCTCGTCCAGGACCTCACCGATGCGGGTCACGCGGTAGCCATCCAGCCAGTCGTGGGTCAGCCAGGGTTCGGTCTCGTGGGTGGCCTTGTTGTTGGCGGTGGCCAACCAGCCCGATGGCGGGTCGACGGCTCCGGGCATGTGATCGAACCGGACCGGCACGTCCTTCCATCCGACGTCGGGGTCCCAGCCGGCCAACGGGATCACCCCGTGGCCCTTCGTGCGGATCGGAGCGTCGCCCACCAGCTTCCAGCCGATCCGACCGGCCGTGTCGCCGCTGACCAGATTGATCGGGAGCGCCGGCCACGGATCGAAGTGCGCCGCCAGATCCTCGACGTCGTCGGCCCGGTGCGCCGTCAGGATGCCTTTGGCGCCGACCAACCGCTGCCAGGTCGCCTTCATCGAGAGCGCACCGTGGTCACCTTCGAGCGCTTCGGAGATCACCATGCCGCGCGGCGTCCGCACCAGCCGGATCTCCACGTCCCGGGCCCTGGCCACCTCGATGGTCTCGGTCCAGGTCTCGGTCTCGCCCCACCCGTCCGGGTTGCGGCATTCGCGGTCGTGGTTACGCAGCTCTTCGACGAAGAGGTCGGTGTTGTCGGTCTGGCCGGCGGTGACTCCCCACGCCACCTTGCCGTTGTGGCCCAGCGAGAAACCGGGTGTGCCGACCAGCGACGCGCCGGTCGCCTCCCACTCGGGCGTGGTGATGTGGCTGAGATACCAGTGCGGGGGGAGGGCCGGCGACAGGTGCGGGTCGTTGGCCACGATGGGACGACCCGAGCGGGTACGCGAGCCGCTGACCGCCCAGTTGTTGGAGCCCGACCCCGCCCCGCCGAAGTCGAGAAAGGCCTCGATGGATTCGGAAAGCGAGTCGAGCGGTGCCTCCATCGCTCCTTGCTGCGTGCTGACCCCCAGCTCGTCGGGATAGGCCGGGTCGAGCTGACGCAGCGCCTCGGGTCCGTCGTCGCGCAGGATCCGCAGGCGAACGATCTCGCTGTCCCAATTCGACGCCAGGAGGAACGAGATCAGCTGCAGGGCGGCGAGGACGTCGGCCGCCTCGAACTCCAGCGGGTCCTGCCGCAGCAGCGCGAACTCGTGGGGTCGCTTCTCGAGGCCGCGCTCGAATCCGGCCCGGATCCCCAACGTGAAGGCTTCGAGGCCCGAGCGGCCCGCATCGTCGAGCTCGTCCAACTGCTGCGCCGCGACCCGGGCGAATCCGATCCGACGAGCCACGGCGTCGAGCTGCACGCCATCGGGCCCGAGGAGCTCGGCCAGGCGACCCCGACCGAGCCGCACGCGGGTCTCGATCTGGAAGGTCCGATCCTGGCCCTGGCAGAACCCCAGGGCGAACCAGGCATCGTCGTCGGAGTCGGCCCGGATGTGGGGCACGCCGTACCCGTCGCGACGGATCACGACCGGTCCGTCGGTCCCCGCCACCTCCACCGTCCCGTCGAGCTTCGGCAGCCGCCGCCCGAACAACCGCACCAGTGACGCCACACGGGATCGCATGCCCTCACCCTGGCACGACCGGTCCACGGGTGCAGAATCCCCCCACCGAAGGTGAACCCTCTCGGTGCCTGACCCCGAGAGGGTTCAGTTCGTCCGCTTCCGCCGCGGAGCGCGCCCATCGCCGGGGGTAGGATCCCGCCCGGACCGACCGGACGTGATGAGGTGACGTGGAACCGCTGAGGCGACTGCTGGACAGGGGCGTCGGGGCGGTCGTTCGCTCGGGGATCCGGGCCTACTACGGGCAGTACTACTACTCGCCGCGGATCCACCCGCACGCCGCCATGCTCGACGACGCACTCGCGGAGACCGTCGCCTACATCAAGGCGAACATGACCACCGCCACCGTGTGCGACGACGCGTTCGACGTGCTCAACTTCGCGTCCCGGCAGGCGCCCCCCACCGGGCTGCTGCTGGAGTTCGGCGTGCGCACGGGCAGCACCGTCAACCACCTCGCCAAGCTCAAGCGGAAACGCACGATCCACGGCTTCGACTCGTTCGAAGGCCTCCCCGAGCGATGGGCGGGCTGGACGCTGGACCAGGGCGCCTTCCGCGGTGACGGGATCCCGGAGGTGGACGAGAACGTGGAGCTCGTCGTCGGCTGGTTCGACGACACGCTGCCCCCGTTCCTCGAGTCACACCCGGAGGACGTGTCCCTCGCCCACATCGACTCCGACCTCTATTCGTCGGCTCGCACCGTCCTGACCAACCTGGCCCCCCGCATCACGGCGGGCACCATCATCGTCTTCAATGAGTACTTCAACTACCCCAACTGGCAGCAGCACGAGTTCAAGGCGTTCCAGGAGTTCTGCCGGGAGCACGACGCCACCTACGAGTACCTGTGCTGGGGCATGTACGAGGTTGCGGTGAAGATCCTGTCCATCCACTCCGGCGACTGAACGGCGCACCCATGCCACCTCCCTCACGCCCACGAATCCCCCGCCTCGCCGCCTCGGCGGCCATCACCCTGCTCGTGCTCGTCCTCATCCCGATCTGGGCCGTGCACACCGCCATCTCGACCGTCCGATCCAGACGAAGGAGCGGTTCGACCCGAGCCATCCCCAGGGTCTCGCTCGACGAGGTCGCGCTGGCCGACGTGATCCAAGGGGGGCGGCCCGTCATCATCCGGGGTCTGATCGACCGGATGGACCTCGCCGTCACGCCCGATCGGGACGGGCTCCGGCAGCTGGCCTCCACCGCGACCGACCCCTTCAGGGTCCGGGTCCACAAGAGTCACTCGCCGTACTTCCTCTACACGGGCGACTACGGCGCCGAGCTGGACCACGTCGAGAAGATGACGCTCGCAGAGTTCCTCGACGTCATGTTCGAGCACGACCCCGACCCCGACACCTGCACGTATCGCCTCTTCGGCGTCTCGGACCTCGACGGGGCGATGGGCGCGATCATCGACGACATCTCCGACAACCTCGCCGCCATGACCGACCGGCGGACCGACCGCCAGGCCTGTGGGATCTGGGTCGGGACCGAGGGCGTCGTCACCCCGCTGCACCACGATGCGTGGACCGGGCTCCTGTTCCAGATGTCCGGGTCGAAGCGGGTGCTCATGTTCCCGCCGGACGATCGACCGAATCTCTCCTTCACCTCGCCGTTCGCCGTCGGTGACCGGTGGAGCACGCTCCCGGGGCGCTCCGACGACGCCGACCCGGCCGCATTTCCGCGACTCGCCCGGGCGATGCGCCACGAAGCCACCCTCGAGGAAGGAGAGGTGCTCTTCATCCCGCCGTTCTGGTCCCACGAGATCGAGGCGCTCGAAACGAACATCAGCATCCCCTTCCGCTTCAAGACCCGACCGGCCGACCACCTGAATCCCGGGTTCCTGCGACCGGCCTCCGAGATCTTCCATCACCGGTTCCTGGCGGATCGACCACGGTGACGCCTGCGGATCCGCCGTGACGACGGACCCGCTCATCGAGGGCGTCTACCGGAAGCGGCTCCTGCCGGTCGCGGAGGAGCTCATCGACGGCGATGACGTCGCTCCGGGCGACCGCCGGCGTGCCGCTGACGTCCTCGCCGCCTGTGAGCGCATCGGCCGGCATGTCGACCGCGATCGGGAACGGATCGTGGGGCTCCTTCGCTCCGACGGGCTGGACGTCGAGGTCGCCGACCGACCCGGACCCCGCCAGGACCACACCATCGGGCTGACCGTGGACGACTTCCCGACGGCCGACCGGGCGGCGAGAATCCTGGAGCGGGAAGGGTTCGAGCGCTGGGAACGCTGGCAACGGGGTGCGGCCGAGTCCTTCCGCCGCACCGCAACCGAGACGACGGTTGCCCGCACCGACGAGGTCACCACGGTGGTCAGGATCCGCTGGGCCGCTCCGAGGACGCGGTCCCCGTTCGACCGCGTCGTCCGACCGACGGCCGGGGACTGGGCCATGGTCGACCTGCCGGCCCGGGCATGGTGGGGCTACTCGCTGGTCCGACCGGCCCGACTCGTTGCGGAACGCGTCGGCCTTCGGCAGCGCCATCAGGCCAGCCTCGGGCCGTACCTGTCCACGCCCGACGGATTGATCGACCCGCTGCTCGAGTTCGCCGGAGTGGACGCCGACGACGTCGTCATGGACATCGGCTGTGGCGACGGGCGACTGGTCGTGGGCGCGGCCGCCAGGCTCGGGTGCCGAGCGGTCGGCATCGAGCAGTCGGCCTCACTGGTCGACAGAGCCCGCCACCGGGTCGACGCTGCGCACGTATCGGATCGGGTCCGGATCGATCACGCCGACGCTCGCTCCGCCGACCTCGGCGAGGTGACCGTGCTCTTCATGTTCCTCCCCATCGACGTCGTCGAGCACCTCCTCGCCGACACCCTGCACCGGCTGCCACGCGGCGCTCACCTGGTCGTCCACGAGCAGAACCGTCTGCCGTCCTCGATCCGCCCCGCTCCGGCCGAGTCACGGGTGGTGATCGGCGCCGACGCGATCACGGTCGCCCATCGGTGGATCGCCGGCGGACCGGCCTGACCCGGCTCGACCGGTTCACGGACGTCGGACCTCCGGGCGGGACGTTGAGGTCAGGGCCGGGGAGCTCGGCAGCAGCTCGGCGTCCTGATCCGCCCTCAGGCCTGGTCGCCCTCGCGCAGGAGCAGTCGGCCCATCTCGTCCACATCCTTCCATTCGTCCTGGAAGTCGTCGTTGTTCCAGCGTCCCAGTCCCGGGTAGAAGACCCGGCGCCCACCGTGTCCGTCGAAGTCGCGGCCGTTCCAGCGCGGATCGGCGGGCTCGTCGACCCGCTGGTACCGGCTGTCCGAGGACAACCGGCACCGGCCGGTCTCCGACCGGTTGTCGAGCGCCCCGTGCAGGGTGTCCATCCGGAAGCACAGCACGTCGCCGGGCTGGAAGTCGATGGTCAACCAGCGTGCCCCGTACTCCTCCTGGACGACCCTCGGATCGTCGTCGAGCCAGGTGAGACCGTCGCGGTCGGCATCGGCCCGGAGGTACCCAGCGTGCAGCGTCTCCGATCGGTGGCTGTCCTCGAGAAGGAGGAGGGCGCCCTCGTGGCGATCGACCCGTCCCAGGGGGATCCAACTCGAGAAGATCCGATCCGTGCCACGGTTCATGTACGGACCGTCGCAGTGGAATCCACACCCTTCGCCCGGGCGCACGAACCGCGGCCAGCGCATGTCGAAACTGCGGACCGGCCCCTCGAGCAGCGCCTCGTGCACGGCGAGCACCTCGGGGGCGTCGGTCACGGCGAGGTAGGCCGGTCCCGATCGGACGCTCTCGGAGAACGCCCGCAGGTTCGCGTAGGGCACCGCACGCCCGTCTCCGGCGATCGCGTCGTCGACCGGGTGGCGGTCGTCGATCTCGCCCAGGATGGCGTACTTCTGGAGCACCTCGTGGCGGGCGGCGAGCACGGTCTCGGGGGCGAGGAGCCGTCGGAAGAAGAGATGGCCTCGCTCGGCCATGCCTTCGCGGAGCGCCGCGGCGTCCCCGAGCAGGTGGTTGGCAGGCTCGAGTTCGCCGAGTCGATCGGGATTGACGTCGAGAGGATGGCCGTTGGCAGAGAGCATCACGATGAAACGTACATCGTGCAACGAGGCGGGCGACTTGTTGAAACGGCGCCGACCGCGGCTACGCATGGGTGCCCGTGTCGCAGATCCCCCACTTCCGGCCGCGCTCTCTGGGCGAACTCGTCGATGGGACCCGCCTCGAATCGGGGCCGTTCGACGGATCCGCCGAAGCGCTCACCGACGGCACCACCTCGCTCACGTGGTTCCAGGCCGTCGACCGGGTCGCCCGGACGGCGGGTGCGCTCATCGGTGCGGGAGTCGAACCGGGCGACCGTGTCGGCGTCCGACTGTCCAAATCGGTCGAGTCGTTCGTCGCCGTCCACGCCGTTCTCCGAGCCGGTGCCGTCATGGTGCCGGTCGATCCGCTCGCGCCCACCGGCCACGCAGCCGCGGTCCTGAACGACGCCGGCGTCGAGATCCTCATCGCCGACGGACGGGCCGGCGCCCTCGACGGGATCGCCTCCGCATCAGCACTCCGTTGCCTCGTTCTCCCGAAGGCACGGCCGTCGACGGGGCCGCAGCCGTCGGGAGATCTCGATGTCGTCGACGCGCGCCGACCTCGACGCCGCCCCGGGCGCACCGCTCGTCGAGGTCGACCCGGGCGATCCCGCATACATCATCTACACGTCCGGATCGACGGGTCGGCCGAAGGGCATCGTCCACAGCCATCGCAGCGCTCTCGCCTACGCCACCCGCGGCTCGGACGCGTACGACCTCACCGCCGCCGATCGTCTCGCCAACATCGCCCCACTGCATTTCGACCAATCGACCTTCGAGCTGTACGCCGCCCCGCTGGTCGGGGCCGCCGTCATCATCGTGCCCGAGCCGGTGCTGCGCTTCCCCGCCAGCCTGAGCGAACTGATCGAGGAGCAACGGGTCACGGTGTGGTACTCGGTCCCCTACCTGCTGGATCAGCTGTCGACCCGAGGGGCACTCGATCAGCGCGACCTGACCTCGCTCCGGTGGGTGCTGTTCGGCGGCGAGGTCTATCCGCCGGGTGCGCTCGCCCGCCTCATGCGCCAGCTGGCCCCACGCCCGGTTCTCGAACGTGTACGGGCCGGCCGAAGTCAACCAGTGCATGATCTTCAATCTCTCCGAACCGCCGGACGAGGACGATCCGGTCCCGATCGGACGGGCCTGGCCCGGAGCCCGCCTCCGGCTCGTCCATCCCGATGACCTCACCGTCCGCCTCCCGATCGATCGACCGAGGTGACACCCGGTGAACCCGGCGTCCTGCTCGTCCAGAGCGACACCATGATGTCGGGCTACTGGCAACGGCCGGACCTGACCGCCGGGTCGATCCTCGATGCTCCCTCGGAGCCCGACCCGACGCGAGCGCTGGTACGTGACCGGGGACCTGGTCGTCGAGCGGGCCGACGGCAATCTCGTCTTCCTCGGCCGGGCCGACCATCAGATCAAGCTGCGTGGCCATCGCATCGAGCTGGAGGCGATCGACGCCGTGCTGCGGGATGTCGAGCAGGTCCGGGAGGCGACGGTGGTCGTGGAGCGGCCCGACGATGGCGACGACCGCCTGGTCGGGATGGTCGTGCTCGACCCCGCTGCGACCGAGCCGGAATCGTCGATGCTCGCGACCATCAACGCAGCGCTGAGGCGGCACCTTCCCCGTTACGCTGTCCCCGCCGACGTGGTCGTCGTGCGGTCGCTCCCCAGGACGTCGACGGGCAAGGTCGATCGGATCGCATCGAAAGAACTCCTCGATGCGTAGGACCGATCCCGATCTTCGGCGAGACTGTGGGCGGTCCGCCCATCTCGAGGTCGTCTCACCCATGAACACCCCCGATGCCACTGCAGCGGTCTCCGTCGACGCAGGCTTCGCCGAAGCGCTGACCTCGTTCATCGCCGACGAGGTCGCGCTCGAGGACTACCCGGTCGCCGGTGACACCGACCTGCTCCTGACGGGCCTGGTCGACTCCCTCGGCGTCGTGCATGATCGTCAACTGGATCGAGGCCACCCTGGGCACGGCGATCGATCCCGGCGACGTCGTCCTCGAGAACTTCCAGACGATCGACCAGATGTTGAGCTTCCTGCGGACGGCATGAGCGACGGACGCCGCCCAGCCCGTCGAGATCCGTTCCCGGGCCGGCGCGACTACACCGCTCACTCGCACCCAGGTCGCTGATCTGGACGAGCCAACGGCTGCACCCGGACGTGCCGCTGGCCAACATGGGGAAGCGCTTCAGGATCTCGGGGGCCATCGACGCCGACCGGTTCGTGACGCGCGTTCGATACCGTCGTCCGCGCCTGTGACGTCCTGCGTGCGGTCATCGTCGAGGGCCACCGGGACCGGCCCCAGCGGGTGCGGTCGGAGCGGTGCGTTCGAAGCGGCCGCTCGCATCCACGACGATCCGCCGGCGACGACCGAGGTCATCGACCTGCCCCTCGACGAGCTGGAACGAGTGGTGTGCGGAACGCATCTCGGTGCCGATCGACGCGACCTCGTGCATGTACGACTCCGTGCTCCTGCGCCATGCCGACGACGACTGGACCTGGTGGCTCGACCTGCATCACGTGGCGACGGACGCATGGAGCTCGGCGCTCATCTTCGAAGCGACCGCAACCGCCTACGAGCACGACGACCCGGTGAGCGAGGCCGGCATCGACCTCGGATCGGTGATCGACGGCTCGTTCTTCGAGTACGCCGCTCGCCCACGAAGGTCCGAAGCCGTGAGAGCGCCGCAGAGCGGGCAGCCGCCTGGGAAGCGGAGGCCGAAGCCGGCGGGCCACAGCCCCCACTGACGCTGTACGGCGAACGGGGTCCGCGTACGACCGCCGTCCAGCGGGTGCCGTTCGGCTTCCACCCGAACAGCTCGACCGGCTCGACGAGGTGCTCGCCGCGGAGTACCGAACGCTCAGCCGCGAGCTCGGGCTCCTGGCGATCGCCGCGACCGCGACTGCATCGCGATCCACCGGCTCGACGGGCGCGCCAGCGTCATCCTGGGCGTTCCGGTCCACCACCGCTCGTCTCGCGACGCCGCCAAGCTCGTCGGACCGCTGATGGAGCTCTACCCGCTCACCGTCTCGATCGAGGACGACGACACCCATCACACGCTGTTCACCCGGGTGCTCCGATCGATCATGACCCTGCTGCGGCGGGCGCAACCGGGCGAGAGCCCCGACACCACGTTCGAGGTCGTGCTCAACGTGTTGACCGCCCGGTACGGCGACTTCGCCGGAATGGCCACCGTGACCGAGTGGATGCGCTCGGGCCACGTCGATCCCAACCACGTCCTGCGCTCCCAGGTGTTCGACTACTCGGCCACCGCCGCCCACGGGGTTCCGGGCTGCAGTGGGAGCTCGACCTCAACGTGTCGATCGGCAGCGACGGCGCCGCGGAACGCTTCCCGACTCCATTTCGCCGCCGTGGTCGCCGCCGTGCTCGACGGGCCCGACGAGCGGGTCGGGCGTCGAACCCATCGTCGACGAGGCCGAACGGGCCGAGCTGGATCTTCTGCTCGATCCCGATCCGACCCCCCGGCAGCTCGATGGGACGGTGCACGAGCAGATCCGGCGGCGGCTCCGCGTACGACCCGGAGTGGATCGTCGCCGAGCACCGGGGCTCGACCCTCAGTGCCGCCGAGCTCGATCGATCGAGCCGACCAACTCGCCCATTGGCTCCTCGATGCAGGGCTGGAACCCGGCCGTGCCGTCGGCCTCCGCATGCCGCGTGGCTTGGACGTGCTGATCGCCATCCAAGGGGTTCTCCGTGCCGGTGGGGCGTTCGTCCTGCTGGCCCCCGACGACCCCCCGGCCCGCCACGAGGCGATCGCCGCCGACGCCGACCTGCTGCTCATCCTCGACCGCCTGCCCGACGCCACCGACCCCTCGGGGCACGACCCCCTTCCGCAGGTCGACCTCGACGATCCGGCGTATCTCCTCTACACCTCCGGGTCGACGGGAGCCCCAAGGGTGTGCCGATCTCGCAGCGGGGTCTCGCCGACTATCTCCACTTCGCGATCAGGCGTACACCGATCCCGACGGGGATCCGCCGGTCGTCGCGCTCCACTCGGCGCTGGTCTTCGACCTGACCGTCACCAGCCTCTTTCTGTCGTTCCTCACCGGCGGCCGGGTCGTCGTGTTCGACGAGGAGCCCATCGGCGCGCTCGGACGGATCGCAGCGGACGATCGGATCACCTTCCTGAAGGCGACGCCCTCGCAGCTCGAGCTGTTCACCCGACTCACCCGGTCGGTCCGCCCGCTGCGCATCGTGGTGGTCGGCGGTGAGGCCTTCCGCCGGCCGCTCGCCGAACGGCTGGCCGACTCCTGCGAACCCGGCGTCCGGATCTTCAACGAATACGGACCGACCGAGGCCGTCGTCGGCTGCATGATCCACGAGTGGGATCCGGACATCGACCTCGCCGCGGACGTCCCGATCGGCCACGCCGCCCCCGGGAGCAGCGTCGCTCGTGCTCGACCGCTTCGCTCAGCTGACCCCGACCGGGGCGTGGGGTGAGCTCTACGTCCGGCGGCCCGGCATGGCGCAGGCGTACCTGCATCGCGACGACGAGTCGGCCCAACGGTTCCTCGAGCTCGACGACCGGCTGATCGGAGGTGCCGCCGGCGCCGAGCCGTCCCGCGGAGTCGACGAGGCCCGCCCCACCCTGCGGTGGTATCGCACCGGGGACCGCGTCCGGGTCGTTCGGCCCGGGGTCGCGACCTACGGCGGACGGATGGACGACCAGCTCAAGGTCAACGGCATCCGGCTCGAACCGGCCGAGGTGGAGGCGGCGATCGTGGCCCACCCGGCCGTCAGCTCCGCGCTCGTCCGGGTCTGGCACCCCGCCGAGACATCAGCCGCCGCGGCCGAGCTTCCCCGTTGCCGTCGGTGCGGTCTCGGCGTCGACGTCCCGGGCACCGAGCTCGACGGCGACGGCATCTGCAACGTCTGCCACTCCTTCGACCTGATCGCCCCCCAGACCGAGCGGTGGTTCCGCACCGAGGCCGACCTCGAGGAGCGGCGCCGCGACGCGCTGCTTCGCCGACGGGGCGACATCGACTGTCTCCATCTGCTGTCGGGCGGCAAGGACTCGACCTACGCGCTGTACCAGCTGGTCGAACGGGGCTGGAACGTCCATGCGCTGACCCTCGACACCGGGTTCATCTCCGAGGGGGCCAAGGAGAACGTCCGCCGGAGTGTGGCCGACCTCGGCATCAGCCACGAGTTCGCCACCACCGACGTGATGAACGACATCTTCCGGGACAGCCTCGATCGGTACTCGAACGTCTGCCAGGGCTGCTACAAGACCATCTACACCATCGCGGTGGCCCGAGCGCAGGCCATGGGGATCCCCATCATCGTGACCGGGTTGTCCCGTGGGCAGTTCTTCGAGACCCGCCTCGTGCCGCACCAGTTCGAGCAGGGCCGCTTCGATCCCGACGAGATCGACCGGACGGTGCTCGAGGCCCGACGCATCTACCATCACACGCCCGACGCCGTGACCGAGCTGCTGCCCGAGCAGCGCGTCTTCGACGACGACACCATCTTCGACGAGATCGAGTTCCTCGACTTCTACCGGTACGTCGACGTGGAGCTCGCCGAGCTCTACAGTTCCTCGAGGAGCGGGCGCCATGGGTGCGACCGGCCGACACCGGCCGCTCGACCAACTGCCTCATCAACGTGGCCGGCATCCAGGTGCACCGGCAACGAGCGCGGCTACCACAACTACGCCGAGCCCTACAGCTGGGACGTCCGGCTGGGCCACAAGACCCGCGAGGAGGCGCTCGAGGAGCTCGACGACGAGATCGACGAGCTCGAGGTCACCGGCCTGCTGGCCGAGGTCGGCTACGAGCCGAAGACCAACGGTGTCCTCACCGCCTGGTACCAGTCGGTCGACGGCTCCGATCTCGAGGCGGACGATCTCCGAACCCACCTCCGCGCCCTGCTTCCCGCAGCATGCGGTACCCGCCGCCTTCGTGCGGATCGACCAGGTGCCGCTGGCGGCCAGCGCCAAGGCCGACGTGACGAAGCTGCCCGCGCCGCGGCGGTTCCACCGTCACGGAGCCGAGCGAGTCGATCCGTCGACCCCGATCGAGACCCGGATCGCCGAGATCTGGGCCGAGCTGCTGGGGCTCGAGACGGTCGGGGTCACCGACGACTTCTTCGATCTGGGCGGGGCGTCGCTGGATGCACTCAACGTGGTCGCCATGATCGACGCAACGTTCGGGACCGACCTGCACGACGCCGCTGTCTTCCGGGCCCGCACCATCAGAGAGCTGGCCACCGTCGTCGACCGGGAGCTGTCCGAGGGCACGGGACGGACCGGCACGCCTCGATTCCGCACCTCGACCCGTCGGCACCCACGCCGCTCTCGGCCGGAGAGGAGGCGATGCTCTTCGAGTACCGCTCCGCTCCCCACGATCCCCGCTACAACGTCAACCGGATCTACACCATCACCGGTCCCTTCGATGTCCAGCGGTTCCGGGACGCGGTCGAGGACCTCGTCGACCTGCACGCGCCGCTTCACACCTCGTACGGCGCCGATCGACGCACCCTCGACGTCGACGAGGCCCTGTCGTTCACCGAGCTGCCGGCATCCGATCCCGCGGACTTCGATCGCTTCGCCGCCACCCAGCGGGCAGTTCCGTTCGACCTCGACCACGGACCGCTCGTGCGCATCCACACGGCTTCGACGGGCCCCAACGAGGTCGCCGTCCTCATCGCCCTCCATCACGTCAGCATCGACGCCGGGACGTTCGACCTCCTGTGGCAACAAATCGTGTCCCGCTACGAGGGGCACCCGCTCCCGATCCTGGCGGCCGGCTACGCCGAGCACGCCGAATGGCAGGCTGCACGGCGGGAGGCGGACGACGAGGACCAGCGGTTCTGGCTGGAGCGGTCCCGCTCCCGTCGCCCTGCCGTCCGGCTCGGGCTCCCGGCCCCGCACCCTCCCGAGCCCGACGGGTACCTCTCCCGGGTCACCGCCGCGCACCCTTCGGTCCTGTCCACACAGGGGCACACACCGTTCGCGGCCTCGATGGCGGCCGCCGCGGTGGCCCTGTCGCACTTCACCGGGAGCGACCGCGTCGAGCTGGGCATCACCGCCTCGACCAAGGACCACGCCGACACCGCGCCGCTGGTGGGCTACTACCTCAACTCCCTCCCCATGGCCTTGACCGTGCCGTCCGGCGCCCGCTTCGCGGACCTGCTCGACCAGGCCAGCGACTCGATCTCGGCGGCGCTCCCCCACCGCACCCACCCGTTCGCCTCCATGGTTCGTGAGGCCCGCGCCGCCGACCTCGCCCCTCCCGACCTCTCGTTCATGCTCGCCTACGAGGAACTGGCCACCCCGACCTTCCCCGATGCACACGCCGAGCAGCGGATCCTGGCGTCGGGCACGTCGGTGACCGACCTCACGTTCTTCGTGCAGGAGCGCGCCGAGTCACTCCAGCTCGGACTCGAGTACCGGGGATCGGTGCTGCGCGAAGCCGACGCCGAGCGGCTGCTCGCCCTTTTCGAGACCGTTCTGCTCGACGGAGCAGCCGATGCCGGCCGCTCGGTCGGACGGTCTTCTCGACGACCATCGCGGCCCTGACCTGACGGGACCTGCGCTCGAGCTCGACGACCGAACGATCCTCGACTCGTTCATGACCTGGGTCGACGCCACCCCCGATGCTCCCGCCGTGATCGACGGGCACGGGTCGACCCGCTCGTACCGGGATCTGGCCAGCGCCGCCCAGCGCCTCGCCGATCGCATCGAGCGCACGTGCGGGGACGCCGGGCCCCAACGGGTCGGTGTGGCGCTCGAACGGTCGACCGACCTCGTCGCCGGCCTGCTCGCCGCCCTCAGCACCGGGGCCGCCTACGTACCGCTGGACCCGTCGGCGCCGCCCGAACGTCTCGACGAGATCACCGCGGCGGCTCACCTCGACGTCGTGGTGGCCGAATGGCCCGACGACGCAGCGGTGCCGACGTTCGGGCTCCCATCCGAACGCGTCCTCCACACGACCGACACGGAAGCCGGCGCCGAGGGCGACATCGAGGCGTTCCGCGAGCGCATTCGCGACGTGGAACCCGATCGGGTGGCCTACGTCGTGTTCACGTCCGGATCCACCGGCCGCCCCCGAGGCGTCGAGGTGACCCACCGAAACCTGGCAGCGAGCACAACGGCACGCTCCCCGTGGTACGGCCAGGACCCGGCCCGCTTCCTGGTCACGTCCAGCATCGGCTTCGACAGCTCGATGGTCGGGCTCTTCTGGCCGCTCGCCACCGGCGGGACCGTGGTCCTCCCGACCGACGTCGACGTCCAGGATGTCGATCGCATCGGCGCCGTGATCGCCGACCGTGACGTGACCCACACGCTGATGGTGCCGAGCCTCTATCGGGCCGTGCTCGACAGGGCGGCGGCCGATCTCCGCCGGCTCGAGGTGGCGATCGTCGCGGGTGAGCCCTGCCCGCCATCCGTGGTCGCACTCCACCACGAGCGGCTTCCGGCCACGGCGCTCGTCAACGAATACGGTCCGACCGAGGCGACGGTCTGGGCGACCGCGCACCGGCTGGACGCAGACGACCACCGTCGTGCCCATCGGACGCCCCATCCCGGGCAGCACGATCCGCGTCGTCGACGACCGTCTCATGCCGGTGCCGGCAGGAGTCGCCGGCGAGCTCCTGATCTCCGGACCCGGTGTCGCTCGCGGCTACCTCGACGACGCCGAGGCAAACGCCGAGCGCTTCCCCGAGATCGACGGTCGACGTTGGTACCGCACCGGCGACCTCGGGCGCGTCGACCGGGATGTCGTCGACTTCCTCGGGCGCGTCGACGACCAGTTGAACGTCGGCGGAAACCGGCTCGAGCCCGGCGAGGTCGAGGCGGAACTGCGGCGCTGGCCCGAGGTGGGCGACGCCGTCGTCGTCGCATCGGCCGATCCCCCGATGCTGGTCGCCCACATCGAAGCCGACGCATTGGACGAACCGGGCCTACGGGCGAGTCTGGCGCAGCGACTCCCGAATCGCTCGATCCCGCGGCGCTTCGTCCGCCACGAGCACCTGCCCCGGAACAGCCACGGCAAGATCGACCGTGCGGCTGCGAGCGCGCTCCCACTCGGTCCGGAACCGCCGGCACCGGCGCCGGCGGCCGCCGGCGCCGACCTGGGGATCACGACCCTCGTCCTCGCCACCTGGCGGTCGGTGCTCGATCGTGACGACGTCGACCTCCAGACCGACTTCTTCGACATCGGTGGCGATTCGCTCGCTGCGGTCGAGATCGTCACGGTCGTGGGCGATGCGCTCGGGCGTCGGGTCCCGATCGCTGCGCTGCTGGCCGGACGAACTCCGGCGGGTATGGCCACCTCGCTGGAGGACACTCCGACGATGTCGCCGGGGGGCACGCCGACCACGTCGACGAACCCGCCGGACGCGTTCCAGCTCATCACGCTGCGGTCCGGCGATCCCACCGGACCGATCGTCGTCATGACCCCCGCCTGGGACGACATCTTCGGGTACCAGGAACTGGCGAAGGCGTTCCCCGACGACCACACCGTGGTCGCCCTGGTCTACGTGGAGCAGGAGGGGCACCCGGTCGTCACCTCGGTCGACGAACTGGTCTCGGAATTCCTGGAACCGGCCCGTTCCAGCATCGGGGAGCGCGGCTCGGCCGTCGTCCTCGGTTGGTCGATCGGCGGTGTGGTGGCGGTCGAGCTGGCCCAGCAGCTGGCGGCCGGAGGAAGCCGCGTCGACCTCATCGCGCTGATCGACACGTTCTACCCGGGCGAGGAACGCCACATCTGGTCGAATCGATGGTCGAAGTACAAACCGCTCCTGCGTCCCGGTTCGTTCGGGATCGCAACTCGGGAGTTGCGGGTCATGGGCGGCCGACGGGTCAAGCGGCTGGCCGCCCGCGTGGGCTGCGCCCTGCTGCTCTGGTCAGGAGCGAGCCTGCCCGACGAGCCCGAGCGCACCTCGGTCGGAGGGGTCCCCGTCCGAGCGCTGGCCCACGACCTGGCCCGGGTCAGCATTCCCCTGGTGTTCTACCGGGCCACCACGACCAACCCGGCCCGCACGGTGGCCCGGTGGCGTACGGTGGCTCCCGACCTGACCGACGTCGAGGTGGCCGGACGGCACCGAGGATTCGACTCGATCATGGGCCGGCGTCGGGTCAGCGTGATCGCCGACGACCTCGTCGGGCGTCTGGCGAACCGGGACTAGTGCCGTGACCGGCAACGTTGGCGATGTTCATGGCCGATCCGGGGCGGCGGTCGCAAGGACGCAGGAGCGCACACGTGCCGATGTGCACATGAAGCGACGAGGACGTAGCGACCGTCGTTCCGGGCGGGCATGAACGCGGCAAACGTTGGCGGTTGCGGCACTCATGAGCTCCGCGGGTTCTACGGACGCCCCACGGCATACGGGTCGTAGGGATCGGGCGGAAGGTGCTCGAGTTGGACATCGGTGCCCAGGCCGTGCCGGTCGGCGAGCTCCACGGCGAGCCGGAGCGCAACATCGTCCTCCACCGCCCAACCGGTGGAATCGAAGACCGTGAGCTGATCCCTGAACCTCACCGCTTCGTCGGGGCGTTGGACCAGCTCGCTGATCGACGGGCCGATGTGGTCCGGTGACACCTGCTGACACTCTCCCTCCACGACGCACTGCTCGAGGATGTCGGGTGCCACCTGCGCTCGCGACACGAGCGAAGCGGGGAGCTCGAGCTTGCCGGGGAAGTCCGCGCCGATCGCGTTGACGTGCAGCCACGGGCGATGATCGACATCGGCGACCACCGGGCCCGCACCGATGTCGACCGACGTACAGGTGCACAGCACGTCGACCTCACCGACGACCGTTGCGGAGCGCGCCGGATCGACCACGTGGACGTCGAGCCCGAGGAACCCGGTCCGGCGGGCAAACGTCGCCGCGACCTCGGGGTCGGTGTCCAGGGCGATGACCTCGTGGACGGACCGGACCCTGCTGATCGCATGGAGCTGGGTGACCGCCTGCGCTCCAAGACCGACCAGGCCGACGGTGACCGGGCCGGATGGAGCGAGCAGATCGGTGGCGATCGCCGACGCTGCGCCCGTGCGCAACGCGGTCAGCAGCGTGGCATCGGCCAGGGCGACGAGATGCCCGGTCTCGGTGTCCCACATCGACGACGTGGCGATCACGCTGGGAAGACCCCGTTGCAGGGGATTGGTGGGGTGGTACCCCACCATCTTGATGACGACCGGGCCGGCGACCTCGTGGGTCGGCATCCACTCGATCAGGCCGAGGTCCGGTTTCTCGTAGCGGAATCCGTCGCGGGCACGGACCTGCACCAGGTCGTCGTCGTGTTCGCGCATCCGGCCCTGTAGCCGCTCGATCATGAGGTCCATGAATCGATCGCGGCCGACGGTGTCCAGAAGGGCCGACATGTCGTCGGAGCCCAGCAGGCGTGTCCTCATACGAAGTAGTTCGTAGCACAGCGCCGGTGCGAATGACCGCTCCGGCCGGGACAAACGAGCACACCCGGGGTCAGGCACCGGGCGTGCTCGCTACGGGCCTGCACCGAATCTCCACACCATGAACGGGACACCTGCACCGGCCGTCCGTACGGTGGGGGACATGAGCCAACGGATCCTGGTGGTGGACGACGAGCCCGCCATCGCCGACGCGGTGGCCGATCGGCTCCGCTCCGACGGCTTCGACGTGGCGGTCGTCCACGACGGGCCCGCCGCGGTCGCCTCGTGCACTGCGACCCCGCCCGACCTGATGGTGCTCGACCTGATGCTCCCCGGCATGGACGGCGTCGAGGTCTGCCGTCAGGTCCACCAGCACGCCCCCGTGCCGGTGCTGATGCTCACCGCTCGAACCGACGAGACCGACATGCTGGTCGGACTGGGTGTGGGCGCCGACGACTACATGACGAAGCCGTGCTCGATGCGGGAGCTCACCGCCCGCGTGAAGGCGATCCTGCGGCGGACCTCGGGCAACGTCGACCGCGATCGCCTGGTGGTCGGCCGGGTCGAGATCCGGCTCGACGAGCGTCGGGTGACCAGGGACGGCGACGACATCTCCCTGACGGCCACCGAGTTCGACCTGCTGGCGATGCTGGCCACCCGACCGGGCCGGGTGTTCAGCCGGGCCGACCTCCTGGCCGGGGTGTGGGGCTACCGGGACGGCGCCACCCGGACGGTCGACTCCCACATCCGCGGGATCCGACGCAAGCTGGGCGCCGACTCGATCCGCACCGTCCACGCGGTCGGCTACGCCCTGGGCTCGCCCTGATGCGGCCACTCGACCGGTTGGGCTCGATCAAGCTCAAGCTCTCGGCCGTGATCGTCGCCGCCGTCGCGATCAGCGCCATCGTCAGCCAGCTCGGCCTGGCCCTCGGCGTCCCGGTCTGGCTCCGGCCGGTCATCTCGGTCATCCTCGCCCTGGCGATCGTCCAGGTCTTTTCGCACGGCATCACGTCCCCGTTGCGCGAGATGGCCGGCGCCGCTCGCCGCATGGCGGGCGGCGACTACAGCACCCGAGTCACCGCGACCTCGCGGGACGAGGTGGGCGAACTGGCCCGCAGCTTCAACTCGATGGCCGCGCAGCTCGAGGCGGTCGAGCAGCAGCGTCGCGAGTTCGTTGCCACGGTCAGCCACGACCTCCGCACCCCGATCGCCGCCCTCCGGGCCAATCTCGAGAACATCATCGACGGCGTCGCCGTCGCGGACGAGGAGTCCCTCGGCCAGATGCTGCGCCAGACCGAACGGCTCGGCCGCATGGTGTCCCAGCTGCTGGATCTGTCCCGGCTGGAGAGCGGCGCCGATCCCTTCGATCGCACCTCCGTGCCCGTCGCCGAACTGTTCGGCGATATCGAACGGGAGCTCCATCTCACCGCACCCGACCAGAAGCTGACCATCGCCGTCGAACCTCGGGCACTGCGCCTGCCGGGCGACGCCGATCGGCTGCATCAGCTGCTGGTCAACCTGGTCGACAACGCTCGGAAGGCGTCGCCCCCCGACGCACCGATCGCACTCCGCGCCCACCTCGAGGATGACGACGTGCGGTTGGAGGTCGAGGACCGTGGTCCCGGCATACCGAGCGAACAGCGCGACCTGGTCTTCGACCGGTTCCACCGCGTGGACCCCGCCCGGGGCGGCTCCGGGTCGGGTCTCGGCCTCGCGATCGCCCGATGGATCGTCGACCTCCACGACGGCGACATCCGCATCGCCGACGCGACGAACGGCACCGGCTGCCGCGTTGTGATCGACCTGCCCACCGACCCGGAGCCCTCGTGAGCACGCTTCCACCGCCTCCCCCTCCACCGCCACCACCACGGACGGCACCGCCCCCGTTCCTCCCGCCGCCACCCCCCGTCCCCCGCCACGAAGCGAGCAAGACGGTGCCTGACCCCCGTTTGCTCGCTTCGGCGGGGGAGGTCGGGGTGGTGCTGGTCGCGGCGGTGCTGGTGGACCTGGCCCTGCACCACGGGGTTCCCGGGATCGCCACGACCGCCGCACTCCTGCTGATCGCCGGGTGGCAGGCCGCCGCGTCCACGCAGCGTTCGGCCCGGGTGGCCGCGGTCATCGCTGCCCTCTTCGCCGTCCTGCTCTCGGTCCGAATGAGCCCCTGGCTGGTCGCCCCCAACCTGGCGGCCGCGCTCGGCTGCCTCGGGTTCGCCGCCGTGCTCGAACGCACGGGCTCCGCCCGGTGGGCCGGGTTCACGGATCTCCTCGCATGGCCCCTCTCGCCGCTGCGCGAGCTCCCGTGGGTCCCCGGCTTCCTCGCGGTTCCCGCAACCCGACCCCTGCGCGGCGAACAGGCCCGGGTTCGGGCGATCGCGCGGGGGGTGGCGCTGGCCGCACCGATCCTCGTCGTGCTCGGGCTCCTGCTGGCGTCGGGCGACGCGGTGTTCGCGTCGCTCTTCTCCCTCGATCTGGATCTGGGAGACGTCGCCGGCCACGTCGGCGGCGTGGTCGCCGGGGCGTTCGTCTTCGGCGCGATCCTCCTCCGGTCGCATACGACCGGACCGGTACGGGCCACCGGCCTCGCCCGTCCGATCGGCCCCACCGAAGCCGGCGTCGTGCTCGGCGCCATCGCCGCGCTGTACGGCGCCTACGTGGTCACCCAGTTGGTGGTCCTGACCGGTGGCGCCCAGCACATCCTGGAAACGGCCGACCTCACGCGGGCCGAGTACGCTCGAGCCGGGTTCTTCCAGCTGCTGTGGGCCGCCGGTCTCACCCTGGTCGTGCTCCTCGGGCTGCGCAGCGTCACGGTCCGATCGGACGGACCCGTGCGCACCCGACTGACCGCGCTGTCGCTGTCGGTCATCCTCCTCACGCTGGGGTTGGTGGTGAGCAGCCTGGTCCGGCTGGCCCTCTACAACGACGCGTTCGGTCTCACCATGCTCCGCCTGTCGTCGATGGTCTTCGCCGGATGGGTCGGTCTCGTCCTCGTCCTGGTCGGCGCCAACTTCGTGGCTTCGGGCCTGCGGGGCTGGCTCCCCGTGGCGGTGGCGGCATCGGCGCTGCTGGTGCTCGTCGCCGTCAACGGGTGGAATCCCGAGGCCTTCGTGGCCCGCCACAACCTCACCACGACGAACCCGGTCGGCATCGACTATGCCTACCTCGACACCCTCACCGCCGACGCCGCTCCCGTTTTCGCCGCCCACGCTGACCGCTCCGCCGCGGTCCGGGACCTGGCCTGCCGGCCCGAGGAGGACCGGTCCTTCTGGTCCATGACCTGGTCCCGGTGGGACGCGGCCCGCCACCGCGACCAACTCGGGTGTCCCGCCCGGCCCTGAGGTCTACGGTTCGGACATGACCGAGCGGCGTATCCACTACATCGACGTGTTCACGGCCGCCCCGCTCATGGGGAACCCGGTGGCCGTGGTGCTCGACGGCGACGGGTTGCCCGGCGACACGATGCAGGCGGTCGCCCGCTGGACCAACCTCTCCGAGACGACGTTCGTGGTCCCGTCCGAACGCGGCGACTACGGCCTGAGGATCTTCACCCCGGTCAGCGAACTGCCCTTCGCGGGTCACCCCAGTGTCGGGTCGGCCCACGCCGTGCTCGAGGCCGGTCTCGCCCCGGGACCCGAGGTGACCCAGGACTGTGCCGCCGGGCTCGTCCCCGTCACCCGGGCCGACGACGGCCGCATCACCCTGACCACGCCGCGCACCGACGCCACCGACCGTCCGGTCGATCACTCGACGGTGGCCGCCGCGCTGCGCGTGAGCGAGGCCGACCTGGCGGATCCGATCGTGATCGACGCCGGACCGTTCTGGCTCGTCGCCCGACTGCCGTCGTCGGAGGCCGTCGATCTGTTGCGGCCCGACCTGGTCGCCGTCGCCGCCCTCTCCGACGCCGACCCCGAGCTGACGGGGATCACGGTCTACGGCCACGATGCCGGCGACCGGGTCACCGTCCGCAGCTTCGCCCCGGCCGCCGGTGTCGACGAGGACCCGGTCTGCGGCTCCGGCAACGCCGCGGTCGGCCGCCACCGGGCGCTGACCGAGGACCGTCGAACCCCGTACGTCGCCCACCAGGGCGCCGCGCTCCAACGCGACGGACGGGTTGCGGTCGACTACCTGGGCGACCACGTGACCATCGGCGGCCACGCCGTCACCACCGTGACCGGCACCCTCCATGACCTCTGATCCGGACGCGGCCGTTCCGTCCGCCGCCCAGCGCGACGCGCTCGAGCGCGACGGCTACACGATCGTGCCCGACGCGATCGGCGCCGACGTCGTCGCCACCCTGAACGACGATCTCGAGCGACTCGAGCACGAACTCGGGATCACCCCCGCCGACAACACGTTCGAGGGACGCGCCACTGTACGGATCTACAACCTCCTGATCCACGGGCCGAACTTCCAGGCGATCCCCGTCCACCCCGCCGTCCTTCCCATCGTCGAATACGTCCTCGACGACGGGTGCCTGCTGTCGAGCCTGTCGTCGATCAGCATCACGCCGGGCGAACGGGCGCAGCCCGTCCACGCCGACGACACCTTGATGCCATTGGCCAAGCCGCACGCTCCCACGGTGTGCAACTCGATGCTGGCCCTCACCGACTTCACCGAGGCCAACGGTGCCACCCGGGTGGTCCCGGGATCCCACAAGGCCGACGACTCCCCGCCCTACGGCGCCGACATCGACACCGTCCCGGCCGAGATGGCCGCCGGCAGCGTCCTGATCTGGCACGGCTCCCTCTGGCACGGCGGAGGGGCGAACACCACCGACCACCGACGGGTGGGCATCGCCAACAACTACTGCGCCGGCTACATCCGCCAGCAGGAGAACCAGCAGCTGGGCATCCCCATCGAGATCGCCCGCACGTTCTCCGCTCGGCTGCAGGAGCTCTGCGGGTACTCCCTCTACGCCGGCCTGATCGGCCACATCGACAAGACCCACCCCAAGGAGCTCCTCGGAACGCCCCTCGACGAACCGCTCCTCTGGGACGCCACCTGATCGAACCATCCCCCGGGTATCGTCGACTTCCGTGGAAATCGCGGCGTTTCAGGCCTTGATGGAAGAGCTGTACGGCCAGCACGACCGCGAGCGCGGGCTGCCGGCCACCGTCGCCTGGCTCTGCGAGGAGACCGGCGAGCTGGCCCAGGCGGTCCGCAAGGGCGACGCCGCTTCCCAACTCCACGAGCTGGGTGATGTCCTGGCCTGGCTGGCCTCCCTGGCCAACCAACTCGACCTGTCCCTCACCGAAGCGGCGCAACGCTACGTCGACAGCCCACCCACCTGACCCGTGCCGCCAGACGTCTCCGGCATCGCGGTGCTGGCACAGACCGGTGTCGAATTCGCGCCCGACCGGTCCCTGTTGGTGGTGGCCATCGGCTTCGGGCTGCTCGGTGTGGCCATCGCCGCCGCCCTGGCCACTCGGGCGACGACCCCCACCACCGCGCCCGCCGCATCGTCGGCCCGACTGACCGAATCCCCTGCGCTGGTCGATCATCTCCTGGGTGACGGGACGGCGAGCACCATGGCGCTCCCGGCCACCGTCGTCGACCTGGCCCAACGCGGCCACGTCGACCTGGGCCGGCCCATCACCGGCTCGACGCTCGTCATCGCGGAACCCCCGGCCGGTGACGACCTCCTCGACTACGAACGGGTCCTGCTCACCCAACTGCAGGAACGAGACGACCTCACCGTGGCCCACCTGTCGTGGACCGAGGCCGACGGCCCGTCCCGACTCCACCGGTCGTTCGATCGGGCAGTGCGGAACGAGGCCCACCGCCGGAACCTCACCACCACGCGGTTCCCGGTGGTCGGAGGCCTCACGATCGTCGCCACGCTGATCGCCGGGGGCATCGCCTTCGGGCGGGCCCTCCCCGACGACGGCGTCGACGTGCAGTGGAACCTTCCCTCACTGATCACGCTGGTGGTCCTGCTGGCCGACGCACTCGTAGCGGCGGCGGTGCTGCTTCCCGATGTCCGACAGCGCACGCCGACCGGCAACGGCATTGCGGCCGGATGGCTCGGAGCCCGCTCGGAGCCGGGCGCCGCGGAGACCGAGCGCAGCCCGCTGACCCCCGCCCATCGGGCCGTGCTCGACCTGGCACCGCACCCCCTGGACGGTCCGGGCGTCGTCCCGGCCGACCCTCGCCGGGTGTGGTCGCCGACCCGCCACGGCCACACCCGGCCCATGCGGGTCACCTACCCGCGCTGGTGGCCGCCGGGCGCCGGCCGGCCCCCGCTGCTGGTCCTGGCGACGGGAGGGCTCGGTGCTGCCGCCGTCAGCGCCGTGGGTCTGGCGATCTGGCGCCGGGGGTACGGCATCGACTGGATCGACTTCTCCGACATCGGACCGACGCGCGCGCATCGCGATCGCGGTCTGGACCCTGCTGGGCGTCGCCGGCCTGCTGGCGGTCTCGCTCGTCGTGGTGGCGCTGATCGATCTCTTCTCCTACCGGACCAGCGACGGCACGGTGGTCCTGAACCGGACCGGCATCGGGCCGCCGATCTCGGCCGGGCGCTGGTCCGCCGGCTTCGGCCGCATGATCCCCGGCCTCGCCCGTCGCCGGTTCCTGGTCGTCGACGACGGCCACACCGACGCCACCCGTGCCCTCGTCGTGTCGGAGCGCGTCCAACAGTCGTGCCCACCTGGCGACGAGGTCGATCTGGTGACGTCACCGATCCTGGGCCACGTCCGGTCGGCGCGCGTGCTCGACACGGACGGCGACGGTCGAACCCCGCCGGGTTGAGCACTCTGGGTGCCTGACCCCCAGAGTGCTCAGATGCATCGCGCCTCCCCGCTGAGCCCTCCCTCAGACGAGCAGTTCGGCGATCTGTACGGCGTTGAGCGCCGCGCCCTTCCGCAGGTTGTCGCCCGACACGAACATCGAGAGGCCGTTGCTGACGGTGGGATCACGGCGGAGTCGCCCGACGAATGTGGGATCGGCCCCGGCCGCATGCAGCGGCTGAGGGATGTCGCTGAGCACGACACCCGGAGCGTCGGCCAGCAGGTCGGCGGCCCGATCCGGTGTGATCGGTCGAGCGAACCGCGTACTGATGCTGAGCGAGTGACCGGTGAAGACCGGTACCCGGACGCAGGTGGCCGCCACGGGCAGGTCGGGATGTCCCAGGATCTTGCGGCTCTCGTTGCGGAGCTTCTGCTCCTCGTCGGTTTCGCCGGTGCCATCGTCGACGATCGACCCGGCCACGGGGAGCACATTGAAGGCGATGGTGCCCGGGAAGTTGTCGGGTGACCCCATGTCGACGGCGGCGCCGTCGTGGGCCAACGCGGCGATCTCACCGCCCCCCTTGCGCACCTGGGCCTCGAGTTCGTCGGTCCCGGACAGACCCGCACCGGACACCGCCTGATACGTGCTCACCACCAGGGCTTCCAGGCCCGCATCACGGTCCAGCGGCTTCAACACCGGCATGGCGACCATGGTGGTGCAGTTGGGGTTGGCGACGATCCCCTTGGGGATGGTCTCGAGCGCCTCGGGGTTGACCTCGGACACCACGAGCGGCACATCGGGGTGCATCCGCCAGGCCGACGAGTTGTCGACGACGGTGGCCCCGGCGGCGGCCACGCGCTCGGCGATGGCCAACGACGTGGTCTTCCCGGCCGAGAAGAGCGCGACGTCGATCCCGGACCAATCGGCGGTGGCCGCGTCCTCGACGACGACGGAGCGATCCTGCCAGGTCAGGGTTCGACCGGCGGACCGCGACGAGGCGAAGACCCGGAGCTCGTCGAGCGGAAAGGACCGCTCGGCCAACATCTGCAACATGACGGCGCCCACCTGTCCGGTGGCGCCCACGACGGCGACGTTCATGGCCGCCGAGGCTACCGCCCCGGCGCCGATCACCCGATCGAATTCGTGCCGGACGGGTAGGTGAAGGCGTCAGGCCTCGTGCAGGTCGAAGGCCTGATGCAGGACCTGGACCGCCAGGTCGGCCTGCTCCTCGCGGACCACACACGAGGTGCGGATGGCCGAGGTGGAGATCATCTCGATGTTGACCCCGTTGTCGGCCAGCGTCTCGAACATGGTGGCCGCCACGCCCGGGTTGGACTTCATCCCGGCACCGACGATGCTGACCCGAGCGATCTCGCTGTCCGAGGTGACCCCGGTGGCCCCCAGCTGGGGGGTGAGCTTCTCGAGGGTGGCCAGGCCCACGGGCAGGTCCTCGTGGGGGACGGTGAACGAGATGTCGGTGACTCCCCGCTCGGACACGTTCTGGACGATCATGTCCACGTTGACCTCCTGGTCGGCCAGCCCCCGGAACAGCGCGGCGGCGATCCCCGGCTCGTCGGCCAGGCCGCTGACGGTGACCTTGGCCTCGGACGAATCCTGTGTGACCGCCCGGATGATCGGCTGTTCCATATCGGTCTTCTCCTCCTCGTCTGTCCTGTCATCCCCGAAGACGACCCAGGTCCCGGGCTCCCACGTGAAGGCCGAGCGGACCTGGATGGGCACACCGTGCGTGCGGGCGAACTCGACCGAGCGCATGGCCGGCTTGGGACATCCGGTGGCCGTCATCTCGAGGAGCTCGTCGAACGTGATGCGGTCCATCTTGCGCGCTTCGGGCACCAGCTGGGGATCGGTGGTGAACACGCCGGACACGTCGGTGTAGAGCTCGCAGGCATCGGCGTCGAGCGCCTCGGCCAGTGCCACCGCAGTGGTGTCGGATCCGCCCCGACCCAGGAACGTCACGTCGTGATCGGTGGAGACCCCCTGGGAGCCGCCCACCACGGGAACCAGCCCCGCTTCGAGGGCCGCACGCACCCGATCGGGTCGCACCTCGACGATGCGGGCGTTGGTGTGGTTGGTGTCGGTCCGGAAACCGGCCTGGCTGCCGGTGAAGGACACCGCCGGCACGTCGACGGCGTCGAGGGCCATACACATCAGCGCGCTGGCCTTCCGCTCGCCGGCGGTGATCAGCATGTCCATCTCACGGCCGGGCGGGTCGTTCGAGAGGTCGGCGGCAGTACGGATCAGGTCGTCGGTCTCCTTGCCCATGGCCGAGATGACCACGACGACGTCATCACCCCGCCGCCGCGTCCGGCGAACGTGTTCGGCCACCGCTCGCATGCGGTCGGCGTCGGCGACCGACGTACCGCCGTACTTGTGAACGACCAATCCCATCGCCAGCAGCGTAACGGCCGGCACCCGCGGGATGAACCGGACGCGGGCCGAGTGCCATGGCCGGTGCCCCGTCGCCCGCTACCGTCCTGCGGGTATGGGAACGTCCAAGCGAGCACGGCAGAAGGAACGACATCGGGCCCGGCTGGCGGCCGCGCGCGCCGCGCAGAAGCGACGCGACCGCAAGCGCCGGATCATCGCCATCGTGGGCGGTCTGATCATGCTCGGGTTGGTCGGTGGGCTCCTGGTCAACCTCAACACCGATGACGGCACCACCGTCGCCACGGGCGACACGGGCGACACCGACGACCCCACCCTGGGCTCCAGCACCACGCTGGGCGACGTTCCCGAGCTTCCCGACCCCACCGAGTTCCTGACCACCCCCGGCGAGGAGATCGTCGGCGAGACCCCGTGCCCCGCCGAGGACGGCTCATCACCCCGGACGACGCGCTTCGAGCAGGCACCACCGGTCTGCATCGAGCCGAACACCCCGTACGCCGCCGTGGTGCGCACCACCTTGGGCGACTTCACCATCGAGCTCGATCCCGAGTCCGCACCCGCGTCGGTCAACAACTTCGTCGTGCTCTCCCGATACCACTTCTACGACGACGTCTCGTTCCACCGTGTCGTGCCCGGCTTCGTCATCCAGGCCGGCGATCCGCTGGGCGACCTCTACGAGACTCCCGAACCCGAGAACCAGCCCGGCGTCGGTGGGCCCGGCTACCAGTTCGACGACGAGCTGCCCGACTCCGTCGCGGAGTACACCACCGGCAGCCTGGCCATGGCCAACGCCGGGCCAGGCACCAACGGGAGCCAGTGGTTCGTCTACGTCGGCGCCGATGACGGCAGCGGCATGGAACAGGCCGGCCCCAATCACCCCCGGTTCGGCGAGGTGGTGTTCGGCTTCGACGTCATCGACGGCATCCTCCAAACCGTCTCCCCCGAGGGCATCCCGCTGGAGATCGTCCGGATCACCGGCGTCGACATCGCCCAGGGCGCCGAGGCGACCGAGCTGCTGGATTTGGCCGAGGCGATCAACGCCGCCACCACGACCACGATCGTCACGCCCACCACGACCGGTCCGTAGGCGGCCGGACCGACCCCAAGAAAACGGCAGGGCGCTCTGTCCGGATGGGACGGCGCGATTGCTCATCGGTACCATCGACGCCATGAGTATCAGCAGCGTGGGAATCGTCGGATCGGGAATCATGGGCTCGGGCATCGCCGAGGTCGCCGCCAAGGCGGGGTGTACCGTCATCCTGCGGTCCCGCAGGCAGGAGACGGCCGACGCCATGTTGGCCGCACTCGAGAAGTCGCTGGCCAAGCAGGTCGACAAGGAGCGCATCGAGCAGGCCGAGGCCGATGCCGTGCGCGAGCGGGTCTCGGGCACATCGGCCCTCGAAGACCTGGCCGAGTGCGACCTGGTGATCGAATCGGTCGTCGAGGACCTCGAAGTCAAGCAGGAGCTCTTCAGCGAGCTCGACCGCGACTGCAAGGAAGAGACCATCCTGGCCACGAACACCTCGACCCTCCCGGTGATCGAGATGGCCATGGAGACCCACCGGCCCGACAAGGTCTGCGGCGTCCACTTCTTCAACCCGGCCCCGGCGATGAAGCTGGTCGAGCTGGTCAGGCCCCTCAGCGCCAGCGACGAGACGATGAGCGCCGTGCAGTCCTTCGCCGAGGCGTGCGGTAAGGACCCGGTCACGGTCAAGGACCGGGCCGGCTTCATCGTCAACGCCCTGCTCTTCCCCTACCTGAACAACGCCGTTCGGATGGCCGAGCGGGGCACGGCGACCGTCGAGGACATCGACACCGCCATGAAGGGCGGCTGCGGCTTCCCGATGGGACCGCTGGCCCTGCTCGACCTGGTCGGCCTGGACACGTCGGTGGCCATCCTCGACGCCCTGTACGACGAGTACCGCGACCCACACTTCGCCGCCCATCCGATGATGCGGCGCATGGTCAGTGCCGGCCAGCTCGGACGCAAGTCGGGCCACGGGTTCTACGACTACCGCTGACCCGGGGGTCGGAGCGGGCGGCGCCGTGCCGACCGAACCTCCGCCGAGCCGGTACCGGTTCCCCGACGGACTGGTGCCGGACGAGGCGGGCATCGTCGCCGTCGGGGCCGATCTCGCTCCCGGCACCCTGCTGGCGGCGTATCGCTCCGCGCTGTTCCCGATGAAGGTCCAGGGCCACCTGGCCTGGTTCTCGCCCGACCCACGGGCCGTCATCCCGCTGGACGGCCTGCGGGTGACTCGATCGCTGCGGCGGAGTGCTCGCCGGTACCGGGTCACGATCGACCAGGCCTTCGACCGGGTCACCGAGGCGTGCGGCAACCCCCAGCGGCCCCACGGGTGGATCGACGACGACTTCCGCTCCGCTTACGGCGACCTCCACCGGCTGGGGTGGGCCCACAGCGTCGAGTGCTGGGCCGGCGACGACCTGGTCGGCGGGCTCTACGGCGTGTCGATCGGCCGATTCTTCGCCGGGGAATCGATGTTCCACACCGCTGCCGACGCCTCGAAGGTCGCCCTCCTCCACCTGGTCGAGCGGCTCGCTCCGCTGGACGGAGCGTTGCTCGACGTCCAGTGGACGACCGACCACCTCGCCTCGCTGGGCGCCGTCGAGCTCTCGGCCGACCGGTATCGATCCCTGCTGGCCTCGGCCTGCGAGCACCCGGGACCCGCGTGGTCCACGAATAGCCCTCCCGCCGCCGACCAGGGAGAATGAGATCATGAGCGACGCCTCGACCCCCTCGCCATCGACCCCCCGCGACCGCCCGTGGATGATGCGGACCTACAGCGGCCACTCCACCGCAAAAGCCTCCAACGAGCTCTACCGAACCAACCTGGCCAAGGGGCAGACCGGCCTGTCGATCGCCTTCGACCTCCCCACCCAAACCGGCTATGACCCCGACCACCCGCTGGCTGCGGGCGAGGTGGGCAAGGTCGGCGTCCCGGTCGTGCACCAGGGCCACATGCGCACGCTGCTCGACGGCATCCCCACCGGCGAGATGAACACGTCGATGACCATCAACGCCCCCGCCGCCTGGCTGCTGGGGCTCTACGTGGCCAACGCCGCCGACCACGGAGTGGCGTCCGAAGCACTCCGTGGCACGACCCAGAACGACATCGTGAAGGAGTACCTCAGCCGGGGGACCTACATCTTCCCGCCGGTCCCGTCGCGCCGGCTGATCGTCGACATGGTGGCGTTCTGCAGCCAGCACGTTCCCCGGTGGAACCCCATGAACGTGTGCAGCTACCACCTCCAGGAAGCGGGCGCCACCCCGATACAGGAGATCGCCTACTCGCTGGCAACCGCCATCGGCGTGCTCGACGCGGTCCGCGAGTCGGGGCAGGTTTCCGAGGATCGATTCCCCGCCGTCGTCGCGTCGATCTCGTTCTTCGTCAATGCCGGGATCCGATTCGTCGAGGAGACCTGCAAGATGCGAGCGTTCACCGAGCTGTGGGACCAGATCTGCCTCGACCGCTACGGCGTGACCGATCCCAAGGCCCGCCGGTTCCGCTACGGCGTCCAGGTCAACAGCCTGGGTCTCACCGAAGCCCAGCCCGAGAACAACGTCCAGCGCATCGTGCTGGAGACGCTGGGCGTCACCCTGTCGAAGCGGGCCCGGGCCCGCTCCATCCAGCTGCCCGCCTGGAACGAAGCCATGGGCCTGCCCCGCCCGTGGGACCAGCAATGGTCACTGCGTATCCAACAGGTGCTCGCCTTCGAGACCGACCTGCTCGAGTACGAGGACCTCTTCGACGGTTCGGTCGTGGTCGAGACGCGCACCGCCGAACTGATCGAGGGCGCCCGAGCCGAGCTGGACGACGTGCTCGAGCTGGGCGGCGCGTTCGAGGCCATCGACGAGCTGAAGGGGCGCCTGGTGCGCTCGCACACCGAGCGCCTGCGCCGCCTCGAATCCAACGACCTCACCGTGGTCGGTGTCAACGCCTACACCGAGACCGCCGAGTCGCCACTGGCCGGCGAGGACAACATCCTCACGGTCGATCCGGCCGTCCAGGAGGAGATGATCGGCGACGTCGAGGCGTGGCGAGCCCAGCGCGACGCCGGTGCCGTCGACGAGGCGCGCCGCGCCCTGGCCGACGCCGCCAAGGGCACGGACAACGTCATGCCGGCCAGCATCGCCCTGGCCCAGGCCGGGGGAACCACCGGCGAGTGGGCCGACACGCTGCGAGAGATCTTCGGCGAGTACCGAGCCCCCACCGGGGTCGCCGCCGCCGTCGGGGCCGGTCACAGCCCGGCGCTCAGCGAGCTGGCGCAGCGTTCGGCCGCCATCGAAGGCGGGCCACCCAAGGTGCTGGTGGCCAAGCCGGGCCTGGACGGCCACTCCAACGGTGCCGAGCAGATCGCCGTCGCAGCGCGCGACGCCGGGATGGAGGTCGTCTACCAGGGGATCCGCCTGACCCCCGAACAGATCGCCGCCGCCGCACGCGACGAGGACGTCGACGTGATCGGGCTGTCGATCCTCTCGGGCAGTCACCTCGAGCTGGTCCCCGCCGTGCTGGGGCTCCTCCGGTCCGAAGGGGTCGACGCGCCCGTCGTCGTGGGCGGCATCATCCCCGAGGTGGATCGGGTCACGCTCGAGGAGCACGGGACGCGGGCCGTCTACACCCCGAAGGACTTCGAGCTCGGCCGCATCATGGCCGAGATGATCGACCTCGCCGTCGAGTATCGCTCCACCTCCTGACCCAACCCCGATCTCGTGAACTCGTGCGAGCCTATGAGTCGCTTGAGTTCACGAGTTCGTCCTTCAGAAGCTGGTGGATGGCGGTCGCCTCGGCAGGGCGGAGGTTGCGATCGTTCAGGCGATGGGCCGCCACCGGCTCGAGCAGCGCGCGCGCCGCATCTCGGTCGACCCGATCCAGGAACACCGACAGGAACCGGGACCGGGCGGCGCGCTGCATCCGTCCGAGCAGCCCACCCGCGTCGATCTCGCTGGTTGCGACGATGATCCACGTGCTGGCCGCCTCGGCGTGGCGGGGTCCCACGCTGCTGTTGGGCCAGTCGATGACCACCGGCCCGGCGACGCTGAGCATCACGTTGTCAGGGTGCAGGTCGCCGTGGACGAGCACCTCCGGAACGCCGAATCGCTCGGGAAGGGCCAGCTCCGGGACCGGCACCGCCTCCAGCCGATGGTGCAGCGAGGCCAGCAGCCGGGCCCACGAGCTGATCATCCACGGCCGGCGACCGAACGCCTCGAGCATCGTGGGCCCGTCCACCCGGTCCATCACGATGTCGGCCCCGTCGGCGGCGTGGATCTCCGGGACCGGATACCCGTGCCGCCGGAGATGGCGCATGACGGCCGCTTCGTCGTCGGTGGAGGCGCCGCTGCGATTGCGCCGCAGGACGCGCCCGTCGCCGAGGTCGTACACGTCTGCGGCCCGCCCCGATCCGATGAGGGGACCGGGATCGGCGCCCGACGCCGGCCTGCGCTCGGAGGGCACCGCGGGAACAGTACGCTCTCGTTCACCCCAACGGGACTGGCAGATGCTCGGAGAATCGGAAAAGACCTTCACGTCGGGCCACTCGACGCCGAAGGAGAGCAAATGAATCCTCGCCTCCTCGGTCTCACGACCGCCGCGGTCGGCGCGCTCGGCGCCGCGCTCGCTGTCATCTCCGGCAGCGAGGCCTGGGCGATCCTCTCGGCGCTAGCGGCCCTGTCCGCCGGCATCGCCCTGGTCATGTTCCCCGAACACGACCCGGCGGCCGAACGGCGGGTTGCCAGCCTCGAGGCCGAGCTCGACGCGCTCCGGCGAGCCGAGGAGGAACGATCCGCCGAGGCGGCCGAACCCATCGCCGAGGCCGAGGCACCGCGAATCTCCACCGACGTCGCCATCAGCCGCTCGTCGCTCACCGACGCCGAGACCGGCCTGTTCAGTGAGGAGTACCTGCACGTTGCGCTCGAGGCACGCATCGCCTCGGCCCGCCGCAACCTCCGACCCGTGGCGGTCGCGCTGGTCGACGTCGTCCACGATCCGCAGGACCCCAACGACAGCCGGGCGGTGCCACGCGGCGTCGCCGCCAGCGTGATCGAGACCATCCGCGAGTCCGACACCGCCAGCCGGCTGGCGTCGGGCGTCTTCGCCATGGTGCTCGAGGACACCCCCGAGAACGGCGCGGTCTGGACCATGGAGCGCCTGCGCCGCAAGCTCAGCGACGCCGATCCCGAGTGCACGGTCTGGGCCGGCGTTGCGTGCTACCCGGCGCACGCCCTGGATCCCGACGAGATGATGCAGAAGGCCGAGCTGGCCCTCGCGGCCGCCGCCGAGTGGAGCCAGGACCGCATCGAGGTCGCCGTCGCCGCCAGCTAGACACCCCAAGGGCGTAGACGGAATCTGTGCCTCCAAAACCGGCCTGAGACCGGTTGACCGGGCCGAGATTCCGGAAGCGAGCGCTCAGTCCGCCTCGAGCTCGCCGAGGACTTCGTCGTTGTCGGCCCCCAACCGGCGGCCGGTCCAACGGATACGACCCGGCGTGCGCGAGAGCCGGGCGACCAGCCCCTGCATCGGCGTCCCGTCCACCTCGACGATGGCCCCGCGGGCGCGGCAGATGCGGGTCGGCCGAGGCGTCCGCCATGTCGTAGACGGGCGCCGCAGCGGCCTCCGCCTGCTCGAAGGCGGCGAGCACCGCCGCCGACGGCCGGGCGCCGATCCAGGCCGCCACGAGATCGTCCAGCTCGTCGCGGTGCTCGACTCGGCCCTGGAAGGTGGCGAACCGCTCGTCGTCGCCGACGCCCAGCAGGTCCATCACCCGGGCGGCGACGGTCTCCGCCGACGTCGAGACGGCGATCCAGACGCCGTCGGCGGCCCGATAGGTACCCCGAGGAACGCTGTACGGGATACCCGAGCCCAGCCGGGGCTGGGTCTCGCCGGTGAGTCCGTAGAGCGAGGCCAGCGGACCCATCAGCTGGAACAGCGACTCCAGGAGATTGACGTCGACGACCTGACCACGCTCGCTGCGCCCCGCCTCGTGCACGGCGACCATCACGGCGAACGCGGCCACGAGGGCCGCCACCTCGTCGGTGAGCGCTATGGGGGGCAGCAGCGGTGCGCCGTCGGCCTCGCCGTTGATGGCGGCGAACCCCGACATGGCCTCGGCCAGCGTGGCGAAGCCGGGCCGATGGGCGTACGGACCCTCCTGCCCGAACCCGCTGACCCGGCAGACGACCAACTTCGGATTGCGTTCGAGGAGGACGTCGGGGCCGAGGCCCAGGCGCTCGAGCGTGCCGGGGCGGAAGTTCTCGACCAGGACATCGGCTGAGTCGCAGAGTGCCAGCATCGTCGCCCGGCCCGCGTCGGACTTGAGGTCGAGCGTGACGGTCCGCTTCCCGCGGCCGCAGAGCTTCCACAGGAGCGCGACATCGTCGCGAGGGTCGCGCCACCCCATCGATCGGGTGGTGTCGCCGCGTTCCGGCCGCTCGACCTTGACGACGTCGGCGCCGAAATCGGCGAGGTAGCGAGCGCACCCGGGCCCGGCGATCACGGTCGACACGTCGATGACCCGCAGGTCGGAGAGCGGCATGGCGTGGGTCAGGCGGCCGTCGCCGGGATGGCGAAGCAGCGGTCGTCCAGCGTGCCCAACGCGTACGCGACGTAGTCGAGGAGCGGCCGGTAGAGCACCCGGGTCTTCTCGGACCACGCCAGCGACTCGGGATCGGAGATCCGGCGGTGCACTTGGAGGATCCCGCCCTCGAAGACCCGATACTCGGCCCACGAACCCGGAAAGTCCTTCACGCTGGCGATCTCGACGAACGGCACATCGCCGGTGGTGACGTCGCGACGCACCCGGTTGCGGTGGGTGTGGCCGGCGAAGTAGCCCCGGAGGTTGGGACGTCGTGTTGCCAACTCGAGCAGCGCCTCCGAGTCGTCGGGGTTGATCCCGAAATAGGTCGCATGGCGATTGCCGCCGGGCATCCAGTTCTGGTGGTGCCCGAAGACCAGCACGGGCTGATCGGTGTCGACGAGGAGCTGGTCCAGCCAGGCGAACGTCTCGGCCGTGATCTGTCCCGTGGTCTTCCGGGGGATGACCGTGTCGATGACCGCCACTGTCGTTCCGGGGAGCGGGATGGCGATGGGGCCGGTGTCGCCGTGGGATTCGCCTCGGTAGGCATCGTGGTTGCCGCGCACGTAGTGGAGACGGTCGCCGAACGCAGGCTCGTAGTGGTCCAGGAAGGCCTGCCATTCGTAGATCGTCCCGCAGGCGGTCAGGTCGCCCTTGGCGATCACGACGGCCGGGTCGATCGCCGCCATCGCTGCGATGGCGCCGCGGTTCATGATCTCGGGGTACGGATCCTGGCCCGGCTCCGATCGGCAGATCTCGATGTCGTCGATGTCGTCGAGCACGCCGGCCTCGGTCTCACCGAAGTGGACGTCGTTGACCGTGGCGAAACGACACAGCAACTGACCCATCCGAGGCAACGTTCGGACGGTGACGCCGTCGAGGTCGTACTCGGTGTCGGGATCGAGGTCCGGGTAGTGGCTGACCTGGGCTCCGCGGTGGATCACCACGTCGTCGTCGCTGACGCTGCTGATCTCGGGATCCATGGCCGCGTTCTACCACACCAGCCGCGGGGGGCGGGTGTCGCCGCACTACGGTGCCCGGCCATGGAGTGGACCGTGCACGGCGAGCGGACCGTCTATACGAGCCCATGGCTCGACGTGGCCCTGGTCGACGTCGACGTCCCCGGGATCGGTCGGCTGGACCACCACGTCGTCAGGATGCCCGCGCCCGCCTCCGGTGTCGTGGCCCAGCGCAGCGACGAGGTCCTGCTGTTGTGGCGCCACCGCTTCATCACCGACACCTGGGGGTGGGAGATCCCGGCCGGGCGAACCGATGGCGGCGAGTCACCCGAAGCCTGTGCCCGACGCGAGATGCTCGAGGAGACCGGCTGGGAGGCCCCGACCTTGCGGCCCCTCATGAGCTACCACCCGAGCAACGGACTGAGCGACCAGCGCTTCGATCTGTTCCTGGCGAACGACCCCGTCCACCGGGGCGACCCGACCGACATCTCGGAGGCGGAACGGATCGAGTGGGTCGGGTGGAACGAGGTGATCGAACTGCTCCGCACCGGGCGGGTCACCGACGGGCTGAGCGCGACCGCGCTGCACCACGCCGCCCTCTTCGCCCGCGACGCTCCCGACTGAGTGCGAGCGCAAACCTGAACCCGCTCGGTGCCTGACCCCGAGAGGGTTCAGGTCAGGAGAGGCGGAGGGGGCGGCCCTGGATGCGTTGATCCATCCACCACCGGCCGCTGAAGCGCCAGCTGGTACCGGACCGGCCGTTGGACTCGTCGGCCGATGGCGGTGCCGGCTGGGGCCAGGCCAGCTGGATCGCCGCCACGATGGCCGCGGCCTCTTCTGCGCTGACCGAGGCGGGCACCTCGACCACAACCCTGCGGCTCACAGCGGCACGTTGCCGTGCTTGCGCTTCGGCAGCTCCTCGCGCTTGGACTCGAGCAGCTTCAGTCCGGCCGCCAGCTTGAGCCTGGTGTCGGCCGGGTCGATCACGTCGTCGACGAAGCCCCGCTCGGCCGCCTCATACGGATTGGCGAACTTCTCGGTGTAGTCCTCGACCAGCTCGGCCTTGCGGGCCTCGGGATCGTCGGCTTCCTGCAGCTCGCGCCGGTGGACGACCTCGACCGCACCCTGCGGGCCCATCACGGCCAGCTCGGCCGACGGCCAGGCGAACGCCAGGTCGGCACCGATGGACTTGGAGTTCATCACCACGTAGGCGCCGCCGTACGCCTTGCGGACGACCACCTGGATGCGGGGTACGGTCGCCTCACAGTAGGCGTAGAGCAGTTTGGCGCCGTGGCGGATGATGCCGCCGTACTCCTGGTCGACGCCGGGCAGGAAGCCGGGCACGTCCACGAAGGTGATCAACGGCACGTTGAAGGCATCGCAGGTTCGCACGAAGCGAGCGGCCTTCTCGCTGGACTCGATGTCGAGCACACCGGCCAGCTGCATGGGCTGGTTCCCGACGATGCCGACGGGACGGCCGTCGATGCGGGCGAATCCGCAGACGATGCTGCCGGCCCAGGCGGCCTGGTACTCGAAGAAGTCGCCGTCGTCGACGACCTCGGCGACGACCTCCTTCATGTCGTAGGGCATGTTGGGGCTGATCGGCAGGATCTCGCGCAACCGCTGGGACCGACGCTCGGGATCGTCGGTGGACTGGTAGCGGGGTGGCTCCTCGAGGTTGTTGGCGGGGAGGAAGCTGAGGAGGTATTTGACGTCGTCGAGGCAGCTCTCCTCGTCGGGCGACACGTGGGTGGCCACCCCCGACTTGGTCGAATGGCTGCGCGCCCCGCCCAACTCCTCGAGCGTGACCTCCTCGCCGGTCACGGCCTTCACCACGTCGGGACCGGTGATGAACATGTGCGAGGTCTCGTTGACCATGAAGACGAAGTCGGTCATGGCCGGGCTGTACACCGCGCCGCCGGCGCAGGGGCCCATGATCACGCTGATCTGTGGGGTGACACCCGAGGCCTGGACATTGCGGAAGAAGATGCCGCCGTAGCTGTCCAGCGACACGACTCCCTCCTGGATGCGGGCGCCGGCGCCGTCGTTGAGGCCGATGACCGGTGCGCCGACCCGCAGGGCCAGATCCATGACCTTCTGGATCTTCTCGGCGAACACCTCGCCGAGGGCGCCGCCGAAGACGGTGAAGTCCTGCGAGAACACGAAGACCTTGCGACCGTCGATGGTGCCCCACCCGGTGACCACGCCGTCGGTGTAGGGCCGCTCCTCGATCCCGCTGAGATGAGCCCGATGCCGGCTGAGCATGTCGAGCTCGTGGAACGACCCGGGATCGAGCAGGTACTCGAGGCGCTCGCGCGCCAGCAGCTTGCCCTTGGCGTGCTGCCGGTCGACGCTGCGCTCCGACCCGGCGTGCAGGGCTTGTTCCTTGCGCTCGGTGAGGTCGTCCAAACGCTCTGACATCGTGTGATCCATACGAGGGGCGAGGGTATCGGGACACGCCCTCGTCGGCCCAACGGTACGATCCGCCGGGTGCGGGCCCTCCAGCGAGCCACGGTGTGCTGCGGATCGTCGGCGGGGGCGGACCCTGCGTTCGTCGATGCCGCCCGTGCTCTGGGAGCCGCGCTGGCCGACGAGGGAGCGGGCCTGGTACACGGCGGGGCCAGTGTCGGGCTGATGGGGGTGCTGGCCGACGCCGTCATCGCTGCGGGCGGCGAGGCCACCGGGGTCTACCCCGACGTGTTCACCCGCGACGTCTCCCACGACGGACTCACCGAGCTCCGTCTGGTCGCCGACATGCACGAGCGCAAGCGGCTGATGTCGCTTCGCCGACGTCGAGAAGTGGACCTGAGCCCGTGACCGCTCCGCCGCAGACCGCCACCACCGTCGTGTTCGACCTGGGCGGTGTCCTCATCGACTGGCGGCGCGAGTTCCTGTACGAGCAGCTCATCCCCGACCCCGATCGACGGGCCTGGTTCCTCGAGACCGTCTGCACGCTGGAGTGGAACGCCGACGGCGACCGGGGACGCCCCTTCGCCGAGCTGATCGCCGAGCGGTCCGCCCTGTTCCCGGACGAGACCGACCTCATCGCCGCCTACTGGGAGCGCTGGGACGAGATGGCGGGCCCCGCCCTCGACGAGACGGTCGCGGTGCTCGACGAGGTCCAGGGTCTCGGAGTGCCGACCTTCGCGCTGACCAACTGGTCGGCCGAGACACTGCCGCGAGTCCGCGACCGGTACGGATTCCTCGAATCGTTCGACGGCATGCTCGTGTCGGGCGAGGAGGGGATCATCAAACCCGATCCCGCCATCTACCACCTGATGTGCCGACGCTTCCGACTGTCGGCCGACCGCACCTTCTTCGTCGACGACAGCGCCGCCAACGTGGATGCGGCTCAGAGGCTGGGATTCCTCTCGCACCGCTTCGTCGACGCCACGGCCCTCCGAAGGGCGCTGACCGCGTCGGGGGTCCCGGTCAGTCCAGCGCCTCGGTCGCCCTGATCACCAGGAGCCAGGTCAACACCGCCGACACCGCCAGCAGCACCAGCGAGTCCAGGCCGGCCTGGGCGTAGCCGACGTTCTCCATCGAGCTCCAGATCCGCGTCGCCAGCGTGTCGAAGCCGGTCGGCCGGAGGAAGAGGGTGGCGGGCAGCTCCTTCATCGTCGAGAGCAGCACCAGGCCACCCGCGGCCAGGAGTCCGGGGGCCATGATCGGTGCCTCGACGGTCAGCAGGCGGCGTAGCCGACCGGCACCCAAGGTGCGGGCGGCATCCTCCAGCCGAGCCGGCACCGCGGTCACCGCCACACTCGACGCCCGCATGGACTGCGCCCCGAAGTGGATGACGTAGGCCAGGACCAGCAGGGGAAGGGTCTGGTACAGCCCGGCCAAGACGTTGGTATTGAGCACCCAGAAGACGAAGGCCAACCCGATCACGATGCCCGGGAGCGCGAACCCGGCGACGACGGTCGCGCTGGCGACCGAGCCGATCCGGCTCCGGTATCTCGAGGTGAGGTAGGCGACCGGCAGCACGATCAGCACCGTCAGGACCGCCGCGACGGCGCTGACCGCAACCGTGTTGACCACGGCTTGACCGAGCCCGGCACCGTCCAGGGCGGTGGCCCCGGTCGTGCGCTCACTGCGGGCGCCGACGATCACCCACTGGAGGAGCGAGGCGACCGGTCCGACAAGAGCCAGGCTCAGGAACCCTCCGACGACCAGGGTCGCCACGATCCGCCATCGACCCAGACCGATCTGCAGACCGCGGCCCGGCGAACGCGCCGTCACCGGCGGGTGCCGACGCACCAGGCGCTGCTCGGCGATCACCACGACGAGCGCCACGAGCGCCAGCAGGAGGGCCAGTGCGAACGACGTCGCCTGATCGGCGAGCTGGTTGGCGAAGATGGCCCGCGTCACCGTGTCGTATCGGAGGAGCTGGACCGCCCCGAAGTCACTGACGGTGTAGAGGAACACGAGGAGCGTGCCGGCCGAGACGGCCGTGCTGATCTGGGGCATCACCACCGTGACGAACACCGAACCGGGCCCCCGGCCGAGCAGGCGAGCGCTCTCCTCGACCGAGCGGGAGAGGTGGCGCAGGCGGGCGGCGACCGGAAGGTAGACGTACGGATAGGTGAACAGCGTCAGGACGAACCAGGCCCCGCCGAACCCCGCCAGCTCCGGCAACCGGATCCCCAGTGGGCGGACCAGATCGTCGAGCAGGCCGCCCGTGGCGAAACCGCTGATCAGTGCGGTGGCGCCGACGAACGAGGGGAACACCAGCGGGAGCGGCGCCAGGACCGCGAAGAACCGTCGGCCGTGCACATCGGTGCGGGTGACCAGCCAGGCCAGTCCGGTGCCGATCGCGGCGGCCGTGACCGACACCGCGGTGGCCAGACCCAGTGAGCGCAGCAGGGGGCGGACGGTGTCCTCGCTCCAGAGGATCGTGGGGAGGTCGGCCCCGTGCTGGATGTTCTGCACCACGACGTAGGCCAGCGGGCCGGTGAAGAGGACGCCGATGACCACGGCGGCCAGCGCCAGGCCCCGGGGCGCCCTCCGGGCCCGTCGGCCGACCCGGTCGCCGGGCAGCGCCGGCACGGCGGTGGTGGTGACGGTCACGCCGCCACTATCGGACGATGCCGCTCTCGTCGATCAGGTCCTGGGTCCCGCTGAGGCCACCGGCGAGCACGTCGAGGTCGACGACGACGGCCGCCAGGTCGTCGAGTGGTTCGAGCCCCTCGGGAGCCGGCACGCCGTCCACCAGCGGATACTCCTTCTCTCCGCTGGCCGACAGCTCCTGGGCTTCGTCCGAGAGCAGGTACGCGATCAGCGCCTCGGCGGAGGTTGCGTCGTCGGACGTGTCCACGACGCCGGCCGCCGACACGATCAGCAGCGACCCGACGTCACCGTCGGGGAAGACATGGTTGGCCGCGGGGAGGTCGGGATCCTCCTCCAGCGCCTCGGCCAGGTAGTAGTGGTTGACGAGGCCCATGTCGACCTCGCCCCGCGCCACGGCGTCGAGGATCGCCGAGTTCTTCGCGTAGTTCGGCGCGTCGCCGGCGGCGAGTCCCTGGAGCCACGCGAGCGTGGCCTCGTCGCCGAGCTCGGCGCGCATGGCGGTGACGAAGTCCTGGAACGACCCGTTGCTCGGGGCCACTCCGACCCGACCGGCGTAGGTGTCGTCGGTCAGGTCCAGCACGGACGACGGGAGCTCGTCGGCGGTGACGGCGTCGGTGTTGTAGACGAGGACGCGCACCCGGCCGGTGATCCCGACCCAGGTGCCGGCGTCGCTGCGGAACTCGGCGGGAACGCGGTCGAGTACGTCGTCGCTCAGCGGGGCCAGCCGCTCGTTCTCGTCGAGGAAGCCGATCGCGCCGGGACTCTGGGAGATGAACACGTCGGCCGGGGAGCGATCCCCCTCGGTGTCGATCAGCAGCGCCATCTCGGCCGACCCGCCGTAGCGAGCATCGACGGTGGCGCCGGTGGCGGCTTCGAACTGTTCGAACACCGGACCGATCAGGTCCTCACCACGTCCGGAGTAGACCGTGACGGTGGTGCCCTCGAGCGATCCGTCGCTCGAGCCGGCCGCATCATCGCTGTCGTCGTCGCCGCAGGCGGTCGCAAGGACGGCCAGTGCCAGGAGGACGGCCAGGACGGGAACGGGTCGGGGGGAGCGCATGGCGAGCGAAGTTATCGACCCTACTCAACGCTGTCAAGCATGCCTAACATCTCCGAACGCCGCCGCTCGATATGACCACGCGCCGCCTCCCTGATAGCGGACCCGGACGGGCTCACCCCGCTCGAACTGCGGGACGGACGGACGGCGGACCCGCACCCGCTGGCCGTCGTCGAGCCGGACGTCATAGGTGGTGTCGTGCCCGTAGTACTCGACGAGCTCGACCACCCCGCCGTCACCGGCGACCAGCGCGAGCTCCTCGGGTCGGACCAGCACGGACACCCGAGGGTCGGGTGGCGCCTCGAGCAGCGGGACGGCGCCGATGGCGGTGGCGGCCTGATCCCGCTCGACCGCACCGTCCAGCAGGTTGGCCTCACCGACGAACCCCGCGACCCAGGGCGTCGCCGGGCGGGCGTAGACCTCGGCCGGCGTACCCCACTGCTCCAGCTCACCGGCGCGCATGACCGCGACCCGGTGGCCCAACACGAAGGCCTCGTCCTGATCGTGGGTCACGAACACCGCCGTCACGTCCAGCTCGCTCAGCAAGCGATGGACCTCGGTCCGGATCTGCACGCGCAGCGTGGCGTCGAGATTCGAGAACGGTTCGTCCAGGAGCAGCACGGTGGGCGCCGGCGCGAGCGCCCGGGCCAACGCCACTCGCTGCTGCTGCCCTCCGGACAGCGTCTGCGGCGATCGGTCGCCCAGACCACCCAGGCCCACCATGTCCAGCACCTCGGCCACGCGCGAGCCCGACCGCTCATTCCTCGCCAGGCCGTACGCGACGTTGCGGGCCACCGACAGATGCGGGAACAGGGCCCAGTCCTGGAAAACCATGCCGACCCGGCGGCGCTCGGGCGCCAGGTGGGTCTCCGCGCTCGACACGACCTGTCCTCCGAGCACGATCGACCCGGCCTCGATCTCCTCGAGCCCGGCGACGGCCCGCAACAGCGTGGTCTTCCCGCATCCCGACGGGCCGAGCAGTGCCACCAGCTCGCCCGGTTCGACCGACAGCGACACGCCGCGCAGAACCGGCGGTCCGTCGTACGCGACCGAGACCTGATCGATGTCGATCGAGACGGGGTCGCCGGGCGGGGTCACGAGGGGGAGGGTAACGCCAACCGGCAGGTCACCCGTGTGGGGTGGTCGCTGGGACCATCGGGTCGGGCTCAGCTAGCCTCCCTCTGGCTGAATGCTGTTCACCAGCTCTTCGGGGGGATCCATGAACCGCTGCTCGCGCCGGGGCGTCGTCATCGTGCTCATCGCCGCCATGGCCCTCATCGGTGCCGCGTGCAGCGAGAGCACCGGGTCCGGGGCGTCCAGCACCACCACGGCTCCGGCCGCAACCGACACCACCGGCGGCGAGACCGCAGGGACCGACAGCACCCAGGACTCCGACGAAGCCGATCGACTGGCCCGGACCATGGAGTTCCTCGGTGACTACGCCGACCAGATGGGTGCGGAGCCACCACCGATGACCGACCCCGACGCCGCCACCATCGTCGGGCGGTGGGCCGGTCAGCCCTGGTACGTCGGCGAGGTGCCGGACACCCCGGTTACGGCCGAGGGTGAGCCGATCAAGATCGGCATGATCAACCAGGAGAACGAGGTCTTCGGCGACTTCCCCGAACTGCGTCAGGCCGCGCAGGCCACGGTCACCTGGGTCAACACCGAGCTGGGCGGCGTCGGCGGTCGTCCGCTCGAGCTCCTCCCCTGCAACACGAACTTCTCGCCGGAGGAAGCCCGTCAGTGCGCCCTCGACCATGTGCGCGCCGGGGTCGTCGCCGTGACGGCCGGCATCAACATCCAGAGCGCTGACGCGATGGCCATCTACGAGGAGAACGGCATCCCGCTGCTCGGGGGAATCCCGGTCAACGACATCGACATGACGTCCGAGATCGCCCACCAGTGGAGCGGGGGCACGGCCGGCATGTTCTCGGCCTGGAGCTACTTCGCCGCCGGGGAGCTGGGCGCCGAGAAGATCGTGATGGCCGTGGCCGACTTCGCTCCCAACATCGACGCCGCCGAACGGTTCGGCCGCACCGTCGCCGAGTCCCTGGGGGCCGAGGTCGAGCTCGTCAAGTTCCCGCTGACCGAGACCGACTACGGGCCGACGATGAACAAGGTGGCCGACCTGGATCCCGACGCCGTCTTCGTGGGCGTCGTCGACACCGGTTGTATCGCCTCGGTCCAGGCCGCCAACGCCGTCGGCCTCGACGTCCCGATGTTCTTCTCCGGCGCCTGCGCCTCGCCCGACATCGAGGAGCAGCTCGGCGACGAGATCGACGGGGCGATCTTCGCCATCGAGAACATCATCGAAACCGACGAGCCCGAGATCGACCGTTCGCTCTACTTCGACGTGGTGAGCACCTACGGCGAAGAGGGGATGGAGCTGGTCGGGGCCGGCACCGTGTCGGTGAAGAGCATCATGAACATCTGGGATCTGATGAACGAGCTCGGTCCCGACAACGTCGATCCCGAGACGCTGACCGACCTCATCGGCCAGTCCCAGGATCGCGCCAGCTTCATGGGCTACCCGTACACGTGCGACGGCCAGCAGCTCCCCGATCTCCCGGCGGTCTGCTCTCCGCAGCAGGTCCTCGTCCAGAACGTCGACGGCGACCTCGCCCAGGTCTCCGACGGCTGGATCGACGTCGCCGCCCTCTTCCAGTGATCGACTGGGGGGCCGACACCCTCAGCTGGCTCCTGCTGGGCGTGGGCAGCGGTGCCGTCCTGGCCGCGCTGGCCCTCGGACTGGTGCTCACCTACCAGTCCAGTGGTGTCGTCAACTTCGCCCACGCGGCGACGGGTGTGTTCTTCGCCCGAGCGTTCTACGAGTTCCGCGAGACGGGCGACCTCGTCTTTCCCATCCTGGGCCTGCCCGACCGGGTCCACGTCATCGACGCTCCGACGGTTGCCACCGCGTTCCTTCTGGTCATCCCCATGGCGGCATGGGCAGGCCTGCTGATCTACCTCCTGGTCTTTCGGCCACTCCGCACCTCCCCGCCGCTGGCTCGTGTCGTCGCGTCCCTCGGCCTCTTCCTGTACATGCTGGCCATGATCGCCGACCGGTTCCCCGGTACCGCGGTGATCCGACGGATCCTGCCGACCGGCACGGTCGATCTCCTCGACCGGGTCCTGTTCGTCGATCGGTTCTGGCTGGCAGGGATCGTCCTGGTGATCGCGCTCGTGCTGACCCTGCTGTTCCGCTTCACCCGCTTCGGTCTGGCCACCCGGGCATCCGCCGAGAATCAGAAGGGCGCCGTGCTGCTCGGGCTCGATCCCGATTACATCGCCGCCGTGAACTGGATGATGGCGACGGTGCTGGCCGCGCTGGCGATGATCCTGATCGGCAGTATCACGCTGAGTCTCGACGCCGCCCAGTTCAGCCTCCTCATCGTGCCGGCGCTGGCCGCCGCCCTGGTGGGCGGCTTCAAGTCCTTCGCCCTCACCACGGTCGCCGGTCTCGGTATCGGCATGGCCCAGTCGCTCATGCTCAGCTGGCAGACCGACGCCGAGTGGCTCCCCGACGTCGGTCTCCAGGCCGGCCTGCCGCTGCTCGTGATCATCGTGACGATGATGGTCCGCGGCGAGTCGTTGCCCACGCGGGGCTCACTCGCCCGGTTCCACTTCCCCGCAGCCCCGATGCCCCGTCGTCCCGTGCTGACCACCGTCGCTCTGGTGGCGGTCGGGTCGGTCGGCCTCCTCGTCCTCGACAGCGACTGGCGACTGGCCATCATCACCACCACCGTCTGGACGCTGATCGCGCTCTCGGTGGTCCTGCTCACGGGATGGGTCGGCCAGATCTCGCTGGCACAGATGGCCTTCGCCGGCGTGGCGGCGTTCGCCCTCATCCGATGGTCGGAGAGCGCCGGCCTGCCGTTCCCGTTGGCACCGCTCCTCGCCTCGGTGGTCGCCATGGCCGTCGGCATCCTGGTGGGGTTCCCGGCCGTTCGTGTGCGCGGGATGAATCTGGCCATCGTCACCATCGCCGCCGCCGCTGCCGTCGAGGAGCTCGTCTTCAAGTGGAGCTGGTTCACCGGAGGGTTCCTGGGCAGCGACGTGCCCGATCCCGAACTGGGGCCGGTCGACCTGGCGATCGGTGCCGAGGCCGGCAGCTACCCGCGGGCGGCGTTCGGCATCCTGTGCCTGGCGACCCTCGGCATCGTGGTCGTCCTGGTCGCCAACCTTCGGCGCGGCACCACCGGACGTCGCTGGCTCGCCGTGCGCTCCAACGAACGAGCCGCCGCGGCGGCCGGCGTCGACGTCACCCGAGCGAAGCTGTCCGCGTTCGCCATCTCGTCGCTCATCGCCGGCCTCGGCGGCACGATGCTCGCCTACGCCTCCGGTGTGCTCTCGGTCAACTCGTTCGTCGTGCTCGAGTCACTGGCGCTCCTGTCCATCACCTACCTGGGCGGAATCGCCACGATCGCAGGCGCATTCGTGGCCGGCATCCTCGCCGACGGCGGGATGCTCGAGGAGCTCACCGGAGGCTCCGCGTCGGGCGACGCGACCACCGACGCGATCCGCGGTCTGGCACTGATCGTCGTCGCGATCGTCTACGACGAGGGCATCGCCGGAGCGGCCGGCGCCGCCTGGCGGAGGGTCACGGGACGGTTCGGCGCCACCGCGCCCGAGCTGTCAACCAGCGGAGGCCCGAGCCCGCAGGCGTGATCCCAGGTCGGTGGCGTCGATGCGACGACAGACCTCTTCGATCGCCTCGGTCGGTCCGGTCCAGCGCAGCTCCTCGACGTCGTCGAACACCGGCGCGTCGAGCTCCAGAGTGGCGATGCGGCGGAAGAGCAGTGCCTCGTCACGCTGCGCCTCGAGGGTGGCGGCAAGCTTGGCGGCCCCCCGGACGGTGATGTCCCACTGACCGGGAGCGGCGGGGATGTCCTCGATGTGGCCGTACCGGGCCAGCACGGCTGCGGCCGACTTGGCGCCCCACCCCGGGAGGCCGGGGAACCCGTCGGCCGTGTCGCCGACCAGGCCGAGGTAGTCGGGGATCGATGCCGGCTCGATCCCGAACTTCTCGCGCACCCCAGCCTCGTCGTACCGGACGCCCTTCCTGCCGGTCGAACTGGACGATGCCCTTGTCGTCGGCCACACACTGCGCCAGGTCCTTGTCGGGGGTGCAGATCACGGCCTGCTCGACCCGATCGTCCGCTGCGGCCTTGACCGCCGCGGCCCCGAGGGCATCATCGGCCTCGACCTCCACCATCGGCCAGACCGTGAACCCCGCGGCCTCCAGCACCTCCTCGAGCAACGGGAACTGCGCCTTGATCGCCGGTTCGATGCCCTCGCCGGTCTTGTAGCCGGGCCACAGGTCGTTGCGGAACGACTCGATCACGTGGTCGGTGGCGATCCCGATGTGCGTCGCCCCGTCGTCGAGCAGCATGAGCATGGACCGAGAGCACGCCGCGAACCGCGCCCGACCTCCTCGCCGCCGCTGCCGTGACGTGCGACGGCCGCGCGAAGTAGTAGCGGAACAGCTCGTAGGTGCCGTCGACGAGGTGGACGTCGAAGGTCATGCCGACTCCCCGGGCCAACCGGGGACGCCGTCGTCCAATGCCGCGCCCACCCCGTTGAGGAAGCCGGACACCATGCGGTAGTACCCGGCGAGCAGGAGCAGCTCGACCAGCTGACCCTCGTCCCACCGGCGAGCCAGGGTGGCCCAGGTGCCGTCCGACACGGCGTCGTCGTCGCTCAGTTCGTCGGCCAGCGCGATCAGGGCCCGATCGTCGTCGCTCCAGTCGGCACCCCCGACCGGGCCGGCCAACGCGGCGATCTCGTCCTCGTGCAGTCCCGACTGCGCCGCCGATGAGTTGATGCTGGCCGAACTCGTAGACCGCGGCGGCCTTGGCGCCGATGCGCAGGATCACGATCTCCCGCTCCCGACCCGGGATCTGCCCGTTCAGGAGGAGATGGCCGCCGAGGGCGAGGAACGGCTGCAGCAGATCGGGCCGGTGGGCGAGCGTGCCGAAGATGTTGAGCACCGACCCGTCGGGCGCCCCCATGAGGCCGTCGAGGATCTCGGCCGCAGCCGGAGGCAACGGATCCAGCGGTGCGATGCGGGGTGCGTCGGGACGGGGACGGGAGAGGTCGGGCATCCCGTCAGACTAGAGAACCTGAACCCTCTCGGTACCTGGCCCCCAGGGGGTTCAGGTTTCAGACCAGGGCGAGGACGTCGGCTTCGGGGATGCCGCCCGACCAGCGCCCGAGCTCGCGGCCCTGGCCGTCGACCAGGACCACGTATGGCTGACCGGGTACGCCGAGCTCGCGCCAGGAGTCGAAGCCCGGGTCCCACAGCACCGGGAACGTCAGCGAGTGGGTAGCGACGAAGTCCTGGGCCTGGCCGAGATCATCCTGGGTCCCGAGGCCGACGACCGTGACCTCGTCTCCATGCTGTCGAGCAAACTGCTCGACTCCGGGAGCTTCCCGGTTGCAGGTCGGTCAGTGCGGCGCAAACATCCACAGGAGGATCGGTTGGTCGGCCGGGAGCAGCGACGCCAGGTTCACCTGGCCGCCGGCACCGACGTCCTCGACCGACACGTCCGGCAGCGGCTCGACGACGTCGACCGGAGGGTCGCTCGCCGCCGGCTGGGACGGAGGGGGATCGGTGGCCACCGGGTCCGGCGAATCCGGTCCGGACGTGGGCGACGAGATGTCGGGCTCGTCGGCCGGAGAGGCCGTGGACGGTGGGGCCGACGAGGCGGCCGGCGAAGACGACGAGGAGGGCGTCGCGACCGGGGACCCGTCGCCATCGCCGCAAGCGGCGACGATCAGAACGGTTCCGGCGGCAAGCGCGGCGAGACGACGGTGCATACCTTTCTCAACGCCAGGTCCGAGCCAACAGTTCCCGCCTTCGCCGGGGAGGAGTCCGCTACTCCTGCACCAGCTCGATCAGCGTCCCGAAGCTGCCCTTGGGATGGATGAACGCCACCGTCGTTCCCCGCGATCCGGCGCGGGGTTCGGTGTCGATGGCCTGCGCCCCGGCCGCCACCATGGCGGCCAGTGCCTCGCGAACGTCGTCGACGCGGTATCCGATGTGGTGCATCCCCTCGCCGCGCTTCTCGAGGAACTTGGTGATGGCCGAGTCGGGGCGCGTCCCCGTGGTGAGCTGGATGTACGAGTCCGCCACCTTGATCAGCGCCTCGTCGACCCCTTCGGATTCGACCACCTCCCGGTGGGCGACCTCGGCACCGAAGGCCTCGCAGTAGTAGTCGATGGCGGCTTCGAGGTCGTTGACGGCGATGGCAACGTGGTCGATCTCGGTCAGCAGCATGGGTTCTCCTGGTTCAGGTGTGGGAGGCGCGGAAGTCGGTCACGGCGCGGTGGAACCGGGTGACCTTGTCCTCGCCGATCCGTTCGCGGAATGCCGGATCGGTGATACCCAGGCCGTTCTCCGGAGCGAGGCACCGGATGGCCAGCTTGCCCTCGTGGAGGTTGTGCTGCACCTGGTAAGCGGCCTCGCCGGTGTCGGCCAGCGCGTACGTGTCGGACAGGCAGGGCTGGATGATGCCCTTCCTGACCAGCTCGTTGGTTTCCCAGCACTCGCGGTAGTTGGCGAAGTGGCTGGCCACGATCCGCTTGAGCTTCATCCACAGGTGCCGGTTGTCGTACTCGAGCATGTAGCCGGAGGTGGCCGCACAGGTGACGACGACGCCCCCGCGCTTGGCGACGAACACCGACGCTCCCATGGTGGACCGCCCCGGGTGCTCGAACACGATGTCGGGATCCTCCCCGATCATCGAACGGATCTGCTTGCCGAAGCGACGCCACTCCTTCTCGTCCTGGGTGTGCTCATCGGACCAGAAGCGGTAGCCCTCGGCCTTGCGATCGATCACATGCTCGACTCCGAGGCGGTGGAGCAGCTCGACCCGTTCGGGTGAGGACACGACACCCACCGGCACGCCGCCTCCCTGCTGGACGAGCTCGACCCCATAGATGCCGATCCCTCCGGTCGCGCCCCAGATCAGCACCGAGTCGCCCAACTTCATGCGGGCACCGTGCTGGCTGATGAGCATCCGGTACGACGTCGAGGCGCACAGCGGGTTGACCGTGGACTCCTCCCAAGTGAGGTGCGCCGGCTTGGGGAGGAGCTGGCTGGCCTTGACCACGCAGAGGTCGGCCAACCCGCCGAAGTTGGTCTCGAACCCCCATGCCTTCATCGATGACGCGAGCATCGAGTCGTCGCTGGCCATCGGGTCCTGACCGTCCACGTGATTGCCGTGGACGTTGACGTGATCGCCCGGCTTCCAGTCGCGAACGGCGTCGCCCACCCGGAGGACGACGCCCGCCGCATCGGATCCCATCACGTGGGTGGGAAGGTCGTGGCGCGCGCGCGGCCCGACTCTCCTGTCCGTACCGCTTGAGGAAGGCGAACGTCGAGATCGGTTCGAAGATCGAGGTCCACACCGTGTTGAAGTTGATGCTCGACGCCATGACCGCGATCACGACCTCGTCGGGCATCAGCTCGGGTGTGGGGACGTCGCTGACGTGGATGGACTGCCGCGGGTCCTTGTCGTCGGACTCGAGTCCCTCGAACATGCCGACGTCCTCGGCGCGGATGTGCGCTCCGCGGTAGCTGGACGGCACGTCGAGAGCACCGATCTCCTCCGATGAGGCCCCCGCCAGAACGGCTTCGAGAACATGCTCCATGGCGCCGAAGGTACTGCGCTCTCTCGCCGTGGGCCAGATCGGGCCGGTCCCGAACGCGCCGGGACCGCTCAGACGATCAGCCGGAGGCTGCGTCGTAGCGCTGGAACGCCGTGATCCTGTCTTCGCCGATCCGCTCACGCTTCTCGGGGTCGGTGATTCCCATGCCCTTCTCGGGCGCGAGGCACAGAATGCCCAGTTTGCCCTCGTGCTCGTTGCGGTGCACCTGGAGGGCGGCGTCGCCGATCTGCTCGAGCTCGAAGGTCGCCGACAGGATGGGCTGGATCGCGCCCTCGGTCGATGAGGCGGTTCATCTCCGACGCCTCCTGATAGTTGGCGAAGTGGCTGGAGATGATCGACTTGAGCTTCATCCACAGGTGTCGGTTGTCGTACTCGATCATGTATCCCGACGTGGCCGCGCACGTCACGACAGTCCCGCCGCGAGCGGCGACGAACACCGACGCTCCCATGGTGGACCGGCCCGGGTGCTCGAACACGATCTCGGGATCCTCGCCGATCAGGCCGCGGATGTCCTTGCCGAAGCGGCGCCATTCGCTCTCGTCCTGGGTGTGCTCGTCGGACCAGAAGCGATAGCCCTCGGCCTTACGGTCGATGACGTGCTCCACCCCGATGTCGTTCAGCAGCTGCGCCTTCTCGGGTGAGCTCACGACCCCGACCGGGGTACCCCCACCATTGAGCACGAGCTGGACCGCGTACCCGCCGAGGCCGCCGGTGGCACCCCAGACCAGCACCGAGTCCCCCTGCTTCATCCGGGCGCCGTTGTCGCCGACCAGCATGCGGTACGACGTGGCGGCGACGAGGGCGTTGACCGCCGCCTCCTCCCACGTGAGGTGGGCGGGCTTCGGCATGAGCTGGTTGGCCTTGACGATCGACAGGTCGGCCAGGCCGCCGAAATTGGTCTCGAACCCCCAGATGCGTTGGTTCTTGGCCAGCATCGAATCGTTGTGTGCCGTGGGGTCCTGGTCGTCGACGTGGTTGCAGTGCACGACGACGCGGTCACCGGGCTTCCAGTTGCGCACCGCCGAACCGACGTGCACCACCACGCCCGACGCGTCGCTGCCGATGATGTGGTAGGGGAGGTCGTGCCGGGCGCCCCATTCGCTCTCGCGGCCCAGCCGGTTGAGGAACAGGAACGACGGCAGCGGTTCGAAGATCGCGGTCCACACCGAGTTGAAGTTGACCGAGCTGGCCATCACCGCCATGACCACCTCGTCGGGCGCCAACTCGGGAAGGGCGACGTCCTGGACGTGGAGGGACTTCCGGGGGTCCTTGTCGGAGCTGTCGACTCCGTCGAACATCTCGACGTCCTCGGACCGCACGACGGCGGCACGATAGGACTCCGGGAGTGTCAGGTCGGCGAACTCCTCAGGGCCGGCTTGAGCCTCGATGGCATTGAGTATCTCCTGCATGGCGTGACGTTACCGCGCGCCAATCCTCCGTCGCCCATCCCTGGAATGTCGCATCGTCGAGCAGTTCGTTATGTTGTCAGCAGGCTGGCAGATGCGCAGAGGGCGGCGCGGCGCACGGCTGAAGAATCAACAGCACACGACCTGGAACCCCCGGGACCAGCACGTACAAAGGCGGTCATGTCTCCGATGATCATCTCGTCCGACGAGATCCGTTCGACGTCCTTCGGAATCGAACGGAAGGGCTACAACAAGGCCGAAGTCGACTCGTTCCTCGAGCGGGTCGGCCGCACGATCTCGCAGCTCGAGGAGACCGAGCGGATGCTCCGAGAGCAGCTCCGATCGAGCGCCGACCCAACCGGCGCCTCGACGACGTCGACTTCGGCTCCGACCACCGACCCCGAGGACTTCGCCGCCATCGGCGCCGAGGTCACGGCGGTCCTGCAGACGGCGCGAGAGTCGGCCGACACCATGCGATCGCAGGCCGAGAGCCAGGCCGAGGAGATCCGGCGCAAGGCCGAGGAGTTCGCCGCCGACTGCCGGCGGAAAGCCGAGACCGACGCCGAAGAGCTGCGCGGTGCGGCCGCCATCGCCGCCAGCACGCTGGAGAACGAGGCCCAGAGCGATCGCACCGAGGCCGAGACCGTGCTGAAGGACGCCACCGAGAAGGCGGCGTCGCTTCGGGCCGAAGCCGAGCAGAAGGCGACCCAGGTCGTCGACGCCGCCGAGCAACAAGCTGCTGATCTCGTGGCCACCGCCACCGAGAGCGCCGACGCCGAGTACCACGCAGCACTGGCGTCCGCCCAGCAACGTCTGGCCGACGCTCAGGGCACCGAACAAGAGATCCTCTCCTCGCTCACTGCGGTCCACTCCGACGTCGGCGCGGCCATCGCCCGCCTCGATCAGGAAGCCCGCACCGGCGCCACCGAGTCGCCTCGACCCGAACCGGGTCCCGAGCCCGTCGCCGAAGCACCCGCCGATGCTTCCGCCGAGGGCGGCGCGGCCGAGGCCGAGGGCGGCGGAGCCGAGGCCGGCGAGGGATCCGTTGCGGACGCCGTCGACGTGACCCCCTCCGACGTGTCTCCCGTCGAGCGCTCCGGGCCCGAGACCGAGCTGGAACGGACGACGCGCCAGGTCACCGGTGGGCTGGCCGAGTCGCTGCGGGAGAGCGCCGGGGTCAGCGGGCCGGTCGGCGCCCTGTTCGGCCTGTCCGACGCGGAAGAGAGCGACGCCGACGACGATGCGCCGGCCGCGGCGACCCCGGCCGAACCCGAGACGATCGATCTGCGGGACCGACCCGAAGCCGTGCAGAGCCTGGCCGACTCTGACGACCCGCTGGCCGACCTGGTCAAGCAGGCGGTCGGCAAGGCCGTCGAGCGAGCCGCCGAGGACACCACCGAGGACGAGTAGCTCCACGCTCCCCCATACGCCGCTCATCCCCTCCGGTCGGGGATCCCTTCGCAGCCCGCCGCGATGATCTGATCCCCCGTTGGGTACGGGTCGCGGCCGATCCCTTAAGCTACCGACCGGTAGCAACGAGCAACGTCGATAGGGGATACCCATGGCTGGATCGGTGATCATTGCGGGCGCACGGACGCCCATCGGGAGGATGTCGGGCGGTTTCGCCTCGATGTCGGCCGCCGATCTGGGCGGTGTCGCCATCGCCGGCGCACTCGAACGGGCCGGCGTCAGCCCCGACCAGGTCGACTACGTGTTCATGGGCCACGTGATCCAGGCCGGAGCCGGCCAGATGACCGCCCGCCAGGCCGCTGCCAACGCCGGCATCCCCATGAGCGTTCCCGCCACCACGGTCAACAAGGTGTGCTTGTCGGGTCTCAACTCCATCTACCTGGCGGACCAGATGGTGCAGTCCGGCGACGCCGACATCGTGGTCGCCGGCGGCATGGAGTCGATGACCAACGCTCCGTACCTCCTCCCCGACGCTCGATCCGGGATGCGCCTGGGCGACAAGTCCGTCGTCGACTCGATGATGTACGACGGTCTCTTCTGCGCCTTCGACCAGTGCGCCATGGGTCTGGGCACCGAGAAGTACGCCGCGTCGGCCGGGCTCGAGCGCGAGCCCCAGGACAAGATCGCCGCGGCCAGTCACGCCCGAGCCGCAGCCGCCATCAAGGACGGCCTGCTGGCCGAGGAGATCGTGCCCGTCGAGGTCCCCCAGCGTCGTGGTGACCCGGTCGTGGTCGACACCGACGAGGGCGTCCGGGTCGAGACCACCGAGGAGTCGCTGGGCAAGCTGCGACCGGCCTTCGACAAAGCCGGCAACATCACCGCCGGCAACGCCTCGCAGATCTCCGACGGCGCCAGCGCCGTCGTGGTCATGTCCAAGGCCAAGGCCGAGGAGCTGGGGCTCTCCCCCATTGGTGAGATCCTGGGCTACGGCCAGGTGGCCGGCCCGGATCCGTCGCTCCTCACCCAGCCGTCGCGTTCGTCGATGCTGGCCCTGGAGGATGCCGACCTGTCCGTCGACGACGTCGACCTGTGGGAGCTCAACGAGGCGTTCGCCGCGGTCAGCCTGGCCTCGATGGACGAGTTGGGCATCAGCGACGACATCGTCAACGTCAACGGCGGAGCCATCGCCCTCGGCCATCCGGTGGGGATGTCCGGCAATCGCCTGGCGCTCACCATCCTCCACGAGCTGAAGCGCCGTGGCGGTGGGACCGGCGTCGCCGCCCTGTGCGGTGGCGGCGGCCAGGGCGACGCCATCGTCCTGCGCACCCTGTAGACGCCGCCTCGGCTCACCCAGAACGCGAAGGCGGGGGGTCCGAGCCAAGGGTGGTCAGCCTTCGCCGACCTCGATGGACGTCGGCACCGGTGCCGGAGTCGCGGGTTCTTCGTTGGAGTCCCCGACCACGATGGTGTCGTCCACGTCGACCCCTTCGGGTGTCTGCTCGTCAGCCGGCGGGGCCTCGACGACGTCGACAGCACCGGACGGACCCACGATCACCTCGACCCCGCAGGTCACCAGCGCCTGGGCGTCGGTCACCGACGGAAGTGCTGCGGGTTCGACACCGAGACACTCCGCCATCCCGGTGAGGATCTCCTCGGGAACGTTGTCCCCCTCGAAGAGGGCGCGGGCACAATCGACCAGAGCCTGCTGCTCCTCGGCTGTCGCCTCGGCCACCCCGGGGTTCCCACCGCCAGGGCAGGTCATCAGTTCCTGCACGAAGAGATCCCTCGGCGTCGGCGGGTACAGGACGTCGAGGATGCACCCCTCGAGCTCCCAGGACACCTCGAGGTCGTCACCGAACGGCGACTCGCCGAGCGTCGACCGGCAGGCTGCCACGTCGGCGGCGGACACCTGCTCGCCGAACATCCCGGACAGGCAGGCCGCCATTGCGTCGTCGTCGAGCGCGGGGTCGCAGTTGGGAATCTGGGTGCCCACGTCCGACATCTCCTCGGTCGCCACCCCCATGAACGGATCGCCCCCGAGGAACCCCCACGACGGCGGCGCCGGGAACGCTCCCCAGACCAGGCTGAAGGGATGGACGTTCTCGGGGGCATCGACCTGCCGGTTGGCAGCGAGCCAGTTCTCGATCAGTGACGCTCCCGGGCGGACGTACCAGCGTCCGTCCCGTTCGACGACGGCAACGTCGACCAATCCCGAGCGTCTGGCCATGAGCGTCGCGCCCTCGTACTCGACGGTGTCACCGACACAACCGTCGGTCGGGGGCGGCGTGTACCCGTCGTCGAACGCCGGGTCGTCGAACCTCGTCCCGTAGGCCGTGGTGAAGCACGACCCGTCGAAGGACGTTCGGGCCGCCTCGTCCATCGGCATCGGAGCCCCGAAGGTGTACGAGTAGTCCCATCGGGTGAGGGACACCACCCGCTCGGGTCCGTCGCCGGTGACAGCGGTCTCGTACGAGTGCACCTCCGCATACGGCCCCTCGGCAAGGGCGTCGGCCAGACCATCGGCCCACTCGGGCTGGAACACCGGCCAGTAGTCGTAGAGCATGGTGCCCTCGACCGGATCGGCCAGCGTGAGCAGGGTGGCGAAGTCGCCGGCCGCCGCCCCGTCGACCACCGCGGCCATGAGCGCCTCGGGGGACTCGGCCCCGACGGCTGCCGGCCCATCACCCAGGCCGGCTGACGGGAGTCCGAGGTCGGCCCGCAGGTACTCGGCCAGTGTGTAGAAGACACTGACGTGCCAGCCCTCGCCATCCTCGATGGTCACCACGTCGGCCTGGCCCCCGAACACGTCGACCAGGAGGTCGACCGGCTCGGGGTCCTTCAGCGGACCTTCGCTGTTGTCGCGGACGGCGCTCCCCACCGGGAGCGCGTCGTAGTCACCGTCGAAGCGAAGGTCACCATCCAGGATCCTGACCCGGGTCACCGCATCGGCCAGGGGCGACTCCTGCACGCGCAGGCTATCGATGTCCGCGGTGAACTCGAGACCGTCCACGTCCCGAGCGTCGGCGTCGGATCCGGCGACATCGAGCCGCTGGAGCTCGAGCAGGATGGGGTCGAGGTAGTCGAGCACCAGGTCGCGCTCGGAGGGGACGAGCGTCTCCCCCACACCGATGGCATCCTCGGCGGCGACCGCTTCGATGAACTCTTCGACCGCGGCCTGGGGGGTGTCGGCGCCGTCGTCCTCGGTGATCGCGGCCAGGGCGAAGGCTCCGCCACCCACAGCGACACCCAGCCCCAGGACGCCCAGGGTCTTCTGCCAGAATCCGGGCCGACGGGGACCGTCGTCCGGGCCGGCCTGGGGCATCAGCGGAACCTGCGTAACGGGAATCCCGGCGCGCTCGTGCAGCTCTTCGTAGGTGGGGGCGGTGGGGCTCGACTCGGCGAGCTCCACGGACATCGCCCGCAGCTTCTGGTCCAGTTCGGCGTCAGACATCGAGCTTCCTCTTCAGCATCTTCTTGGCGCGGTGTAGGTGGGTCTTGACCGACCCCTCGGAGATATCCAGCAGTTGGGCGATCTGCGCATTGGTCAGGTCGGCCCAGTACGTGAGGTGCACGACCGCCCGTTGCTGCGGGCTGAGATCGGCGACGGCGTCGCGGACGTCGACGTGCACCTCGGGCGGGGGAAGCGCTGCGGTCTCGGCGACGGCGTACTCGCGGGTGCGGCGACGACCCGAGCTGCGTTGCCACGAGCGGGTGGCGTTGAGCACGGACCGATACAGATACGCCCGGTGATTGGTCACCTGCGGCCACTGCTTCGAGCCGAGCGCGTTCACCACGGCGGTGGACAACATGTCAGGAGCGTCACCGGGGCCCACGAGCGCCGTTGCGAAACGAATCAGCTCGTCCGCATGCTTCTCGTAGATCTCTCGGTCGGTCATCACGGTCATGAGACGTCACCGACGGCTGGTTTGGTTGACACCCGGCGGAAGGTTCCTCGCCGGATGAGACCGACCACGGCCAGGACGGCAACCACGAGCCCGAGCGCCGTTGCGATCGAGGGCCAGATCGTGACCTCGAGAGAGGAGACGGCAACCAGACCGCCGATGACCGCGGCGAACACGCCGACCACCGAGGCCGCCGCCGCACCGATCCTGCTGCGACCCAGGGCCAGGGCGATGACGACGATCCCGACCGCCACCGGCATGAGGAGCCAGCCGAGCTGGGCGACCCGTTGCGGAACGCCCTGGATCAGGTCGAGCCGGTCGGCGCTGCGCAGCAATTCGAAGCTGTTCCGTTCCCGCTCGCCACTGCGCACCCACGGGAGGAAGGCCACCACGAGCACCCCGCCACACCCGAGGCCCAGAACCCACCGCCGCACGGTCACCCCCATACGGACCACGGTACAGCGGAACAGAAATTGGCTCGGGTCCTTGTCACAGTCTCATGACGGACGTAACCTGTTCGTAATGTCCGGTCCCGGGTGGCGGATCCTTGTCGGGTTCGTACCCTTCCCAGGTTGCTCGGGATGGGAACAGGTTTCACGTTGGTGCGGGCCGGATGCAACCGCCCGCCCCCGGTCCGCATCGGCGTGGGATCTCCCGAGACGCCGGGGATCTAGTGGCCCCGTATCTCGAACCCACCACCCGTGACCGGACCATCGACCAGGACGGCACCGTCGACGACGACGCGCAGCCGGTCGCCCGACGGGTCGTCGGTGGCCAGGACCTCGAGCGCTCGGGTGCCGATCCCCGCGCCGCCCAACTGGAACCCATCGGTCTCGAGATGACCGGTTCGGATCGAGGACGCGGTGGCCTTGGTGGCGTCCAGCGCGCCGAGCACCAGTCGATCGGGAGCGCTGACCCGAACGAATCCCACCTGGAGCAGGTCGAAGACGTTCACCCACACCACCGCCACGGTGGTGTCGGACGCCGTCGCGGTGCCGACCCAGCGCCGCAGGGTGAATCGGGTGGGATCGGCGGGATCACCGTCGAGGTCGTCGGGGCGGCCATCGTCGTCGAGATCCCCGTCGGCGGCCGGCGCGTGCGAGAGCGCGGCCAGGGCGTTCACCCGGCCGAACCCCGTCTCGTCATCCCGTCCGGCGGCCCCGATGTCGGTGGCCGTCGCGTAGAGCGCGCCGCGGACCCGACTGGCGGTCCAGTCCGGGTGCAAGGTCCGGATCAGGGCCGCCACCCCCGCCACATGCGGCGTCGCCATGGACGTACCGGAGTAGCTCGCGTAGGCGTCGGTCTGCCCATCGGCCGCAGGCGGAGCGACGGGCCCGAGGATCCCCGTACCCGGAGCGGCGAGATCGACCCGATCGTTGAACTGACTGAACGATGCCCGGTTCCCGGTGCCGGTGTCGAGCGCCGCCACCGAGGTCACGCCGTTGAACGAGGCCGGGTAGGAGTACCCGCCGTTGCCGAGGTTGCCGGCCGCGGCCACCACGACCACGTCGTGGTCGAGGGCGTAGTCGACGGCGTCGTCCCACGTGGGCAGGGGCACGAAACCGCCCAGACTGAGGTTGATCACCGACGCCCCGTCGTTGGTGGCATCGACGATTCCCGCCTGCAGGTCACCGATCCAACAGAACCGGCTCTGGCAGGCCTTGTAGCTGTGGATCGGACTGGTGGGCGACACGCCGGCGATTCCCACGGTGTCGTCGGCGATGGCGGCGGCCAGGCCGGCGACGTGGGTTCCGTGCGAGATGTCGTCGGCGGCGCCCGAATGACAGTCGACCGGATCGAACAGGATGTTGGGCGGGTAGTGCACGCAGATGGGCACCTTCTGGTCGAACAGGGTGCCGTCGGCACCGGCGAACTCGGGATGGTCCGGATCGATCCCCGAGTCGATGACCGCGACGGGCGCTCCGTCGAAGGGCCCTGACGGCTGGAATCCGCCCGGCAGGGCCTGGTCCCAGGCCGCCGGCACATTCATGTCGACGAGACTCTGCTGCCCGGCGAAGAACTCGTCGTCGGGAGCCGCCGCCAACTCGACCTGTCGATCCGCCACCAGCGACGCAACCTCGGGCCGACCGGCCAGCCGAACGCGTTGGGCGACCCCGGTCCTGACCACGGCTTGACGGATGTCGGGGAGGCGGCGGATCTGATCCGCTTCCGCCACGCCGGCGGCCTGGAGTGCCGCCACCTGCCGGGCCGGCGAGGTGCCGTCGACGAACGACACGATGGTGCGCTCCTCGGCCAGAGCGTCACCGGCTGCGGGGGTCATCACCAGCACCGCAGCCACCACCACCCCCGCCACGAGTGTCCTGACTGCACGCATCGGTCACCCCCGCGTGAACATGGCCGAGCCAAAGGGAAGAAGTCCGGCCGCCGTTTGGAAACCCTAGGGTGACGGCTTCCGAGCAGCCAAGGATGGCCCCATGGACGAACTCGACGAGCTGGCCGCCGGCTCGCCCCGCCTGGTCGAGGCGTACGACGCGACCCGTCCCGAGTTCACCCGGTTTGCCGCCCGGGTGGCGTCCTGGTTCGAGGGTCGGTCCGAGACTGCCGCAGAGATGGACGCGACGATCCGCTCCGGCGGGTCGGCGGAGCAGACGATCGGACTGCGCGTCGCCCTGAAACTGGCCGAGTCCCGGCGGGTGATCGAGTCGCTCGATCGGCCGCTCACCGTCACGCTGCTCAATCCCGTCTACAAGGAAGTCGGCCGGATGCAGCCGCGGTCCGAGCACCCGCACGGTGAGGACTCCCTGCGGACCAAGATCGAGGTCCTGCGCGGGTTCGAGCAGCTCAACCCCCACTTCCACGCCCGCCTGGTCGTCATCGACGACGAGTGCCCCGAGGGCTCCGGTCACCTCGCTCGATCGATCCTGGACGAGTACGGAGCCGACGGACCGCACCGAGTCCTCTTTCTCGGCGACGCGATCGACCGGGGCGACCCGAACCTGCCTCCGGGCCTCACCCACAAGGACGGCCCGCGGCGAAGCGTGAAGGGCGGTTCGGTGCTGTACGGGATGCGATCCAGCCTCGGCGATCCGGTCGAAGGGCGGCACGTCCTGGTCGACAACGACGCCGACCTCTCGATCCACCCCGGCCAGCTCGGTCTGCTCCTCGGTCCCATCGTCGCCGGAACCCACCCGGTCGTCGCCGGATCACGACGGGAGGCTGACTCGGTGGCCACGATCGGGTCGTCGCGCGACTCCCGGGGGCAGCTGTTCATCGAGATCTGGCAGCGACTGCTTCCGCAGCTGGCCGAGCGGGTGCTCGACACCAACCGCGCCTTCAAGGCCTTCGACGCCGATGCGCTCCGTCGCGTGATCGACGACATCGGCAGCTACACCTTCCCGTACCAGATCGAGCTCCTACAGGCGTGTGTGTCACGCGGGATCGCCGTCGCGCCGTGTGGCATCGCCTACCTGGACTCCGAGGCCGCCTCGACCCAGCAGGGCGACACCATCACCGAGACCTACCTGCACCAGATCCAGCAGATCAGCGCGATCGCCCGCCGCTACGGGACGATCGATCCCGACGACGACCTGCTCACCTTCCTGGACACGATCTCCGACCGAGACTGGACGGCGATCGAGACCGATCCTCCCGACGACATCTCGTCGTTGCTCCGACCGGCATCGAACACCTGAACCGAGTCGGCTGGTCAGGCCTCCATCGAGCGGCGCCCCTCGAAGGCCCGCCCGAGCGTGAGCTCGTCGGCGTACTCGAGGTCGCCCCCCACCGGGAGGCCGCTGGCCAGCCGGGTCACCTCGATCCCCATGGGCTCGAGCAGCCGGGCCAGGTACATCGCCGTGGTATCGCCTTCGAGATTGGGGTTGGTGCAGAGGATCACCTCGCGGATGCCCTCGTTCTCGATGCGAGCGAGAAGCTCGCGCATACGCAGCTGGTCGGGACCCACGCCGTTGAGGGGTGAGATGGCCCCCTGCAGGACGTGATAGCGGCCCGCGAACTCGCCGGTCCGCTCGACCGCCACGATGTCCTTCGGCTCCTCGACGACGCAGAGCTCGTCGACCTCGGCGCGCGGACCGGAGCAGAGGCTGCGGCCGTCGTCGGCACAAGCAGGCCAGGGCACGTCGGTGACGTTGAAGCAGCGCTCGCAGGCGGCGACCGTCTCCTTGACCGTCCCGATCGCTCTGGCCAGCTTCAGGGCGTCCTCGGTGGGGAGCCGCACCAGATGGAAGGCCACCCGCTGCGCGGACTTGGGGCCGATCCCCGGGAGCTTGCCCAGCTCGTCGATCAGCTCCTGGACGGGAGCGGGATACGTGGCCACCTAGCGTTCGCCGTCCTCTTCGTCGTCGGCGACCGGGAGATCGATGGCGGCCGGTGCCTCGTCGTCGGAACCCAACAACGGGCCCAGCATGCCGCCCAAGTCGATGCCCCCGAGATCCAGTCCGCCGCCGGCCGTGATGCCGACCTTGCTGGTGGCATCCAGCAGCGCGGCCTTCACCAGGTCCTCCAGCATGCCGACCTCGTCGGGATCGACCGCAACCGGGTCGATCGACACGTCGACACACTCGTACGCGCCGGTGAGCGTCACGCGCACCACGCCGCCGCCGGCGGCACCCTCGAACTCGGTGTCGGCCAGCTCGGCCTGGGACGCCTGCATCTGCTCGGCCATCTTCTGGGCCTGCTCCAGCAAGCCACCCATGTCGAAACCCTCGGTCATGCGCGTTCCTCCTCTTCGACGAGCTCGGCGCCCGGAAATGCTTCGCTCAGTTTGTCGAGGCCACCACCGGTGGCCGTGGATGGGGCGTCGACGAGCTCGGCGGGATCGATGCTGGCGACCTCGTCCTCGACCACCTCCGGGGTGGGGGGCGCCGCGGTTCCGCCGTCGGGCTGTGCCGGGGGTTCGGCGCCACCGCTGCCGTCGTCCACGACGAGCCGGAGGGGAACGTTCCGGCCGAAGTGATCGGCGAGCGCCGCCTCGACATCGCCCCTCCGCTCGTCGCACTTGTCGCGGTGGGCCTGATTGGGCAGGCCGAAGACGGCTCCGGTGTCGTCGACGGTCATGAACCGGCCGGCGGCGAACCGAGCCTTCACGGCCGGCCGGAGGGCGGTCAGCACGTGATCGGCCCAGGCCAGGGTGAGGTCGTCCCGGGAGGGCATCGAGCCCGCTGCGGCCGGCGTGGACGCAGGCGGCTCGGCCGGCGCGGTCTCTGCGGCGGGTTCGTCCGGCGGTTCCGGTTCCTCGGCTCGCTCGGGTTCGGCCGGGGGCGCGGACGCCGGCGGACCGGGGGCGGCGGAGGGCGCAGGGGCCCCGGCCGGCGCCGACGGATCGGTCGGAGCGGGCTCCGAGTCGGACGGCCCGTCGGTCGTCGCAGACGGGCGGGCCTGCTCGGCCAGCTTCGCTCGCGCCGCCGCCGCAGGGCCGCCGGCTCTGGCGGCCGGCTTGGGGTCGGCGGGCGCAGCGGCCGATGGGGCGGGCTTCGGCGGTGGTGCCGGAGTCGGCGGGGGCGTCGCCGACGGTCGCCCGGGTGTGGGCGGGGGCGTCGCCGACGGTGTCGGAGCTGCGGACGGGCTCGGAACGGGACCGGCCTGGTTCGTGGCGGGCGAGGGGTCGGCGGCCGCAGGCGCAGCGACCGCGCGAGCGGGCACGCCGCCGGCCTCGAGCGCCTCGATGCGAGCCAGGAGCGCACTGGGCGAGATGTCGCTCTCCGGGCGGGTGAGCCGGACCAGCGCCACTTCGAGCGGGATCCGAGCGTCGGGGGCCTGCCGCATCTCGAGCAGCGCTTCGCCGATCGCCTCGAGCGCCCGGGTGAGACCGGCGGGTCCCAGCTGCTGGCCGACCTCGGTCGCTTCGGCCGCCTCGGCCTCGGTGAGGCTGTCGGGCGACCCGCCCATGCGGATGAGGAACGAGTTGCGCAGCCGGGCCAGTACGTCGGTGCCGATGACGCGGGGGTCGTGGCCTCGTCCCAGGGCATCGGCCACGGCGGTCAGCGCCTTGCCCAGATCGTGTTCGCACAGGGCCTCGAGCACACCGGTGGCCGGGCGATCGCCGCCGGTGACACCACCTGCGGCAACGACCTGATCCAGCGCGGACAGGGAGTCGCGGGCCGAGCCGCCGCCCTTCCGGAGCGCGAAGTCGACGGCGTCGTCGCCCACGTCGAGCCCGGCGTCGGTGATGATGTCGCGGAGGAGCGAGTCGATCTGCTCGGCGGGCAGGAGCCCCAGCTCGAAGTGCTGGGTGCGGCTGCGGATGGTGGGCAACACCTTCTGCGGGTCGGTGGTGGCCAGGACGAAGGTGACGTGGTCGGGGGGTTCCTCCAGCGTCTTCAGCAGCGCGTTGGACGCACCGGTGGAGAGCATGTGGACCTCGTCCAGGATGTACACCTTGTTGCGTCCGGGTGAACCGAGCGCGGCGCGGGCGATGAGGTCGCGGATCTCGTCGACCTTGTTGTTGGACGCCGCGTCCAGCTCCTGGAGGTCGAACGAGGTGCCGTGTTCGATGGCCAGGCACGAATCGCACTCACCGCAGGGTTCGCCGTCGGTGAGGTTCTCGCAGTTGAGGGCCTTGGCCAGCACCCGGGCGATGGTGGTCTTCCCGGTGCCGCGGGGCCCGCTGAACAGGTAGGCGTGACCGACCCGCTCCTCGCGCACGGCGTTGTGGACCGCTCCGACCGTGGAGTCCTGGCCGCGGATCTCGGAGAAGCGCTGGGGCCGATACCGGCGATAGAGGGACTGGTACGCCATCGGCCCGAGCCTACTGGAGCGCCCCCGGTCCTCGACCCGGGATCGCATCGGCCACGACAGGGTCCCCCGGCGCGGATCGTCCCGCTTTCGGAAGTGACGGCCAGGCGATCTGCGGCACACCGGAGGGTTCCGCTGAGAGCTGCTGCCTTCCGGCCCTGACTCGGTTCACAGGCCTCGGTTGCACAGGACCCGACCGTCACATCCCAAAGCGGGACGAGGTCAGGATACTCTGTCAGATCTCCAACAGCGCATCGACCGTGGCCTGCCACGATGATGTGCTCCGGGAGGGGTGCGAGAGCGGCCGAATCGGCACGCTTGGAAAGCGTGTGACCTGCAAGGGTCCGTGGGTTCGAATCCCACCCCCTCCGCTGCCATCCACCCGAAATTCCGTCCGAAAGGTCCGGTATCCGACCCTTTCTCGGGGGGAGAATCCACCGGGGACGGTCCGCGGGTCCGGTCCGCTCCCCGACCTACATTGCGGCGCATGGAATTCCTGTCCGATCCCGCGGCGTGGAGTGCCCTCGCCGCCCTGCTCACCCTCGAGATCGTGCTCGGCGTCGACAACGTCGTGTTCATCTCGATTCTCGCCAGCAAGCTGCCCGAGGACCAGCAGGATCGGGCTCGCCGCACCGGCATCGTCGCCGCCGGCGGGATGCGGGTCCTGCTCCTCCTCGCGGTCGGTTGGATCATCACCCTCGAGGACGACTGGTTCGAAGTCTTCGACAAGGGGTTCAGCGGCAAGGACATCATCCTGCTGGCCGGTGGACTCTTCCTGATCTACAAAGCCACCAAGGAGATCCACCACAAGCTCGAGGGTGAGGACGAGCACGCCGAGACAAAGGTCGCGCCCACCTTCGCCGCGGTCATCGCCCAGGTCATGTTGCTCGACCTGGTGTTCTCCATCGACTCCGTCATCACGGCGGTCGGCATGACCGACTACGTCCCGGTCATGGTGATCGCCATCCTCACCAGCGTGGTCATCATGCTCGTGGCATCGAAGGGCATCTACACGTTCGTGAACGACCACCCGTCGGTGAAGATGCTGGCGCTGGCGTTCCTCCTCCTCATCGGCGTCACGCTGCTGGCGGAGGGCTTCGGTGAGAAGATCCCGAAGGGCTACATCTACGCCGCCATGGCCTTCTCGGTGTTCGTCGAGGTGCTCAACATCGGCGTACGCAGGAAGACGAAGGAGCCCGTCCACCTGCACGAGAAGATCTCGCCGACGCCCGGCTCGGAGTACGCACCGGCCGAATCGTGACTGACCCCCCGCTTCAGGGGTGAGCTGGCCCGTTCGGCGTCAGCGGTACAGCCGGGCGGTGGCGCTCACCATCGCCGCCACTCGCTCGCGGAGCGCGGCCGGCGCGAGCACCTCGACCTCGGGTCCCAGGGAGAGGAGGTCGACCGCAGCGCCGTCGATCGACTCCAACCGGAAGGTCGCCTCGGCCCAGCCGTCATCGTCGGGCGGTACGGCCGGCCGGACCCGGATCGGCTGGAGACGCCCGAGCACGGCGGCCAGCCGGCGGCCCTCGGGCGAGATCCGGACCGCCGCCCGCCGGGAACGACCCGGTCGGCGACGGGAGGGAGTCCACCGATCCGGGCCGGCGAGGTCGGTGTGGTACCCCTCGAGCAGCTGGAAACCACCACCCGGTCCGCGGGTGGCGTAGACGGGAACGCCGGCACCGGAGAGCGCCTCGATGTCACGCAGGACCGTGCGCACCGACACCTCGAGCTCGTCGGCCAGCTCCGCCGACGTCATCCGGCCCCGGCTCTGGAGGAGGAGCAGCAGGGTCACCAACCGTCCGGCTCGCATACCTCGATTCTGACGAATCCGAGAATTCATGACAAGAGATGGCAGGTATGACCCGGCATGCTGTCGACATCCGCAGCGAAGGGAACCCCATGGCCGAACCCACCGTCGACGTCGAAGGATCCGGCACCCCGGATGATCCGTGGATCCTCACCACGCCCCCCGGCAAGTCCGAGTTCGAGGCCTACCGCGACCCCGGTGCCGACCCGCCGGCTCTCGTCGTGCAGGTCGGCTCGACCGAATTGCGGTACCACCTCAGCTGCATCGACGAGCTCCACACCATGCTGACCGACTACGGCGACTGGATGCCGCTGGGCAACGCCGACGAGCAGAAGGAGGCCAAGCCCGACACCGTCGAGGCGTGGGGGCGTTCGGCCGACAATCCGGTCGGCGGTTGGTACGGCGTCAAGAAGGGCCTTCGGGGTCGGTTCGGGAACTACGTCCCACCGGTGCTCGAAGCGCTCGGCCTGGCCGAGGTGGAGCACAACGCCCGCAACAACCGGATGCGCGCCGTCTGACGAAGGCCGCCGACCGCGCCACCGGATCCGGGCTCAGCTCTGCGCTGCCGCGTCCTTCACGACCTGATCGAGTTCGCTGTCGGGAACCGGCTGGTAGTCGTAGTGGGTCAACTCGAAGCCACCCGTACCGGCGGTCATCGAGCGCAGGTCGATGGCGTAGCGCTGGATCTCGGAGGTGGGCACGTGGGCCTGGATGGTCACGTGGGTCCCGGTGTCGTCCGGGTCGGTTCCGAGCACCTGACCCCGCCGAGCGCTGAGATCACCCAGCACGTCGCCTTGATACTGCACCGGCACGGTGACGTCGAGCTCGCTGATCGGTTCCAGCACGACCGTTCCCACCTGTTGGGCCGCGGCACGCAACGCCAGTGAGCCCGCCATCTTGAAGCTCATCTCGGACGAGTCGACCGAGTGGTGCTTGCCGTCGATGCACACGGCTCGCATGTCGACGACCGGGAAGCCGTGAATCCCGCCGCGCGCCATCCCCTCCTCGACTCCGGCGCCGACCGCGGGGATGAGGTTCTTGGGAATGGCCCCACCGGTGACCTCACTCTCGAACTCGAATCCCGCTCCCCGCGACAGCGGTTCGAATCGGACGGTCGCAACGCCGAATTGGCCGTGCCCGCCAGTCTGCTTCTTGAACTTGCCCTCGACCTCGACCGGCCCGGCGAGCGCCTCGCGGTACGCGACGCGCGGCGGTTCCGAGTCGACCTCCACCCCGAGCCGCTCGATTCGGGCGAGCGCCACGGACAGGTGGGTCTCGCCGGCGCCGAACAGCACGGTCTGGCGGGTGGTGCCATCATGGCTGATCGACAGGGTCGGATCCTCGGTGACGATCCGGCGCAGCGCCATGGCCAGCCGGTCCTCGTGGGCCGGCGTCTTGGCGCTGACCGCAACGCCATGGACCGCCGACGGCAGCTCGGGCGCCGGGATGGTGACCGGCAGGCCCGTGGGGGCCAGCGTATCGCCCGTGGCCGTGTCCTCGAGTTTCGCGACCGCGCCGATGTCGCCCGCGCTCACGCTGCGGATCGACCGGTGATCACTCCCGGTCAGGGACATGAGCTGGTGGAGTCGTTCGGTCTGCCCCGTGCGCGTGCAGACCAGTTCGTCATCGGTGCGGACCACGCCGGACAGGACCTTGAAGAGGGAGATCTGACCGAGGAACTCATCGAATCGGGTCTTGAAGACCAACGCCAGCGCATCACCGTCGGGATCGGGCAGCACCGCGATGGTGTCATCGCCGGCTTCGACCACCGACGGACCGAGATCGCCCGGTGCCGGACCGACCCGGCACACCAGGTCGAGCAGGTGGTCGGCGCCGATCGGGGCGGTACCGGATCCGCAGAGCACGGGAAAGACGGTGCAGGCATCGACCGCCTCGTGCAGCAGCCGCTCGAACTCCTCGGGGCTCGGCTCGGTGCCCTCGAGATACTGCTCGAGCGCCGCGTCGTCGACCTCGACCACCTCTTCCACGAGCTGCTCGTGTCCGGCCCGTTCGGCGTCGACCATCTCGTCGGGGATCGGGGCCGGACCGGCTTCGCCGCTGTCGTAGACGAACGCCTCGTCGGTGAGCAGGTCGGTGATGCCGTGGAAGCTCGACTCCTCCCCGATGGGCAGCTCGACCGGGTCGGCGTGCGATCCGAACTGGTCGCGCACCTGCTGCAGGGTCCGCTCGAAGGACGAGTGCGCCCGGTCGAGCTTGTTGACGAAGATCATGCGCGGCAGTCCCATCCGCTCGGCGTACCGCCACAACACCGTGTCCTGAGGCTGGACACCACTCACGCCGTCGATGACGAAGATCGCGAGCTCGGCGGCGCTCATGCCCAGCAGCGCTTCGCCGCGGTAGTCGGGGTGCCCCGGGGTGTCGATCAGATTGACCTTGTAGCCGTCCCACTCGAGCACACCGGTCGTCAGCCAGAGCGAGTGGCCGCGCTCGCGCTCCTCGACGTCGCTGTCGCACACGGTCGTCCCGTCACCGACCCGCCCCGGTCGGTTGACCACCCCGGCCCGGTAGAGCATGGCTTCGGCCAGGCTGGTCTTCCCGTTGCCCGAATGACCGACGAGCGCGATGTTGCGAATCTTCTCCGGGGGCACGTGCGACGCTTCCTTTCGACCGTGGCCCATGTGGCGGCACGGCTGGCCCGATCGTAGGAGAGTGGTACGGGGATGGCCTCGTCGAGCACGACGAGGCGGGGGCTACCGGCCGACGGGCACGGCTTCCGGCTCGGACTCGGGCTGGTCCGCGTCCACCTCGTCGTCCCCGTCGAGCTTCCGGCCGATGCCGACGGCCCCCACGACGTCGTGGTCGGGATTGCCCTCGATGTGGATGTTGGGGAGGATCCGGTTGAGCCACTTCGGCAGCCACCAGTTGCGCTCGCCCAGCAACTCCATCGTGGCGGGTACGAGCAACATTCGAACCAGCGTGGCGTCGAGTGCGACCGCGATGGCCAGACCAGCGCCGAACAGCTTGATGATCCGGTCGTCCTCGAACATGAAGCTGCCGAAGACCACCACCATGATCGCGGCGGCGGCCGAGATGACCCGTGCCGTTGCGGCCAGGCCGTCGGCCACCGAGTTCACCGCGTCGCCGGTCTTGTCGTACTCCTCCTTGATGCGGGACAGGAGAAACACCTCGTAGTCCATCGACAGCCCGAACACGATGGCGAAGAGCATCATCGGGATGAACGGCTCGATGGGCCCGCCACCGGCGATGCCGACCAGGTCTTTGCCCCAACCCCACTGGAAGATGGCGATGACCACGCCGTACGCGGCCGCGATCGACAGCATGTTCATGATGACGGCCTTGATCGGCACCAGCAGGGACCGGAAGACCATCATGAGGAGGAGGAAGGACAGGGTGAGCACGACGGCGAAGAACAGCGGGAGCCGCCCTCCGAGGTAGTCCGTGAAGTCGATGCTGGCCGCGACCATGCCGGTGACGTTGACCTCGAGATTGCTGCCCGCCACCGCCTCCGGGATGACGTCGTTTCGCAGGCGGTTGACCAGATCCTCGGTGGACTCGGCCTGGGGACCCTCGGACGGGAAGACCTGGACGATCGCCGCCTGCGGGTCCTCGAAGTCGTCGGGGAACGGCGGCGTCACGGACGCGACGTCGTCGGTCGCGGCAATCTGCTCGGTCATGGCCACCAGGGTGGGGAAGCTGTCCTCGCCATCGCCCTCGGCAACGACGGCGGTGACGATGAGCGGCCCGTTGAAGCCGGGACCGAAGCCCTCGGCCAGCATGTCGTAGGCCCGCCGGGTGGTGGTCTCGGCACTCATCTGGCTCTCGTCGGAGAACCCGAGCCGGAGCGACGGGAGCGGGGCGGCGAGGAGCAGCAGCAGGAGCGTGGTGCCGATGGCCATGGGCCACGGGTACCGCTGGACGAACCGGCTCCACCGGTAGGGGAAGGTCTCGCGGAGCGGCTTGGGCTCCCGGCGGGGGAGCTCCCGCTTCAGGAACGGCAGGAAGAATCCTGCGACGAGGACGATGATCGCCAGCGGCGCGCCGACCAGCAGCGGCGAGATCCCGGCGCCGAGCCCGAGGAGGGCGACCGCGACGAGACCGGCGGCGACCAGACCCCGGATGCGCGTGACCTCGATGCGGTCGCCGGCCAGGGAGATGAAGGCGGGCAGCAGGGTGATGGAGGCGATCATCGTGACGAGCACGGTGGTGGCCGCGGCGATCCCGAGACCGGACACGAAGGGGAGCCCGATGACAAGCATGCCGGCGAGGGAGATGACGACGGTGGTGCCGGCGAACATGACGGCTCGGCCCGCGGTGTCGATGGCGCCGACCAGGGCTGGCTCGTTCTCGTGGCCGAAATGGAGCCGCTCTCGGTAGCGAGTGACGATGAACAGCGCGTAGTCGATGCCGACGCCGAGCCCAATCATGGCGCCGAGCGTGGTGGCGAACTCGGGGACAGCCATGACCTTGGAGAGCAGCGTGATGAGGCCGACCCCGGTCCCAACCCCGGCGAGCGCGACGCCGATCGGCAGCCCCATGGCGAGGACCGAACCGAACGCGAAGATCAGCACGACGATCGCGAATGCCAGGCCGATGAGCTCGGACTCGGGGGGCTCGAACTCGGCGAGCGCCTGGCCGCCGAGCTCGACGGTCAGTCCGTCGACCTCGGGCATGGCCCGATCGAGCTCGCGGCCCACCTCGGACGTCTCGAGACTGTCGAGATCGCGATCGAAGTTGACGGTGGCGTAGGCGATCGTCCCGGCCGCGTCACCATCGGTGGCGATCTGGCGGGTGCCCTCCGGTGCGTACGGGCTGGCAACGGTGACCCCGTCGGTCTCCTCGGCGACCGCGAACATCTCCTCCATGACCGAACGCACCGCCGGATCCTCGACGCCGGATTCGGCGCGGAACACGATGGTGCCGGTGAGCCCGCTGCCGACGCCGCCGAAGTATTCGTCGATGGCGTCGAAGCCGCGGGAGCTCTCCGAATCGGGGCTGGCGGGGTTGCCCTCGAACGCGCCACCGATCTGCGAGGACGCAACGTTCACGCCGACAAGCGCGGCGATCCACAGCGCAACGACGGCCCACTTGTGACGGAACGACCAACGACCAACACGTGCCAGCACGACAGACTCCAGTCCGACGCGCCGACGACGATGCGGGAGGAACGTGGCGCGCGTGGCTTCACGGTAACGGCGGATACCGTTGGAATCACCGGGATTCGACCCGCTGTGACGACGATCACACGTCATCTCTCGAGGAGATGGCAGTGATGCCAGTCAGCGCTAGTGACGAACTGCACACCCTTCCATGTTGCGCTCGGATGACAAAGTGGCAAACCTGTAGCCCTTACGACACAGAGGGCCGGGCGGTCTGTGCGTCGGATCCACATCGGATCAGAGGACAGCAGTCCGGCCACCGTGGTGATCTTCACCTCGGTCCCTGGAGTGGTTCGCATCATGTCCAACTCACGCAGCCGCCGCGCCTACGGCTTGCTCGCCCCTGCGAGCGATGCCGCGACGCGTCCGCGTCTCGGGGTTCTGGCTGCGGGTCGCGGTGCTCTTCATCTTGTCGGTCCCCATCGTGGCCGAGGCCATGGACGCCGACCCGGGAGCCGACGCCACCCTCGAACCGCGGCGGCACCGGCGCTGACCAATACCGTGCCCGAGCGCATCGCCGCCACCGGCCCTCAGCAGGAGGAGCCGACCGCCCCCGCCGCCGTACCGGTCGAACTCGTGGCCGTGTCGGAGACGGTGGCAAAGGGCTACAGCGAGGTGGCGTTCATCCCCGAGGCCACCACGACGACCACCACGACACGACCCCGCCCGCCGAGGAGCCGATCCGCTCGCCGCTCTCGGCGCAGTCCGAGTCGACCCCCACTGCCGCCCCCACGACGGCGCCCGGTCCGCCCAGCACCGTGGTGGCCCCCGCCGAGGACGGGCCCGGTGAGCCGCTCGGACGGTTCAGCATCACCTGCTACTCGCTCCGCGGTACCACCGCATCGGGGGCGCCGGTCGCCGAGGACGGCATCGCCGTCGACCCCCGGGTGATCCCGCTGGGTTCGCGCGTGTACGTCGACGGGCTCGGGCTGGAAGATCGCCCGCGACACCGGATCGGCGATCAAGGGAAACGTCATCGACATCTGGAACCCGTCCACCCAGTACTGCCGCAACTGGGGCCGCCAGACCCGCGAGGTCTGGCTGGGCTGAGCTCGTCGCTCCAGCCAACCCGTTTCCGCACCGCTGCCGCCGGGCTCTAGACTCGATCCTTCCCAGCGCTCGTGGCTCAATTGGATAGAGCATCTGACTACGGATCAGAAGGTTGGGGGTTCGAGTCCCTCCGAGCGCGCTGAGAGAACCAAGCAATACCAACGAAGTAGCCGCCCTTCGAGGCGGCTCTTCTCTTTGTCACACCGCCGTGAGAAGATATTGAGAAGATGCGATCTTCTCAGGGTGTGCGGTAGTGCCGAAGTTCCGTGGGGTCTACAAGGACGCCAAGGGCACCTGGTACTTCAAGGCGTCCACCCACAAGGACCCGCTCACCGGCAAGTGGGCGCAGGTGACCCGCCGGGGGTTCGCCACCGCGGCCGAGGCCGCCGCGGCTCGCGAGGACCTGCTTCGTGAGGCCGAGGCGCAGCCGAAGGCGACGGTGTCAGGTCTGACCGTGCGCCAGCTGGTCGAGCAGTACCTCGACGAGTGCGAGGCGGCCGAGCGGCTCGGGGCGAAGAGCCTGTTCGACTACCGGCACTACCTCGACGACTACATCGATCCGTGGATCGGGTCGCTGCGCGTGCGGGAGCTCACGGCCGACGTGGTGGCGAGCTGGCAGCACAAGCTCGCCACCGAGGGCGGCAGGAAGACCGGTCGAGGGTTGTCGCCGAACACGATCCGTCTGGCTCGGGCTCCGTTGAACGGTGCGCTCAAGCAGGCGGTGGCGATGGGCGTGCTGCCGGCGAACCCGCTGGCGTCGGTGCCTCGTCCGAAGCCGCGGCGTTCGATCCCGAAGCACTGGTCGCCCGACGAGGCTCGCCAGTTCCTCGCGCTGCACGAGGGTGATCGGCTGTGGCCGGTGTGGGCGTTCCTGTTGGGCTCGGGGGTGCGCATCGGCGAGCTGGTGTTCCTGGCCTGGTCGAACGTCGATCTCGAGAAGCGGCTGGTGCGGGTGAACGAGTTCGCCACGGTGCTGGGCTACGAGGTGCAGCGGTCGAGCGGGAAGAGCCACGAGGCGATCCGCACCATCGACCTCGACCGGCACCTGGTCGACGTGCTGCGCCAGCAACGCAAGCTCCAGGCCCAGGAGCAGCTGAGGGCGAGGACCTACGAAGCGTCCGACTACGTATTCACGAAGGCGACGGGCGGCGCGTACCACCCGCAGTACCTGTCACGACTGCTGGGCAAGATCAGCACCGAGGTCGGCCTGCCGCGACTGACCGCTCACGGCCTCCGCCACACGAGCGCCACCCTGATGCTGGCCAGCGGCGTGCCTCCGAAGGTGGCCGCCGAACGTCTTGGCCACGCCGACACCACGCTCTTCTCCAACCTCTACAGCCACGTCACGCCCACAATGCAGCGCGAGGCCGCCGAACGTATCGGCGACGCACTGTTCGCAGATCAGTAGCGAGACCGGGCGCCTTCCGGGTCCGGCTGCGTCTCACCAACATGAAGCGCCGCTCCAGCCAGAGCCGCTCAGATGGACCCCTTGAGAGCGTCCGCGGGTCGCCCTCCAGTGCCGATCGCGGACGGGTAGGCAGTGCGAGCGTCGCCCGTTGATATGCGCTTGCTATAGGCGTATAGTTAGGCGCATGCCACGCGTTCAGGTGTACCTCCCCGACGACCTCCACGAGCAACTGAAACAACGCGACCTTCCAGCCTCGGAGCTTCTCCAGGTCGCACTTCGAGCCGAGTTGGAGCGACAGGACTCCCTTGCGGAGACGGATCGGTACCTCGACGAACTGGTTGCCGAGGTCGGCGAACCCAGTCCGCGACGGCAGACGACAGCGGACGCGATTGCACGACGCGTTCGAGATCGCTCGCTCGACCGAGTCGGTTGACCCGTGCTCGTTCTCGACAGTGGCGGACTGTCGCGCCTCTCGGGGCGAACCAAGACTGCTGTGTCGCTCATCCGAGCCTTCCGGGCACAGGAGCTGTGGCCTCCCGTCGTGCCGACGATGGTGCTCGTCGAATCGCTGTACGGCGACCCACGACGCGACGCCAACACTCACCGATTCTTGAAGACCTGCATCATCGACGCGTCGGTCAGCGAGTCGACAGCACGGCGAGCAGCCGAGCTTCGGCGACTCGCCCGAGCTGGCTCCGCTGTCGATGCGCTCGTCGTCGCTCTCGCCGAGCCCAGCGGGACGGTCCTCACCGGTGACCGAGCCGACATCGAAGCGCTCGCCGCCCACGCCAACAGAGTTGCCGTCGAGGTCGTCTGACCGCCGGCGATCTGGAGCGGGGTGGACCGACCAGGAAGTGCCGATCGCGAGCGGGCGGTGTCGCTGCTCTTGCGCGTGAGGTGTGGAGCGGCGCGGGTTCCTCTGGCTTGTCGGGGGCATCGACGTGCATCCGGCCCAGTAGCACTGGCTGCGCTGGTGCGGCCCTTGTCGGCTGCTACTCGTCGCTGAACTTGCTTGCGGGGACGAGTTCGTCCAAGAAGGTCGCGAAACTGTCGGCCACCTGGAAATCCTCTCCTCGCTCAACGTCGAGCCAGACCACCGCGGGCGGCCCGGTGGGCCCGGAGTTCCGGTAGTCAAGAGCGATCCACCAGTGGCCATCGCCGTTCAACAGCACAAGGCCATCGGGCAGGCCCCACTCCGTAGTCATGTAGCTGGTCTGGAGGATGCCCAGGCCGGTGCCGAAGCGTCCCCGGTTACCCACCGCGGGGATCCCGAAGATCACATCGGCCGGGACGTGGTCATCGGCCCACCCCGTCTGTTGCGCTGTCGGCAATCCCGATCGCGTCGTCCACGTCGGCAGCCGCGCAGTCACGGCGACGGTCACCGTCTGGCGGTCCTGATTGATGGGGTCGCTCCCACGCGGTGGGCATCATCGTCGCTGGAGAGCCCACGGGACTGACCCAGCAGCTTCAGCAGTGGCGCTCGACCCGACCCTCAAGGATGAGTGCGTCGACATCGGCGGGGTCGAAGCGGATGAACTTGCCGACGCGGTGGAAGGCGATGCGCCGTTCGGCGACGAGGCGGCGGACGAACCTCGGGGTCACCGAGAGGCGATTCGCTGCGTCGTTGATGGTAAGCAGCGGACTCGGGGCCGCTGCCGGTCGGTGGAGGCAAATGCACTCTCCATGCCTCGGGAAGGCGGTCGCCGGTGACAGAAACGCGACATCCGAGCGATCGACATCCGCTCCAACCCTGGTCAATCACTCGTCGCGGAGCCTTCGCACGGCCAGTGCACGCCCTCCCCCGAGATTGTCCGCCGACGGTGATCGAGGCCCTCCGTCCACATCGCCGTCGTCCGCCGATCGTCCACACCGCCAATTGATCGCCACACCGCCAGTTGATCGTCCACACAGTTGCATCACGATGCGGTGCAGGTCCCGCTCGCGGTTCGTTCCGGGTTTGGTGCAGAGGTCGGTGCAGGCGGGTGGCGTATCGCTTGGGCCATGTTGTCGGTGGGCAAGGTCACGACCGGTCAGGGCGGGTACTACCTGGAGGCCGTCGCTCACGGCCGGGAGGACTACTACACGAAGTCAGGTGAGGTTCCGGGCCGATGGCTCGGCGCCGGTTCCGTCGCTCTCGGCCTCGACGGCGAGGTCCGAGACGACGACTTCATCGCTGTGCTTGTCGGGGTCTCACCTCTCGATGGCGAGCGGCTGTGTCGATCGAACCGGCGAGTGTCGGGACTCGATCTGACACTGTCGGCGCCCAAGTCGGTCTCGGTTCTCTGGGCGCTCGGATCGGCTTCGACGACGACCGCAGTCGCCGCGGCCCATGACGCAGCCATCGAGGCGACGGTCAGCCTTCCTCGAGCGCACGGCGGTCAAGGCTCGGACGGGTCACAACGGTGTCGGCCAGGTGGACGGTGAAGGGCTGATCGCCGCCGCGTTTCGTCATCGCACCAGCCGAGCCGGCGACCCGCAGCTGCACACGCACGTCGTGGTCGCCAACGCCACCCATTGCGGGGACGGCGCGTGGCGCAGCCTCGACGCCCGATGGATCTACGGCTACGCCCGCACCGCCGGGTTCCTGTACCAAGCCGAGCTGCGCCGCCAGCTCACCGCCCGACTCGGTGTTTCATGGTCCGACGTGGACAAGGGTGTCGCTGAGATCGCCGGCATCGACAGAAGGGTCCTGCGCGAATTCTCCCGCCGGCGCATCGAGATCGAACACGCTCTCGGAACAGATCCGTCGTCGGTCGGAGCCGCACGCACCGCAGCGCTCGCCACCCGTCCGGCGAAACCCACCGACAGCTTCGAGTCGCTGTTGACCGACTGGCGTACGCGGGCCGAAGCGCTCGGTGCAGACATCGAGGGGGCCGTGGTGCAGTCGCCCTCCCCTGCACCATCGACTGCACCGTCCGCTGCACCAACCGAGGTCGCTCCCTTGGAACTCGGCGAGGAGCTCTGCACCAACCGCGCCGTCTTCGACCGGCGTGACGTTCTCCGAGCACTGGCTTCACGGGCCGTCAGCGGTGCCCGACCGGCTGATATCGAAGCCGCCGCCGACCGATTCCTCACCGAGGAGTCGGTCGTCGAGTTGACGAGCGATCGATTCGGGCCTCGGTTCACGACGGCCGCGCAACTCGCCCTCGAGGATCGACTGATGCGCAGAGCCCTCGACGGAGTCGGCGCCGGTACGGGGCGCTGTTGGGAGAAGACGTCTCCCGATGAGGACTTGAGCGACGAGCAGGCTGCCATGGTCGAGGCGATCACCACCGACGGCAACGACGTCTCGGTCGTGGTCGGCGTCGCCGGGTCCGGAAAGACCCATGCGCTGCTCCACGCGGCACACGCCTGGCGGTCGGAGGAGTTCGAGGTGATCGGCTGTGCGCTCGCAGCACGCGCCGCGGCGAACCTCGAGGAGGGTGCCGCCATCCCGGCATCGACGATCGAACGACTGCTCGGCGACCTCGGTGCCGGGCGACGTCACCTCACCAGCCGATCGGTCGTGATCGTCGACGAGGCTGCCATGGTCGGTACGGCAACGATCACTCGCCTACTGGACCAGACCACTTCCGTTGGGGCGAAGCTCGTGCTCGTCGGCGACCATCGCCAGCTTCCCGAGATCGAGGCCGGCGGCGCGTTCGCTGCGCTCGCCCACGCCCTCTCCTCGGCCACCCTCACCACCAACCGCCGCCAAGACGACCCCGAGGACCGGCGGATCCTGGCCGAGCTCCGTCATGGCGACCCGACCGCAGCCTGGCAAGGTCTCGAGCGTCGGGATCGCATCCGGTCCTTCGACCACGACGATCGAGCGAAGCAGCAGATGGTCGAGGACTGGTTCGCTGCCACTCGCCGTGGTTCGGCTGCGGTGATGCTCGCCCTCTACCGCTCCGACGTCGACGACCTCAACCTCCTCGCACGACAACGCATGAAGGCGCACCACCGACTCGGCCTCGCCGAGCTCGTCGTGGACGACCTGCCGTTCGCGGTCGGCGACCGCGTCGTCGCCCTGCGCAACCGCTACGACCTCGGCCTGCTCAACGGCGACTCGGGAACCGTCCGCTCGATCCATCCCGGAACCCGCTCACTCCGCGTCCAACTCGACCGCGGCACCCAACCTCGCGTCCCCATCGACTACCTCGCCGACGGCCACCTCACCCACGGCTACGCCACCACCATCCACAAGGCGCAGGGCCTCACCTGCGACGAAGCCTTCGTCTACGCCGACGAGTCCATCTACCGCGAAGCCGGCTACACGGCCCTGTCCCGGGCTCGGCACCAGACGCGCTTGTACCTCGCCACGTCCGACCACTCGCAAGATCCAGCCTCCCTTCTCAACCGTTCGCGGGCTGAGTACCTGGCCACCGACCAACGACGAACGAACGAACCGGCTGAACCTGCAGGCATCGACTGGTGACGAGGATCGAGATCGAGATTCGGCCAGGTCGCCTCGATCGAGTCAAATCTCATCGGTAAGCACCGACAGGATCTCGTGAGCGCGCCACCGCAGCTGTCCACGCATGCCGGCGGCGGCTTCGACGAGGACTCCGAGGTCGTCGAGTTGCCGTAGCGCCGTCAAGGCAGCCGGGCGGCTCACGCCGAGGCGATCCTCCACGACCCGTGCGTTCAAGACCGGCTGTTCGAGGGCGAGCTCGGCAACCTGGTTGGCGATACCCCTCGTTGCGGCTCGAACCTCTCCCCGATACCGCTCGCGCAGATCGATCAATCGCTCGGCGCGAGTGATTGCATCGATCGCCTGGGTGCGGACCCCGTCCAGAAAGAACCCGAGCCATCGATCGAGATCGCCCTGTTCTCGGACACCTTGCAGAGCGTCGTAGTACGCCTGACGCCGAGCCTCGAAATAGGGGGACAGGTACAACAGCGGCTCAGGGAGACGGTCGCGCACGACCAGGAAGAAGACGATCAGGAGACGCCCGAGCCGACCATTGCCATCGAGGAAGGGGTGGATCGTCTCGAACTGGTAGTGGAGAAGCGCCGCTTGAACGAGCGGCGGGAGCTGCGGATCCTCGTGGACGAACCGCTCGAGGTCGCTGAGCAGGTCGGCAAGCTCCTCGGGTGGTGGCGGCACGAAGGTTGCCGTATCGATCGTGGCACCGGCGGACCCGATCCAGTTCTGTGTCGTGCGCAGCTCACCGGGCTGGCGGTCACGACCGCGAACGCCGGCCAGGATGACGGCGTGCAGCTCGCGGATCAGCCTGGTACTCACCGGGAGCGTCTCGAGCCGTTGGAGCCCGTTCTCCATCGCGCGACGTAGTTCACGACTTCCTCGACGTCGGCACCGAGGGGTTGGCCACTCGCCTCGGCGTCGAACACATCGAGGAGGGACGCTTGGGTGCCTTCGATTCGTGCCGAGGCCACGGCTTCCCGTCGGAGGTACGGCCCAGCCAGGAGGTGAGGATGGGGCAGGAGTCGTCCCGCGCCAGCCAAGCGCCCGAGGGCGGCCTCGGCGTCGGCCATTCGCAGGAGATTGGGCTGTGAGATCGGGACCTGACGGGGGATCGGCCTCGGGAAGTAGGCGAGGTAGCCAGGTTTGCCCCCGGCACGGCGCACCCGACCGAACCGGGTGTCGGGGTGTCGGTCGGCGTCCATCAAACCAGTCTAGGCAACTAGAAAGGAAACACCGCTCTTGTTTAGAGTCGTCGGTCGTCTGGCAACAGTCGGCAACGGTCACCCCCCAAGGGTGTTGGCCAGCGCAGAAGCGTCCAGACGGCACGAACTACACGCTTGTAACTGTTGTTCTGTTCGTTTGATCTGAACCGAAGCTCAACAAACGTGCACCGATGCGGACAGGGTCGTCCAGCGTTGGCCCGTCAGTCCTAGCTCGCGTAGAGCTCCACAGGGCATCGGACCGCCGGCGACCGGGCAAGCTTGGCGTCGGCCGTGGCCAGACACGCCTGACCGCCGGTTTGCGCCTGTAGACGCTCAGTGAGCGCGAGGTAGGCGGCGTCGTACGGAGTGACTGAGTCTCGCAGTGTCCCAGATGCGCGCCATCTCGGACTGCCCGATCGGCGTGTGCTTCACCGACGAGCGAGGAGAGCCACCGCAGTCCTTCGCCCGCCAGGTGCGTCGCATCCACCTGGCCGCGTGCGACGAGGTGTTGCGGGAGAGGAGCTGACGCCACCTCCAGCGAGTGTGAGGCCGGGGAACAACCAATAGAGGTCGTCACCGTCGAAGTAGGCCTCGTAGGCGGCACCGGCCTGAAGGACGATCATCGGGCCGCGACGATCAGCTCCACGAGAATCGACGCGTCGACGACGACGTTCACCTCGCTGAGGCCGTGGTCTAACGATCGAGCGGCAGTCACGGTCTCGGCACGAATAACCTCGACGATCTCTTCGAGGGTGACGCGCCGAGGCTCCCGTCGGCGGACCTCGGTGCTCGAGAGCAGCGAAAGCGCCGCTTCGAACGAGGTGGGTTCACCTGGTCCCTGACGTTGTCGGCTCCGGTCAGCCTGCTCCTTGCGCCCACCGGTAGAAGTTACATCACCGTAGTTCTCCCGTGAGAAGATCCCGGGGGCCATAGCGGTCAAACCGGTCACGACCGGTCACCCCGCATCCGGCGTTTCCCCAACGCACAGTTCCAACGGGCACCATCGGGCACCTGCGGTAAACAGCGGTCAGACCCCTGGATCCACCTACGGATCAGAAGGTTGGGGGTTCGAGTCCCTCCGAGCGCGCTGAACTCACCTGCAGGCTCTCGACTCCGAGCGCCGGTGGCTCTGCCTGGTCCATTGTGGGTCCGATCCTCTCCACCCGCCTTGCCGAGTCATTCGGATTCCTCAGCAGCTCGCTTCTCGATCAGAGCGACGATTTCGTCGAACTCCTCGCTTGTCTGTTTGTGCTCTGAACGCTCCTTCGGGGAAGCCGGCGAGGCACAGTCCTCAACCTCGACGTAGTCCTCGATCCAGAGAACGGCGCGCTCATGCACGACCTCGTCGGGCAGCTCGGTGATCGGCCTCAAGAGATCCCGGGAGGAGGCCCT
>CAWCAL010000022.1:0-47560 GCA_963793475.1 uncultured Acidimicrobiales bacterium
TCGACGAAGCCGAGCTGCATGAGATGGCGCTGGTAGCCCTGGGTGGCCAGGCGTGGGTCGTCGAGCCAGAAGCCGTTCTCGACCCCGGTGACCGACGTGCTCAACGCCTCGGGCCGGTCGTAGCGGGTTCCCGAGGGGTTGACCTGCCACGGGATGTGCGGGGCGACCAGGGGGTGAAGTGCATGGAAGTAGCGGGTGCTGGCCGTCGTAGTCGCCGACCATGTCCAGCATCTGGTCGACCAGGTCCGCCGCTCTCGGCGGGAGGCAGCGGCAGGGATGCCTCGAGGTCGGTGGTACCACCGTCGTCGGTCGTGCGGGTCTGTCCGGCGAAGCCACCCCACTGGCTGTCGATGGCGGGGAACCGGTCGCGCACGATCGGGGGCATGGTGGCGTGGGCGCGCACCACGACGGCGTCGGTCATCAGCGACTGGAACGAGCCGTCGGTCAGGGCGAACTGGCCGGCGGAATCGCCGCCGCCGTCCTCGGAGTCGGCGGCAGCGCACAGCGACTCGGGACACAGAGTGGTGATGCTCTCGCGCACCCGGAAGTCGTAGGTGGCGCCGAGGAGCGTGAACAGGTTCTTGGGATGGTTGCGGCGAGGTGGCGACCTCGCCCTCGTTCAGCACGCCCGTCAGCGCCAGGGGCACGCTGTCGGTGGTGGCGATCGAGTTGGACATGCCGTTGCGGAACCAGTGGCTCTGGTCCCCCAGCCGGGCGAAGTTGGGGAAGAGGTCGGCGTTGATGTCGCCTTCGGGCGTGACCAGAGAGATCAGGGGCAGCTCGTCCAACACGATCATCACGACGGGCGCCGGGTCGCCGACGATGGTGGACTCGTCGGCGGCCGCCTCGCTCTCCCAGACCAGCTCGGACGACCGGGAAAAGGCGAAGAAGCTGACCAGCGCCACGACAGGGACGCCGGCGAGCAGTTGGAGCCAGGTCCGCACGCCCGGACTGCGGGCGACGAGCCAGACCAGGCCCGCGGTGGCGGCGCCGGCGAAGAAGAGGGCGGCATCGCTGTCGGGGAGCAGCTGGCGGAGTACGGCCGACGCGGCGAGGAACGCCCCGAGCGCCAGGGACACGGTCATCAACACTGGGCCGGCCGGCTCGCTGATCGCCTGAGCGATCGCGATCGCTTCGAGCGCCAGGGCGGTGGGGACCAGGGTGACGAAGAGCGTGAACCCGGCGATTTGGATGGCGAGGATCGATCGGCGATGAAGACCTCGGGATTGCCCCCGTAGAGGTCCAGCAGCGGTTGGGCGATCCCCAGACCGAACAGCCCGAACAGCGTGAAGGCGCGGGCCCACCACGAGGTGGGTTGACCCCACATCGGGCGGCGCTCGGCGCTGGGGGGAGGTGATTCGGTCGAGGTCATGCGGGTTGCGCGGATGTCGTCACCGGTCGGGCCGACCTGTCGACACTACCGAGGAAGGGATCGGGACGGCGGTCACGCTGGGCTCTCCTGTCGGCATCCCGGGGGACGCTCTTGGGACCCTCGACGGGAGCGGGCCGTCGCGCCGGCCGGCGATAGCCTGCACGCCATGCCGACGTACCGCTCCCACACGACCACCCACGGCCGCAACATGGCGGGGGCCAGGGCCCTGTGGCGGGCCACCGGGATGACCGATGACGACTTCGACAAGCCGATCATCGCCATCGCCAACTCGTTCACACAGTTCGTGCCCGGCCACGTGCACCTGAAGGATCTGGGCCAGCTCGTGGCCCGGGAGATCGAGGCCGCCGGGGGCGTGGCCAAGGAGTTCAACACCATCGCCGTCGACGACGGCATCGCGATGGGCCACGGCGGGATGCTCTACTCGCTTCCCAGTCGCGACCTCATCGCCGATTCGGTCGAGTACATGGTCAACGCCCACTGCGCCGACGCGCTGGTGTGCATCAGCGACTGCGACAAGATCACCCCGGGCATGCTCAACGCTGCCCTTCGGCTCAACATGCCGGCCGTCTTCGTCTCCGGTGGTCCCATGGAGGCGGGGAAGACCCGACTGGCCGGCGCCGAGGTCAAGGTCGACCTCATCTCGGCCATGACCAGCGCCGGCGACGCACGGCAGAGTGACGAGGACGTGGAGGCGATCGAGCGGTCGGCCTGCCCCACGTGCGGCTCGTGTTCGGGCATGTTCACCGCCAACTCGATGAACTGCCTCACCGAGGCGCTCGGGCTGTCGCTGCCCGGCAACGGCACCACGCTGGCCACCCACGCCGACCGGGAGCAGCTGTTCCTCGAGGCGGGGCGGCGCATCGTCGACCTGGCCCGCCGCTACTACGAGAAGGACGACGACGACGTGCTGCCCCGGTCGGTCGCCGGGCCGGCCGCGTTCCACAACGCCATGACGCTCGACATCGCCATGGGCGGGTCCACCAACACCGTCCTGCACATCCTGGCCGCGGCCCAGGAGGCCGGCCACGACTTCACGATGGCCGACATCGACACCATCAGCCGCCGGGTGCCCAACCTGTGCAAGGTCGCGCCCAGCACCGACCGCTATCACATGGAGGACGTGCACCGGGCGGGCGGGATCCCCGCGATCCTGGGCGAGCTGGATCGCGCCGGGCTCCTCGACACCGCCGTGCCCACGGTGCACGCCGACACCATGGCGGCGGCGCTGGACAATGGGACATCGTGCGGCCGTCGGCCTCGGAGCAGGCCCGCAGCCTGTTCACCGCGGGCCCGGCCGGCATCCCGACCCAGGTGGCCTTCAGCCAATCGACCCGCTGGCCCTCGCTCGACATCGATCGCGCCGATGGCTGCATCCGCTCGGTCGAACACGCCTACAGCGCCGACGGGGGACTGGCCGTGCTGTACGGCAACATCGCTCCCGACGGCTGCATCGTCAAGACGGCCGGCGTGGACGAGTCGATCCATGGATTCTCGGGCCGGGCGCGCGTGTTCGAGAGCCAGGAGGCCGCCATGGAGGGCGTGCTCGATCCCGAGCAGGTCAGCGCCGGCGACGTCGGTGATCGTGCGGTACGAGGGCCCCAAGGGTGGCCCGGGGATGCAGGAGATGCTGTACCCGACCACCTACATCAAGAGCCGTGACCTGGGGAAGGACTGCGCGCTGCTGACCGACGGCCGGTTCTCCGGCGGCACGTCGGGCCTGTCGATCGGCCATGTCTCGCCCGAGGCGGCCGCCGGCGGGGCGATCGCGCTGATCGAGGACGACGACACGATCACGATCGACATCCCGGCCCGGACGATCACCTCAAGGTCGCCGACGACGACTGGCGGCCCGACGAGTTGCACAGGAGGCCGGGGCGCAGACGCGTTCACGCCCGTCGAACGCGACGGTCCGTCAGCCCTGCGCTCCAGGCGTACCGGCGATGACCACGTCGGCCGACCGCGGCGCGGTCCGCGATCTGAGCCAGTGCCCGCTAGTTCAGGTCGGCACACGTCCAACGGCGGCCCAGGCTTCATCGGCCTGGGCGGCTCGTTCCCGCCCACGTGAACGGGACCCAGTAGATGAGTCGCCCAGGTCCGCCGGGGCGTAGACGCCGTCCTCACCTCGAAGCTCGATCGGCGGGCAGGCGGGCGTCGATCGTCACGGGACAGTTGCCCAGCCAGGACGCGTTCAGCACGATCACGGCGTGATCGGTCGCGGCCAGCACCACCGGGCGGTCGGTGACGACAGCCAGGATACCCGCTCCCGCCGCGCCGCCGAAGATGGCGATCAACAGCGGGAGCCACTGGAAGAGCAACACCGCGATCACAACACCAGCGTGGCGACCAGCAGGGGATGGGCCCCCCGCGTCGCAGGCATGACGTTCTGCAGGGTCTCGTCGTCCAGCAGGTAGGGCTCGACCTCGTCGGCCATGCGCGTTCGTGCACGTCCATCAGCATGATCCACTCCCTGGATTGCTTCTGTCCTTGTCATCGGACGAACCGTGCAGAATCTTGAGTATTTCCGTCCCCGCTCCTCAGGGGCGGGCGCGGTTACCGACCGGCTACGCTTGTCTCCGATGACCGGCCCGTCCCTCCTCGCCACCCCCTGCTCGTAGTAGTTGTGTAGCGCACGTCCCCATACGCGTGCGCTCTCGGCCTCCCTTCTCAGGGGGGCCGCTTGCGTTTTCGGGCCACTTCTCAGAGGAGGTCGCGGCGAGATTCGCAGACGAACGAGCGCCGACGAATCGACCCACCTATGACAGGAGCCAGCATGACAACCGATGGCGGCAGCGCCCTGATCCGTAGCCTCGAGATCGAGGGGGTCGAGGTGGTTTTCGGTCTCCGGGAGGCGCGATCCTGCCGGTGTACGACCCCATACTCGAGTCGCCGATCCGGCACATCCTCGTGCGGCACGAACAGGGCGCTGGCCACATGGCCGAGGGCTACGCCCACGCCACCGGCAAGCCCGGCGTGGTCATGGTCACCTGCGGGCCTGCGGCGACGAACATCGTCACCCCGCTCGCCGACGCATACATCGACTCGGTTCCGCTGGTCGGCATCACCGGTCAGGTGCCCTACGCCGCATCGGGACCGATGCCTTCCAGGAGACCGACACCACCGGCATCACCATGTCGGTGACCAAGCACAACTACTTGGTCACGGACCCGCCGACATTCCCCAGATCGTTCACGAGGCCTTCCACATCGCCACCACGGTCGGCCGGGACCTGTGCTCATCGATATTCCGAAGGACATCGTCGATCCCAACAACCCCGATCCGCGCTGGACTGGTACTGGCCCGAGACGCTGGACCTTCCCGGCTTCCAGCCCACGACGGGGCCATCCGAAGCAGATCAAGGAAGCGGCCACTGATCATGGCGCCGCACGGCCGGTCATCTATGCAGGCGGCGGCATCCTGAAGGCGCGCGCCGCCGACGAACTACGCGAGCTGGCCGAACTGAGCGACATGCCGGTTGTCACCACGCTCATGCGCGAGGGGCGCTCCCCGACGGTCACCCGCTGGACCTGGGCATGCCCGGCATGCACGGCAACTACACGCGCGGTCACCGCGATGCAGGAGGCCGACCTGTTGATCGCGCTCGGAAGCCGCTTCGACGATCGGGTCACCGGCAAGCTCGACGGGTTCGCCCCCGATGCCAAGGTCATCCACGTCGACATCGATCCGGCCGAGCTCGGCAAGATCCGCCGACCCGACGTCGCCATCGAGGCGACTGCGGCTGGTCATCAAGGCGCTGATCGAGGCGCATCCGGCCCTCGGCGGGCCCGAGGTGCGGCCCGACCGCTCGGCGTGGAGAGCCCCGTCTCGGCTGGCAGGAGCACTACCCGCTCGCCTACGAGCCGGCCGAGCGCGGCGATCGGCTCAAGCCGCAGTTCGTCCTCGAGCCGTTGCACGAGCTCTCGCCCGACGACACGATCGTCGCCTCTGGTGTCGGCCAGCACCAGATGTGCGCCAGCCAGTACTGGAAGTTCGACCATCCGTACACCTGGATCAACAGCGGCGGCCTGGGCACGATGGGCTTCTCGATTCCCGCCGCCATCGGGGCCAAGGTCGGTCGACCCGACCGCACGGTGTGGGCCATCGACGGCGACGGTTGCTTCCAGATGACCGCGCAGGAGCTGGTGACCGCCACGGTCGAGAGCATCCCGGTCAAGGTCGCCCTCTTGAACAACACCTACCTGGGCATGGTTCGCCAGTGGCAGGAGATGTTCTACGAGGAGCGGTACTCCGAGGTGTATCTGTCCGAGCAGGTGCCCGACTACGTCAAGTGGTCCGAGGCGATGGGCTGTGTCGCCATGCGGGTCGAGGCGCCCGAGGACGTCAAGCCGGCCATCGACAAGGCCAACGAGATCAACGACCGGCCGGTCGTCATCGAGTTCCGCACCGAGCCCGAGAGAACGTGTTCCCGATGGTGCCGTCGGGCAAGACCAACTCCGAGATCGTCGTCGATCCCAGCCAGGAGGAGCGGCTCGATGAGCGAGCGCAGCGAGCGTGGCCGCCGGCCCGGTGCGTCAGCACCAGGAGGGCACGAAGATGAACAACATCACCCACCACCACACGCTCGTCGTGCTGGTCGAGAACAAGGCCGGGGTGCTGGCCCGCGTCGCCGGGCTGTTCGCCCGGCGCGGCTTCAACATCGAGTCGCTGGCCGTGGCGCCCACCGACGACGAGCGGTTCAGCCGGATCACCATCGTGGTCGACGCCGCGACCGCACCGCTGGAGCAGATCATCAAGCAGCTCAACAAGCTGATCAACGTCGTCGAAGATCAGCGAGCTCGCCGACAGCGAGTCGGTGCTCCGCGAGCTGATGCTCGCGACCGTGTCCGCCTCGGCGGTCGAGCGCAGCAGGTGATCGAACTCGTCGACGTGTTTCAGGGCAAGATCCTCGGCGTCGGCCACGCCGCGATGACCGTGTCGCTCGAACGACCGTCCCGATCGCATCGACGACTTCGAGGAGCTGTTCGGCCGTTCGGCATCGTCGAGCTGCAGCGCACCGGTCGGGTCGCGCTGCCCCGGCTGGACCACAGCGGCCCTCGGCTGCGGGCCGTCAACGGCGGCGCGTGAGCCGCATCCGGTCGTTCGTCCAGGTCGTCCCACCCATCTCACCACCCCGACCCAACACAGGAGCAAACACGTGGCAAACGTCTACTACGAGAAGGATGCCGACCGGTCGCTGATCGCCGACCGCAAGGTCGCGATCCTCGGCTACGGCTCGCAGGGGCACGCCCACGCGCTCAACCTGAAGGAGTCGGGCATCGACGTCCGGGTCGGGCTCCGCGAGGGGTCGTCCTCGCGCCAGAAGGCTGAAGAGGCCGGCCTGGCCGTGGCCTCGCTGGCCGACGCCACGGCCGAGGCCGACGTGATCATGGTGCTGCTGCCCGACACCGAGCAGCGCCGCATCTACGAGGAGTCGATCGCCCCCAACCTCGACGACGGTGACGCCCTGTTCTTCGCCCACGGGTTCAACATCCGGTTCGAGCAGATCGTCCCGCCGGCCGGCATCGACGTGGCCATGGTCGCGCCCAAGGGGCCCGGCCACCTGGTGCGCCGCACCTACACCGAGGGCGGCGGCGTGCCGTGCCTCATCGCCGTCCACCAGGATGCCACCGGCGAGGCCAAGGGCCTGGCCCTGGCGTACGCGGACGCCATCGGTGGCGCCCGGGCCGGGTGCTCGAGACCACGTTCGCCGAGGAGACCGAGACCGATCTCTTCGGCGAGCAGGTCGTGCTGTGCGGCGGGGTGACCTCGCTGGTGCAGGCCGGGTTCGAGACGCTGGTCGAAGCCGGCTACCACCCGAGTCGGCCTACTTCGAGTGCCTGCACGAGCTGAAGCTCATCGTGGACCTGATGTACGAGCAGGGCATCGGCGGCATGCGGTACTCGATCTCCGACACCGCCGAGTACGGCGATCTCACCCGCGGGCCGCGCATCATCAACGACAGCGTCAAGGCCGAGATGCGCAAGATCCTCGGCGAGATCCAGTCGGGCGAGTTCGCCGAGGAGTGGATCGCCGAGAGCGAGGGCGGTCGCAAGAACTTCCACGCGCTGGAAGAGGCGGGTCGGAAGCAGCCGATCGAGCAGGTCGGGGCCGAGCTGCGCGGGATGATGCCGTGGATCTCGGCGGGCAAGGAGTCGGTGCAGGACGTCAGCGGCGGCCAAGGCTGACCAAACGATCGAACGAGATCGCCGTCGGCTGAGCGCGAGGCCTCACATCGTCTCGGTGAAACTGACCTCGCCCGTGCCCCGCAGGGCGTTCTTCAGCAGCTTGCCCGACGCGTTGCGGGGCAGGTTCTCCGTGACGGATCTCGACGTAGGCGGGCACCTTGAAGTTGGCCAACGTCTCGGCCACCCAGGCCTGGACCTGTCCCTCGGTGATCTCCTGGCCGGGCTCCACCTGGATGACCGCCTTGACCTCCTCGCCCAGCTGGTGGTGGGGCACGCCGATCACCGCGGCGTCGGCGATGTCGGGGTGGTCGACCAGGCGCTGCTCGATCTCGACGCAGTACACGTTCTCCCCGCCGCGGATGATCATGTCCTTCTTGCGGTCGGTGATGAACAGGTAGCCCTCGTCGTCGATGTGGCCGACGTCGCCGGTGTGGAGCCAACCGTCGCGGACGGTCTGGGCGGTGGCCTCGGGCTTGTTCCAGTAGCCGGGCATGACGATGGGCCCGGCGATGCAGACCTCGCCGGTCTCGCCGGTGGGGAGGGCGTTGCCGGCTTCGTCGGCGATCTTGAGGTCGACGACCGGCATCGGGGGGCCGACCGAGTCGGGCTTTCTGTCGGCGTCGGGTCCGGAGAGCACGGTGGCGACCGAGCTGGACTCGGTGAGGCCGTAGGCGTTGCTGGTGACCTTCACGTTGGGGAAGGTGTCGCGGATCTTGCGGATGAGCTCGTCGGCCGACGGCGAGCCGCCGAACGCGACGCTCTCGACGCTGGAGGTGTCGTAGTCGTATCGGCCCGGGTACTCGCAGACCCGCCACACCATGGTGGGGACGGTGGCCCAGATCTTGACGCCCTCGTCCTCGATGAGCTGCAACGCTTTGTCGGGCTCGAACTTGCTGTCCAGCATCACCAGCCGGAGGCCGGCCAGCAGTCCCACGACCAGGGTCGAGTGGCAGCCCGACACGTGGAACAGGGGAGAGGTGAACAGCGACACGTTCTGCCCGTCCCCGCCGGGGAGCGCGCCGCCGTCGCCTGTCATCGAGCCGGCGATGGCGTTGAACATGGTGTTCTGGAGGTTGGCGACCATGCCCATGTGCGAGCTGATGGCGCCCTTCGGCTTCCCGGTGGTGCCGCTGGTGTAGAAGATCACCGCCGGGTCGAGCTCGTCGATCGTGGCGTCGGGAAAGCGGTCGGTGGGCGCCTGGGTGAGGTCGTCGAACCGGTGGAGGCGGCCGTCGTCGGGGAAGTCGGACGGGTCGGCGTCGGCGAGGTAGATGGCCTCGAGCTCGGGGAGCTCGTCGAGGTGCTCGGCGATGCGCTCGTACCGGCGGCGGTCGGCGACCAGGACCTTGGCGCCCGAGTCGTGCAGGCCGTAGACGATCTCCTCGGTCTTCCACCAGCCGTTGAGGCCGACCAGCACCGCTCCCATGTCGACGGTGCCCCAGAAGGTCTGGCACCACTCGGGGTTGTTGGCCGAGAGGACTGCCACCCGGTCGCCCTTCGCGACGCCGCGCTCGGCGAGGGTGTGGCTGACCGAGTTGGCCGACGACAGGAACTCGGTGAAGCCGATCCGGCGATCGCCGTAGACCAGGAAGGGGTCGCCGTCGCCCCGGCCGATGGAGATCTCGGCCACCGACCGCAGGTTCGGGAGCCGGTCCTTGTAGACCTTCATCGTTCGCCCGCCGATCGTGGCGTCGACCACCTCGAACGCGCCACCGGCGCCGGTCAGCGCAGCGCGCACCTCATCCATCGTCGGCATGTGGTTCCCCCTCGTCTCCCCGGCGCCCCTGAACGAAACTTGGGCAACCGGCCCCCGCCTGTGCGGATGGATGCCCAAGTTTCGGCCGTTCGGCGCGCTTGCGTCGAAGTCTGTCACACCCTTTAGCCCATCCTTGCGCCATGGACGACACCGGCGAGGAAGCGATCATCGGCCGGTTCGGTCGGTCCCAACACGGCGCCGTGAGCCTCGAACAGCTGGCCGATGCCGGCGTGTCCCGACCCGCCGTCGACCGCCGACTTCGACAGGGCCGGTTGATCCGCCGGGGTTCCGGCCTCTACGTCGTGAACGGTGCGCCGCCGTCGATTCGCCAGGACATGCACATCGCGCTGCTGGCGACCAACGGCACGGCTGCGCTGTCCCACGAGAGCGCGGCCGAGCTCCATCGCTTCTCCTTCATGCCGAGGGGACGGGTCGTGCTGACCGTCAGCCGGCGGGCGCACCACCGGATTGAGGCCGACCGTGTCCACCGCAAGGCCGACCTTCGCCCGGAGCACATCGTGGAGATCGAAGGGCTTCGGGCCACGAGTCGGGCCCGAACCATGGTCGACATCGCAGCGGCGCTCGGACGGCACCGGCTGGAGCGCGTCCTCGACGATCAACTCGGGAGCGGTCACCTGACCTACGGCGAGATCGTGGCGATGTTCAATGCGCTCGCCCGCCGGGGCGCGACGGGATCGGCCTGCTCCGGCCGCTGCTCGAGGTGCGCGGCGACGGCTACGTAGCGCCGTCCAGCCTGCTCGAGGCCCGGTTTCTCGAGCTCGTACGGGACTACGGCCTGCCGGAGCCGAGCCGCCAGCATCTGCCGCCGTGGGCCGTCGTCGATGGCATCGGCCGGGTCGACTTCGCCTTTCCGGTCGAGCGACTGCTGGTCGAGGTCGATGGTCGGAGATGGCACAGCCGGGACCGGGCCAACGAGGAGGACCGGTTCCGCGACCAGCAGGCGGTGGCCACGGGTTGGCGGGTGTTGCGCTACACGTGGGCACAGGTCACTCGGCACGCTTCCTACGTCGCCGGCAATCTCCGGGCCACGCTCGCCCAGCCCGCCGCCTGACGAAACTTGGGCAACCAGCCCACCCATACGCCGATGGATGCCCAAGTTTCGCTGGGACGGAGGGGGGAGGGCGGAGGGCGCGGTGGCTACGACAGGGCGCTGACCACGTGGTCGATGCTCTTCGTCAGCGCTTCGACGTCCGCGGGGTCGATGGCGGGGAACGTCGCCACCCGCAGCTGGTTGCGGCCGAGCTTGCGGTAGGACTCGGTGTCGAGCACGCCGTTGGCCCGCAGGACCGCCGAGACCGTCCCCGCGTCGACGGCGTCATCGAGATCGATCGTGGTGACCACCGAGCTTCGATCGGCGGGATCGACCACGAACGGCGTCGCGTACTCGCTGGCCTCGGCCCAGTCGTACATGATTCCCGATGACTGATCGCAGCGAGACGCCGCCCACTCCAGGCCACCGTTGTGGCACAACCACTCCACCTGCTGCACCGCGAGGAACACCGTGACCAGCGCCGGCGTGTTGTAGGTCTGGTCCTTGCGCGAATTGGCGAGCGCGATCCCCAGGTCCAGAGACGCCGGGATCCACCGGTCGGAGGCGGCGATCCGCTCGATCCGCTCGACAGCGGCCGGGGAGAGCGCCGCCAGCCACAGGCCGCCGTCGGACGCCAGGCACTTCTGGGGGGCGAAGTAGTACACGTCCACCTGCGTCGGGTCCCAGCGCATCCCGCCGGCGGCGGAGGTGGCATCGACGGCCACCAGGGCATCGTCGGCCGACACCCCCTCGGGCCGCTCCAGCGGCATGGCGACGCCGGTCGAGGTCTCGTTCTGGGTCAGCGCGTAGAGATCGATCCCCACCTCGGCCAGCGCCTCGGGACGGGTCCCGGGCTCGGCCTCGACGAGGGTGGGGTCCTCCAGGTGCGGCGCCGCCGCGGCCGCCACGGCGAACTTGGACGAGAACTCGCCGAACACCAGGTGCTGGCTGCGCCGGTCGATCAGACCGAACGTCGCCGCGTCCCAGAACACGGTGGTCCCGCCGTTGCCCAGCATGATCTCGTAGCCGTCGGGCAGCGCGAACAGCTCGGCCAGGCCGTTGCGCAAGCGTGACACCATGAACCGCACGCCGTCCTTGCGGTGGCTCGTGCCCAGGTAGTGGGCCGCCTCGGCTACCAGGGCGTCGACCGCCTCGGGCCGGACCTTGGACGGTCCGCAGCAGAACCGGCCGTCGCCGGGAGCAGCTCGGAGGGGATGGTGATATCGGGGGTGGTGGGGCTCATCCCGGCCACTCTCGCGCCCCGACGAAGGGCGCGGGAAATCGGTTCGGCGCTCCGCCACGACCGGCGGGGCAATCCCGGTCGTGGCCACCCGTCGACCGTGCCAGACTCGGCACTGCACCCGTCTTCGGACCCCGTCATGAGGAGCCCCCCTTTGTCCTCCAATCGCATCTCCGCTCGGATCGGCGCCATCAGCGAATCGGCCACGCTCGCCGTCGATGCCAAGGCCAAGGCCCTGCGGGCCGCCGGCGAGGACGTGATCGGCTTCGGTGCCGGCGAGCCCGACTTCCCGACGCCCCAGCACATCGTCGACGCTGCAGTCGCCGCCTGCCAGGACACCGCCAACCACCGGTACTCGCCGGCCGGCTGGGCTTCCTGCGCTGCGCGAAGCCGTCGCCGCCAAGACCGCCCGCGACAGCGATTACCAGGTCGAGCCGTCGCAGGTGCTCATCACCAACGGCGGCAAGCACGCGCTGTACAACACCTTCGCCACCCTCCTGGACCCGGGCGACGAGGTGCTGCTGCCCGCGCCGTACTGGACCACCTATCCCGAGTCGATCCAGCTGGCCGGCGGTGTCACCGTCCCGGTCGACACCCACATGGAGAGCGGATTCCGCGCCTCGATCGAGCAGCTCGAGGCGGCGGTCACCGACCGCACCAAGGCGCTGGTCTTCGTCTCGCCCAGCAACCCGACCGGTGCCGTCTACCCGCCCGACGAGGTGAAGGCCATCGGTCAGTGGGCCGTCGAGCGCGGGCCTCTGGGTGATCACCGACGAGATCTACGAGCACCTCGTCTACGGCGAGAACCGGTTCTCGTCCATGCCGGTCGAGGTGCCCGAGCTGGCCGACCGCTGCGTCGTGGTCAACGGCGTGGCCAAGACCTACGCCATGACCGGTTGGCGGGTCGGATGGATGATCGGGCCCAACGACGTCATCAAGGCGGCGGCCAACCTCCAGTCGCACGCCACGTCGAACGTTGCCAACGTCTCGCAGCGGGCGGCCCTTGCGGCGGTCAGCGGCGGGCTCGACGACGTCGCGATGATGCGGGCCGCGTTCGAGGAGCGGGCCGAGGTGATCGACGCAGATGCTGGCCGACATCGAGGGGGTCGAGTCGATGGCGCCGGAGGGTGCGTTCTACGCCTACCCCCGGTTCGAGGGCATCCTGGGTCGGACCTTCGACGGCGTCACGCCGACGACGTCGTTGGAGCTGTTCGGCGGTGGTGCTCGACCAGGCGAAGGTGGCCTTCGTGCCCGGCGAAGCGTTCGGCACCCCGGGCTACGGGCGGCTGTCCTTCGCCCTCGCCCTCGACCAGATGACCGAAGGGGTGCAGCGGATGGCCGACCTGTTCGCCTCGGCTTCATGACCGAGGGCGCGGCCCGGGTCCCGTTCGGCGCCTGGCCGTCGCCACTCACCATCGACCGCGTCCTCGAGGCGGGCGTCTCGGTGGGCGAGATCCGGGTCGACGGCGGCGATGTCTGGTGGACCGAGTCACGCCCCTCCGAGGGCGGACGGATCGCCGTGATGCACCAGCTGGCCGGCGGCACGACGGTCGAGGCCAGTCCCGACGACACCTCGGTGCGGACGCGCGTGCACGAGTACGGGGGAGGGGCGTGGTGGGTCGACCGCGGCACGCTCTTCTTCGCCGACTGGGCCACCCAGCGGCTCTTCCGAGCCGACCCGGGCAAGACCCCGGCGCCCATCACGCCGGCGTCCCAGGTGCCCGCCGGTGACCGCTACGCCGACGGTGTGGTCACCCCGGATCGCACCTGGGTGATCTGCGTCCGTGAGCACCACGGCGCAGGTGAGCCGGTCAACGAGATCGTGGCCGTGCCCGCCTACGGCGAGGGTCCGCCCCAGGTCCTGGTGACCGGCCCGGACTTCGTGGCCTGGCCGCGCCTGTCGCCCGACGGGTCCCGGCTCTGCTGGATCGAGTGGGATCACCCCGACATGCCCTGGGACGCGACCCGACTGAGGGTGGCGCCGGTCGAGTCCTCGGGCGGTCTCGTGGCCGACACGATCACGCTGGGCGAGGCCCACACGGTGGCGGGCGGTCCCGACGAGTCGGTCCAGCAGCCCGTGTGGCAGAACGCCGACGAGCTGCTGTTCATCTCCGACCGGACCGGGTGGTGGAACCTCTACCGGGCCCGAGCCGACGACCCGGACACGGCCACCAACCTGGCCCCGACCGAGCGAGATCTGGCCGGGCCACCCTGGGTCTTCGGGACCTCCTCGTATGCGATGTGCGACGACGGGACGATCGCGATCGCCGTCCATCACGACGGTGTCATGTCGCTCGGTCGTATCGACGACGATGCCATCGAACTGCTCGACACCGGCCTCACCTCCATCTCGCAGGTGCGGTCGCTGACCGGTGGGATCGCGCCGTCCGACCGTTCCCGGGCGTCGGTCGTGTGCCTCGGCGCCTCGTTCACACGCGAGCCCACCGTGGTGCAGGTGCCGGTCGGCGCCGGGTCGTCGGGTCGCCCGCTGGAGCTGCGCCCCGCGTTCGAGCTGGACCTGCCCGACGGCCTCATCTCGGTCCCGGAGCACATCACCTTCGAGGTGGGCGAGGGTGCGCAGGCCCACGGCTTGTTCTATCCACCGGCCCACCCCGAGGTCGAGGGTCCCGAGGGTGCGGCGCCCCCGCTGCTGGTGCTCAGTCACGGCGGCCCGACCGCCGCAGCACGACCCCAGCTCTCGCTGGACGTGCAGTTCTGGACCAGCCGCGGCTTCGGCGTGGTCGACGTCAACTACCGAGGCAGCATCGGGTACGGGCGCGAGTTCCGCAATGCGCTGCGTGACCGTTGGGGGGTGGCCGATGTGGCCGATTGCGTCAGCGCCGCCGGTCACCTGGCGGCGATCGGCCGTGCCGACGGCGATCGCATGGCCATCCGCGGCGGTAGCGCCGGTGGCTACACCACGCTGTGCGCCCTCAGCCTGACCGACCGGTTCGCCGCCGGCGTCAGCCGCTACGGCGTGGCCGACCTCGGTGCGCTCGCCCGGGACACCCACAAGTTCGAGTCCCGCTACCTTGACCGGCTGGTCGGTCCGTGGCCGGAAGCCGAGGCCATCTACCTCGAGCGCTCGCCGATCCATCACATCGACGGGTTCTCGTGCCCGCTGCTGGTGTTGCAGGGGCTCGAGGACGTGATCGTGCCCCCGGACCAGTCGGAGCAGATCGTCGACGCGGTGCGGGCCAAGGGGATTCCCGTCGCCTACCTGGCCTTCGAGGGAGAGCAGCACGGGTTCCGGCAGGCCGAGACCATCCGCCGGGCGCTGCAGGCCGAACTGGCCTTCTACGGGTCGGTCTTCGGTTTCGACCCCGCCGACGACCTGCCACCGCTCGATCTGCGCTGATTCCGGCCACACCGGGTGGTCGTTTCGGCCACGTAACGGAGGGCAAATCTGTATGAGTGATGTACGGGAGTGCATCGGTCGGTTGTCGCGATCGTGAAGCGATGAATTCTCCAGAAATCGGCCACTGAGGGCCATCCGGCGAGCGACGAACCACAGGACCTGCTATAATTGTGCAAATCACGTCGCTCCGGTCACCACCGGTAGCGGCGTTTCAGCGTTTTCGGGGTACTTCGGTGGTCTTTCGGGCGGGTGACCGGGCCGGCGTTCGCTGCCGGGTGCCTTCGACCCGCTCCCGTTGGCCCAGGCACCGTTCCGCACTCGGTAGCCTCGACCATTCGGCGCCGCGGCGTCCGTCCCCCCCACCCCCTCCCGCCCACGAGGATTGCCCCCGATGGCCCGCATCCTGGTCCCCGAGAAGATCGCCGACACCGGCCTGGACCGTCTCCGAGACGCCGGCCACGAGGTCGACGTGCAGCTCGATCTGGACGAGCCGGGCTTGCTCGACGCGGTGGTCGGCGCCGACGCGCTCATCATCCGTTCGGCCACCGAGGTCACCAACGCGGTGCTCGAGGCCGGGACCGATCTGGTCGTCGTCGGCCGGGCCGGAATCGGTCTGGACAACGTCGACGTCGAGTCCGCCACCGAGCGGGGCGTGATGGTGGTCAACGCCCCACAGTCCAATGTGGTGTCGGCCGCCGAGCACACCATGGCGCTCCTGCTGGCCCAGGCCCGCAACGTCCCCCAGGCCCACGCCGCGCTCACCGACGGCCGCTGGGAACGATCCGAGTGGACCGGCGTCGAGCTGACCGACAAGACCTTGGGCATCGTCGGGCTGGGCCGCATCGGACGGCTGGTGGCGCAACGTGCGCTGGCGTTCGGCATGAATCTGGTGGCCTACGACCCGTTCGTGTCAGAAGACCGGGCGCGGCAGATCTCGGTCGAACTGGTCGATCTCGACCAGTTGGCCGCCCGAGCCGACTTCGTCACCGTGCACGTGGCCCGCACCCCCGAGACCATGGGATTGCTGGGAGCCGAGTTCTTCGCCAAGGCCAAGCCGGGCCTGCGGGTCATCAACGTCGCCCGCGGCGGCATCGTCGACGAGGTCGCGCTGGCGCAAGCCGTGCAGGACGGCACCGTCGCCGGCGCGGCGCTGGACGTGTTCTCGACCGAGCCCATGACCGAGTCGCCCCTGTTCGACCTGCCGCAGGTGGTGGTCACACCCCATCTGGGCGCCAGCACCGCCGAGGCGCAGGACAAGGCCGGGGTCACCATCGCCGAGATGGTGGGATTGGCGCTGGCCGGCGACTTCGTTCCCTTCGCCGTCAACGTCAACGCCGGGCAGGCCAGCGAGTCGATCCGCCCCTTCCTCGGCCTGGTCGAGCGGCTCGGCAGCATCCTGGGTGGGCTCGACGAGGGCGGCAACGCCGTGCTGTCCGTCGAGTACCAGGGCGACCTGGCCGAGGAGGACACCCGGCTGTTGACCCTGGCCGTCATGAAGGGCTTCTTCTCGCGCACCACCGAAGATCCGGTGTCCTACGTCAACGCGCCGCAAGTGGCCGACCGGCGTGGCATCGAGGTCAAGGAGACCTCGTCCACGCTCGCACGCGAGTTCGTCAACCTCGTCACCGTGCGCATCGGCGACCACTCGGTGGCCGGCACGCTCACCGGGCTGCGCAGCATGCCGCGGCTGGTGATGATCGACGACCACGCCCTCGAGCTGCCGCCGTCGGGCCACCTCGTCGTGGTGCGCAACGACGACCGCCCGGGCGTGATCGGCCGGGTGGGCAGCGTGCTGGGTGACGGCGGTATCAACATCACCGACATGGTGGTCGGCCGGTCCGAGTCGGGCGAGGGCGCCCTCATGGCCCTCATCACCGCCGAGCCGCCGCCGCCCGAGGTGTTGACGCTGCTGACCGAGTCCGATGGTGTCATGGAAGTGAAGTCGGTGTCCGAGGCGTAGCCGTACGGAATCTCGGCCTCGGCAACCTGCCTCAGTCCGGCTGGGGAGGCCAAGATTCGTTAGGGCTCCCAGGGAGCCCTAACGCTTGGCGGCGCGGTAGCCGTCGGCCTCGGCGGCGTCCAGGTCGACATAGCAGCGGTCGGCGTGGGTGCGGTCGTAGGAGAGGCCGCCGGGCTGGTGCACGATCTTCGAGCTGTCCTTGGCCTTCAGCGGATGCGAGGCCGGGCAGGCACCCTCGGCGTCTGGAGTCGACCCACTCGGTCGGCTCGTCGGTCTGGGTGTCGGCGTACGACCGGACCCGAGGTCGGACGGTCTCGGCGTCGGCCGGGGTCGACTCGGTCCGGGCGGCGGCACCGTTGTCCTGGCCAGGGCTCGGTTCGAGTGGCGTCCACGGGGTGGGGGCGGGCGCGGTGTCGGTGGCCTCGGGCTGGGCGAGGCGGCGGATGGCCTCGACGATGGCGGCGACCACGGCGAGCAGGATCGCGAAGCGGAGCATGCGGCTGAGCATGCGCACCAGTATGGCCACTCGTGGGGGGCGCCTTGCGAACCCGACTGCGACCGATGGCAGTACGAGGCGAACGGGTGGTGGGTCGTCGCCGTCGCCGCTATCGTGCACGGGTGATGAGCCGGACCACCTTCCCGTCACCCGCTGCGACCGAGCTGCTCCTTACGTAGGGCGAACACCCATACGGTGTTCGCCACAACCTCCTGCGCCTCCGGGCCGGGAGGTTTTTTCGTTCCCCACCACCCTCACAACCCACACCAACCAAGAGAGGCACCCCCATGGCTGAGCAGGTGATCATCTTCGACACCACGCTGCGCGACGGCGAGCAATCGCCGGGCATCTCCCTGGACCAGGGAGAGAAGCTCGAGATCGCCGAGCAGCTCGCCCGCCTCGGGGTGGACTACATCGAGGCCGGCTTTCCCATCGCCAGCGACGGCGACTTCGAGGCGGTGCAGGTCATCGCTCAGGGCGTCAAGGGCCCGGTCATCTGTGGCCTGTCCCGGACGGCCCGCAAGGACATCGATCGGTGCTGGGAGGCGATCGAGCCGGCCGAGCGACGTCGGATCCACGTGTTCATCGCCACGTCCGAGACGCACATGGAGCACAAGCTGCGGATGACGCCGGAGCAGGTGAAGCAGGAGGCCGGTGAAGCCGTGGCCTACGCCAAGGCATACACCGACGACATCGAGTTCTCGCCCGAGGACGCCTCGCGGTCGGACTTCGACTTCATGTGCGAGGTGCTGCGGATCGCCGTCGACAACGGCGCGACCACGCTCAACATCCCCGACACGGTCGGGTTCGGCATTCCCGTCGAGTACGGCAGCCGCCTGGCCCAGATCCGCGAGCAGGTGCCGGGTGACTACGTCATCTCGGCCCACTGTCACAACGATCTCGGGTTGGCCGTGGCCAACTCGCTGGCCGCAATCGAAGCCGGCGCCCGGCAGGTCGAGTGTGCCGTCAACGGGATCGGCGAACGGGCCGGCAACGCTGCGCTCGAGGAGATCGTCATGGCGCTGCGCACGCGGGCCGACTTCTTCGAGGGCCTCGACACGGGGATCAAGACCGAGGAGCTGGCCCGCACCAGTCGCCTGGTCTCCCGCCTCACGGGGTACCCGGTGCAGTACAACAAGGCGGTGGTGGGGCGGAACGCCTTCGCCCACGAGGCCGGGATCCACCAGCACGGGGTGCTCACCAAGCGCGAGACGTACGAGATCATGGACCCGGCGGCGGTCGGGCAGGGCGAGTCGCAGATCGTGCTGGGCAAGCACTCGGGTCGGCACGCGTTCTCGGACACGCTGCAGAAGCTGGGCTACGACCTGAAAGGTGATGCGCTCAACGCTGCGTTCACCCGGTTCAAGGAGCTGGCCGACCGTAAGGTCCAGTTCAACGACGCCGATCTCGAAGCGCTGGTCGCCGAGGAGATCGGCGGTCAGATCGAGCAGGCGTTCGAGCTGTTGTCGCTCGACTGCCACGGGGGATCGACCAACACCCCCACCGCCACGGTCGTGATCGAACACGACGGCGAACGGGTCGAGACGTCGGCCGAAGGTGATGGGATGGTCGACGCGGCATGCAAGGCCATCAAGGAGGCCACCGGGATCGACGGTCGGCTCACCGACTACACGGTCACCTCGGTGACCGGCGGCGTCGACGCGCTGGCCGACGTGGCCCTCCGCTTCGAGGCCGAGGGACTCAGCATCGCCGGCCGCGGTCTGTCGACCGACGTGGTCGAGGCGTCGGCCCGGGCCTTCGTCAACGCGATCAACCGGGTGGTGCGGGTGAAGGAGTCGGGCGAGGACCGCTGGGCCGTCGATCGCCCCGGCCACCTCCCCCCGGCCACCCCCTGACCCGCCCGAGCTCACCACCCGAAGTTGGCAGGATGCTGATCACCCCCCGATCAAAATCCTGCCAACTTCGGCATGGGGGCGGGAGCTGGATCGGGATTAACCGGCCAGGGGGATGAAGCCGGTGGGGGCCAGCGTCTCGATGGTGCTGGACCGCAGGCCGCCCTGGCTGAGGGTCCAGACCTCGTCGCCGATCACCAGCGAGCGCACGATCTGGTCGCCGCCCTCGTTGGGGTAGCAGAGGTCGATCGTCGAACCCGGGGGAGCGATGTCGGAGTCCAGCTCGATCTCGCCGCCGACGTAGTCACCGATCTGCTCGACCGGGATCTGCTCGCAGGCGTAGCCGGCCACATCGCCGGGCTGGTCGTTGGGGCCACAGACCCTGACGTAGACACCGTTGAGGAGGTCGGCGAATTCCTCGTTGCCGGTCTCGGCCAGCAGCTCCTCGGTGATCTGCGTGCACGAGCCGTCGTCCGGCTCGCCGGCCTGGCTGTTGGTGATGCGGCCCCGCTCCGAGATCGTTCCGGAGCCGATGTCGAAGCCGACCGCACCGAAGAAGCCCGACTGCCAGTCCGACAGGGGAAGGAGGGCCAGGCTCTCGGGCTCCCAGTAGAGGAAGGCCCGATGGTCCCACTCGACGTCGGCCGTGGCGCCGTCGTCGATCCAGTTGGCGACATCGATGGGGTTGGCCGGATCGGAGACATCGAAGAGCGTCACCTTGGCGCCGGTGGTGGCGCCGTCCTCGGTGGCGTCCTGGCCGATGCCCAGGATGAGGTCGTCACCCACCGGATGCAGGTAGCCGCTGTAGCCCAGGATCTTCAGCTCGCCCATCACCTGCGGGTCGGCGGGGTCGCTGACGTCGACGGTGTAGAACGGGTCGGTCTGCTCGAAGGTCACGACGTAGGCGGTGTCGCCGACATAGCGGACCGAGCGGATCGTCTCACCCCGGCCCATGTCGCCGACCTGGCCCACCTGGACCAGCTCGTCGCCCTCGACTCGCAGGGTGGTGAGGAAGCTCTCGCTCTGGTCGACGCCGTCCGACCACGGGGCACCGGCGGTGGTGGCGATGCGCAGCACGCCATCGGCCTCCGACATGGCGAACTGGTTGAGCGGCGTGCCCAGGACCTTCCCCGACGCCACGTAGCTGGTCGAGCCGTCGGAGATGTCGAACTTGTGGAGGTCGGTCGAGTACTGCTCGGCCAGCCGGTCCAACCGGCTCTGCGCGTCGCCGTCCTCGGCCGCCTCCTCGAACGGGACCGGCCCCACCCAGCGGGTGCCGGCGATGTACAGGCCCTCGGTCGAGGCGTAGACCGTGCTCCCGTCGCCGAGCACGCTGGTGGTCGTGGTGGCCAGGGGGCTGTCCACGTTCACGTCGATCACGTTGAGCATGCCGAAGCCCGAGAACTGGCTGGGGGCCAGCACCCGCCTGCAATCGACCAGGTCGCTCTCGGTGGGGTCGCCGCCGCCGTCGCGGGTGGCGGCCCGGGGCAGCCACTGCTCGAGGCTGGAGTTGGCCAGGATCTTCTGGTTGGCCTCGATGGCGGCGTCGACCGAGTCGGGCCCGGTGGGCTGGACGAACGAGAAGCCGAGGGGCTGTGAGCGGACGACCACGTGGACCGTGTCGCCGACCAGGCGGGCGTTGAGGAACGACCCCTCGACCTCGACCTCGTTGGCCACGGTGGGGGAGGAGGCGTCGGAGAGATCGACCTCGACGATGGTCGTGCTGTCGCCGCCGGGGTAGAACTCGCTCTCCTCGGTCGGGAGGGTGTCGACGATCATGCCGCCCCCGCCGGCGATGACCCAGGCCCGGTCGTCGGTGAGGAAGAACTGGTGATTCCATCCGGGGAGGCCGACCGAGCCGACCAGCGACCGGTCGTCGACGTCGAAGACCCGGAGCGTGCCATCGAGGACGGTGACGATGCGCTCACCGTCGGTCTTGACCACGTCGGGCTCGTCCACGCCGGCTTCCTGGATGTTGGTGCCGGAGAACTCGTCGCCACCGCCGGTGTCGCCACTGGCGTCACCCTCGTTCTGGGCCAATCCCGGTACCGGCGCCGAGGTGGCGGCGCGGTTCGACTCCTCGGCCACCTCGGTGAAGTCGCCGTCCATCATCGTCATCTCGTCCACCGGCATCGGGCCGAAGAAGGGGCCGCCGCCGCTGTTGCCGAAGCCGTAGGCGCTGACGGCCGACGCGGCCGTGGTCTGGAGGTGCTCGAGGAGCGCATCGCAGCTGTCGAGCGGCTCGAGGCGGGCGATCAGCTCGAAGTCGGGGAGGGGCAGGGTCGCAAGGTCACCCGGGTCGGTGCCGGTGCCAGACGCGCCGCTCGGGTCGTCGGGGGCCGCGTCGTCGTCCGAGGACGTACACGCAGCGCCGACGAGGGCGAAGGCGACGAGCAGGCTCAGGCTGCGGATGAGGAAGTGGGTGCGTCGGGTCATGGGTCGCTCCGGAGATGTCTCGGTCGGCCCTATGACGGCGGCCACCGGTCTCTGGTTCCCATCGGCCGTCGCAACGGCAGCAAAAGGCCGGACGACTCGGCCCTGAAACCGATCAGGAGCAGGTCGACTCGGGTTCGCAACACGCAGCGCCGCCCTGACTGATCACGACGTTCTCGAGCTGCTCCGTGTCGCCCTTCTTGAGGTACCACTCCCAGCGGGTGTCGGGACCATCCACCCAGGTCTCGGTCTTGGCGGCGAAGCAGCACTCGGTGTCGGCCACGCCGGTGGTGGAAAGCCCCTGGTCGGTCAGGCGCGCCTCTGCGTCCTCGACCTGCTGGGCGGTGTCGGTCTCGACGCCCAGGTGGTTGATGCTCTCTCCCTGGCCGGGGGCCTCGAAGAGGACCAGCTTGAGCGGGGGATCGCTGATGGCGAAGTTCGCGTACCCGTCGCGGATTTTGTACGGCTCGGCGCCGAACATCTTCGAGTAGAAGTCGATCGACTGATCGAGGTCGTTCACGTTGAGGGCGAGCTGAACACGCATGGGGAGGACTCCTGGTCGGCTGTTCGGTCGGTCATCGGTCGACGCGATCCAATCGACAGCGATCTATCGATGGCCGTCAATATAGGTGGTCATATCGACACGCGTCAATAGGTCACACCCGAAATCTCGGCATCCGCCCCACATATATGCGGGAATCTGCCGAGATTTGGTTCGGGGGCGGGGATCAGGCTGACGTCGGGAGCCAGCCGGGGCGCTTGGCCTCGTAGCGGGTGATGGCGTCGGCGTCGCGCAGGGTGATGCCGATGTCGTCCAGCCCCTCGAGGAACCGCTCGCGGGTGGCGTCGTCCAGGGGGAACGGCTCCTCGATCCCCGCGGCCGGCACCTCGAGCACGCGCCGCTCGACGTCGATGGTCACCTCGGTGGTGGGGTCGGCCTCGATAGTGCGCAGCAGCCGTTCGCCCACCTCGGGGCTGACCGTGACCGGCACGAGACCGTTCTTGGTGGCGTTGTTGCGGAAGATGTCACCGAAGCGGGGTGACACGACGGCGGCGAAGCCGTACTGCTGGATGGCCCACACGGCGTGTTCGCGGGACGAGCCGGTGCCGAAGTTGGGCCCGGCCACCAGGACTGACGCCCCGGCGTACTGCTCCTGGTTGAGGACGAAGTTGCGGTCGTCGCGCCACTCGCCGAACAGGCCCTTCTCGAATCCGGTGCGCTCGACCCGCTTGAGCCAGTCGCTGGGGATGATCTGGTCGGTGTCGACGTCGCTGCGGTCGAGCGGGACCGCGGTGCCGGAGATGATGCGTACGGGATCCATGGGTCAGAGCTCCTCGGGGGTGGCGAAGTGGCCGGCGATGGCGGTGGCGGCGGCCACGGCGGGCGAGACCAGGTGGGTGCGACCGCCCCGGCCCTGGCGGCCCTCGAAGTTGCGATTGCTGGTGGAGGCGCTGCGCTCGCCCGGTTCGAGCTTGTCGGGGTTCATGGCCAGGCACATCGAGCAGCCCGGCTCGCGCCAGTCGAACCCGGCGTCGGTGAAGACCTCTGTCGAGGCCCTCGGCCTCGGCCTGGGTCTTGACCGCGTGCGAGCCCGGGCACGACCAGGGTGCGCATCGCCGCCGGCCACGGTGCGGCCCTTGGCCACCTCGGCCGCGGCCCGCAGGTCCTCGATGCGGCTGTTGGTGCACGATCCGATGAACACCGTGTCGACGGCCATGTCGGTCAGCGGGATGCCGGCGGTGAGGTCCATGTACTCCAGCGCCCGTTCGGCGGCGGCGCGCTCGACCGGATCGGCGAAGTCGTCGGGCCCGGGCACCGGCGCCGTGAGCGGGATGACCTGGCCCGGGTTGGTGCCCCAGGTGACGTGCGGCGCTGATCTCGGCCGCGTCGAGGTGGATCTCCTTGTCGAACGTGGCGTCCGGGTCGGTCGGCAGCGTGCGCCAGGTGGCCACCGCGGCGTCCCAGTCGGCGCCCTTCGGGGCGTGCTCGCGGCCCTGGAGGTAGGCGAAGGTGGTCTCGTCGGGGGCGATCATGCCGGCCTTGGCGCCGGCCTCGATCGACATGTTGCAGACCGTCATGCGGCCCTCCATCGACAGGCCGGTGATGGCCGAGCCCCGGTACTCGATGATGGAGCCGATGCCTCCGCCGGTGCCGAGCCGCCCGATCACGGCCAGGATGATGTCCTTGGCGGTGACGCCGGGTCGCAGCGCGCCGTCGACGTTGACCGCCAACGTTCCCGGTCGGGTCTGCGGGAGGGTCTGGGTGGCCAGCACGTGCTCGACCTCGCTGGTGCCGATGCCGAATGCCAGGGCGCCGAACGCCCCGTGGGTGGCGGTGTGGCTGTCGCCGCAGACGATGGTCATGCCCGGCTGGGTCAGGCCCTGTTCGGGGCCGATCACGTGCACGATGCCCTGCCCGGGGTGCGCCCATGGGGTGATTGACGATGCCGAACTCGGCGGTGTTGGCCCGCAGCGTGTCGATCTGGCCCGCGAGACCGGATCGGCGATGGGCTGGTCGATGTCGGCGGTGGGGACGTTGTGGTCCTCGGTGGCGACGGTCAGTTCGGGACGGCGCACCGTGCGGCCGGCCAGTGCGGAGCCCGTCGAATGCCTGCGGCGAGGTCACCTCGTGCACGAGGTGGAGGTCGATGAAGAGGAGGTCGGGCTGGCCCTCGTGGGAGGCCACGACGTGGTATTCCCACACCTTCTCGCTCAACGTTCTCGGTCGACTCATGGCGGGCAGCTCACTTTCGTTGGCCCCGGGCGTGTCTCGCATCATGGCGCCGTCGGGAGCGAATGCGCTAACGGATCCCGAACGAGCACGATGGTGCCTGACCCCGGTGTGCTCGTTTCGGGTGAACCCTCTGGGTGCCTGACCCCCAGAGGGTTCAGGTTTCGATGCTCTCGACGGTGACCTTCAACGTGCCGCCGGGGGCTTCGTAGCCGACGGTGTCGCCCACCGAGCTGCCCAGCAGCGCTTCGCCCATGGGTGAACCGGGGGAGATGACGTCGTAGTCGTCGTGTTGTTCCTCGATGGACCCGATCAGGTACTGCTCGACCTCGTCGTCGCCCTCGTAGGTGATGCCGACCACGCAGCCGGCCTGGACGGTGTCGGCGCCGTGCATGCCGGTCTCGACCACCTCGGCGTTCTCGAGCATGCGGGACAGGTGGGCGATGCGGCCCTCCATCTTCCCCTGCTCCTCCTTGGCGGCGTGGTAGTCGCCGTTCTCGGAGAGGTCGCCCAGCTCGCGGGCGGTCTCGATCTTGCGGGCGATGTCGATGCGGCCGCGGGTGGTGAGGTCGTCGTGTTCGGACTTCAGCCGTTCGTAGGCCGCGGGTGAGAGGTGATGCTGTTCTGCCACCGCGCCATTCTGCCACGACCGGCCCCGGGTGCAGGTTGCGGGCTCGGCGTGGGCGAGCGAGACTGAGGTTGTGCCTCATCACCCTCCGGTACACATCATTCGCTAGCGCGCGTCGGCCTCGGCCGATGTGCGCTCTCAGCCGTCCACCCGCGTGGGCGGCTTTTCTCGTTCCCGGGTGAGTGTGCTCGCCCCTCCACCGCTCCAGGAGTCTGCTCAAGTGACAACCCACCGCATCGGCGTGATCGGCGGCGACGGCATCGGACCCGACGTCATCGCCGAGGGTCTCAAGGTCATCCGCGCCGCGGGTGTCGACGTCGAGACCGTCGACTACGACCTGGGCGGGACCCGCTACCTGCGCGACGGGGTGGTCCTCCCCGACGAGGTCATCGACGAGTGGCGCGCCCTCGACGCCCTCTATCTGGGCGCCGTCGGCACGCCCGAGGTGCCGCCCGGCGTGATCGAGCGCGGTCTGCTGCTGAAGATGCGGTTCGCCCTGGACCTGTACGTGAACCAGCGGCCGTTCCTGATCGAACAGAACGAGTTGGGTCACGCCGTCGACATGATCGTGATCCGGGAGAACACCGAGGGGGCCTACGTCGGCGAGGGTGGGTTCCTGCGCAAGGACACACCGCACGAGATCGCGACCCAGGGTTCGGTCAACACCCGCACGGGCGTCGAGCGGTGCGTTCGGTACGCGTTCGAGCTGGCCCGCAGCCGGCCCCGGAAGCACCTCGCGCTGGTCCACAAGACCAACGTGCTGACCTTCGCCGGCGACCTGTGGGAGCGCACCTTCGACCAGGTCGCCGCCGACTACCCCGACGTCGAGACCGGCTACAACCACATCGACGCCGCCTGCATCCACTTCGTGGCCGACCCGGGCCGCTACGACGTGATCGTGACCGACAACCTCTTCGGCGACATCCTGACCGACCTGGGCGGCGCCGTCGCCGGCGGCATCGGCCTGGCCAGCTCGGCCAACCTGAACCCGGATCGCACCGCTCCGTCGATGTTCGAACCCGTGCACGGCTCGGCGCCCGACATCGCCGGCCAGGGCATCGCCAACCCAACCGCCGCCGTGCTGTCGGCTTCCATGATGCTGGACTTCCTCGGCGAGACCGACGCTGCGGCCCGCATCACCAAGGCCTGCGCCGACCCCGAATCGCTCACCGGCACCACCGTCGAGATCGGCGATCTCATCGTCGCTCGCCTCTAGTTCTCCCCGCCCTAGACCCCGACCCACGCCCACTGCCAGGAGAATCCCATGCCCTTCGAGACCGCCGACAAGATCTGGATGAACGGCCAGCTGGTGGACTGGGACGACGCCAAGATTCATGTGTTGACGCACTCGCTGCACTACGGGCTGGGTGTGTTCGAGGGGATCCGAGCCTACGAGACGGACCAGGGTGCCGCGGTGTTCCGGCTGGAGGACCACATCGACAGGCTCTTCGACAGCGCCAAGATCTACATGATCGACATGCCGTTCACCCGCCAAGAACTGTTCGACGCCACCGTCGAGACGGTGCGGGTCAACGAGCTGCCCAGTTGTTACATCCGGCCCATCGCCTACCTGGGCTACGGCGAGATGGGCCTCAACCCGCTGCCGTGCAAGACCGACATCGCCATCGCCACCTGGCCGTGGGGGTCGTACCTGGGCGACGACGGCGTGGCCCACGGCGTTCGCATGATGATCAGCTCGTGGAAGCGCCATGATCCCAACGCGCTGCCGCCCGCGGCCAAGGGCACCGGGATGTACATCAACTCGTCGATGGCCAAGGTCGAGGCCCTCAACTCGGGCTACGACGAAGCCATCCTGCTGTCGCCCCAGGGGTACGTCAGCGAGTGCACGGGCGAGAACATCTTCGTCATCCGCAACGGGACCATCATCACGCCGCCCACCAGCGCCGGTGCGCTCGAGGGCATCACCCAGCACTCGGTGCGCACGATCGCGCAGGACCTGGGTGTGCCCTACGAGACCGGCAACCTCCTGCGCAGCGACCTGTACGTCGCCGATGAGGCGTTCCTCTCGGGCACCGCGGCCGAGGTGGTCCCCATCCGGTCGGTCGACGACCGCGAGCTGGGTGAGCCCGGACCCATCACCCGGCAGATTCAAGAGACGTACCTGGACGCCGTCCGCGGCAAGGTCGACCGGTACAAGGACTGGCTCACGTTCGTGAATCCGACATGACCGGCCTCGAATCGGCCGGCACCGAACCCGCTGCCATGCCCCAGGTGGGTGCGCCTCCGGGCACACCCGAGAAGGTCGAGATCTTCGACACGACGCTGCGCGACGGGGTGCAATTCGAGGGGATCTCGCTGACCGTCGACGACAAGTTGCGGGTGGCCGAGCAACTCGACCACCTGGGCGTTCACTGGATCGAGGGCGGCTATCCGGGCGCCAATCCCAAGGACGAGGAGTTCTTCAAGCGGGCGGCCAAGGAGCTCGACCTGGACGCCAGCACGCTGGTGGCCTTCGGCTCCACCCGGCGCACGCTGGGCAAGGTCGACGACGACCCCACCCTGAGGGTGCTGGTCGAGTCCGGCGTTTCCACCGCCTGCATCGTGGGCAAGAGCTGGGACTATCACGTCACCGAGGCGCTGCGCACCACCCTGGACGAGGGCGTGGCCATGGTGGGTGAGTCGGTTGCGTTCCTGAAGGCGGCCGGGCTGCGGGTGTTCTTCGACGCCGAGCACTTCTTCGACGGCTTCAAGCGCAACAGCGAGTTTGCGCTCCGTGTGCTGGAGGCCGCCGCCACCAACGGCGCCGACTGCCTGGTGCTGTGTGACACCAACGGGGGCTCGCTGCCCCATGAGGTGCAGCGGATCGTGGGCGAGACCACGTCGTACTTCGAGGGTGTCCCGGTGGGGATGCACACGCAGAACGACACCGGCTGTGCCGTGGCCAATGCCCTGGCCGGCGTGCTGGCCGGAGCCACCCAGGTGCAGGGCACCATCAACGGCTACGGCGAGCGCACCGGCAACTGTGACCTGATCACGTTCATCCCCGACCTCACCCTGAAGATGGGCATCGAGACGTTGCCGCCCGAGCGCATGGATCGGCTCATGTCGGTGTCTCACCACGTGGCCGAGCTGTGCAACATCGCACCGATGCCGGGCCAGCCCTACGTGGGCAAGTCGGCCTTCGCCCACAAGGCCGGCCTGCACACCAGCGCGCTGAAGCGCCGGCCCGACGCCTACGAGCACGTCACCCCCGACGAGGTGGGCAACCGCACGCGGTACCTGGTGTCGGACCTGTCGGGTCGGGCCACCATCGAGCTCAAGGCCGAGGAGATGGGCCTGGAGCTGGACGCCGCCGGCGCCGCTACGGTGGTGGACACCCTGAAGCGGCTGGAGCACGAGGGCTTCCACTTCGAGGCGGCCGACGCATCTCTGGAGTTGATGATCCGTCAGGCCGCCGGCTGGGAGCAGCCGTTCTTCGAGGTGGACTCGTTCCGGGTCGTGGTCAACCACGCCCGAGGCACCGGGAATCGGGCCTGGAACAGCATCGACGCCGAGCTCGAGACCGACGCCATCATCCGGCTGCGCATCGGCGACGAGTCCCGCAAGGCGGTGGGGGAGGGCAACGGTCCGGTCGACGCGCTCTACGACGCCTTCCGCAACGCGGCCAACGGCCGGCTCCCGGCGCTGGACCGCATCCAGCTCGTGGACTACAAGGTGCGCATCATCGACACGGGGGGCGGCACCGGTGCCGTGACCAGAGTTCTCATCGACACCAGCAACGGCGAGAACACCTGGACCACCATCGGCGTGTCCGAGAACATCATCGAAGCGTCGTGGCACGCCCTGGCCGACGCGGTGATCTACGGCCTGCTGCACACCGGCGACGCCGAGGGCTGACCGCAGCCATCTGAGCCCGTGCCCGACCCACGCGAGGCTCAACATCGCTGCGGTGCCGTCGTCGCGTCGGGCGGCACGGCTCGGTCGGGCGGTCGCGCCGTGGCGACGCTGCGGTTGCGAGGGGGGAGTCCCGGCGATCGTGCGCTCCGTCGAGTGCTCGTCTTTCGATCGGTGGGCTGCTCGGCGGGCGCCTCGGGGCGACGTGCGGCGTTGCCGGTACGAGGTGCTGGCCGTCCCCTGCCGGACGGGCCGGGCGCCGGAGCCGCTGACGATCGGTGCAGCGTGCCGACCCGCTGGTGGTCGAGCCGGAGCTCCCACCCGTGGTCGTGGAGCAGGTGGTGATGGTCGGCACACACCGGGGCCAGGTTGGACAGGTCGGTGCGGCCGCCGGCCGACCACCAGCTGAGGTGGTGGAGCTGGCAGTAGTCGTACGGGACGTCGCATCCGTCCACGCAGCAGGTGCCGTGGACGGCCCGGAGGGCGGCCTTCTGGGCGCTGGTGGCGACTCGGCTGGCCCGGCCCACATCGAGCGGAAGGCTGGCCCCGCCCATGACCACGGGGATGATGCGGGCCTCGCAGGCCAGGCGGCGGGCCTCGGCGGCCGACAGCGGTGTGCCATCGGCGAGCTCGCTGCGCCCGGTGAGGCTCAGCTCGCCCAGCAGCGTCTGGTGGTCGATCAGTACGATCACGTCGGCGTGGCCCCGGTTGGCCGGTGCGGCGGCGTGGCCTCGCCGGATGAGCTCGACCACTGCCTCGGCCCGGCGCTTCTGGTGGGAGAGGACACCGTCGGGGAGCGCGCCGTCGTGGTGGCGGTGGTCGCGGCGCCACAACTCCTCGACCATGCGGTCGATGCACGTCCGGATCTGGGCCGCCGACACCGGGTCGAGGTCGGTGAACAGGGTGGAGGTGCCGTCGGCGTTGCGCCGCTCGCGATGGGCGTTCCTGGCTCGCTGCTCTTCTGCCTTGGACGCGCCATCGTCGTCCTGCAGCTCCTGCTCGAAGCGGGCCACGCGCTTGCGGGCCTGGGATGGGGTCAGATCTCCGAGCTCGGTCACCAGGGCGCGCTCGTGCTCGGCCAGCGTGGAGGCATGCTCGGGAGCGAGCCGCTCGGCGAGGCCGCACAGCTCGTCGGCCTGCTCGGTGCCGAGCCGGCCGGCTTCCAGGGCATCGTGAGCGATGGGGAGAGCGGGTAGGTGGTGAGCGCGGCGGGCCCGGCGCTTGGCCTGTGCGTAGCCGACGCCGCCGGTCTTCTGGCCGAGTTGGGCCAGGTTGCGGGCGCCTGCGGCGACATCGTCGGCCTGCTCGTGGATCACGGCGAGGACGGAGGCCTCACGGGCGTCGAGCCAGGCTCGGAGCTTCTCGATCTGTGCCACGGAGGTGAGCCGCTCGTCCCGGCTCCAGGCGTGGGGATCGCCGGCCAGCCGGTCGAGCAGCGAATGGTGGGCGCTCGGTGCCGTCGCCGCCATGACCAGACCTCCCTCGATTCACCGACCCGCGCGTTGGATTGCCAGCGCTTGCGGGTCCTGCCGAATGTGAAGGGGAAGTGGTCGACCGGGTTGCCCCAGCCGGCACGGACCAAGCTAGCAGAGGCGAACGTATGTTCGCAACCCTTTCGCCAAGAAATCCCGGGGAAGGCGAATTGGCGTCAGGAGTCCGGCACGGCCCGTCAGACCTCGGCCAGGAACTCGACCATCGATGCGGGCACGGTCGGGTCGACGGTGCGGCCGATGTCGGCCGGTGTGATCTGCATCGGCTCGGACTCGGCCAGGCAGTTGAGCGCATGCGTGACGCACTCCACCGCGGCCAACTGGACGTGGTCCAGGTCCCCGACCGACTCCCGCCACTTCGCCGCCTGGTCGACCGGGACGTTCCAGTCGTTGCCGCCGAAGAACAGCAGCACCGGCTGGGTCACCTCGGCGAGCACGGCGGGTGCCTGGTCGCCGGCGTCCATCCAGGATCGCCAGAACGCGGCGCTGCCCCCGCCGACGGGTTCGGTGGCGGAGGGGTCGGCGCGCAGTCCGACAACCTGCGATGCCAGATCGGCAGCTGCGACCACCGACGGATCGTCGGCCGCGCCGGTCCCACGATCTCGGCCACGAACGCCGCCTGGTCGCCGAGCACCGTGTCGATCGAGTCGAAGGGTGCGGCCAGCATGATGCCGGCCCCCAGGCTCGGATCGTCACGCAGGAGGAAGGGAACGAACGTGCTGCCCTGGCTGTGCCCGGCGACCGTCACGGCGTCGGGGTTCACCTCCTCCCGAGTCCTGAGGAACTCGACGGCGGCGCTCGCGTCGTCGGCGAAGGTGTCGGTGGTGAGGCTGTCGTCGGGGAGGGGATAGGCGTTCTCGGCGCACCCGTTGAACGTGCCGCACGAGCGCTTGTCGTAGGTGAGCACGACCCAGCCCGCCTCGCCGAGCGCGGTGGCCAGTTCGTCGAACACGGGAATGACGAAGCCGAACTGCAGGGCGAGCTGACCGGTGAGCGGGGCGTGTCGGCTGATCGGACCGCTGCCGTGGATGAGCACGACGGCGGGATGCGGCCCGACGGCTGACGGGCAGGTGGAGGTCGCCCTCCATGATGAGGTCGCCGGCCGGGAAACGTCACCGGCTCGACGGTGGGCGGGAGCAGCACGTCGTCGGGTTGCGAACCGGATCCGGAGCCGGACGGGGTCTGCCCCTCGTCCGTGCCCGCTTCCTCGCTGATGTCGGCGGACTCCATCCGAAGATGAGCCTCATCCCCAGCCGTCCCGCTCGAGCAGGCCGCGGCGATCGAGCGCCAGGATCCCGACCAGCAGCGGGATGGTGACCGGAGGCGGCCGGCGGATCCCGTTGTCCCGGATTCGGTGGAGGTGTCGATCCGGCGAAGGGTACCGGTCGAGGTCTCCGCCGGTCCGGTGCCCACGTAGGATGACTCGTCTATGGGCGCACCGCAGTACGTACCGACCGACCCCACCGATCCTCCGCACTACCAGGCGCCGCAGCGCCGGCCGGGCGGGTGGATGGCGGACCGCCCGGGGGAGCTCCGCGGCGGTCAGCCCACCGCCGCTCGGCTCGGTCGTCAGGGCCCCGATCAGGGGTACGCGTTGCGGTTGGCCCGGGTGCTGGCCGACGAGCTCGAGTTGGTCGACCGTGAAGCAGAGGACGACGTCATCGCCGGGTGTGTTGCCGTCGGCCTGAAGCGGGCCTCGTTGTTCGGTCGCGCTCCGATCATGGACGACCTCCGTGCCGCGGCCGCCGTCTGGGGTTTCGACCGACCGGCCGATGACGCCCTCGTGTCGGAGCGCACCAGGGCGTTCGCCGAGATCGCCAACAACCATCACTACGAGGAGCGACGGGCCGTCGCCGACGCCGTGCCCGACGAGATCCTCTCCCTCGACCTCGACGAGATCCAACAGCCGCGCCCGGGACGACTGGCGCAGCGTGCTCGCGCTCGCGGCGTGAGCGGGCCTCGCGTCAGATTCGCACCGGCGCCGACCGGCTACCTGCACGTCGGTAGTGCCCGCGCTGCGCTGTTCAACTGGCTGTTCGCCCGCAGTCAGGGTGGAGAGCTGGTCCTGCGGATCGAGGACACCGATGCCGAGCGCAACCGGCCTGAGCTGATCGACGCCATCATCGAGGCGCTGGAGTGGCTGGGCATCGACTGGGACGAGGGCCCCGTGCACCAGTCCGGGCGCATGGATCTCTACCGCGACGCCGCCGCTCGCCTCCTGGCCGACGGGCGGGCCTACCTGGTCGACGCCGAGAACGAACCGGTCGACGGCACCGAGCTGCTCGACGGGCACGCCCTGCGGTTCCGGGTCGCCGGCGACGGCGTCACCGAGTGGGACGACGTCATCCGAGGCACCGTGTCGTTCGAGAACGAGCACCTCGAGGACTTCGTGGTCTGGCGCTCCAACGGCACGCCGACCTTCCTGCTGGCCAATGCCGTCGACGACGCCGACATGGGCATCACCCACATCATCCGCGGCGAGGACCTGGTGTCGGCCACCCCCAAGATCCTGATGCTCCGCGACGCGCTCGGCGACGGCGAGCCGCCCGTCCTCGCCCACCTTCCGCTGCTGGTCAACGAGCAGCGCAAGAAGCTGTCCAAGCGCCGCGACGACGTCTCGGTCGGCGACTACCGCGACCGGGGCTACCTGCCCGAAGCCATGGCCAACTACCTCGCCCTCCTCGGTTGGGGTCCCCCCGACGAGGTCGAGATCCGCCCGATGAGCGAGATCGTCGACCTCTTCCGCCTCGAGGACGTGAACCAGGCGGCAGCGTTCTTCGACCTGAAGAAGCTCGAGCACTTCAACGCCGAGTACCTGCGGGCCATGTCGCCCGACGAACTGTTGGAGCGGGCCGAACCGTGGCTCAGCGGCCCGGAGGTCCCGTGGTCGCCCGACGAGTACGACGCCGAGCGCATGAAGCGGGTCACGCCGCTCATCCGGCAGCGGGTCCGGACGCTGGCCGACGTGCCCAGCGTCGGTCGACTTCTTCTTCGGTGAGCCCGTCATGGACGAGGCGGTGTGGGAGAAGGAGATGGTCAAGGGACGTCACGTGCCCGAGATCCTCGACGAGGCCATCGCTGCAGCTCACCGACTGCGAGTGGGACGCCGACGTGCTGGGCGAGATCATCCTGGGCTTCTCCGATCGGTTCGAGGTCAACAAGAAGCGGTCGCAGATGCCGGTGCGGGTGGCGGTGACGGGGCGGTCGGCGGGTCCGCCGCTGTGGCAGTCGCTGATCGAGCTGGGTCGCGACGAGGTCCTGGCCCGGCTGCGATCGGCCCGAGCCAGGTTGTGAGCCAGTGAGTCGAGACGAGTTCGACGGAGCCGGGACCGCAACCCCGACGCCGGCGGCTCGTCCTGGGGGCGGCTCTCCTCGCGCTCTGCTTCGGCGCGGTCTACATCGCCGTCACCTTCTTCCAGGTGTGGAACACGTCCCGGGCCGACGACGCCCGACCGGCCGAGGCCATCGTGGTGCTGGGCGCGGCCCAGTACTCGGGCACGCCGTCGCCGGCGCTGGCCGGCCGTCTCGACCATGCCCTCGGCCTGTACGACGAGGGGATGGCCTCGCTGATCGTGGTCACCGGCGGCGGGCAGGAGGGGGACATCACCACCGAGGCCAAGACCGGGTACGACTATTTGCGCGACCGCGGCGTTCCCGACCAGGCCATCCTCCTGGAGGTGGACGGGACCAGCACGTACGAATCGCTGCGGGCGGCCAAGCGGTTCCTCGAGCCGAGAAACGTCGACGACGTGATCCTGGTGTCCGACCCCTCCCACTCGCACCGAGCCAGGGACATCGCCGAGGAGGTGGGACTGGCGGGCGTGGTCTCGCCGACCGGGGCGACGACCACCATGAGCCAGCTGGTGCGGGAGACCGGCGCCGTGGCGGTCGGCCAGCTGATCACGTACCGCCGCCTGGACCGGTGGGCCAGCTGAGCCGGGCCGCACGATCGGCCGAGCCGCAAACGGGTTCCGATCGCGCTCGGAGACCGGGTACGATCGTCGATCGTCCTTCGGGGATGGTGTAATTGGCAACACATCTGGTTCTGGTCCAGACATTGGGGGTTCAAGTCCTCCTCCCCGAGCTCACGCGGTAGTCTCTGCCGCTCACATATCGCCGTCCCCCGGGGCGGACGCACCGCGCCCCGTTCGTCTAGCGGCCTAGGACGCTGGCTTCTCATGCCAGTAGCACGGGTTCAAATCCCGTACGGGGTACCACGTTCAACGGCACCGACCGCTCCCTTCCCGGTTGCCGGCCCCAGGGTGAACCCCTACCTTCCTGCCATGCATGGGAACGGACGAAACGCAGGGCGGGGAGCGATTCGGGGGGCGTTGGCGCTGGTCGCGGTCGCGGCGCTGATCGCAAGCGCATGCACGCCTCCGCCCCCGGGTGGAGGAACGGTCTCGTCAGGATTCCAGATCGATCCGGCCCAGAAGGCGTCGGTCGTCGACTCCGAGGTCTCGGTAGGCGATCTGGAGAAGCGCTGGGAGGTGTCGTTCCCGGGGCAGCCCTCCTACGCAGTGATCGCGGCCGACACGGTCATGGTCACGGCCAGGACCGCCGCCTCCGGCTACGGGACGACCCTGCATGCGTTGTCCGCTGCGAACGGGAGCGAGCGGTGGAGCAGGGATCTCGGCGGCACCTATTGGTGGTCCGGTCTGGCCACCGAGGGTGGCCGGGTCTTCGCGCTGAACTACAACGGCGTGCTGCGGGCGTTCGATCTCGGCGACGGTACCCAGCTGTGGCAACAGCAGCTGCCGCAGTATTCCTACTCGGCGCCGCCGACCGTGCACGACGGTGTGGTGTACGCCCACGGAGCCGGTTCAGGCGGAACGCTCTCCGCGGTCGATGTGGCCACCGGGCAGATCAACTGGAACATCTCCGCCGTCGGCCACATCGATGCTCCCTCGGTCGACGACACGGGCGTCTATGTCACCCACGTCTGCGATGCGACCCGCATCTCACTGGACGGATCTCGGGTGTGGACGATTCCCTCGGGCTGCTCCGGCGGTGGCGGCAAGCACGCCACGCTCGATTCAGCGAACTCCCGGTTCTACGTCCGCAACTACGCGGTGTCGCGCGAGGCGTTCATCGCCGATGCCGAGACCGGCGCCGTCGGCCGGACGGTTCCGTATGGTTCGCCGTATGCCATCTCCGGGAACGCGGCGTTCACGGTCGCCAATGGCGTGCTCGTCAACGTCGACCCGAACACCGGCCTCCAGCGGTGGAGCATGGGCGGCGACCCCAACGACGAACTCGTGGGTGCCCCGATCGTCGTCAACGGAACGGTGATCGTCGGCGGTACCTCGGGCACCGTCTACGGAATCTCCTCATCGACCGGGGCGCGGGTGCTGACCCTCGATGTCGGCTCGGAGATCGCGACGCTCGACGAGCAAAACGTCTCGCGCCCGCCGGCCGGCTCGGCCGTGGGGCAGGGTCTCGTCACGGTGACGACGGTGGACAGCGTGGTCGCCCTCTCGAGCTAGCAGGCCGGTCGACGTGGTCAGCCGGTCACGACGGCGATCTGTTCGCACTGGCCGGTGACACGACGGATCTCACGACACCACAGACGCTCTGGCACCGCTCCGGGTCTGCCCGCCCTCGGTCGCCCGGAACAGGCCCGGGACCGGGCGAGGGATCGGAGTTTCCCCCTCGGCGGGCTGATCGCCGTGGGTGTCCACGCCAGCTTCTCGTTCGGACTGCCCGAGCCGACCACCGAAATCTGGGCCGTCCCCTGAAGACACCACGGAACGGCCCGATGCGGTGCGCAGGCGGCCCTCTCCGGTCGCGTTCCCGGCCCGGCTGGGCCGCTTCCTGGCGCGGGATCGGTAGGGTGCGCCCATGTCCGGGGCGGAGAGCCATGCCTTCGTGATGGCCGATATCGCCGGGTCGTCCCGGTTGTGGAACGTGGAGACGGCCGGGATGTCCGCCGCCCTTGCGCGTCACGACTCGCTGGCGACGGCGACGGTGGCCGAGCGGTCGGGGGAGCTGTTCAAGCACACCGGCGACGGGTTCCTGGCTCGCTTCGACGAGCTCGAACACGCGCTGGCGGCCATGGACGACTACCAGCACAAGCTGGCCGAAGAAGCCTGGCCCGAGCCGATCGAGATCCGCAGCCGCGTCGGAGTCCACTGGGGACCGGCCGAGCCACGCCTGGGCGACTGGTTCGGGCCGACGATCAACCACCTGGCCCGCCTCACCGACCTGGTCGAGCCGACCCACGTCGTGTTGTCGGACGCAGCACAGGAGGCCTGCAGCGAGCTGATCGGCCGGTGGCTCGAGCCACTGGGGAGCTACGGGGTCGCGGATCTGCCGGAGCCGGTCGAGCTCTACGAGATGCCCGTGCGGGTCTCGCGAGGTCCGGCCCTGACGGTGGCCGCCGGCCGGGGCCTGCCGTCGTATCCCACAAGCCTCATCGGACGGGACGACGACGTCGGCCTCGTCACCGACCGACTCCGCTCCGAGCGCATCGTCACCGTCGTCGGGTTCGGCGGCACCGGCAAGACCCGGGTGGCCGTCGACGCCGGTCACCGCTGGACCCGCTGGCCCGGACACCGGGCGTACTTCGTCGATCTCGCTGCCGCCGACGATCCGCTGTCGGCCGTCGGCGACGCCATCGGGCTCGACGCCGCAAAGCTCGATGGCGTCCGCGCCCCGTTCTCGGCGATCGCCAAGCACCTCGGCCCCGCCCCGGCCCTGATGGTGCTCGACAACTGTGAACACATGATCGATGCCGCTGCCGAGACGGCCGCAGGCTTGCGTGACGCCGCCGAGTCGATCGTGATCCTCGCCACCAGTCGGGAGCCGCTCGAGCTGGCCGGCGAGTTCGTCCATCCGCTCGGTGCCCTCGACCGTGGGGCGGCGGCCCGCCTCCTCGTCGAGCGGGCCGCGTCGGCCGGCGTGACGGGCCTGGCCGACGATGTGGTCGACGACCTGGTGCGGGCGGTCGACGGCCTGCCCCTCGGCATCGAGCTCGTCTCGGCCCGGCTCCGGCAGGTGCCGGCCGCCGAGCTGGCCACCGCCTTGGGCTCGGATCTCGACGCCCTCCGTTCGAGGCGGCGGAGCCGGGAGCGAGACGATGCCGTACGATCGACCCGCCACGCCGACCTCCGAGCCGTGATCGAGTGGAGCTACCAGCTGCTCGATCCCGACGAGCGCACCCTGCTCCTGCGCCTGTCGCGGCTGCCAGCGCCGTGGCCCCGATCGGCGGCGGCCCGCATGACCCCCGACCTCGCACCCGACCTGGTCGAGGAGCTCGCGGCCAAGTCGCTGCTCGTGCTCGACCGCAACGGCACCTACCGCATGCTCGAGTCGGTGCGGCAGTTCGGGGCCACGCGGTTGGCCGAGGACCCGGTGGCGGCGTCGGCCGCCGACGGCGCCCTTGTCGACTGGGCGCTCACCATCGCCCCGCCGGTGACCTCGTCGGCCGGGCTCGTCTTCGATGCCCAGCGGGCCCGTGAGCTCAACGAGCAGTCGGCCAACCTCCGGGAGGCGCTCGAGACGGCCGGCCGGACCGGACGCCACGCCGATCGCGCCGCCATCGTCAGCGGGCTCTGGCCGCTCGTGGTCGACGCCCGGTCCCGGCGTTGGTTCGACGCCGAGGTGTCCGCCGCGCTGGACGAGGCGCCGGCCGGGCCGCTCCGCCAGATCCTCATTCGGCTTGCGCTCCAGGGTCAGATCGGGGAGTTCGTCGACACGGCCCGCCGCCTCGAGTTGGTGGAGCTCCTGACGACCGAGGACCCCGAGCGTCGCCTGCCCGTGTGGGGCGTCGTCGACACCATGGATGCGGCGAGCGAGATCTACGTCGCCCGCCTGGCGGGAGGCGACCGGGAGCCGACGAGGAAGAAGCTGACCGAGGTGATCGACGCGGCCGGCCGGACCGGCCATACGCTCGACCGAGCCGTCGCCGAGCTGTTCCTCTCTTTCTCGTATCTGCTCGACGATGAGCTGCCCACCGCTCACCATCTCGCCGCCCGGTCCGCGGAGTCGTCCCGGGCCTGTCATTTCGTCCCCCTGGCCGCCCTGGCCGAGGCCACGATGGCGTTCGCCGCCACCTCGACCGACGACGCCGACGGCGCCGTCGAGCTCGCTGGGCACGCGGTCGAGCTCGGCGCAGGTGCCCGGTGGGAGGTGTCGGTCCGGGCCGCGCACGCCGTCGTGCTCGGACGCGCCGGACGCCGAGACGAAGCCGGCGAGGCCCTCGATGGACTCATCTCGCTCGCCCGCGACGACGGTAGCCCGTTCATGATCTTCGACGCGGTCGCGGCGGTGGCGGCCCTGGCTGCGCTCGAGGGTGACGGAGCGGCCGCGAGGGCGGCCATCGGGCACGCCTCGATCACCCGGACCCCGCTCGCCACCGCTCTGCTGCTGGAGGCGGGTGCCGCCGTGGGCATCGAACCCGGGATCGAGCAGTTCGTCGACGTCTTCGACCCGACCGCGTTCGCCGCCCGGGCGGAACGGGCCGAGACGTTCCTCGCATCGGTGAGGTGAGTCGGTCGTGGCGATTCCGCGCAACGAGAGCGCCACCAGCCGAGCCGAGCACAGCAGGCGCAATGCTGCCCGCCCCTGCAGGCCCAGCATTCGGGCGACGATCACCCGCTGGAGGTCCGTCGTACCCGAGTAGAGCAGGCCTCCGATGCCGTCGCGCCGTTCACGCTCAGCGGCGGGTCACGGCGACCGGCAGACTCCGGTAGCCCTTCACGAACGTCGAGAAGACCCGGTCGGGCTCGTCCTGGACCTCGATGCGCTCGAAGCGGGTCAGGATCTCCTCCCACAGCACCCGGAGTTGCAGCTCGGCCAGGCGACTGCCCATGCAGAAGTGGATGCCGTACCCGAACGCGAGGTGCCGATCCGCGTTCTCGCGCTCCAGATCGATGGCATCCGCGTCGTCGAAGACGTCCTCGTCCCGGTTGGCCGACACGTACCACATCAGGATCTGATCGTCCTTGCGGATCTTCTTGCCGCGGATCTCGCAGTCGCGGCTCGCGGTGCGCCGCATGTAGCTGAGCGGTGTCTGCCAGCGGATGATCTCCGGGACGAGGTTCTGCACCAGACCGTGGTCGGCCAGCAGCTTGTCGTACTGGTCGGGGAACTTGTTGAGGCCGTACACGCCGCCGGTCATGGAGTTGCGGGTGGTGTCGTTGCCCCCGACGATCAGCAACAACAGGTTGCCGATGTGGTCGATGGGGTCCATGTCCTTCGTCGCTTCGCCGTTGGCGAGCATGGTGACGAGGTCGAAGCCCTCCTTGCCGCGCCGCTCGTCCCACAGGCCCTCGAAGTAGGTCACCATCTCGAGCAGCTCGTGGATCTTCTGCTCGTTGGACTCGACGAGCCCGCCGGGCTCGGGCACCGCGAAGACGATGTCGGACCAGTGGGTGAGCTTGCGGTAGTCGTCCAGGGGGAAGTCGAAGAGGGTCGCCAGCATCAGCGTGGTGAGCTCGATCGACACCTCGTCCACCCAGTCGAAGGTCTCCCCCTCGGGGAGCGCATCGAGCACGTTCGCGGTGCGTTCGCGGATCAGTGACTCGATGCGGCGGAGGTGACTGGGGGCGGAGACGGATCGGACCGTCTTCCGCTGCTCGGTGTGCTCGGGAGGATCCATGGCGATGAACGTCCTCACGACGTCCTGGATGGTCTCCGCGCCCCCCGGCTTCGCTCCGAGGGTGATGCCGCGGGCAGAGGAGAAGTCCTGCCAGTTGCCGTCGATGGCGCGCACGTCGTCGTACTTCGTGATCGACCAGTACCGGCCGGCGGTGTCGATCTCGTTGAGGTGGACCGGATCCTCGGCCCGAAGGCGAGCGAAGTGATCCTGCCAGCGGTCCTCGGCGAACAGGTGGGGGTTGGCCGGGTTGATGTCCTCCAGCGTCAGGTCGGCCGCGGCTCCCACGCCTGCTCCGAGCCGGGCCAGCTCGATCTCCGGCATGTCGTCGGCCGCCGACACCAGTTCGTCGATGTCGTCCAGGGCATCACTCATCACAGGTCCTCCAGCGGGAGTTGGGTTGGGGCTGCCCCCGGTCCTCGGGCGGCGGGCGTGGCAGAGATGTTAGTCACTTACAAACGTGGGTCAATGACAAATCTACCTCCGAGTGGCTAGGCTCGCCGGCATGAGCGCGCCGGGCCTCCGCGAGGCGAAGAAGGACCGGACCCGCCTCACGCTGCGAAAGGCGGCGATCGAACTGTTCCTCGCCAAGGGGTACGAGGCCACGACGGTCGCCGAGATCGCGGCGAGCGCGGCGGTCAGCGAGCCAACGTTCTTCCGGTACTTCCCGACCAAGGCGGCGGTGTTCCTGGTGCCGCTCGAGGACCGGATCGACAGGACGATCACGGTGCTCGAGCAACTCCCGGGCGATCTGCGTCCCGTCGAGGCCTGCCTGCAGACCGCGGAGAGCGCCGAGGCGATCGATCTCCTGCCCGCCCCCATCGAAGCGCCCTACCTCCGCGAGCTGCGCAGCACACCCGCGCTGCGCAGCGCCCTGCTCGATGCGTACGACGGCGCAACGGACCGGCTCAGCGTCGACTTCGCACGACGTCTCCGGCTACCGCCTGACGAACTGGAGGTTCGACAGACCGCATCGGCCGTGGTCGGCACCTTGCAGGAGGTGTTCTTCCAGTGGGCGGCCAGCAACGATGGATTCGACATCCAAGCCGCAGCGGTGGAGGCCTTCGAGCGCCTCCGGAACGGACTCCGCTAGACGCCTCGCCGTCCCGGCTCCACTCACCCGGAGCGTGACTCGGTCAGCCAGCTCGTCGGGGCCGAGAAGCCCGGTGGAGCGCCACGTCCCGATGACGCCCACTGGTCGCCGACCGAGGAGCGTCGCAGATGAGCGATACCGCCAAACGACAGGTCCGACGATCTGGATGCCGACATCCGCACCCCCGAGATGGAGTTGGCGAAGCTCGGCCCATTCGGAGCCGCTGCGAGCGTGACGGCCGTCCGTTCAGGCGCTGTCCGCCTCGGCGCTCTCGGCGACGGCGACGTCTCCCGTCAGGGTCTGGTCGATCGTCCCGGCCGAGATGTCACGCAGGGCCGACAACTCGCCGCCTCCCTCGAGACCGGTGAAGTCACCGGTGCCCGGGAGGAAACTCCACGGTCCTTCGAACTCGTCCTCCTGCCCTTCGACGAACGTGGGCTCGAACTGCACCTTCAGATCGCCCTCGCCGGGGCCGGACTCGCACGTCAGCGTGCTGCTGACCGATCCGTCGTCCTGGTCCGTGTTGAAGAACCGACCGGTTGAGCACCCCACCACGTCGGCACCCTCGGTGATGGTGAATTCCCCGACGTCGACCTGGGTGGTGATGTCGGTCGCCATGTCGATCACCACCGGGGTGGATTCGGCACCGGCGGTGTCGTCGTCCGACGAAGCCGTGTCGTCGTCCGACGAACATGAGGCGCCCAGCAGCACCAGCACGCCGATCGTGATCGCCGTGCCCAGGGGCCTGCCGCCCCGGTGGCGCATCGTCGGACTCTCCATCGTTCGCAACCCCTCAGAGCGTTGTCGTCGGCGGGGACTGTAGACGGGTGCCGGAGACGTGTCGCCACTGCGGCGTCCAACGCAGGTTCTCAGCCTCGCTCTTGGCCGGTCTCGGTCCACGGGCGGTCGTGGTCGAACAGGTGCATGTGAAACGTGCGGGACAGCTCCTCGAAGACGCGCAGGCCGCGCACGCTGTTGCCGTACTCGTCGAGTCGGGGTGAGAAGGTCGAGATGCCACCGACGCCCGGCAGGATCCCGAGGATGCCGCCACCGACGCCGCTCTTGGCCGGGATCCCGACCGAGTACGCCCACTCGCCGGCGTAGTCGTACATCCCGCACGTCAGCGCGACGGTGAGGAGGTCTCGGGCCACGTCGGGCGAGACGACCCGCTGACCGGTGGTGGGGTTGACTCCGTAGTTGGCCAGCGTGGCGGCGATCGTTGCGAGGTCGCCGGCGGTGACGAGAACCGAGCACTGCGCGAAGTAGAGGTCGAGCGTCTCGTCGACCCGATCGCCGATGATCTCCTGATCGAGCAACAGGTAGGCGATGGCGCGGTTGTGGTTGCCGGTCGCCCGCTCGGAGGCCCACACCGTGCGGTCGACCTCGGGGCGGTGACCGAGGTAGCGCTCGTACATCGCCCGCACCGTCTCGACGCGCGCCTCGACGTCGTCCCCTTCGACCAGGTCCGTGATCGTGATGGCGCCTGCGTTGACCATGGGGTTCGGGGCGCGGTCGTCGTCGAGAGCGATCGAGTTGAACGCGTCGCCGGTCGGCGCCACGCCGACGTGGCGGAGCACGCGTTCACGTCCGTGGGTCTCGAGGGCGAGCCCGTACAGCAGCAGCTTCGAGATCGACTGGATGGTGAAGCGATGAGTGGTGTCACCGGCTCCGAAGGTCTCGCCGTCGACGGTCATGGCGGCGATGGCGAACTGCTCGGGATCGACGGTTGCCAGCTCGGGGATGTAGCCGGCCGGAGCCCCTTCGGTGAGGGAAGCGAACCGGCCGTGGAGATCGGAGATCGTCGCGTCGAACCATCGCCGTCTGGCCTGCTGATCCTCGAGGTCGGTCATCCGGCCGCGTCGAGCGTCAGAGTGAGCAGCACGCCGTAGTGGTCGGACAGGGCGGTCGTGGTCTCACTGCCGTCCACGTCGATCATCAGCGGCCCGTCGAGGATGCGCTCCGCCTCGGCGCTTGCGCTCAGGTCTCGGGTGAAGACATGGTCGATCACGACCGCGGCGTCACCGCCCACCAGCGGGTTGTCGCCGCAGAAGGTGCAGCGGGCGTCGTCGGCCTCGACATAGGGGTTGGTGAGCGTCCCCGCGGTGAGGGCTCGTAGTTGGCGGCGATCTCGGCCTGGTACCGCGCTCCCTCCGGTCCGGTGTTGAAGTCGCCCAGCAGCACGACCGGGTCGCCGGGCTCGGAGCGCGTGTCGATGTAGGCGAGCACGTCGGCGATCTGGGTCGCCTGTTCTTGCTCCCAGGTTCCCTCGCCGGGATAGGGGATGTCGGAGAACACCGCCGAGAGGTGGGTGCCGAAGACGTTGACGGGCCCGAAGCCCTCGACGTCGACCAGGGCGTGGAGTACGGCTCGTCGGTTCAGGCTGCTCTCCAGCACCAGGACGTCGGTGTCGAGGATGACCGCCTTGCTCAGCAGTCCGATGCCCACCGACCCAACGTAGGCGAAGGCCGAGCTGGCCGTGGTGCAGTTCGCGATGCCTTCCTCGATGGTGTTGCCGACATTGGCGGCGATGCAGGTCTGGCACTCCTCGCAGAGTCCGGCGTACTGGCTGGCGCAGTTGGTGAGGACGCACTCGACCAGCTCGTCGGGGCCGGCGTCGGCGCAGTTCTGTGCGATGCGGCCTCGAGGTCGTCCAGCTCGTCGACGGTGCAGGCCGGGTCGCCGAGCTCGGTGTCAGGGATGGGTTCCGGGAAGACGGCCTCGGGGAACGCGGCGCTGGTCACTTCGGTGAGCTCGGCGGCCGCTTCGGGGGTCCAGACCTCCTGGAGGAAGACCACGTCCGCATCGAGCCCGGCGAGTGCTTCGGCCACCAGCGGCTGGCGTTCGGTCGCGAGCGGCACGAATCCCTCGGCCAGCCCCACGTTGTAGGTGGCGATGCGGAACGGGGCTGCAGGCCCGGCTGCCGTCGTGGTCGAGGTGGCCGTCGGGTCGGTGGTCTCGGCGGCCGTCGTCGTCACCGAGGTGTCGGCTCCCGTCGCATCCGAGGACGAGTCGTCGTCACCACATGCCGCCAGGAGCAGACCGATCACGACCATGAACGTTGTGAGCCTTCGCATGGCCCCGAGCGTACGCCCGATCGGGAAATCCTCCGGATTCTCGCCTCAGGCCACCGCGACGAGCTCGGCGGCACGGGCGATGCGGCGGCGGAGTCGGCTCGGCTGAGCGTAGCGGTCGCGCAGCCGCGGAGACCCTCGGCGAGCACCGCGCTCATGACGTTGACGACGTCGGTGCGGGTCTGGGGGGCCAGGTCGCGGGAGCGCGCCCGAAGGCCGCGGTCTGGCGGGAGGCGAACGTGGCGAAGCAGGCGCGGGCGTAGGGGTCCTGCGTGGCCTGGAGCTGCATGAGCGCGCCGTACACGAGTGGCTGGCGCTCGAACGCTCGGGCCGCCCTCGTGCAGACGGCGGCGACCCGCTCCGGGGCGGTCGTGCCGCGTCCGGCGGTGGCCCGCTCAGCGAATCCACTCGACCATCGCAGCAGCGCTTCCGCCATAGGTGGTCCTTCGAGGAGAAGTAGCGGTAGAGCGTGCCGAGGGCGACGTCGGCCCGGTCGGCGATGTCCTTCACCTGGATGTCTGCGTACTCGACCGTGGCCATCAACCCGACGGCGGCGTCGACGATGCGGTCGCGCCGCTCACGCTGGTCGGTTCGAAGGGTCGCGACGTCGGGGATGTCGCGCGCGGCGGTGCCGCACGGGGCCGGGTGGAGTGTCGAGGCACCGGAGGGCGCGGTCAGCCGGCGCCAGACAGGTCGAGGACCGGCTCATGCCATGACGCCCTGGCCGGCGGCACGCAGCAGCGCACTGTTGGGCTCGTCGGGAAGCTCGAGGAGCGGTTCGCGGATCTCGACGACGGTCGGGCCGTACTCGGCCGCGAGCGGTGCGAGCGCGTCGAGGTCGAAGTCGTAGAGCTTCGCCGCGTTCTCGCCCAGGATCCGGCGCATCTCGGGCTCGCGACCTCGCTGAAGACCTCGCGCAGGTGCTCGCGGGTGAACGGCACGGTGCCCTCGTCGTGGGGGTAGTCGCTGCCCCACATGAACCGGTCGGGCCCATGATCTCGCGGGCGGCCAGGTCGGCGGGGCCGGGGAAGCTCGCACCGAGCCACAGTTCTGGTGGAAGTACTCGGTCGCCGTGCGGGGAAGTGCGTCCTCGGACCGGTACTTCAGCTCGCCGATCGCGCCGGCTTGGACCTTCGGATGACGGAGTCGAGCTCGCTCAGAGCTCGGGGAACATCGAGGGTCCGACCTCGGTGATGGCGAACCGCAGCCGGGGGAACCGCTCGAAGACGCCCGAGAGCAGCATGTGCACGAAGGCCCGCTGCCCGTAGAACCCGACCTCGGCGATCATGATCATCGGGTCACCGAAAGCGTCCGTAGTTGGGCGAACCCGTGCCTGCGTGCAGGTTCACGGGAACGTCGAGGTCCTGCAGCGCCGCCCAGAGCCGCTCGTATTCCGGGTGGTAGAGGGGCTTCACCCAGCTCACATCAGGCGCGACCGTCGGCAGCAGCACTCCGCCGCGCAGCCCGTGCTCCTTGATCCACCTGGCGTCTTCGATCGCGTCGTCGATGTCGTTCACGAAGATCTGACCGATGCCGGCCCGTGCGCGGGCGCCGGGCACAGAAGTCCACCAGCCAGCGATTGTGCGCGTGGATGCCGGCACGCGGTGCTCGTAGTCCTCGGGTTTCGGCGGCGCGGCGAAGAGCACGAAACCCGGGTAGAACGGCGGCACGGTGTTCGGGAAGAGCACCTCTCCGACCACACCGTCCGCGAGCTGGTCGGCATCCCGACGATCGTCGTCCCAGTTGCGCAGCCGCAATCGTTGTCGCGCAGGTCCTTCCACGGGTTCTTGTACTCCCCCGCCACGCGTCGAAGTCCTCGTGGAACGCGGGATCCAGGTACTCCCGATACGTCTCGTGGTTCGCGCCGCGTGGGTGTCCGCCGAGATGATCGTGTAGCGATCGCTGTTGCCGTTTGAAGACGTCATGCGCCGATACTAGAACTAGACTTCAGTCGTGGGCAACGGGCCTGGACCCGAACTGCAACCACACCGCGGAGGTACCGACATGAGCGATCGACTCGTCTCCATGTACTTCGACATCCGCGAGCCGGTGGCCCGCGCTGCTGTCATCCTCGACGACGGTGCGCTCGCCACCCGGGTGCCGGCCTGTCCGGACTGGACGGTCCACCAGTTGGTGGCCCACCTGGTCTCGATGCCGATGGCGATCATCGCCGGCGACATCCCCGAGGCCGTCATGGGCGGTGGGGACCCGAACCCGTGGCTCCGCGGCCTGGTGGACGAGCACGCGGAAGCGTTCGATCACCGACCTCGCTCGTTGGTGGGCCAGCGATGACGATGCCCTGACCGACCTCCTGCCGGGCGCAGGCCTGCTCCTCGCCGACCTGTTCACCCACGAGAGCGACCTGCACGGCGCCGTCGGCTCGCGGGGTGACCGCGACGGCCGGAGCTCGATTCGCAGATCGACACGGCGCTCGCCGGCGTTCAGAAGGATGTCGCCGCAGCGGGACTGCCACCGATCTGTGTCGACACGGGGACCGAACGGCGCCGCTCGGCCGAGGAGAGCCCGGCTGGACGCTGCTCTGCGGATTCTGGGAGGCCCATCGGGTGCTCAACAGCCGCCGAACCCGCGACGAGCTGCTGGCGCTCGACCACGACGGAGACCCGTTGCGATACTTCGAGGCCCTGGACAACCACCTGCCCCTGCCGTCTCGTAGCCTCGGCCAGCACCGGTAGCACCACCATTCCGCAACCGGATGACGACGAACAGGGGAGTCACCCTTGCCCGAACTCACCAGCGCCCAGCTGGACAAGCCTGCGAGACGTACGTCTCGCTGCTCGGCGACGAGAACGTCGACGCCCTGATGGCGCTCTTCGCCGACGACTGCACCGTCGAGGATCCGGTGGGCGCCGATGTCCGCACCGGGCAGGACGACGTCCGCGCCTTCTACGGACGCTGCCGGGCGTTGGTGTGTCGGCGAAGCTGACCGGCCCGGTGCACGCCGTCCCCGACGCAGGCCCCCCGTTCCAGTCGAGCTCGACTCCGGCGGCTTCGTCGTGCAGGCCATCGATGTCATGACCTTCGACGACGAGGGCAAGATCACGTCGATGACCGCCTACTGGAAGATGTAGTCCGCCTCGGCGTCTCAAGGGGTGACCATGCGGTCCCAATCTGGCACGGCCGGCTGTCCTACCCACTAGAAGTATCGTGGAGTGGTGAGGGCCATGGATACGAGTGCCGAGGCGGCTCGCCTGCAGCGTGCGGTCCTCCGCAGCAAGACCGGGGCCGAACGGGTGGCCATGGCCCTCGACATGTCGAGCCTCGTGCGTCAGATCGCGATGGACGGGATCAGGCATCGATCACCGGGCATCGAGGGTGAGGAGCTGGTCGTGAAGCTCATCGAGGAGCTCCATG